>CAYPMR010000025.1:0-47960 GCA_964411665.1 uncultured Granulosicoccaceae bacterium | reverse complement strand
ACCACTGATTACTGAGCAATCAGCTCAACCCGGCGATTACGGCTTCGACCTTCAGGTGTGTCGTTGCTGTCGATAGGCTGTGATTCACCTAAAGCAACCGATGTCATACGAGACTGATCGATACCAGCATTGTTCAAGTAGTTAGAAACTGAACTCGCGCGGCGCTCTGACAATCCATCGTTATAGCTGTTCGTACCGATGCTATCAGTGTGTGCAGAAATGCTGACCGGTGCAGTGTCACACTCGGACAAAACAGATGCAACATTGTCCAGAATGCTTCTTGCTGCAGACGTCAACGAAGCAGAATCAAATTCAAAGTTCACACCGTCAAGCGTACCATTAAAGTCACTGCAAGCATCATAAACAACAGGCTCAGGCTTTGCTGCAACTGGTTCAGGTTGTGGCTCAGGCGATAAAGCGATTTCAACTGCTGGACTCTCGGTACGAGCGCCGGTTCGGTAGATTATACCCATTTGCGCATAGTGTGCATCATGATCAAACTGAACACCTTCAGCACGAATACCCAGACCTCTACGTGTCATGTATTCCAGACCAGCACCAAACATTACATTGGCGCGATCATCAATATCCCCAGGAACTGCACCTTCACTGTTATGCGTTACATAGGCAACACCCAAACGAGCAAACGGGCTCAGGCCCTGTCGCTTATAGTTGTTGCGTGATTTACCACCGTACAGCAACCCACTGGCACCGTGAGCCTGATAGTTGATGCGGCCGCCCTGTGAAAAACCGGCACTACCAAGGTCAGCAGAGCTCAATTCAAATGCCATTGCGCGATTAATGTCTGCACCCAGAGTAACCTGTCCGGCAGGTTCAACTTGATCATCACGATCGAAGCCAGACAGGAAAGCATCATCAGGGGTTAGATTACTCGCACCAACTCCTGTGGCTGCATATACATGTCGCTGCACACCTGCATCACGAAAGGCATAGCCCAGTGATGGCTCAGTGGGACTAGTCGTTGAACAACCGACCCCTGCCAGTGATGCCGCCACAAAGAGAACAGCAATGCTCAACTTCATGGAAAAAGATGTTTTCATGTTTTTGTCCTTCGTTATACCGCCTTATTAGCGTGAGGACATGTGAGCAATATGCCGACCAGAGACGCACAATTTTTTCCTACGAATACACAAATTTTCGAAAAAGTAACAACTATGAAAAGAATTATGCAGTTTGTTTCGCGGACGAAGCCGGATTGGCCAGGCCAAACTGTAATTAATTGCGTGAATTGGCACTACCGGTTAGGCAGCTATCGAGCGACATTTGGGTATATATGCCGGGTTTTGGCGTTATCCTAAAGACAGAGCAGCGCGAAGAAGTACTAATTGGCGTAATTGCCACATATCGTCACAACCGTGTCACAACCGACAGTCGAACCACTAGTGTATGAGCTCGGATTCAGGGCGGGATACATTGGCCAGGGCGTCTATGGTAGCTTCATTGACAGCCAGCAATTCATCATCAGTCTGATCACCATCCAGCTCATCAGCAGACGTTAAATCCAGCTTCTCTTGTGTGTCTGTATCAGCAGCGTCTTCATCCGGCGACAACTCGACATCAACCATGGTTTCAGCAGCAGCTGTTTTGCTTTGTGCTAAATCATCATCGTCCGGCTCGTTGTCATCAAGCTCATCGTCATGGAGTGTATCAGTCTCACCTTCTGCCAAGTCAGCTGCATCACCAGTTTCAGATTCTGCCTGCTCATCAGTGGCATGCTGTGAATTCGATACATTTGATTCAGAGTTATCAACCTCTTCACCATCTTCAACTGGTGTACCATCGAGCATCGATACTTCTTGCGCCAGTTCAGGCACAATTTCTTCCAGTGATTTTATCTCCGAGAGTGTCGGTAAATCACCGATCTTGCGAAGATTGAAATAATCCAGGAAATGTCGAGTGGTTGCCAATAACTCTGGTCGCCCAGGTACATCACGATAACCGACAACTTTTACCCAATCCCTTTCGATCAAGGTTTTAATGATGTTGGAGCTGACAGCGACGCCACGTACATCTTCAATCTCACCACGGGTGATCGGCTGACGGTAAGCAACCAATACCAATGTCTCCAGTAATGCACGCGAGTAACGTGGTGCTTTCTCCTGGAACAGATGAGCAATCCACGAACTCACTTCCTGACGAGACTGCATGCGCCAGCCACTGGCAACTTCAACCAGCTCAATGCCACGATTTTCAAAATGCGATTGCAATTCCTGCAAAGATTGCCGAATGTCATCTCGCGAAGGCGGTGTCTCATCATCAGCAAACAGTGATTCAAGCTGATTGAGTGACATCGGCCGCGACGCAACCAGTAAAGCTGCTTCGATGATGTTACGTAATTGTTCAGGTTGCATAATTTATGACTCGATTTTCAACAGCCTGCTAGGATGACTCAGCCGAACTATCATCATCCGGTATTTCGACATCTCTATGACTATGGTCCACTTGCTCTTCGAGGACCGAGGTCCGCGGTTTTAAATAAATAGGGGCATAGGGCGCGGATTGAACGATGTCAATGCTCGACTCTTTACACAATTCCAGTATCGCCAGAAATGTCACTACTATCCCTTGCCTACCTTCCTCGGGTGTAAAACAGGTGCTGAACTCGCAAAATTCACCGATCCGCAATACAGAGAGTATTTGCGTCATACGCTCACGCACCGACAATGTTTCTCTGGAAATATTGTGATGCTGCATGGCGTGATTACGCATCGCGACATCCTTGAAGGCCAACAATAGCTCACGCAATGTGATATCCGGCAACGGAGTATCGCGATCAATCACCGGGGCTTTAGCACTCAACACATGGAGGTCACGTTCAACGCGCGGTAGTTCAGAGAGGTTTTCACTGGCTTCTTTGAAGCGCTCATATTCCTGCAAACGCCGAATCAGTTCAGCGCGCGGGTCGTCTTCATCGTCGGCATCCGTCTCGACTCTGGGTAAGAGCATGCGCGATTTGATTTCGGCCAGCATCGCAGCCATTAGCAGATATTCTGCAGCCAGCTCGAGACGCAGCGTCTCCATCAACCGAATGTACTCCATGTACTGCTCAGTAATATGAGCGATGGGAATATTGAGAATATCGAGATTCTGTCTTTTAATCAGATAGAGCAGCAGATCGAGCGGCCCCTCAAAGGTATCGAGTATGACTTCCAGCGCATCCGGCGGAATGTACAGGTCCTGTGGTAACTCAAGCACGGGCTCGCCGCGTACCAGCGCAACGACATTGTCTTCGCTGTCACCATTCTCCCCCGCTCCCTGGGTCGCATGCACAGCGGAGCCTGCAGGATCACGCGGGTCTGCTGCTTGCGAGGGCTGTGGGCTTTGATTCGACATGTTTGATTTTCAGTTGATTCTACTGCCAATTATAACTGCGCAGCACGCGGAACCCTATTGATTTTAAAAGGAAAGAACGCCTTTTCCCTCGCGCATCACATTTACCGAGCCACTATCATCAAGTTGCACTACGGTAGTCGGCTCAAATCCACAATTACCGCCATCGATAATCAGATCAACCTGATGTTCCAGTTTTTCCCGGATTTCCTGAGGATCGGTTTCCGGTAGTTCGTCCGGCGGCAGAATCAACGTGCCGCTCATCATCGGTTGACCCAGTCTGTCCAGCAGCGCAGCGCAAATTGCATTGTCCGGAACACGAATACCAATGGTGCTGCGTTTCGGGTTCTGCAGTCTTCTTGGCACTTCACGCGTTGCCTTCATAATGAAGGTGTAGGGTCCGGGGGTCAGGGATTTAAGTAACCGGTACCCGGAATTATCGAGACGACCATAAGTTGAGATGTCAGACAGATCCCTGCAGACCAGTGTAAAGTTGTGGTTGGCATCAGTACGTCTGATGCGTGTAATTTGCTTCATTGCCTGCTTGTTACCAATGTGGCAGCCGAAGGCATAGCATGAATCTGTCGGGTAGACGATCAAGCCGCCTTTCTCAACAATATCGACAGCTCGACCGATCAATCGCTGTTGCGGATTGACCGGGTGAATTTGAAAGTACTGGCTCATTTCCCGTCTTCCCGTTTCAAGTATTCGGGATGTGACAAGCTGTGAGTATAGTATCCCTGAAGCGAAACGCGCATATTAGTGGCAAAATTCTGACAGTGATTAACGTTACCGGGACTGATGGCAATGAGCTGTAAAGCCAAACTCTGACCCGACACTCGACTCAAACCCTTTTAACCGAACTTTGGAGCACTTCCATGTACTACGCCATAGTGGCCACCGATGTGCAAAACAGCACTGCAAAGCGCCAAAGCGCCCGTCCAGAGCATCTGGCGAGACTCGAAGACCTTAAAAACGCCGGCAAATTGCTAACAGCCGGCCCATTGCCAGCGATTGATGCCGAGAATCCGGGTGATGCAGGCTTTACGGGTAGCATAATAATTGCTGAATTTGATTCATTGCAGGCAGCCAGGGATTGGGCCGATCTGGATCCCTATGTGTCTGCAGGTGTATACGAGTCGGTGTCGATCAAGCCTTTTAAAAAAGTTCTTCCATGAAAAAGCACTGGTCTGTGTTGAACCGATCCTGACCAACCATACTCTTAACAACGATTATCAAAACCACACAAAGCGTGATTATGAAAACAAGCACAGCTACTCAAGCTCACAGCCAGACAACGACAACTTCTCTGGACACAGCAAGCGACAACCGCCCGGTCGCTCAACGGGTGGTCGGGCTAAAGGCTACTGCTCTGGCTTCGATTATCGGTATAACGTTTTTTTCATCACTGGCATTGACCAGCGCACCCGTGATGGCACAGGAGCAAACATCTGTCGCAACAGTTAACGGTGAGCCCGTCTCGCAAAGCCTGCTCGATATCGTCACACGGCAGTTCCAGAACCAGCGCCAGAACCTGTCGGAGGACGAGATCGTTGACGAGTTAATCAATCTGACACTCCTTACCCAGTTAGCTGAAAAGGCTGGACTGCACGAACGCGATGAAATTGCCAGCGCACTGGATCTGCAACGAATGCAGATTCTGTCCAACGGCTACCTCAGAGAAATTTCCGATACCCTTGAAGCCACGGAATACGAATTAAAAGAACAATACGACAACCAGGTTGAAGGCCTGGCCAAGGATGAATTTCAAGTAAGCCAGATAATGACTGATACCGAGGAAGACGCAACAAAAGCCATTGCGATACTCGACGAAGGTAAAGCCTTTGCCGAGGTAGCAAAAGAACTGTCCATTGATGCCGGTGCCAAGCAAGGTGGTGACCTGGGTTGGGTGCACACAGAGGCATTGCCAGCGCAGCTGGTAGAAGTACTGGCAACAATGGAAAAAGGCTCTTACAGTAAAACCCCAGTGAAAACCGATTTCGGCTGGCACATACTGGAGCTTCGCGATAAGCGCGGCACGCCTGTACCCACATTTGAAAGTGTTAAATCGCAGCTACAAAGTGCTTTTGTCGCGCAACGTATTCAAAAGAAACTGGAAGAGTTGCGTGCTGATGCTGAGATCGTGCGTTAGTGACGTATAGCCACAACCAAATCCATCACATTCGTTCCAGTCGGGCCGGTTGTTAACAGCGCTCCACATCCTTCCAGCCAATTGCCGGTATCAGACCTTGCAATTGAACGCTCAAGATCAAGTCCCAGGCGACGGGCACGGGCACAGCTCTGCCCGTCCACAACTCCACCGGCATCGGCAGTCGGGCCATCCGTACCATCGGTAGCGCCGCATAGTACTGTCACGGGTTGATTTTCTATTTGCGAAGCCAGTAAAGCGGCCAAATGCTGGTTGCGCCCACCACGCCCGGGGTTAGCCGGGAGATTAACCGTCGATTCACCTGCCCAGATATAAACACCTTGGACTGCATCTGCACTTAGTATTTGTGACACTATCATGCGGGCGTTATCAGTCACGTCCTGATGCAAATCACCAGACACCGCAGGCACTGAAAAGCCAAGTGCCTTTGCCTTGTTAATAGCCGTTGTCAACGCTTTGCCTGACGAGGCGACAATGCGTGACTCAACACGCGCAAGACGTGCCCTGCAATCTGCATCCATTTGCGGCGCACTGTCAATGAATCGTAACAACCAGTCAGGCAGTTCAGGTAAAACACAGCTTTCATCACTTGCCGTCTCAACCGGCGCCAACGGTCCTGAACCGATGTCTTGCAGCTTGTCTCCCGGCACATCTGAAATCACATACTGACGCACGCGGCAACCACTTAAGCTTGCTCCCAACCCACCACCTTTTATACACGAGAGTGAACGACGCACCCGATTCATTTGCGTGATGTTCATACCACTGGACAACATAAAGTCAGTGACCCGTGTCAGATCATGAAGCGACATGGTGGACGGTAGCTGTTCAACCAACGCAGATGCGCCACCTGACAAGAGCACAAGCAATTCGTCTTTCTCGTCAACACCACTGACAAAGTCCGTAAGGTAAGCACCTGCTTGAAGCGATGCCGCATCGGGTATCGGGTGAGACGATTCATGGATTTGGAATCGCGAATCGGCACGTAATTCAGGCGATGTGTGATCGTATTTGGTCAGTATCAGAGCCCGTGCGATTCGGCTGTCCAACGCGGCTCTGGCACCAAGCGCCATCGCAGAGGCAGCTTTACCAATAGCCGCCAGATGCACGCGTGAGCCGAATTTAGTCTCAGCGACTGCATTCATGACAGCCTGATCACCGGCCACGGCATGCAAGGCAGCCTGAAAAATTGTCTTTGCCGATGAGCGTGAAACCGAAGTCATGTCAGGAGCTTTCGTACTGCAGTTGTTTTAGTCTTTGAATGCTTGCTGCAAGTCAGCGATTATATCGTCGATGTTTTCGAGGCCTACTGCGATTCGCACCAAACCATCCCCAATACCTGCACGATCACGTGCTTGCTGCGACAAGCGACCGTGAGTGGTCGATGCAGGATGCGTTATCGTCGTCCGGGCATCACCAAGATTGGCGGTTATCGATAGCAAGCGCGTTTTGTCAATCAGACGCCAGGCTGCTCGTTGATCAGCCATGTCGAAACTGACAATACCACCAAAGCCATTTTGTTGAAGCTGCGCAAGTTCATGTTGCGGGTGAGATTTAAGACCCGGAAAATAGACATGCTCAACCCAGGGTTGATCAACAAGCCATTCGGCCAGATGCATCGCGTTGTCACAATGACGTTGCATACGCAGTCCCAGCGTTTCAAGACCTTTGGTAAACACCCAGGCATTGAATGGGCTCATGGAAGGGCCGGCACTGCGCATGGTGGCCAGAAACTCACCTTTGATGCTGTCCTCTGGCCCGGCAATAGCCCCACCTATACAACGTCCCTGACCATCAAGATATTTTGTTGCCGAGTGCACGACATAATGAGCACCGAGCGAAAGAGGTTTCTGCAATACCGGTGTACAAAAACAGTTATCGACCACCAGAGAAATGTCGTGTTCACGAGCGATGGCGGACAGTGCTTTGATATCTGCAATTTCAGTCAGAGGATTGGTTGGCGTTTCAAGAAACATCATGCGCGTATTTGCAGAGATAGCAGACCGCCAACTCTGAGCATCTGTAACATCTACCCAACTACAGGAAATACCGAATCGCGGCAGCACTTTTTCAAACAAGGTAACGGTTGCGCCAAACATACTGCGCGCTGCAACGATATGATCCCCCTGAGATAACAGCGACAGAACTGTCGTCATGATTGCAGACATACCCGAGCTCGTTGCAATACAGGCTTGTGCACCCTCCATCGCGGCAAGTCTGCGCTCAAACCCATCGACAGTCGGGTTGGAGAAACGCGAATATATATACCCGTCACCATCACCGCTAAAACACGCAGCTGCTTGCTGTGCATTGTCGAACACAAAGCTCGAACTGGTATATATGGCCTCACTGTGTTCACGAAAATCACTACGTGTATGGCCAGCACGAATGGCCAATGTGTCATCAGAAAAAGATAATCCCGTATCTGACATGCACTTCTGCTCCTTCTAAATCTATCTCGTTGGTCAGCACAATCTGTAAAACAGACGACTTATTTATGTCGCAAGTACGAACCGGAGGCCCACAGACAGGCAAAAAGCCCGGATCGTTCCATGGGCAAGCCGATTGTCCTCAGACCTTTCGTTTTAATTCGTTTTGCTGTGATTTTTCTTTCAATGGCGGGATTTTTTGCAGGAAGTGCAAAAAAATAACCGCTTTAGCGATATTTCGATTCAGATGATCAAGTTGTTTACTTCGATGAGAATTGGTGAATTTTCATCGTTTTGTGATCACCATCACGCCTCGCAAGCTGATACTCAAATCGGCGTAACAGCACAATAACGACCTCATCCGCTGTGGTCAAGCAATGGCGCCAACATGGGTCCAAAAACGGCAATGCATCAGGGCGCAGATACATCACAAAAGCCGCTTTTTCACTCTATTCACGCAACAGACAGTCAGACTGTTAACAAACAAGTAATAAACAGCATCACTGAAAAGCTCAATAAGGACGGATTCTTGTACACAGGGTGTTACACAAGCTGTTTCCCCGGTAAAGAATAAGGCCTGAAGGCCGATTTCATACTACAAGAAAGGATTTTGTCTACAGATGAAACACAGTTTTTTACCGACACATTGTCAGTCAAAAAGATTTAAATGTTAAAGAAGCTTTTTGGGTCAGACAAAAAGGAACCGTCGCGCCGTTCTGCTGCCGCTGTTGCCGCTGCTCGTAAACAAAAGAGTGGTCAGCGCAACGCGCAACAGCGCACCGAGTCGAATCGGCGGCATCGTGTTCGGCTGCCCGTAAAAGACTTGCGTGTCGGTATGTTAGTGGTTGAGCTAGACAAACCATGGGAAGAGTCCAGCTTCATGTTGCAAGGGCTGGATATTAAAAGCAGTAACGAAATTCTTCAGCTGCAGCAGGAATGCGAATACGTCTACGTCGACTATGATGAATTCAGTTTAAGCAGTGGTAACAAGGCTGAGGCTAACAAAGTAGCCGCAGGTAATTCCAATTCAGACGCTCTGGTTTCCGTAGAAGAAGAATATAGCTCAGCGGCGGGCATGCACAAGATGGCGAGCGAAACGGTCTCGTCAATGTTCGAAGAAATGCGCCTGGGTGCTGAAGTTAATAGTGGCAAGGTTAAGGCAGTTGTTGATGATTGTGTCGATTCCATTGTCAGAAACCCTGACGCTTCTGTCTGGTTAACACGCATACAGGCCAAGGACGAAGGAACTGCACAGCACTCAATGAACGTCGCTGCCTTGTCGATCGTACTTGGCAAAACCTTGAAGCTGACAACAAAAGAGCTTGAGGATCTGGGTGTTTGCGCCATGCTTCATGATATAGGCAAGACCGGCATACCTATCGAATTACTGCGCAAGAAGGAAGCACTGACTCAGGAAGAGAAGAAAATAATGATGAATCATTGTCGCGCCGGGCGTGACTTGCTCGTCTCAACCAGCAGTGTCTCAACAGGTGCAGCTGACGTTGCATACACGCATCACGAACGACCCGATGGTAAAGGTTATCCTCGTGGCTTGACTGCAGAGAAAATTCCGAAATACTCAAAAATTATCGCAATCGCGGAAGCCTACGATGTCATCACAACAACACAGCCTTACAAAGAGGCCGTATCAGCATCTGAAGCGCTACAGATACTCTACAAAAACCGTGGTACTCAATTCGACGAGCACCTCGTAGTCAGTTTCATCGATTCAATCGGTATTTTTCCACCTGGCAGTATTGTTGAAATGATCAACGGCGAAATTGGTATCGTTCTATCGAATACCAATGACAAGTTACGCCCAAAAGTCATCATGATACTCGACGCAATTAAGGATGCGACACAGCAAGTTGTCGTCGACCTTTCACAGATGGATGTTGATTCCCAGAACAACGTTTATCAGATTAAAACCACACTACCTGATGGTTCATACGGCATCAACGTTGAGGAATTTCAGCGTGCTGGTTTACGGGTCGGATGATCAGGTTTCAGTTTGCGAGTTGCTTGGCTGAGTCCGAGCGTTGTTCAGCAATTCTTTGCAGGTAATCTTCAGCGACATCTCCAGTCGCATACTCTCCGGTAAAACAACTCGCTTCAAACCTCGAGATATTGCGATTACCAAAACCAACGGCTTCTTCAAGGTCCTCTATGTCCTGGTAGATGAGCCAGTCACAACCTATCAATTCACGAATTTGCTCAACGCTTCGATTAAAAGCAATTAGCTCATTGGATGATGGCATATCGATTCCATAGACATTCGGATAACGCACGGGAGGAGCTGCTGAGGCGAGGTAGACTTTTTTGGCACCTGCATCACGCGCCATCTCAACAATCTGTCCCGAAGTAGTACCGCGAACAATTGAATCATCTACCAGCAATACCGTCTTGCCGGCAAATTCCAGATCAATAGGACTAAGCTTCTGACGTACCGATTTTTCCCTGAGTTCCTGCCCAGGCATGATAAAGGTGCGTCCGATGTAGCGATTCTTGATGAAGCCTTCGCGATACTTGACGCCCAAATGAAAAGCAAGCTCCAGAGCACTGGTACGACTCGTGTCCGGTATCGGAATAACCACATCAATATCGTGGGTCGGCATCTTGCGTTTGATTTTTCCAGCCAGCTTCTCACCCATGCGCAAGCGCGACTTGTACACCGATACATCGTCTATGATGGAGTCTGGACGAGCCAGGTAGACGTACTCAAAAATACACGGTGACAGGACCGGTTTGCTGGCGCACTGTGCAGCATGCAAATCCCCTTGCACCGTAATGTAAACAGCCTCCCCCGGGCCTACATCACGCAAGAAAGTAAACCCGAGTCCTGCCAGGGCCACGCTCTCCGATGCTACAGCATATTCCTTCCCGTCAGCTGTCTCACGCACTCCAATGACCAGCGGCCTGATACCCATGGGATCTCGAAACGCAAACAACCCCTGCCCGACAATCATGCCTATCGCCGCATACCCGCCAGAACAGCGTTTGTGCACGCAGGAAACACTGCTGAAGATGTCCTGCTCGTTTAACAAATTACGGCTGACTCTGTCGCGCAGCTCGTGAGCGAAAATATTAAGTAGAACTTCAGAATCGGATGTGGTGTTTATGTGACGTAGATCAGCTTCGAATAACTCATGCTGCAGCTCTTCGGCATTAGTCAGATTACCATTGTGGACAAATACAATACCGTAAGGAGAATTAACATAAAAAGGTTGTGCTTCCACAGCTGCCGAGGAACCTGCCGTTGGGTATCGACAGTGGGCGACACCCATGTTGCCACGTAACTGCAACATGTCCTCTTCGGAGAACACATCGCGCACCAGACCCGTATCTTTACGGGTATGCACACGCTGAACATCGCTGGTTGCAATTCCTGCGGCATCCTGACCACGGTGCTGTAGCAATGTGAGACCGTCGTACAAACGGCTATTAACGGCCTCTCGGCCAACAATACCTATTATTCCGCACACAATAAGAGCCGGTATCGAATCGGATTCAGATAATTATCGGGAGGCAAGTATACCGTATGACGCACCCTGTATTTGTGAACCGATGGAACTTCATTTGAAATCGAAATAATTACTTAATTCCGACGGTAAACGCTGATGTACAGCCGCTGCTGCGCGGTCGAAATAGGGCAATAAGTGGGATTCACGCCACCATAGCTCCTGCTGCATGCCCGGGAAAAGATGACCACCTAAAACCAGGGCCGTATTAATACAAATGCCACGTGCCAGGCCGAAAAACACCCCGCTGATGCGATTCATCCAGCCTACTTTGTTATTCGAGGTAATTTTGGCAAACAGAAAGTTAATCAAAGCCCCAATCAACAGGCATCCAATCATAAGCGCGACAGCGCTGACCGCCAGGCGAGCCGGCAGACTCTCGATAGTGTCGCTGGGCAACAGCGTGGAGAACTGACGGCTATAGAGCACTGTGACACTCAGAGCAAACACCCAGGTCAGCAATGACACAATTTCACGCGAAAAGCCCCGGAATACCCCGACCACAACCGAAACCACCACAATAATCAGCAATATGGCATCAACCATTGCGATCACCTTCTATCGTCGAATTGGAATTACTGTTGGTACACGGTGACAAGCGATCGTCCACCCACTATGCGTTCGATTTCGCGTTTGCGCTGCGCAGTTTTAATTCTGTCAATCAAGGGACCAACCTGAACCCGGTAACGCGGTGCATCGGTACTCGACACTTGCACAAACGCAGCTGTAACAAAAGAAGGGTATCCCCGATCGCGCAATTGATCACGCAGACCGTTCGCCCTGTACTCATCAGAAAAGCTCGCCGCCTGTATGAGCCAGGGGCCAGCACCAGGCAAGTCAGTTGCAGGCGTAGGCACCACCGGTTCTGGACTTTTCCTCTGCGCGGCAGGTGCGGTGTCAACCACTGAGCGGCTAGCCAGCAGCTCTGACACCGTGCGCGGCCGAACAGGTTGCGCTAATTTTGCGGCTGCAGGTTCGAGTACAACGGCAGATACCGCCGGTGCTTCTATACTGGCTTTTACAGGGGTCGACGGTAGCGTTTCGTTTGCTGATTTCATCAACTTCAGCTTAAGCCGCGTTTTTTCACTGCGCTCGACCACACGGGGAGGTTCAAGAATGCCGTCCACACCTATCACTCTCGGTGGTTGCTGACGGAGATTCTCTACCCGGCGAAAATGACTCTCGGAACCTGATCCGTCGAGTAGCAATGGCAAGAGTATCGCTGACAATGCGAGCAAAATGCCTGCACCGAGAAACTTTCTCTTGAGCGAGTTCCTTGGAGAGTCCATGCTGTCTGCCAAATAGTCTTGTTCGGACGGCCTTTTGTTAATAGAAACAGGTATCAGCACTGTGTGTTCAATTCCAATCGCCGGAGAAACAGGCCACTTTGCCTCACAGACTCACGACAGAGTCACAGATCACGTATCGGACAGTATCTCTAGCGCACCTGCAACCGTAAAAAATGACCCGAAAATCAATATCTGGCAACCCTCGAACGATGGATCGCCAAGAGCCCTCTCAAGCGCTGCATCTATCTGTCGAAATTCCAGTACCTTATCTGGAGCATAGTGCAGTTTGATATGAGCTGCCGCTTCGGATGGAGGCAGTGCGCGTGGAACCGGCAGTTCAGTGCATAACCAGCTTTTGACCAGTGGTGCCAAAGGATCAAGCAATCCGGCAAGGTCCTTGTCCTGCATCACCCCAAAAACCGCCACAAAGCTGCGCTCTCCATGATGCTCAGCCAGCGTTTTGGCCAGCATGGCTGCCGCTGCCGGGTTATGAGCAACGTCGAGAAACACCTGCCGATCGGCAACTGTCATTTGCTGCATGCGTCCGGCGACACGCGCACTGGCGACCCCTGCCCGGATATCCGCCGGTTTGACCGGTAAAACGTCTGACAGCAAGGTAATGACAGTGGCGGCAACGGCGGCATTGCGCTGTTGATGCTGGCCGGTTAGCCCCGGTGATGGCAATCGCAAGGTTTCACCCCCCGGCAGCGTACACAGGAATGCACCGTCAGCTTCAGTCGCTTTGATACTGAAATCCTGATCGATCCTGCAAAGTCTGGCCGCAATTGCCTTACCATGGTCAATAACACTCTGCGGACAATCCAGCTCGCCGATGACCAGTGGTGTATTGGATCGGGCGATGCCAGCCTTCTCGAACCCTATCACCTCACGATCACTGCCCAGAAAGGCTTCATGATCTATCGCTATGCTGGTGATCACCGCACAATCCGTATCCCAGCAATTCACCGCATCGAGTCGACCACCGAGGCCGACTTCGAGAATGGCAACATCCACCTGCTGATCAATAAAAATGCGCATCGCCACCAGGGTGGTGTATTCGAAATAGGTCAGCGTCGTATCACCACGCGCTTGTTCAATGCTCGCAAACGCATCACATAGCAAGGTATCAGATGCATTCACACCATTGATTCGAACGCGCTCATTGAACACATGCAAATGCGGAGAGGTATAGCTGCCAGTACGAAAACCGGCACAGAAGTAACTACGTGTCAGGTATTCAACCACCGAACCTTTACCGTTGGTACCGGCTACCGTGACTAGTTTTGGCAGGTTGCGATCAAGTCCAGCACGGGCGACGACAGTACGCACACGCTCAAGACCCATTTCTATCTCATGCGGATGGAGTGCTTCCAACCATTCTAGCCAGGAAGGTAACGTGTCAGGCATCAAGAAGATGGGTCGGGCTTATCAGATGACTTCGATGTTTTTTTCTTTTTCTCAGCAACGCTGGCAGTTTGCTCTTTTGCAGATCGCGCACTGCCCTTGTCATCACGCTTGGCTTTTGCAGCCTTGGTCCGACCAACCTTGCTTAATTTCGATTTAACCGACTCCGATTTTGCTACGTCGTTTTGTGCATTTTTTTGTTCATCATCCGGTGATGGATTCTCGGTAACGAGGTCATCATCGTCGCTCGAGGATGATTCGTCACTGGCCAAATCAGTGACCGACTCAATATTTGATTCCGAATCTGTAGCAATTGACTGGTTTTTCTGCGGAGCTTTCTGCTTCATTAGCATTGCCAGTAGCGCACTGAGTTTTGCGCGCATTTCCCGCCGATCAACAATCATGTCAATAGCGCCATGTTCAAGCAGAAACTCGCTGCTTTGAAAACCCTCAGGCAACTTTTCACGTACTGTTTGCTCAATTACCCGTGGACCGGCAAAACCTATGCGTGCGCCAGGTTCAGCAATTATCAAGTCACCAAGCATGGCCAAAGATGCCGATACACCGCCCATGGTCGGGTCTGTCAATACGGATACAAATGGCAATCCTCGATCAGATAGCTGCGCTAGCTTTGAGCTGGTCTTTCCCATTTGCAGCAACGAATAGAGCGCCTCTTGCATACGTGCACCACCACTGGCGCTAAAACAAACCAGCGGCAACGAATGCTCGATACAGTATTCACAGGCACGGGTAAATTTCTCGCCCACAACAGAACCCATTGAGCCACCCATAAAGCGAAAATCAAAAACTGCAACGACTACCGACACCCCTTCAATGCTGCCACGCACCACGATCAGCGCATCCTTCTCACCAGAACTTTTAGTCGCTTGAACCAATCGGTCTTTGTACCGTTTGGAGTCCTTGAATTTGAGCGCATCAACAGGCACGACGTTTGTGTCCAGCTCGCGCTGCCCTTGCGGATCCATCAATTGTTTGATGCGCGCTCTAGCGTACAGCCGCATATGGGTACCGCACTTCTCGCACACTTCGTGTGTACGCTCAAGCTCGGCACGATAAAGAACCGTTGAACAACCCGCACACTTTGTCCACAGGCCTTCGGGCACATTGCCTTTAGCACGTGTGCTGGTGCCAATACGGGATGGGATCAGTTTTTCAAACCAGCTCAAATCTGATTACTCCACACGCAATTGATTGTCTGCATGATTGACAGCTAATACGAATTTCTCGATGAGCACTGGGTCTTTAACTCCTGGAGCTGATTCAACGCCACTACTAACATCGACTGCATAGGGTCGTACCGTACGAATACCATCAGCCACATTATCAGCTGACAGTCCACCTGCGAGAATCAGGGATGCATTAAAACTGTCGGCATCTTCGCTTTGCTCTGACTGATCCTGCAAACGGTTTTGCGATAGCTTTTGCAATGACTGCTTTTGCAATGACCGCTTTTGCAATCGCTCTTTAAATGAATCGCTCAGCATTTGCCAATCAAATGTGTGACCTGTTCCACCCAGTTGTCCGGGCGCATTGCTGTCGAAAAGAAATCCACTGCACCGACTGTACGCTGCCATGGAGTCAGAATCCGGCAACCCATCCGCAAGTCCAATAGCCTTTAAATAACGGCAACCAAATGATTCGCAGAATTCTGCCTCTTCACGGCCATGAAACTGAGGTAGAAGTTCCGGTATCGCCTGCAGCGCGTTATCGACCTGTTCAGCAGTAGGGTCAAGGAACAAGCCGACACGCTGAATGAACGGCCCGAGTGCCTTGGCCATAAGCCGGGCATCCTGCACGCTGACACAGCGTGAACTCTTACCGACAAACACAAAGCCAATAGCATCAGCACCAGCAGCTTCTGCAACAAGCGCATCGTCGAGACTCGTAAGACCGCAAATTTTGATGCGCGTGGAATTCACCGGGAAACATGCTGTGACAGACTGGGCTGATTTTACCAGAATCAGCTCTCCTACGCCGCCCGGCCTGCACGAAAAATCCGGGCTAATCAGGTGTCACAGCCACGTTATTCCAGCGCGGGGTGAAGTCGGGTATTTCAAAACGGGAAGGATAACGTGGCTGCAGGAAATACAATCCATCGGGCGCGAGTGTGGAACCGGCCAATTTACGATCACGCGCCTGCAGCAATTCGTGT
Organism: uncultured Granulosicoccaceae bacterium; assembly: GCA_964411665.1. Taxonomy (GTDB): domain Bacteria; phylum Pseudomonadota; class Gammaproteobacteria; order Granulosicoccales; family Granulosicoccaceae; genus CALFCE01. Next base: position 31,626 of record CAYPMR010000025.1, on the reverse strand, counting down.
AACCACTCGATCGGATTCTCGTGCTTGCCGATTCTGACGAGGCTACCGGCAATGATACGTACCATGTTATGCAAAAAACCGTTTGCTGTTATATCGAGCTGCACGAGTTCCCCACAGCGCTTCACACGCAGATCACTGATAGTTCTGACCGGTCCCTTAGCCTGACACTGCGCCGATCTAAAGCTGCTGAAATCATGTGTACCTACAAGAGCGGCAGCGCCCTGCTGCATCGCCTGTACATCAAGTTCCTGATTAACCCAACTGCGTAAACCAGCATGCAAACCCGGACGCGTACCCCTGTTGTGAATTAAATAACGGTAGCTGCGTGACTCAGCCGAGAAACGTGCATGAAATTCATCGTCAACAACGCCAGCCCAGTGCACAGCTACAGTTCGCTCAAGGTCCGCATTAACGCCAAAGGTCCAGGCACGTTGGGGTCTGTTGGTATGGCAGTCGAAGTGCACCACCTGAGCGTAAGCATGCACACCAGTGTCTGTGCGCCCGGCACAGACCACCGAGATCTCTTCATCAGCAATTTTGCTTACCACTCGCTCCAGTGCCTCTTGCACTGACAAACAATGAGGCTGGCGTTGCCAGCCACAATAACCATCACCCCTGTATTCAACTGCCAATGCTATGCGCATGGTCGCGCAGCCTCTGTTTACCTGTCGATATAGGTATTTTACTGCCAGATAACCATAGCTGCACAGTACACGTCCGTTACAAGAATCGGTTCCCTGTGCTCAAACGGGTGTGACAGCGGGTTGGGGGGGGTAGAAAGAGAGGTGGTGCAAACCGCGATCTCGCGATTTGCACCCTGTTTATTTTAAAACAAGATCGGAACAGATCGTTCAGGAGATTTTGCGCAATAGAGTCTCAGCTTCCGAGCGTTGCTCTGGATTGCCGCTTTTGACAATCTCATCAAGCGCACTGCTAGCTGAATCGTTATCGCCCATGTCAATGTAGGCCTTTGCCAGATCCATCATCGTATCCATCTCATCAGCATCGTCAACTGCCATAGAGACATCAGAGGTTAGATCAGCTGCCGACAGATCATGAATCTCGAGATTGCTACCAAGCAGATCATCATCACTTTGCAGATCACCGGAAAGTTGATCCAGATCCATGCTCAGGCCTTCTGATGCAGAGGGCATATCAAGACTGTCCGAGACCTCACCACGAGGCGCATTGACATCAAAGTCTTTGGATTCTATGGATGCATCGAATTCAATGATGCCTTCTTCTCCCGATGCGTTAGCCGAGAGGTCTTCAGCTTCAGCGTCTTTCGATCCCAAACCTATGGCGCCTGCAGCGCCAGCTGCCAGTCCGGCTACACCTGCTGTCGCACCACCCAGGGCGGCTTTTGAGTCACCCATTAAATTCGAAGCAGTATCCCCGAGCGATCCACCCGCATCAGAGACTTTGTCCATGGCACTTTCAGCCATATCTCCAGCTGAGTCGCCCATATCACCAAGGTATGAATCGCTATCGCCAGCCAGGTTCTGCACATGTGTCGACAGATCACCCGTAGCTTCAAGGTCAGCTTGTTCAAACGCAGTTCCTGGATCAAGTGTTTGATCCATAAAATCGGTTAGGTCAGCTGCGTTGCTTCCATCGCCCGGCATCCTGGTATCACCGATTTCGACGGTAAAGTCTTGATCATTGAGTGATGGGGAAGAGATATCACCAGAACCAACCGCTGCTATTGAGTCGCCAGCATCCTGGTACAGAGCGTTGGTTGGATCGAGTTCCGAACCCATCGCAGCAACAGCATTCCAACCTGGTTGCTCGCTACCAAAGCGCCGCTGGTACTCGGCTGCATGAGATTCAAAAGCCGCGCCGTTACCTTGAGCATGCAGGGTTTGCAGCAATTTCTCATGATATTCAGGATTATCGGGATTCTCGTCAATCGCTTTTTTGAGCAACTCTTCTGCTTGCCCGTGTAAACCGTAAGCGAGGTAAACTTCGGCTTCAGAAATAGTATCATCGCTCAAGCTTTCAGCTGCAGCGCCTGCGTCGCCAGTCAGATCAGCTTCATTTGAAATTCCAGCAAGAGCTGCGTCATCGTCCGAAACGCCACCCATACTGTCAAGAAGTGAGCTGTCGAGGTCATCAGCTTCGGATACATCATCATTGTTAGCCGAGACAGCGACTGCGGCACTCGCCGCCGCCAATCCCGCACCGCCGGCAGCTACTGCAGCACCCATATTGCTTTCATTAACACCCGGATCAGCACCCAAATCCGCACCCAGATCCGCACCCAGATCGGCTTCAGGTGTTTCCACCGTCGGCATCACTGCGCCATCCTCGAAATCATCCAGGAATTCGACATCGTCCTCATCAAATGCATCAAACTTGTCACGAGCCTTACGACGCTTGAACATTGTGGCCAGCAAACCAAGTAAGGCCAGTGCACCGACACCAAGAGCGATCAGTAATTTATTATCACCTAAAAATTTTGTGTACCAAGGGCCTGCAGCAGCCTCAGTGCTTTGCTGTACAGGCTGAACAGGCTGAACAACACGGGTAGATGTGCCTTCTGTTGCAGTGTTATCGGCTTCCGAGACTATAGCGCTGCTATCACCGCCAGTGGCATCTGTATCAGTCTCATCGTAATACGCTTCAACTTGAGGCAAGCCACCTGAGTCTGCAGAGTCTACTGCAGCATCGGCATTGCGACGTGCATCAGCGAGCTGTTGTTCAAGTTTGGCTACTTCGTTCTGACGCAGGCTAACCAATGAATCAAAGCGTTCAGCCGTGCCGCTCAGGGCTTCGTCACGCGATGCCAGTTCATCTGCTGCCAGTCGTGTCGACTCCAATTCTTCACGAGCAAGTTGCAATTGGGTATTTAATTCGCCGAGATTATCCGTCTCCGGCTGATCCGTTTCGTCAGCTGAGGTGCTTGAAGCTGTGTCTGTTGCTTCGTTTTCACCTACCAGGCGTAACTCGTTGCGGGCCTGCTCAAGTTCATTTCGCGCCTGATCCAGTATGTCCTGCGCTGACTGACTGATTCCACCTCGATCACTGTCTGCCGCAGCATCCGAATCTGCTTCAGCATCGTTTCTGGCAGCCGTGCCACTTGCGCTTTCATTTGCTGCGCTTTCGTTTGCAGAAGGTGTTTGTGCTATACGAGTACTGGAAGTACCTCGCAGGTTGTCACGATATTCTTGCCAGAGCTTTTCCTGCTGAGCGACTTCGGTTAGCGCTTGCGCCTGGCTTAACGAGTTCACGTCACTCGCACTAGGTATGCGTAAAATGGCACCAGCTCTAAGTAAATTGATGTTGCCATTGATGAATGCTTGCTGGTTGGCTTCAAGCAAGGCCAACATCATCTGTTGAGTCGTAGCCCCTGCAACCTGATTTGCTCGGGCTATCTGCGAGAGTGTATCGCCGCTACGAACGCGTACCTCGCCACCGGCTGCCGTACTATTACTTCCCGCAGTCTGTTGCGCGACAAATGCTGCGCCTTCATTATTGCCTACTTCGCGTAGGTCACCAAAGACCTGTACGTCGAATCCCCCGAAAGATTCAACACTGCTATCGGTTGCTACGAAAACTTGATCCGATGTGGACAAGCTGTCGGTTAGTGAGACTACATCTCCGCCGAGATTCGTTTCACCCGGAACAGGTTGGAAACCTTGCTCTGCAAACTGAGTTGAAGAACCCTCAATGTATTCACCAGCGCCGCCGGATGCATCGATGACTTCGAATCCACCTACAAAACTGCTTTCACCATCAACAAAACTGTTGTCGACTGTCTCGCTAATGATCTGCGAGTCAGTAACGATCTCGCCCAGGGTTTCAGTAACAACGCCACCACTGTTCGGTGCTTCAAAACCCGCTGCATCTTCTCCAATAACCACTACATCCGATACGCCGAACCTACCGCTATCAACTGCTGACTCACTCACACCCTGACTGGTTAAATCGACTGTCGTTACCGGCGTTCGATCAATCGCGACAGGTACACCAGCAAGATCGCTGGCTCGTTGCGTTGTACTATCGGTGATCGCGGCTCGTTGGCTTTGATTGGGTGTTAGAAAAACCGGTGGATCGAGCAGTACGGTGTATTCGCGAACCATTCGACCCGAAGACCAATCCACTTCAAGCAGGAAATTTAAAAAGGGCTCAACGACAGGGCGCGAGCTAGTAACACGGATGATCGGGGCACCAGGCAGTGACTCATCTACTTGAAACTTCAGGTCATTCAGAGCAGCGTTTCGCTGCAGGCCTGCTCTGGAAAAGGCGTCCTGAGAGGCCAGCTGGACCCTGAGCCCTGTCAGCTCTGACGGACTGGATGGCTGCAGTCTTATTTGCGCATCCATTGTCTGGTTAAGCGCAGAGCGCATCTCTATATCGCCTAGTGTCAGCGCGTAACTGGCGGTTGAGCTTAAAGCCAAGCTTACGGCAGCAGCTGTCAGAAGCTTTCGCGATTTGTGCATCCCACTAATTCTCAGGTTATTCAATGACCCACTCATCTATGCAGTACTGGGTCACTAACAGACCATATTTCCGGTCCAACGTTTATATATAGAATATATTTGGTTGCCTGTAGGTTCAGTGGTTTGTAACCATTCATCACAGTTCAGCCTGGTTACAGCAAGATTCCAAATTATCTACAGGTGATCCTCTATCAAACATTCAGCGATCTGAACGCTGTTAAGGGCAGCTCCTTTGCGCACATTGTCTGACACTATCCACAGATTCAGTCCCTTCTCGTGACTGATATCTTCTCTAATCCTGCCTACAAACACCGCATCAGTACCTGCTGAGTCGGTGACAGCAGTCGGGTAGCCACCATCTGCACGTTCATCGATGACAACCACCCCTGGTGCACTTTCCAGCAATTTACGGGCCTGATCGGCTGAAAGTGTGTCGGAAGTCTCAATATGTACAGCCTCAGAGTGACCATAGAATACCGGCACCCGCACGCAAGTCGGGTTGACCTGGATATTCGGATCTTCAAGGATTTTTTGCGTTTCCCAGACCATTTTCATCTCCTCACGGGTATAGCCGTTTTCCTGAAAGGTATCGATTTGTGGTATGCAGTTAAATGCGATCTGGCGTGGGTAAACAGCAGGTTCTGCCGGTTTCCCGTTAAGCAATTTCGCGGTCTGGGACGCCAGCTCCTCGATCGCATCAGTTCCTGAACCCGATACAGCCTGATAAGTACAAACATTTATGCGTTCCAAACCTACGGCATCGTAAATAGGTTTCAGTGCTACCAGCATCTGAATTGTCGAGCAATTGGGGTTGGCGACGATGTTGGTTTCCTTGAAAACATCGAGTGCATGCCGATTGACCTCGGGCACGACCAGCGCTTTGTCATCGTCATTCCTGAACTGAGAGGTGTTATCTACAACCACACAACCAGCAGCAGCGGCCTTTGGTGCATAAATTTTCGACACAGAGGCCCCGGGAGAGAAAATACCGAGCTGCGTTTGACTGAAGTCGAAGGTGTCGAGATTTTCAACAGTCAGCGTCTGGTTGCCAAAGCTAACCTTCTTGCCAGCCGAGCGCTCACTCGCAAGCGCATGTATCTGGCCGACCGGAAATTTTCGCTCCGCCAGCACTTCGAGCATGGCCTGACCAACCGCTCCGGTTGCTCCGACTACTGCAAGATCAAAGGTCTTGGACATAAATCATTAATCCCGATTACTGAAAATCTATCGCTAATATAAAGGTGATAATAAAAACCAACGGTGACAATAAAACGTCGGTTAACTGGAGCCAAGCGCATTAACCACGGCATCACCCATAGCCGAGGTTGAGATGCTTTTGTGCTCTCCGGCTATATCCTGACAACGATGGCCATCTGCGAGTACTTTGCTCACTGCAGCCTCAATCCGGTCAGCAGCCGATGCATTGTCAAATGAATAGCGCAACAACATGGATAAAGACAATAAGGTTGCCAAGGGGTTCGCCACTCCCTGTCCGGCAATGTCAGGCGCTGACCCATGCACAGGTTCATACATCCCCTTACCATTAATATCGAGCGAGGCGGAAGGCAACATACCGATGGAACCAGTCAACATAGCGGCAGCATCGGAAAGAATATCGCCAAACAAATTACTGGTCACAATGACATCAAATTGTTTCGGCGCTCTGACCAATTGCATGGCAGCGTTATCAACATACATATGTGACAGCTCAACATCCGGATACTCGGCACCGACAGCAGTGACTGTTTCCCGCCATAACTCTGACACTTCCAGGACATTCGCCTTGTCAACCGAACACAGGCGCTTACCGCGTTGTTGCGCGATACGAAATCCACTGTGAGCAATGCGCGCAATTTCGTCTTCTGCATAAACCATGGTGTTGTAACCACGCTTTTTTCCATCGGCCGTTGTATCCAGACCACGCGGCTGACCAAAATAGATGCCACCGGTGAGTTCGCGCACAATCATTAAATCAAGCCCGGCAACCAATTCGGTCTTAAGTGATGATGCATCTGCCAATTCCGGGTACAACAAAGCTGGTCGCAAATTCGAAAACAGCTCGAGCTTCGAACGCACTGCCAGCAAAGCACGCTCTGGTCTTTCATCACGCGGCAGTTTGTCGTATTTAGGGCCGCCAATAGCACCCAGAAGAATGGCATCACAGCTCTCGCAGGCAGCTAGCGTCTCTGCCGGCAAACAACTTCCTACTGAATCATGAGCAGATCCGCCAAAGGGGCGCTCCTCGTAACTGACATCCAGTCCATCACGGATCAATACGTCGAGCACCTTGATGGCTTCGCTCATGATTTCAGGACCGATACCATCACCGGCCATTACAACTATGTGTTTTGTCATGGGTTAATAAAGGGCTTACAGGCAAAAAGAAATTATTGGCGTCACGAAGAAAACAACCAGGGTTGTTCCTGTTGTCGTCGACTTTCATATTCTCGAATCGTATCAGCGTGCTCAAGCGTTAGCCCAATGTCATCAAGACCTTCCAGCAAACAATGTTTGCGAAAGACATCAACTTCAAAGGCAATGGACTCACCATCAGTTGTTATGACCTGCTGCTCGGCAAGATCAATCGTCAATCGCATCGACTCGTTCTCAAAGCATGCATTAAACAATCGGTCTATGGTGGCTGCCGGCAATGCAATCGGTAACAAACCACTCTTGAACGAGTTGTTAAAAAATATATCCGCAAAGCTTGTTGCTATAACACTGCGAAATCCATAATCGTCCAGCGCCCAAACAGCATGCTCACGCGAGGAACCACAACCGAAATTCTCTCTTGCCAGCAAAATCTCAGCACCTTTGTAACGCGGTTGATTGAGAACAAAGTCAGTATTGATCTGCCGCTCGCTGGCAGGTTTCCCGGGCTCTCCCGGATCAAGGTAACGCCATGAATCAAAAAGATTCACTCCAAAGCCGGAGCGTTTGATCGATTTAAGAAACTGTTTCGGGATGATGGCATCCGTGTCGACGTTGGCTCGGTCCATCGGTGCAACCAGAGCATCGAGTCGTGTAAAACTTTTCATGGCAGACGTACCTCCAAGTCACGGATATCCACGAAATGACCGGCAACTGCAGCTGCTGCTGCCATGGCCGGGCTGACAAGGTGGGTGCGACCACCCTGACCCTGCCTGCCTTCAAAATTTCGATTGGATGTCGACGCGCAACGCTCACCCGGCTCTAGACGATCAGCGTTCATCGCCAGACACATGGAACAACCCGGTTCGCGCCATTCAAAACCTGCATTTACAAAGACCTTGTCGAGGCCCTCTTCCTCAGCCTGTTTTTTAACCAGACCGGAACCAGGCACAACCATCGCTTGCTTGACGGATTCTGCGACCTTGCGATTACTGACCATCGCAGCAGCGGCGCGCAAATCTTCAATGCGGGAGTTTGTACAGGAACCGATAAATACGCGATCAAGTTTGATGTCTGTAATCGGGGTTCCGGCTTTCAAGTCCATATATTCGAGTGCACGCTGCATACCCTCGGTGCGCACGTCACTGTCGGCCCCTGATGGGTCAGGCACACGATCGTTTATGGATGTCACCATTTCCGGGGAGGTACCCCAGGTGACTTGCGGTGCGATTTCTGCAGCATCCATTTCGATAACCTGATCAAACACAGCATCTGCATCACTGTGCAAGGTTTTCCAATAGGCAACCGCTTTGTCCCAATCACTGGCTGATGGAGCAAAAGGCCGACCCTTTATATACTCGATAGTCGTGTCGTCAACAGCGACCAGACCCGCCCGTGCTCCGGCTTCAATCGACATATTGCAAACCGACATGCGCCCTTCCATCGATAATGCCCGAATGGCATCACCACCAAATTCAATCGTCGAACCCGTGCCGCCTGCCGTACCGATGCGTCCGATAATGGCGAGCACCAAATCTTTGGCCGTGGTGCCGGCACTGGCTTTACCATTGACTTTAATCAGCAGGTTTTTTGATTTCTTTTGTAGCAAGCACTGTGTTGCCATGACATGTTCGACCTCGGATGTGCCGATGCCGAAGGCAAGAGCACCGAAGGCGCCGTGCGTGGAAGTGTGCGAATCACCACAGACTACTGTCATGCCGGGTAGTGTTGCGCCCTGCTCGGGGCCAATGACATGAACGATGCCTTGACGGGCATCATTCATTTTAAATTCGACGATCCCGTGTGCATCGCAATTTTGATCAAGCGTATCCACCTGCAGACGCGAGACAGGATCAGCAATGCCGGCGTTTCGCGACGTGGTTGGCACATTGTGATCTGCCACAGCCAGCATGGAGGCCGTTCTCCATGGCTTGCGCCCGGCAAGCGCCAGCCCTTCAAATGCCTGTGGCGAGGTCACTTCATGAACCAAATGCCGGTCGATATAGATGAGAGCCGTACCATCGTCCTGCTGACGAACGATATGGCTATCCCACAATTTGTCGTAGAGTGTTTTTGCAGTCATGCGAGCACCTGAGGTTCCCGGCACCTGCCGAGATTCGAACCTGCCAGTTTAATACTGGGGAGGCTATAACTCAAATGGGGCGAGATTTGCTCTGGCGCTGGCAACTGCGTCAGGGCAAAGATAAAATGCGCTTCGCCCCTGCATTAACACCTGAGTTGGAAGCGAAAAAGCGGTGCGTAAGATAACCACGAACGAATAAACCACGTCACCTTAACAAACGAACGCGAGTCAATGAAGCCGAACACATGAATCTCCAGGAACTACAACAGCAATACCAGTCTTTTTGCGATAAAAAACTATCGCTGAATATCGAACGTGGCCAGCCAGCAGATGCGAATTTCGATCTCAGTTTGCCGATTCTAACCGCCGTCGATAACAACAACTTCATCACAGATAACGGCATCGATGTCCGCAACTATCCGGGTGGCGTGCTTGGATTAAAAGAAGCACGCGAGCTGTTCTGCGAACAGATCAATGTCAGTCCGGACGAAATCATTATTGGCAACAACTCGAGTCTCGACTTGATGAGTCGGCTGTTCAGTTGGGCACAGTTAAATGGCGTCAATGGCAGCAACAAAGGCTGGATTCACGACCAACCCAAAATGATTGTCACCGTCCCTGGTTATGACCGACATTTTACATTGGCTCAAGCGCTCGGCTTTGAGCTTATTGCCGTACCCATGACTGATACCGGCCCGGACGTTGAACGCATAGCGTCACTTTGCCAAAGCGATCCAACAGTCAAAGGTTTATTCTTTGTACCAACCTACAGTAACCCGACGGGTGCAACCATTTCGGAGTCGGTTGCGAAACAATTGGTCAGCATGACAACGGCTGCCAGCGATTTCACCATCTTCGCTGATGATGCCTATGCCGTTCACCACCTGACAGACAACCCTCCAACTGCACCCAATTTGCTGGAACTTGCCAAGCAGGCGGGGAATGCGGAACGGGTGATTATTTTTGGTTCAACATCGAAGGTAACGTTTGCCAGTGGCGGGATCGGTTTTGCGGGCATGAGCGAAAGCAATCTGGATTTCTGGTCCAAAGCACTTTTTACCCAGACCATCGGGCCGAACAAATCCGAGCAGTGGCGACACGTATTGTTCCTGCGACAGTATCCGGGTGGACTGCAGGGCTTGATGCGCGATCATGCAAAGATACTGAAACCGAAATTCGATGTGGTACAAGAAATTCTTAACCGTGAACTCGGCAACCACAATCTTGCCACCTGGACTAATCCGACGGGCGGATACTTTGTCCACCTTGAAACAACGCAACCTGTTGCTGCACGTGTTATTGAGCTGGCAGGCAACGCCGGGCTTGCGTTGACTAAACTGGGCGCAACATTCCCTGATGGCATCGATACCGAAAACAAAACCATTCGTATCGCACCGACTCGCCCCGAGCTCGATGATCTGACACAGGCAATCGAACTGCTGGCATGTTGTATAAAACTGGCGTCGGCTGAAGCATAGCCTCTTGGCAATCTAATCTATATCAGGCGCTGTTTCGGATAATGGTCGGTCACATTCTTTACATTCGAGCGTGCGGCCTATCACGGCTTCGCGCCCCGCTTCAGTGGTGACCCATTCCCGCACAGTCCAGGGCGGGTTATGGCGTACGTGCTGAGTGTGATCGCAGGCAAGTTCGGCAACCCAGTCACCGTGTTCGTCTTTATGGAAACCTGTTATGGCTTGTTTCATAAGGGCTGATGAACATCTGGAATCCAACTCAAAATTTGAGCATGGTTCTAGTAGGCGATAGCAGCTCCGGATCCACCATCAACAGCCAGGCATTGACCGGTAATCATGCCTGCCATTGGTGAACAGAAAAACATAACAGCAGTAGCGATATCATCCGGCTCAATCAACTTGCCAAGCGGTATGTCACTGGTACGTTGTTCGACAATATCATCCACACTCTTGCCACTGTCCGCAGCTTCTTTTTCGAATATCTGTTGCACACGTTCAGTACGTGTGTAACCCGGGTGTACACAATTGACCGTTACATTCGATGTGGCAGCGTAACCGGCGAACTGCTTGGTGAAGTTGGCGACACCGGCGTTAACAACACCGTTGGTCATACGAAGAGGTGCGACGATACGCGCTGTCATACCACCGATATTAACAATACGCCCACGTCCGTTGGTTGGCATCAAGGGTAATACCAATCGTGCAATACGGATATAAGCCATCAGCTTCACATCTAAATGATAACGAAATTGATCATCGGTGAGTTCATCGAAGCGGGCGGAAGTGGATGTAACGGCATTATTAACTAACACACTTAGATTACCAGAGCGGTTGCCTGAACCGACATCGACGGTAAGTTGTTCGACTAGTCGTTCAATATCATCATTGCGACTGACATCGGTGGTGTAAGCAAGACATTCAACACCAAGGGCCCGAATATCATTAGCCGTTGCGTCCAGTGATTCCTGTGTTCTACCGCAGATAGCGACATGCATGCCTTGTGCGGCCAGTTGTAACGCAACGGCCCGACCGATACCACGACTGCCACCTGTGACCAATGCATATTGGCCACGAAGTTCTTCGTTTTTATTGCCGCTCACTATCCGCGCTCGCTGGCACAACAGGGGTGTTGCTTTTTACATCGGCATTTTGTCCGCGATGTCGCAGCAGGTGATCCATCAACACGATCGCAAGCATGGCCTCGGCAATAGGCGTTGCGCGAATGCCTACACACGGGTCATGACGGCCGGTTGTAATGACATCTATTGATTCGCCACTGGCATCAATACTTTTACCGGGCAGTCGAATACTGGACGTGGGTTTCATCGCTATCGAGGCAACTATATCCTGTCCGGATGAAATACCGCCCAGTACGCCGCCAGCATTGTTGGATAGAAAGCCCTTAGGGGTTATTTCGTCCCTGTGATCTATTCCCTTTTGTGCAACCGATGCGAAACCGGCACCTATCTCTACGCCCTTGACCGCATTAATGCTCATCAGCGCATGCGCTATGTCTGCATCCAATCGATCGAATACCGGCTCACCCAAGCCGACGGGCATACCACTGGCAACAACATCCACTCGCGCACCGATTGAGTTGCCTTCTTTCGAGAGCGCTTTCATATAGTCTTCCAGCGATTCAACCTGTGCAGCGTTTGGCCAGAAGAACGCATTTTCTTCAATAACACTGGCGTCAAAACCGGATCGATCCAGCTCGATCTCGCCCAACTGAGACAGATAACCGGATATGCTGACGCCGACGCATTCGTTAAGGTATTTTTTCGCGATTGCACCGGCTGCCACACGCATAGCGGTCTCTCGTGCAGAGGAACGACCACCACCACGATAATCGCGTATGCCGTACTTTTGTTCGTAAGTGTAATCAGCGTGGGCCGGGCGAAAGGTCTGTTTAATTTTGTCGTAGTCACGCGATCGCTGATCAGTGTTTTCGATCACCAAAGCGATGGGTGTACCGGTCGTCTGCCCTTCAAACACACCGGACAGTATGCGCACTTCATCCGCTTCCCGGCGTTGCGTGGTGTAGCGCGATTGTCCGGGCTTACGTCGGTCAAGATCACGCTGCATGTCTTCAACTGACAGAGCTAGCCCTGGCGGGCAGCCATCGATGACACAGCCGATCGCCGGACCATGGCTTTCGCCAAAGCTTGTGACAGTGAAAAGTTTACCAATGGTGTTGCCGGACATAATAATTTATCAGTTGTACAGCTTGGGCTTCGCTTGCGTGTAGCCTGGGTTATCGCTTTTGTTACGCTTATCTTATAAACCGTTATACGACTCGGTTAACTGACAGTATATTACGAAGCTGGCGTAGCTTGTCGGTCAAAGTACTCAACTGACCGATTTGGTTGATGCTCATACGAATACGCATTTCTGCTGTCTGATCTTCGGGCTTCGACAAGGTATTGACTTCATGCAGGTCGATATTCTGATCCGCCAATACCGTCGATACATCACGCAACAGACCCTGACGATCAAAAGCGATGATCAGCACTTCAACCTGATAAGTGGCATCTGCCTCATCACCCCACTCCACCTCGATCAACCGCTCTTGCTCTCCTTCTCTCAAATTGAGCATATTCGAGCAATCAGCTCGATGAATCGTAACCCCCTTGCCGCGGGTAATAAAGCCAACGATGCTGTCATAGGGCACAGGTTGGCAACAATTGGCAGTCTGTGTCAGCAAGTTGCCAACACCTCGCACCTGGATAGAGCTGTCCCGACCCTGTCCGTCATCGGCAGGACGAGTTTGGCGGCGCCGACGCGTCGGTTGCAGAGCTGTTTGGCCCATCGCAGTTAGCTTGGTTGCTACCTGCGCTGCGGTGATATCTGCACGCCCGAGTGCCACGTGTAAATCAACCAACTTGTCGAACTTCATTTCTCGCGCAATTAAATCATTGGACAAGTCACTGCAATAGAGTCTGCGCATTTCACGATCAAGTATGGCCTTGCCATCAGCGACGTGCTGATCAAAGTCACGCGCATTGAACCAGACTCTGACTTTGGACCGAGCGCGACTGGTATGCAGATAACCAAGAGAGCGGTTCAACCAATCACGACTGGGTGCTGCCTCGCGTGTTGTTAATACTTCTACCCTGTCGCCATTGCCAAGCTTGCTCGTCAAAGGCACGATGCTACCGTTTATCTTCGCCCCACGACAGCGATGACCAATTTCAGAATGCACGTGATAGGCAAAATCAAGCGGCGTAGACCCTGCCACCATATCCACCACATCACCTTTAGGTGTGAAGACATACACCCGATCCGGATTAAACTGCTGGGTAAACCCTTCGACCAACAGATCATCTGTTTGCTGCAGAAGCTGACGCAGATTGGCAACACTCTTCTGCATACGCTCATCATTGCTGTTACGGCGCGAATTATTTGAGCCATCAGCTTCCTTATACAGCCAGTGAGAAGCCACACCGAGTTCCGCATCACGATCCATATCACGCGTACGGATTTGAATTTCAACAGGTTTACCACCCGGACCTACGACTGCCGTGTGTAGCGATTGGTAACCGTTCTCCTTGGGGTTTGCAATGTAATCATCAAATTCCCCGGCTACAGGCTGCCAGTGATTATGTACCGCACCCAAAGCCTGATAACACAAGGACACATCATCGACCAGCACGCGCACAGCTCGCACATCAAACAGATCCTTGAACTCAATACGCTTGAGGCGCATCTTTCGCCAAATACTGTAAATGTGTTTCGGTCTTCCCAGTATCCGCACATCTGTCATACCACCGCTTTGCAGCAAACTTTCGCATTCGGCAACAAAATTACGAATGTAGTCTTCGCGCGCTGCCCGATTCTCCTCAAGCGCACCGGCAATTCGTTTATAGGCATCCGGGTCGATGATGCGAAAGGCAAGATCTTCCATCTCCCATTTCAATTGCCCTACACCGAGGCGATTGGCAAGTGGCGAATAGATATCCAGCGAGTCTCGTGCGATTGAAATTTTCTCGACATCATCGCTGTGCACAATGTTATGCAGGCGTTGTGTACGAAAGGCCAGTTTGACCAGCACGGCACGCACATCAGTGACCATTGCCAGCAACATGCGACGTAACAATTCAGTTTGACGATTAGCATGCTCTGCATCCACATCGACATGACTTGGAACTGCCATGGCGTTGAGTTTGCGCACATTGCCCGTCAATTCAGCAATCTCATCGCCGAAATGCTTTCGAACGTATTCGATTGAGTATTCACAGGCGGCCGATTCGGAACCGAGTAAAGCCGCGATCAGAGTTTCAGTGTCGGTATTGAGGGTTTTGAGCTGGCTGGCTACCAGGATGGCATCTGGATAGCTTACTTCATTTGAGCGAACCTTCCAGTAGCACTCAACTGCCTCGGCGATGGCTGCACGTTGTCCACTGTCAAACCCCGAAGCCAGAACTTCGACGACACGTGTAACAGATTGTAATTGCCCCTCTTCCGGGGAATACGTATGTCTCATTGAAATTCTTCCTGACTAACTACTAAAACTCCATTTGGATCCGTAAAGTCGGAATACCGACAACTTTTTTATCGTCATCCCAGTTCTGTTACGTCATCCCCGCGCAGGCGGGGATCCATGTTTGAAGCTGCTATACACGCTTGAGGTGGATTCCCGCCCGCGCGGGAATGACGGCGAAAGGGGAACAACAATTAGTTCTGTCTAAGAGCAACCAAAGGTGGTGTTCGCAATACACTGCGAGTGGCCAGATAGCCTGCGATACTGATACCAATTGTACCCGAGATGATGCCAATTACCCAGAGAAATGGATTCGGCACAAATGCCAATTCGAGCACGAATCGACTGATTGCCCATGCGACAACTGTTGCAAATAACGCAGCTAACAGACCAGCGATGGCACCGAGAATTGCGTACTCTGTTATGACTGCAGTGCGCACCTGAGAATGGGATGCACCCAGTGCACGCAAGATGGCGGATTCACGAATGCGTTCACTGCGACTGCTTTGTACTGCGGCCAGTAACACAACCAGACCTGCTACCAGAGTAAAACTAAATACATACTCAACTGCTACAGATGCTCTGTCCATCAAGCGTTTAACACGCGTAATAATTGCACCAACATCGAAAGTTGCAATCCCTGGAAATTCTCTTGCCCAACCTGCCGTTAAGGCAGGCATATTCTCACCAAGACTTAAGCTGGTTACAAAAGTAGCAGGCAGTTGGTTGAGTAATTTCGTGCTGCCAACGGCAAAGAAATTAACATTAAAGCTTTCCCAATCAACTTCGCGGAAATTTTTTATCGTACCGGTCACCTCATCACCTGCCACACTGAAGGTCAAGGTATCCCCTATCTTGTAACCCATGTGGTCGGCCCACTCGTGTTCCAGGGATAAAAAGCCAGTATCATTTTCTGCATCCCACCATTCACCTTCTACCAATTCATTACTCTCAGGCAGACTATCAGTGTAGGTAAGATTGTACTCAAAACGACTGTGCCGACGCATGTGCTCATCTGTTTTACCGAGCTCTGCCAGCGACTGACTGTTATGCGACACCATGCGTGCGCGTACCATCGGGAAAAAACCTTTGGTGTCTATCGATTGCTGTTGCAAACGATCTGCAAACGACTCCACCTGCGACGGTTGAATGTTAACGACAAATGTATTGGGTGCATTCGCTGGAACGTCACGCTCCCAGGCTGCAAGCACATCTGTCCTGACAATAGTGATTAGCAGCAACGCCATAATCCCCAGTGCAAAAGCCGACAGTTGCACCACACTACTGCCTGCACGTCGTTCAAGACCGGCAACGCTGAGACGAAATCGTTGACCGGAAACACGGCGCACCAATTTGATCATGCCACGCCCGAACAAGGCAAAGACGCCCAGCATGACAAGCACACCACCCACAACAATGGCGCTGAGCAGCAGGTTGCCCGATTGCAGCAAAATTACGGCAAACGCCGCGATGATGGCACACACCAGCGCAAGCCCGATATTGACATCCATACCGCTGTAATCACGTTGCAGTACACGCATCACAGCTACCTGACCGGCTCGCATCACAGGTAGCAAACCAAAACCCGCCAAAGCAACAAAAGCTGTCAGTACACCAACAATTGGCGCGCGCAACCCGGGAGCTGGTAACACAATCGTAAACCAGTCATACAGCAGATCAACCAATACCAATTGTGCAATCCAGCCAACAGCAACACCAATAACAGATGCCACGGCTGCAACCAGAACCAGTCGCCATGACAACCAGGCGATGACTTCGCCACGGGTAGCACCCATTGTGCGCATAACGGCACTGGCATCAGCTTGTTGCAAGGCAAATTGACGCACGGCCAGTGCAATGGCGGCACCGGCCAACAGTACAGTGACCACCGCAGCTAACCCAAGAAAAGATTCGGCTCGCTCCAGCGCACGACGCATGGAACGATTACCGTCACGTACACCCTGAACGCGCACAGTAGTGGCGTGATTACCTTCAACCCACTCGGACATCTCGGCAAGTGGCGCTGGTTCGCCGGCGAGTAACAGCGTGTAACGCGCGCGACTACCGGGCCCCAATAGACCCGATGCTTGTAGATCATCTTCATGCATCATCACTCGCGGTGCCAGTTCAAACACGTTCTCACCGGCATCGGGTTCATAGGCGATAATCCGCTCGACAGTGAATTTACCGGTACCGAGCTCGATCACAGAACCGGATGTCAGTGCCAAAGTATTTTTCAACCGGATATCTACCCAGACTGTACCGGGCGCAGGTGCATTACCAACACCGGGTGCTAACTTGTCGACCTTGGTTCCGTCGAGGCGCTCCAGTTCCAACTGTCCACGCAAGGGATAATTATCTGTAACCGCTTTGACGGCTACCAGTTGTGATTCATCAAGCTCATTTATCACAACACTGGGAAAGAGCGTCGTGTTTGCGGTGGCCAACCCGAGTGATTGCGCCTCTACCTGCAATTCATCATCAAG
Source organism: uncultured Granulosicoccaceae bacterium (assembly GCA_964411665.1). Classification (GTDB taxonomy): domain Bacteria; phylum Pseudomonadota; class Gammaproteobacteria; order Granulosicoccales; family Granulosicoccaceae; genus CALFCE01. The sequence continues at coordinate 14,290 of CAYPMR010000025.1, read as the reverse complement.
CGGTTGCCCCGCTGTAACTCGCAAGTCAGCCGCCAACACATCAGCTGCTTGATGTGCCATGGCACGGCCTATACGGTCAGTAAAAAAACCGACAGCTGTTACTGAGGCAACAGCCACACACAATGCCAAACCAAGAATGCGCAATTCGCCTGAACGCAGATCACGCAAGAAGGCTCTGATGGCAAGTTTCAACTGTTTCATGTGCTGGATCTCTGCTCTAGCTCTGGCTGGCGTTTCTGCCCGGTGCTACCGGCACTTCATCAAGCTTACCCGCCTGCATTAACAAGCAGCGATCACAACGATTGGCCAACACGTTATCGTGAGTGACAAGTACCAGTGCCGATCGTTGTTGATTACGCAGATCAAACATCAGCTCGATGATTGTCTCACCGGTCTCCTGGTCAAGATTGCCGGTTGGCTCATCGGCAAACAACAGAGCGGGTTCTGCGACAAACGCCCGGGCTATGGCAACCCGTTGTTGCTCTCCGCCGGAGAGCTGCAAAGGATAGTGTTTACTGCGCTCGGACAAACCAACCTGTGACAGCATGTCGGCCGAGCGTTCCGCCGCCTTGCTATCACCCGCAAGCTCCAGTGGCAACATGACATTCTCTAAAGCGGTTAATCCGGGCAGCAACTGGAAGGACTGAAAGACAAAGCCAACACGCCCTGCTCGCAGGCGGGCACGCTGATCCTCATCAAGATCGCCCAGGGGCTGGCCAAGCAACGACACTTGTCCGGATGTCGGCTGATCGAGACCTGCAAGTATGCCGAGCAGAGTGGATTTACCACTACCGGAAGGCCCGACTATGGCAACCATCTCGGCCGGCTCTATACGCACATCAAGCCCATCGAGAATAACAATCTCACGATTAGGGCCAGTGACACGCTTGCCAATATTTTCTGCCAGCAGCGGTGTGACCAGTTCTGACGACTGACTGGCTTGCTGGTCAGCCAGCTGCCCGGCCTGGTTTTGATCTGCACTCATAGTGGTGAAAGACGATTGTATGATGTAATTCGATGGAAGTTTCAATGATAGTGCTTTATACGATCTTGGCATCGCATGCAGACCTATGCAGTTTTTCACCTGGCGATTACTACACTCAGGCTGGCCAACGCGTCACAATCTGCCAACAATGCTTGCACTAAACTAGTGGTCTGATAACCATAGATTAAACCTTGAGCCACAAGTTCTATTCTATCCTGTCCAATGACAATGACTTCATCACAAAATAAGTCAGTTACAAATACGGTTCGATTGGCTGCGCCGATCATTTGTTTGTTGATGCTTGTAATCACTGCGTACCTGCCCACGACCTGGGCGCGTGGCAACGATGCAGGTGGCGGTGACAACGAGACGCGTGTCGTTGTGCTTGGCGACAGCATCAGTGCAGCCTACGGCATAGCTGAAGCCGATGGCTGGGTTAATCTGATGGCCGAACATCTTAACCAGGTGTTCGACAATGTGGTGGTTCACAACGCCAGCCTAAGCGGTGAAACCACGGGTGGTGGCTTACAGCGTCTACCGCGCATACTGGAAAAACTAAGCCCGGACATCATCATCATTGAGCTGGGCGGAAATGATGGGCTGCGCGGCCAGTCAGTCAAACAAATGGCTGCCAATCTGACTGACATGGTCAACCTTGGCCTGTCCTATGGCGCTGAAACCCTGTTGCTGGGCATGCGTATACCGTCTAACTACGGGCCTGCCTACACAGAACAATTTGCCAGCACATTTACCGAAGTAGCCGCGAACACAGGTGCAGCCATTGTACCTTTTCTGCTCGAACCCATTGCGCTACAACAGCAATATTTCCAGCCTGACGGTGTGCATCCAAGCCAGGAAGCTCAAGTGCTCATGTTTGAGCACATGCGACCCGCTATTGAGGACCTGTTGACAAAAATCCGCCAGTAAGACGCCCAGAGCCTGACAGGCGTAGTAAACAGATGTAACACTGCTGTTCTGCTATTAATTCGTGCTGGCATAGCCAACTTCATCCGCAGGGGATTGCCAGCTTCTCATACCAGCCTTATACTCGGGGGCGTCGATCAGACTGGTGCGTAAAAGCGAGTCAGATCGATACAAACAACGTTCTCGGGGCGGGGTGAAATTCCCCACCGGCGGTAACCTGATTATTCGTTTGAAGATAGCCCTTCAAACCAGGAAGCCCGCGAGCGCACACTTGGACCACTTCTTTTTAGTGAGGACAGGTGTGGACAGCAGATCCGGTGTGAATCCGGAGCCGACGGTTAAAGTCCGGAAGAGAGAGAGCGAGTGTGTGCAGTAAAAACGACTAGCCGATTTCAGGGGGCATATCATCCTGAATCGATAATCGCTACACGTTGCATCACTCCCCTCACGCCCTGATTCTGGTGAATTATTGGAGACTGCCATGAATCAGATTAATGCAACCAGCGACATTGCAACCAACGATAATCGATCTGCCGCCACGCCCCTGCACGGGACGGATGACAGATTGACTGTTCACGGCGCCACAGAAATACGTGTCGCCTACATCGAAGCCTGTTGGCACCACGACATAGTCGAACGTGCTCGACGCTCATTCGCACAAAAACTCGCCACCCAGGGCATCACTGAAAATCAGATTGATCTGTTTCAGGTACCGGGTAGCCTTGAAATTCCATTGCAGACAAAGCTACTCGCTGAAAGCGGTAACTACGATATCGTAGTCGCCTGTGGACTTGTGGTTGATGGTGGAATCTATCGCCATGACTTCGTTGCAGCGACGGTTATCGATGCGATGATGCGGGTACAGCTAGACACGAATGTACCCGTACTATCAGTGGTACTGACGCCAAAAGAATTCCACGAATCCAAAGAGCATCATGACTTCTTTTATGATCACTTCGTCAAGAAAGGTGAAGAGGCTGGCAACGCTTGTCTAATGACGCTTGCCAACTTACAGCGTCTGAAGAAAACTCTTTCAGCCTGAGCCTGAGTCTACGTTGGGCAGTTCAGGCACTTCTCTTTAACGTGCCTGAGCTTTATATTTGATGTCTCAGAGTCAAGCTGCAGGGAACAACTCCGGCGCCAGTGTTAACTCTGGCCATCAAGCGCTCAGACAAAAAATGCGTCTCGGCATGCTGCTACCGATAGGGGTTGCATTGCTCGTCTGCATGCCGATGATTGCCGTCCTCTGGCTGGCGTTTTTTCCATCCGAAAATATCTGGCCCCACCTTTTCTCTACCGTACTTCCCGACTATGTCCTGAACACATTTTTATTAATGGCAGGCGTCTGTGTCGGCACTTTGTTAATTGGTGTGAGCACTGCGTGGGTCGTGACACATTATGAGTTTCCCGGCCGCAAACTTATGTCTTGGGCACTGCTGCTGCCTTTTGCCTATCCATCGTATGTCATCGCTTATGTTTATACGGATCTGTTTGAGTACGCAGGGCCCATACAAACACTGTTAAGAGACTGGTTCGGCTGGCGCAATGCACGTGACTATTATTTTCCGTCCATTCGTTCGCTCGGTGGTGCGGTGATAATGATGGTGCTGGTGCTCTACCCGTATGTCTACCTGCTGGCACGCGCAGCTTTTCTGGAACAATCTGCCTCTGTTCTGGACGCGGCGCGCATTCTTGGCAGCAAGCGATGGGCCCGGTTTTTTCGCATAGCCCTGCCCATGGCACGCCCTGCCATTGCTGTCGGTGTGGCAATGGCGTTAATGGAAACACTGAATGACTACGGCACGGTTGACTACTTTGCCGTCAGAACACTCACTGCGGGTATCTATGACGTTTGGTTGGGTATGGGCAATCTCGGCGGTGGCGCTCAGATCGCCTGTATGCTGTTGTTGTTTGTGATTGTATTGGTCGGCCTGGAAAAATTCAGCCGCAAAAAACAACATCACTATCAACCCGTCAGTAGTCGATTGCGAAATCTGCAGCGCATCAAAACATCGGGGCCTTCAGGATTGTTATTACTGTTTGCCTGTCTGATTCCCATCATCACAGGCTTCATCGTACCAACAACGGTATTGTTCATCTACGCGCTGGAGAATTTCAGTACCTCGTGGACGCCACAGTTCAGACGCATTGCTTTGAGCAGCATTTCATTATCAATGGTCGCAGCAGTGGTCATAGTGGCTGTCGGTATATTGTTAAGTTACAGCAAACGTATCTATGACAATCGACGACTGCACACATGGATTAATGTATCGAGCCTTGGTTATGCAGTGCCCGGGCCGGTGCTCGCGATCGGTGTCATGATTCCGCTTGCGGCTTTCGACAACAGAGTCGACGCATTTATGCGCGAGTGGTTTGGCTTCTCTTCCGGCCTGCTTTTAAGCGGCACCTTGTTCGCTCTGGTATTCGCCTACACAGTTCGCTTTCTGGCTGTCGCTTTCGGATCCATTGATGCCAGCATGAAAAAGATCGGCCCCAGTATGGACGACGCCGGGCGCGTGCTGGGCAAAACGCGTTTACAAATTCTGACTCTTATTCATCTACCACTGATGCGCAGTGGCCTGTTAACCGCATCCCTGGTGGTATTTGTCGATTGCATGAAGGAGCTGCCAGCGACGCTGGTTATGCGCCCTTTCGGTTTTGATACTCTTGCCACCCATGTCTATCAATACGCATCTGACGAATTGCTGGCAGAGAGCGCACTTGCCGCACTGTTGATAGTGTTGACGGGTTTGATACCGGTTATCCTGCTAAGTCGCAGCATCGATATGTCGCGTGGCACTTCAAGCAATGCGTCAACCGCTGTGTCAATCAATCGTCGGGATACGACTGAGTAATCAGGTAACAACACAATACCCCAGCTAAAACCCCGCCCCATCAACGGCCCCGGCCGCTGACAATTCCCACTTGACTACCGAGGCCCTGAATCGCCACACTGGAATTGTGTGCTGGGCCACCAACACCAACAATAACAAAAGACTGTTAATCAACTTGATACATGGAGGCAGTATGTCAGATGCAAGATCGGCAATTCAAAATTGGTTGGACAACTTTGACAAAGCGCTAAGTGCAGGAGATGCAAAAGCAGTAGCAGCACTATTTGAAGGGGAAGGGTTTTGGCGAGACCTTGTCAGCTTCACCTGGAACATAAAAACCATGGAAGGAGCTTCGCAAATTGAAAGTATGGTGTCTGCCTGTCACGAACAGGTCAAACCCACTAACTGGGTTATTGACGAGGAACCCACCGAAGCAGACGGCATCACCGAGGCGTGGCTAAACTTCGAAACAGCCGTTGGACGTGGTAGAGGTCATGTCAGGTTGCGTGATGGCAAGGCATTTACACTGTTAACAACCTTAGTCGAATTAAAAGGACATGAAGAACCCAAAGGTCCTTCCCGTGCTATGGGTGTTGAACACGGTGCTGAAACGAATCGACGCAACTGGTTGGAAAAACGTCAGGAAGAGACTGAAAAACTGGGTAGTGAAGAACAACCTTATTGTTTAATCATCGGTGGCGGACAAGGCGGTATCGCACTCGGCGCTCGGATGCGCATGCTTAATGTGCCTACCATTATCATCGAAAAGAATGAACGCCCAGGGGACAGCTGGCGTAAACGCTACAAATCGTTGTGCCTGCACGATCCCGTCTGGTATGACCATCTTCCCTATCTGCCCTTCCCACAGCATTGGCCCGTTTTTTCACCGAAAGACAAGCTCGGTGATTGGTTGGAAATGTACACGAAAATTATGGAGCTTAATTACTGGGGAAGTACATCAGCGAAAAGCGCCAGCTATGATGAAAAGACAAGCGAATGGACAGTGGTAGTGGAGCGAGATGGCAAGGATATAACCCTGAAACCCAAGCAACTGGTTCTGGCAACCGGCATGTCTGCAAAACCGAATATGCCGCCGCTACCGGATCAGGATAAATTTTCCGGTGACATCCATCACTCGAGCCAACATTCAGGACCTGACAAATACAAGGACAAAAAGGTTGTGGTGATCGGATCAAATAATTCGGCACATGATATCTGCGCTGCATTGGTTGAACAGGGAGGAGACGTCACGATGGTGCAACGTTCATCCACCCATATCGCCAAGTCCGATACCTTAATGGAGCTTGCACTGGGTGGTTTGTATTCCGAAGATGCCGTCGCCAATGGTATCGATCATCACAAGGCAGATTTAATATTTGCATCAGTGCCTTACAAAATCATGCACGGATTTCATATCCCTGTGTACGAGGAGATGGCGAAACGCGATAAAGAGCTTTACGACGGTCTTGAGAAAGCCGGCTTTATGCTGGACTTTGGCGAAGACGGTTCAGGATTATTCATGAAGTATCTGCGGCGTGGATCAGGCTATTACATCGATGTGGGTGCGAGCGATATGATCGTAGACGGTCGTATAAAACTCAAGAGCGGTGTGGCGGTCAAGGGCTTGACCGACAGCAGCATTCAGTTTGATGACGGTAGCGAGCTTGCTGCAGATGTCATCGTGATGGCTACCGGTTATTCATCGATGAACGGTTGGGCCGCTGACCTGATCAGCCAGGATGTTGCTGACAAGGTTGGCAAGTGCTGGGGACTGGGTTCGGATACCAAAAAGGATCCTGGTCCGTGGGAAGGGGAATTACGCAATATGTGGAAACCGACTTCACAACCCGCGTTGTGGTTTCATGGCGGCAATCTGCATCAGTCGCGACATTATTCGCAATTTCTATCCTTGCAAATAAAGGCTCGCATGGAAAACATACCGACGCCGGTTTATGAGTTAGCTCCTTCTCATCATAAAGCCTGATAGTAAGGGGGTGTTTGGGGTTAAAGCCGTCGATTTCCATCGACGGCTTGCGACCTTTAGTACTTCCCAATACACTGCCGCACCAGATATTTTAGTAATTTGAGTCAATCGCCTCGGCGATTGATTCAGTGACATACAGGAAAAGCGGCGATGGCGCCAAAAAAGAAGATCGTGGTCATTGGCGCTGGTTTCGGGGGGCTGACGGCGGTACAACGCCTCAAAAATGCCGACGCCGAAATCACCTTGATCGATAAGCGCAACCATCACCTGTTTCAGCCACTGCTCTATCAGGTTGCAACTGCCGGGCTTTCGCCGTCGGATATAGCCTGGCCCATTCGTAGCATTCTTGCAAAACAGGATAACGCCCGCGTCGTACTCGGTGACGTAACAGATGTTGATGTATCTGCAAAACAGGTACACACGGAAGCCGGTGACTACGCCTATGATCATCTGATCATCGCAACCGGTGCGCGGCACAGCTATTTTGGCAAAGACGAATGGGAACCGTCAGCACCCGGACTGAAAAGGATCATCGATGCCACTGAGATTCGCAAACGTGTGCTGATGGCATTTGAGCGCGCAGAAACTGCACGCGATGAAGACGAGCGTCGCAAGCAATTAACCTTTTTTATTATTGGTGGCGGACCGACCGGAGTCGAGGTTGCAGGTGCTATTGCAGAATTGGCCAACCACGCATTAACCGAAGACTTTCACGCAATCGATCCGGGCTCAGCGCGAATTGTACTTGCACAAGGTATGGATCGACTGCTTCCCGCATTCCCTGAAGAGCTGTCAGCCTATGCCAAAGAGGCGCTCGAAAACTTGGGTGTCGAAGTTATCCTGGAGAAACTTGTTTCTGTCGATGGTAGCAATGGCGTCATAATAGACGAGCAAAAGACGCCTTGTGCAACCGTGATTTGGGCTGCCGGCGTATACGTTCCTCGCGTCGCCAATTGGCTGCACATCAAGACTGATCCGTCTGGCCGAATACCGGTCGGTGACGATCTGACTGTCGAAGGTCAACCGGATGTGTATGTCATCGGTGATGCTGCACTTGTTGCATGGAAAGAAGGTAGCGTACCGGGTATCGCGCCTGCCGCAAAACAGGCGGGCATATACGTCGCCAAAGCACTACATGCCAAGCTCGGCTCAGGAGACGACCCTGGGCGTTTCAATTACAAACACAAAGGCAATCTTGCCACCATCGGGCGACACTCAGCAGTAGTCGACTTCGGCAAAATGCGTTTTAAGGGCACGCTGGCCTGGTGGTTCTGGGGTGTCGCACACATCTATTTTCTTATCGGCGTGCGTGCGCCGCTAATCGTAGCCATGCAATGGTTTTGGAGTTACATCACCTATGGCAAGGGAGCAAGACTGATTACCGGGTTAATGCCACTGTTTGAAAAACCGCAAGACAAACCTACTGAGTAAAAACTACTGAGTAAAACCTACCGGTGAAAATCAGCTTGTAATTATTCTTCGATATCGATTGCCACAAGCGGTGAGAATTTCGTAACCGATAGTACCCGCAATCGTTGCAACATCATCAATGGATTGGAATGCATTGATCAGATCCAGTGCTTGCGGCTCACCGTCGAGTTCTGTCACATCAACTGTCAACATATCCATAGAGACGCGTCCCACCATGGGGCAAGCAACGCCATCTGAATATAAGGACACAGGTTTCGCAGCAGAGGTGTCTTTATCGTTTTTATTTTGATTACCCGCGGAACCCCCAAGCGCTCGAATAATTCCATCAGCATAACCGGCGGCCAGTGTCGCGACTCGCGTGTCCCGACTAGCGCACCATGTCCCCCCATAGCCGACCGTCTCACCTTTTTGGACAGTACGTGTTTGTATCACTGGCAATGACAATCGAACAACCGGCTGCGCATCAATGAACGGCAAGCCACCATAGAGTCCGATGCCGGGTCTAACCATGTCAAAGTGATAATCGGAACCGAGCAGGACACCACCTGTTGCGGCCAGCGACCGAGGTACTTCCGTCTCGCGAACAACTTCGTCGGTCATTTGATGAAAGACTTGCAGCTGTTGCTGGTTCATCGGATGATCAGGCTCATCGGCACAAGCCAAATGACTGATCAATAATTTTGCCTGTTGCGCATCGTTTGCGATCTGACTGAATTCGTCTGGTTCGAATCCTAATCTGTTCATACCGCTATCGAGTTGCAAACCAAAGACACGACTGCCCATATCCGTTTGCCACTGCTGCCATTGTGCGGGTGAATTTAACAAAGGCAGTAACAGACTGTCGCGATAGGCCTCTGCATCATCAGGCATGTAGCCCGAGAATACATAAATCGTTGCATCACGACAGACACGACGTACCGCTTCCCCTTCTTCAGCAGCAGCAACAAAAAAAGTTTTCACACCCTTTTCATACAATGCCTGGGCAGTGGCAGCAGCGCCCAGACCATAGCCATCAGCTTTTACGACGGCAGCAGTTTCTGTTGCATCGCCCGACTTGGCGTGCAATGCCTGCCAGTTGTTTACCAGTGCCTGAAGATTGATATGTAGAACCGCGGTTGTCACAGTGTCGCCTTATTAAGTATTTTGTTAGACAGAAGGTTGGGGTTACGGCAGATCGTTGGTGTAGTCTTTTTTTACTTTACCCCGATAGTGGGCAAACAGTGGCTCCTGTTCATCCGAAGCTTCATAGACACCCAGCACCACACCCTGGCGAACACTTTTTCCGGTTTTATCACGTATCTGTTCGTCCGATAGTGTCGCCCTCTGGGAATTGCGTTCAAACCATTCACGCAGCCGGCTTTCCATACGATTGATAACCTCGCGGTGCTCGACCTGTTGACTATCGCCGAGGTCGTCCAATTCGTCGGGATCATTGTCAAGATCAAACAACACCGGACGAAAATCACCCGTAAAAGCAACGTATTTCCAACGCTGATCAATGACGACATACCAGCGGCACTGATCAATAGTTAAACCCAATGACTCACGCACGGGCGTTAACGAAAAATCGAATTCGCTGACTGCATATTCACGATTAACAGGCTGTGTCTCAGATGATTGCGATGCATCTTCCAGCCCACGTATGTACGGCAATAACGAGTGGCCTTCAAGAATATGATTTTGCTTTGCGACAGCCGACGGACCTGCGTGAATATCGATAACGGTCGGCAGCATATCTATGGCCTCAACCAAAGCATCGCAGCTTGTACCACGGGTTGCATCAGCACGAGAATCAGGATCCATAACGATCAACGGCACTTTGACAGAGCAATCATGCCAGAGGCCTTTCTCTCCGAGGTAATGATCACCCAGATAGTCGCCATGATCTGATGTCAACACGACAACAGTATCGTCGAGCCTGCCTGTGTTCTCTAGATAATCAAGCAGGCGGCCTAACTGATCATCGCATTGTTTGATTAAACCCATATAAGCCGGAATACAGGATTCACGCACAGCCTGCTGCGACGAGGTGGTTGCGACCTGACCACGTTGAAACGCTTGCAACACCGGGTGTGGATTTTCGCGTTCATGCTCCCCTTGCACAGCGGGTAAAACCTGATCAGACGAATACATATCATGATATGGCGCAGGCACAATGTAGGGCCAGTGGGGCTTGATATAACTTAAGTGCACACACCATGGGGCGTTGTCGGTTGCTGTATTAGTCGCCGTTTTATCCGCAGTGTCATAGCGACGCTCCAGCCACTTGATCATCTCGCCTGTTAGCCAGGTGGTTTCGCTGTCCTGTTCAGATATATTGGCAGGCAGTACGGCGTTGATCATTTCAAAACCGGACTTGATATTCAGTTCATCATCGACGCCCGAGTTAGCATGATCGTGCCACGGGTTGGCACTGTCGTAACCACGCGAGTTGAGATAACGGTTGTAGGCGGTATCGAGTTCTCCGTAACTGCCATCCGGCCCATTCGAGTTCAGGCCATCGTCACGCAAACCCATATCAAAGCCGCACTCGCTGACACGCGCACCAATAATCCCGTCGGGTGCAATGCCAAGCCGTTGCATACCTTTTGTATCAGCACGCATATGCGTCTTACCCACCAGCACACAATCCATACCTGCATCTCGCAGATAATCACCCATGGTTGATTCACCAACTTTCAGCGGCACACCATTGTAGAAAGCACCATGACTACTCACGTAACGACCGGTATAGGTGCTCATGCGTGAACTGCCACAGACCGGGGACTGCACATAACAGCGCGTAAAATGCACGCCCTGCCTTGCGACTCGATCAAAATTGGGAGTTTGCAGATGGGGATGACCACTGCAACTGAGATAGTCCCAGCGCAACTGGTCATACATGATGAATAAAACGTTGCGTGCAGTAGCCATCAACGACTATCTCTGGCTACTGTCCGGTTTGATTGAAGAAGCGGTTGAAGATGCAGCCGAATCAGAACCAAACAGTTTGTCTTCAAGGGTACGACCGCGATTGAAATTGCGATACTGCCAACCACGCGCGTTCATCAGTTCCATTAAACGTATATCAAGCGCTGGATGCTGACGACTGTCAAAACGAATCTGAAATGCACCCTGTTGCTCGCGCACCTCTTCGACCCCTGGCAATTCAGAACAGGCAGCAACAAAGGCCTGGCTATCCACATCAATCAAACGAACACTCAGGTAACTACTATCATCGTCGTCAGCCGCTATGGCCTTGTGCGCCTGCAATACACCTTTTTCAAGAAACACCACCCGTGTGCAAAGCCTTTCCAGTTCATCAAGATTATGTGAGCTGACAATAAAGGTCGTATTCTCAGCCTGTTGACGAATCACGTCACGAATGATTTTCGCATTCGGCGGATCAAGGCCAGCGGTAGGTTCATCGAGCATGATTAATTTGGGTTTGCCCAACAAGGATTGTGCAATAGAGACACGTTTGCGCATGCCGTGACTGAGCTCATCCGCAGTAGAATTTCGGCTGTCACTCATTTGAACAACAGCTAATGACTCTGCTACGGCATTCCCGGCCTGCCCGCGCGACATGCCCTGTAAACGGGCATAGTGCAATAACTGTCTGCCGATACTGAGACCGGGATCAAAATCAGCATCTTGTGGCAAGGCTGCGATCATGCCGTGTAAAGCAGCACTTCCAGGCTTGTGACCAAACAGACGAACAGACCCGGAAGAGGGGCGAATAAATCCGCAAGCCAGACTAAGCAAGGTTGTTTTACCGGCGCCGTTAGGCCCTACCAGTGCAATTGGCTCACCTGTGTCGAGCGACAGGTCGAGCGCATTGACAGCAACAGTCGATGCAAATTTTTTCGTCAAACCCTGACATTCAAGCATGATCAAGCAATTTATTCCGGTTTGATAAATAGTAAGCGTTACAAGTCACGTGTCTGCAGGGTAAACAGACCGGCCGCCAGCAACACAACTGTTTGTAGCAACGGTATCGCCGCATAGTTAATCGCATCCCAACCGACCACGCGGATCAGACCGGGTATTTGCGAGCCGGGCATTACCCATTCAAGAAAAGTTAGCTGCGGAAAATAACTTAACAGGTAACGCGCAAGAAACCAGGTGATTACCCACAATATGATGGCGTAGATGGTTGCCTGCCTTGCAGATTTTGCCATCGCTGATACCAGTGCCATTAACGCGGCATAAGGCAACAGTACAATAAGCAGATTCAACAAGACCGCTGGCGCCAGCTCGAACCAGGCACCCATGGCAGCACCGTCTCGATAAAGTGTGACAGGCAGGGTCGATAGCAGACTCAAGCCGACAAAAAGCGTCAGCAACAGTAGCTGCCCGCAGTAGCGACCGAAAAAAATCTGCCAACGGGTAGAGCGTAACGACAGGAAGCGCAAGGTGCCACGGCTGCGATCAGACGCAGTCTGATCGGCAGTTAGCGCGATACAAAAAAATGGCAACAGTATCAGCGCCAGCAACCAGTAGACAGCGAGTTCCGGCACACGCCAGTTAGTTAGCTGATCCATGCCAAGGTTTTCAAGCGCAGCGCCAACCAGGGTACTGCCACCATCACGAGCCAGCAGCCGCGAAGCACGGAAGATAACGTAATAAAGAAGCATTGCCCAGACAAGCGCAAAGCCTATCAGTGACACCCACCCCCGGCGCGAACCCAATAATCTGAGTACTTCGAAGCGAGCAATATGAATAGTATTGAGCACGGTTTTTCCTGCAATGACACGGCGCGCGCAACGCTTGGCGAGGGACGTGTGATATGGCTTTGTGACAAGTTTACATCAACAAACGCTATTAGACCTGCGATAACGCGACCATGGCTTGAATATTGAATTTCAAGCTATGCACCCTTTCGAGCACAGTGGGCAACTGTGCAAAGCGACGCAACTATGAAAAAACTGCAACTATCCATAGCACTCGGCCTATCGACAGCCCTGGCAACGGCTTTCGCTCTGACCCAGACAGATACCCGGCAGCAGGCAACACTGGCATCATCAAACGATAGCAGCCTTGCCAATACAGCTACCGTCGCCTCGGCAGCCACCTCTACAATCCATAACTGTCATTTCGATACTGCCAACATCAGCAATGCACACAAGGTAAATCAGGTAACAATCCCGACTGCCGACGGTACCATCCTGAGTGTTGATCAGCATGAGGTCACGAATTTACAGTTCCGGCAATTCGTCGATGCCACCGGTTACATCACCCTCGCAGAGCGTGGCGTGGCCATAGATTCAGACAGCGATTTCAATGGACTGCATTTGCAACCGGGTTCAGCTGTTTTTATGCAACCGGATTCCGTGCGCGCCGCAGCATTGGGTGAATGGTGGGCTTTCGTGCCCAATGCGAACTGGCAACAACCAACAGGCCCTGATTCAAACATTGAAGGTAAAGATCACTATCCGGTTGTACAACTTAGTTATGAAGATGTTGAAGCCTATGCAAAGTGGGCAGGACGTCGACTACCAACAGCAAATGAATGGGAACAGGCTGCACGTTACAACGAAAACATCAGACGCAAGAGCTGGCATAAACGCGCAACGCCCGGTTACATGCAAACAGGTCTGAGTAGTGAGACTACCGGATCATCACAAGCGGATTATCTGGCCAATACCTGGCAAGGCATATTTCCGTTGAAGAACAAAGCCAGTGATGGTCATGCCAACCTGGCCCCGGTCGGTTGCTACCGACCACTGGCAAGCCAGCTATACGATATGGTGGGCAATGTTTGGGAATGGGTTGATACAGATATTGATGTTGAACAACTAACACCCACTGAACTAACCGAACCAACTGCAACCTTCAAAGGACAAACTGTTGCCATGACTCATGCAAATGCCAGTACACAAAAAATTATGGGTGGATCGTTTTTATGTTCACCGAATTTTTGTATGAACTACCACCCGTCTGCTTATCTTGATCAGGATGTAAGTTTGGGTACTAATCATATTGGATTTCGGACAGTTGCCACTGTTCCTGCAAATTAACTCTCATGCCGCATATGCGGAAACAACAATACATCCCGTATCGACGGTGATCCTGTTAACAACATCACCAGCCGATCAATACCAATCCCTTCACCGGCTGTTGGCGGCATGCCATATTCAAGTGCACGGATGT
>CAYPMR010000024.1:36280-49021 GCA_964411665.1 uncultured Granulosicoccaceae bacterium | reverse complement strand
ACAGCGATGGTGACGGCATAGTCGATTCGGTGGATGTTGATGTGACCGGAGGAGAAGATGCGGATGGTGATGGCATTGATGACTTTGCCGATGCTGACTTTATATTTGCGGACGATACAGACGGAGACGGCATTATTGATATGTTTGATGAGGATTTCCTCGGTTCCGGTTTCCTTCCCATTGTGGTTAATGGTGAGGTTGTAACCTCGAGTGATTTTCCAGATCTTGACGGCAACAGTGTGCCGGATGTACTCGAAGTCAACGGGCCACTAGCAGCGTTGCCGGATATCGGGGTAATCCGCACGGGTCTTGCGGGCAGCGGGGCAACAGGACCGTTGCTGCCTATGGTGTTGAGTCTATTGACATTGATTGGACTGTCCGGACGTAGAAGGCAGATTTAATCGATTGATAAGAAGTCTGAAGTGTCAGATATTCTTTAGCTTCTACACTTTAAGGCACTGAGTAGAAAATAAGGCACTGAGTAGAAAAAAGCCGGCGAAAGCCGGTTTTTTTTTGCTATCGGTAATAGCAGTAACACATGTATGGCGTATCGTAAATCCGCCTAGTTGAAGTTATTTTCGATATGGATAATACCGTCATCAGGAATATTTTTTGATTTATCGAAAACAAGTTTCTTCAGCTGTCCGTCGAACTCTGTTGTGTTAAATTCAAAGTCGTAAAATACTTGCGCGGAGAATCTATTTTTTTCAGTAGGTTTGTATGTGACGTGGAAATTATCATGTGAGAGATAGGTGTTCAGCACGAAAGTAAAAAAAGCATGTTCTACCCTTTTGCTTTGTATGCGACAACTGAACATAAGATCGATCAATCGATTTTCTGCCTTTTTTATAACAGAAAAGCCAATAATTCCGTAATCGCCAAACTTGTCTCTACACTTCAGTACGATCGCATCAAGATCAGAATCGTTATAAATTCTGTCAATGTCTTCCATCATATAGCGATTCCCTGAAAAATTCATTTGGTTGGTTCGCTGAGTTAACTCATAGATTCGAGGTATATGTTCTTTTTGTAGTGATACTATTTCAAGGACAATGTCACATTGTTTCAAAAAATGAAAATAGTCACCATCAAAACCAATTTCTGTTGACTTTCTGTCTATTTCGGTCAGATAAAACTCTTTTCTCTTTTTACTTTCACTCGTCACGGGTACCAACATTTCCTGCAACGACAAAATACTTTGGTAATTTTTCGCATTGATAGCTCTGATCTGCGGAAGCGCGTTAGATACTTCAGCTAACTCAAAATCAGAATCGTCAACGAAAAGGACGGTATCAAGACTGAAATTAAAATCATTGGCAATTTTCTGCAGGCCAATGCTTTTTGGATTCCAGGAAATCTGCGGATTGACAAAAAAGTCTTTGATACCGAAGTATTCCAGAGCATTTAGAGCTGATTCATCATTATTTTTACTCGCGATAGTATTCAGTATCCCTCGGCTCTCGATTGACTCCAGTATTTCTCTGATACCGGGCTTTAACCGAATATCCTCTATGGAATCCTCAATCAATACACCATCCCAAATCGTATTATCCAAATCCCATACAACGCATTTGACTTTCTTTTTTGTTGGATTGATGTTGTCTGTTGATTGACCTTCCTTTTTCAACGTAACGAAATCAAGAACGCCAAAATACAAAGGTTGCTCGTGCGAGATATTGTCCGGAACGATAGAAATTCGGTATGACGCGTTGATGTTCACTCGTTTGGAGATTTCGGAGAATGGAATATTTTCACAAAAGTACCCATGTTCGACTTCCAGCCTGTATTGGAAGGGTGCTCTTTTGACTTTCGGATCTTCTGAGATAACCGATAGGTTAAGATATACTTTTTCATCGTAGGGATTGTAGATTTCTACCATGAAGGAATCAGGAGAGGCTGTCAGTAGTTTCGAAGGTTCATCTCGCAGGCGGTGTTTTTTGTGATGATATCTTTTGGAAATGAATTTATTTTGCAACAACTGAGGTTTGATGATGCTGATGCTTTTCGCAACTAGTTCATCAATTTTCTCTATCTTGTGCGTTGTTTTCTTTGGATATAACTGATGGCTCCCCTGTGTTTCCAGATTACCCCACATCTTGAATTGAATTTTGAAGAGAGGCGTTTGATTTGATAGCCGTATCTTTTGAATGCCGTGGACAAATCTTTGGCATTTCCCATCTTTACGTGGTGTATAGAAATCACAGGTTTTGTAGCATTGCGGCATAGCGCACTCTACACAGTGTTCTGCCCAATGCAATGAACTTAAATCTGATATTCCTTCACGAGATTTTACGAACTCCAGCTCAATTTCGTCCGGCAACCTTTCATGGGTAGTTGCTGGGTAGACCTCGCTTTCTATCATCTTATTTCTAATGTTCTATTTTCGACACAGTCTGATTGGTTATTCTTGTCTACCCAATACAAATCCAATTCGAAAATTTCAGTATGTTTGGGAATATCCACAACCATCACCTAGATCGGCACTCTTAACGCGAAGTGTGTTTCTTCGATCTACAAACCTCCTTGAATCTAGCGGCTACGGCCTTGCTTCGGCTATTTCTCTGTAGCTATGTGTTAATTCCGTTGCTATCCGTTTGACGCTTAAAACCTATGGTCTGAAAAGTCTGTGTTTTGGTATCAGATCTGTGGTTTTTGAGCGCTGTTTTTTCAGCTAGTTTGGTCTTCTTGGCGTTTATCAACTACGAGAAATATTATACATTCTACGTTCTTAGAATGCTTCCTCGTTTTAGCCGGGCCAACAATGGATTTTGACGAGAAGTTCGAGGTTTTGGTAACTGTTTAACCGCCCGATAATACAACTTGAAAAACTTGTGAGGCGTGGTTCCAAATGTTGATTGGCGTTTGAGAGAGATGTGCAACCCCGAGTTCTCTGCCATTGATATTTGGTAATCGGTTTCGCTATCGTCTATACACGCTCGATATTCGGAAATCAGCGTGCCGAACATCGAATCATTTCCCGAGTAAATGTTTTTCCGAAACCGTCTTTCCAGACGCCCGCAGAGCTTACGGCATCAAAACTGGCTTCGGGCTGCTCAAGTGATTTTGAAGAATCTGCAGTGGACAGATTGTTGTAGATGACTAATTTTGTAGATGACCAATTTTTCTGCGCGCTGCAACATGGATTCCGACAAATCCGGACCCGTCTGTTGGCGGTAGCCAATGGCATGAAGTAATGCGCCTACTTTGTCTGCACCACACCCGGCATCGAGAATTGACCCCTGTTTGTTTATCTGTCGCTGGAATAGTAACCGAGTGGCGATCCGGGATGCGACTTAGTCATATTCGTCGAGGCCCGAGTCATAGCATTGCCACTTAGCATATATCTCCTTTGTTTCGTTGTTGTCGTGGCTATTAACTGGTCGTTGAATATTTTTTCCAGTTTATTACTCATTCTGTCTGACTTGTCATGCTGAATGTCTGGCTGTGGCCGAGTCGTCAATCCCGCACCTCTGTCGGCGAAATCTCGCGTTTTTCGTTTGAGCGGTTTCCTCGAATCGGCCAATCTTAACGGTTGTTTAATTTTCTGGGTTGGCTCTGCCTGTAATCTATCGTCTAGTATCTATCGAGTACATGCTTGGGAAAAGTCCAAATGAAAATCACTACACCGCTGTCTGATTCACTGTTGTATTCGCAGTTGGATTCACAGTGTGAATATAAGAATACTGGAATACGCAAATCCGGCCTGCTCACGACGCTCCTGTTGCCAGTAATAATTGGTTTTTCAGGATTATTCGCTGCATTCAACGCCTCGGCCGATCCAGTTGTCAATGGCAACAGGATCTCATGGCCTGAATCGGGTTGGGTGCAGGTGCAGTCAGCTGAGGATTTCAGAACCTTGTGTCAAGGTGAGCCTTTCTGCGATGTGCCTCCCGGGACCTACCATGTCATTAATTTTGGCACTGGAACGCGCTTTGAAAATATCGTTGTCGGTGGTAATGCATCTGAGAGCTCATTGGGTGCTCCGACTACAGCTGAACCGGTAAATGCTAGCGGCACCGGTCGTCGTATTGCCATCAGCGATGTTGTCTTTGTAGAAGGCAATACTATCTCATGGACAGATGATGGCTGGTATCAGGTACAGCGTGCGTCAGATTTTGTCACCCTGTGTAACGGGGAGCGCTCCTGTACTGTCAGTAACGGTACGTATATTGTTATCAACCACAGTAATGGCCGACGCCTGAATAACGTACCCGTCGGAACACCTTCCTCCGGCCAGTCAGCTTCCGGCACAAGCGGCGGCGTAGTTGCTGCAGGTAGCGCCTCTGGCGACGAATTTCAGATCGAAGGGAATCGTATTACGTTTACCGGTAACGGCTGGTATCAGGTACAACGTGCAGACAATTTTTCAACTGTATGCCAGGGTGAGCCCAGTTGTGATCTGGCCGCTGGTACCTACAACGTTATAAACCACAATGGTGGCCGCCGTTTCAATGGCGTGGTTATCGGTGGTGCAAACTCATCAACGTCTGCAGGTGGTAACGCTAGCGAGGGTAGCGATAACAGTACCGAAGGTAGTGCGACTCCAGCGCCTCAGACACCCTCTAACGGCGTGCCGCCCAGGGTTGTGGGCAACGAAATAATATTCGGTGATTCAGGTTGGTATCAGGTTCAGCAAGCTGAATCCCTTGCCACTGTTTGCCAGGGCAATATCTCCCGATGTTCAGCAGGCAATGGTGTGTATACGGTTATCAATCATTCCATTGGCGCGCGTTATGAGGGTGTGCGTGTGGGAGCGGCACCGGTACAGGCACCGCCCATTTACACCATCAATGCATCCGATCCCTTCAATGCCAGTCTTGAAACAATTCGCAGCCCCATTCGATCAGATGGTCGGCCCAGCCAGCCACGTAATTTACGCGTTGAGCTGATTGCCAACGACTGGGTTGAGTTCAATTGGACGCCGTCTGTTGATGACGGGCAGGTTGTTGCCTACAACATCTATCGCGATAGTACCAATGAACCGCTGTATGTATTGAGTCGCAGCCTCACGCACACCAATAGTGGTATTGCTGCAGAGCTTGCCAAATATTGGGAGACGACATCTTTCATCGATTGCAACCGGACGCGTTTCTCGGATGCTGTTTTCTTTTGTGATGGTGGTCCGAACGGTGAGCCGGCTAAAGGCCCGCAAACGGGAGCACGGCATGTTTATTACGTGTCCAGTGTTGACAATAGTGGTAACGAATCACCCCTGTCAGACGCGCTGACTGTACAGCTACATGCTGACTTTGGCGCAACTCTGCAAGACTACAGCGACCCTCATTTGGTATCCCGTAACGGTTTTCCATTTAATACGCCTTTGTCACAACCATCTTCTTATCTTGATCAATTCCAGATGGTCTTTTCAGAAGAGTTCAACGGTGCATCACTTGATCCGGAAAAGTGGAATACACGTTTACTATGGGGACCGGATGTCACCATCAATGGCGAAAAACAATATTTCGTCGACTCTTTGCGACAGCCGAATTTTGGTTATAACCCGTTTCAATTCACCGGCTCGACTCTGAAGATTAGTGCGCAGCAAACTCCTGCAAGTTTGCGCTCGCAAGCCAACAACAAGCCTTATCTCTCAGGCGCCCTTAGCTCTCATGACAGGTTTGGATTTACCTATGGCTATGTCGAGTCGAGGATGAAGGTGAGTGGTGTTTTCGGTGCCTTGTCGACATTTTATTTATATCACCGATATCCAGGCGATCACGGTCCGGAAATAGATATCATGGAATACCTCGGTTATAACCAATTTGGAGACGAAGACGTGTTCCAAACCTACCATTACCGGGACCAGGATTACGCCAACAATCGTCTAATACGCTCTTCGCCAACCATGAGCGAGAGAAATTCCTCCGGCGCTCAATATTCCGATGCATTTCATACCTATGGCGTGTTGTGGGAGCCGGGTCTGGTGATCTGGTATATCGACGGTGTCGAGGTCAAGCGTTTGCATGGTCCGCAGGTCGGACGACGCCAGATGAATTTGGTAGCTTACCTGGTGACCGGTAGTGTCTGGGCGCCCGCTCCAAACGAGTACAGCCCTGCAGATGAAGTGGTCGAAAGGCACACCGACGAAATAGTCAACCTGCCGTTTACGCTGGAAGCGGATAACAATCCGGTTGAAATGGAAATAGACTATATCCGGGTTTGGCAATTGCCGGAACGTCGAGGCTGACCGGAGTATGTGGTGGTCAATATACAGAAAGTGGCAGCGTAGCTCGCGTCGCTGATGCGCGCGATGCCGCTGCCCGTGATAGGGTAATGATCTCTAATCTACTGCCCAGAAGATCGTATGCGAAAGTATTGAATTAACGATTAATAGCCTGCTAGATTTCCGCTTCGTCGAGTATGAACGCTTCCCAGTCTTCAACAACTTCGCGAAAATGCCGTAATGACGTTGTAAAGTCAGCCTCTTCCGGGGTGCTGTCGTTAGTCTTGGGCTCCTCACTGTTGCTATCGTCACTATGGCTGCTCTCGATGGCGTGACAAACTATGTGAACATTGTCTTTTGTTATTGTCGCCGTGTGGGCGTTTCCGATGAACTCCCGTTCTTGCGCTGCGTTTGATTCGACTGCTCGAATGTCTTCCATCAGATCGTGACAGATACTGTCATCGCCCTGAACGTCGGTTTCAAGAAAAGACATCAGCAACTTTTCCGTAAGTGGCCCTCTGGCGCACGGAACACCATCTTCATCGAAATAGAATTTGTGATTCTTAGCCATCTCGGACTGCTCTACGGGTGTCTTCAGGTAAGCATTTCTGGTGATAGTGTCCCATAAACTGCGCGTCAGATCACGTCTGCGATGCCTGACCGGCTTTCAAAATCAGCGCAGAATTACCGCTGGTGGAATATCCCTCAGCAAACTCAGTTCATTGTTTATTGACTTTACGTCCAATCCGTCACTTGCCAATGCCTTGATTGAGTTATAATTTTGGCGTGTATTGCATGAAATGGCTGGGATTCGAACGGTGCGACTGTTACTTATTGAAGATGACCCCGAGATTGTTGGCTATCTGAAAACCGACCTTGCAAAAGCCGGTTTTGCCGTAGACATTGCCAATAACGGACTCGACGGCGAGTTTCTAGGCGATAACGAACCCTACGATATCGTTGTGCTCGACCTTGGACTGCCGCAGAAAAACGGTATGGATATCCTGCAGGCATGGCGAAAGAAAGGAAATCTTGTTCCCGTTATCGTGCTGACAGCGCGCGATGCCTGGTATGAAAGGGTGGATGGTTTCAAAGCTGGCGCTGATGATTACCTCGGTAAACCTTTCCATGTAGAGGAGTTGATCGCCAGAACACGGGCTTTGATTTCGCGCAAGCACGGCAATGTCTCCAACTGCATCCGCACTGGCACTTTGCTGCTTGATGAAGACGTGCAGCAGGTCAAATTTGGTGAGGAAGGCCAGTTAATGCCGCTTACCGGTACCGAGTTTCGACTCCTGCGTTACATGATGCTCAACAACGGTAAAATTCTTTCTAAATCCAATCTGTCTGATCATGTCTACGATCAGGATTCAGATCGCGACAGTAATCTGATAGAGGTGTATATCAGGCGTTTACGCGAGAAGATCGGTAATAAGCTTATATTGACCAAACGCGGTCAGGGCTATGTTTTTAATGACCCTCGTTAATCCCTCTATCCCGGAGAACTGCATCCGCGGTAAAAAAAGTTGTTATGTTTACCGAGGAACGCTGTTGTTCATAGGGCGGTTGGCCTGACGGTATGCAGGTTAGATCGCTTGAACGCAGTCTGCAAATCGGGCTGGTGGTTAGCTTACTGGTTCTGATGCTCCTGTTCTGGTGGGCAGGCAGCCTGGTAACGCGTCTGCTCTCTGAAAGTCTGGTCTATTCGCGTCTCGAAACTGAAGCCAGCAATGTGCTTGGCGCCATGGAATTCCCTGATATCGAGGTCGATGCGCCAAGGCTCAGTAACGCCGGCTTACACCCTGCTTATGACGCTCCTCATTCCGGTAAATATTACTTTATCAGTCTCAATGGTGAATCGGACATCACATCGCGCTCGTTGTGGGAACAGGAATTCGTCTTCGAACAGCTGCCGCCTGGTGGCCAGCAGCGTGGAAACTTGATTGGCAAGGCGTCGGAACCGGTACTGTACTGGTCGGGAGGATTCGCGGTTAACGGGCATCAGTTTACCGTGACTGTTGCAGAGGATATCTCGCCCATTGTTGAACGTCTGACAGTCTTTCAAATCTATTTCGCTGCTATTACCTTGCTACTGTTGCTGGCACTTTTGATAGTGCAACACTTGATCGTTCGACTTTCACTGAAGAAGCTCGAGATGATTCGCGGCGATATACACAAGCTTGAACAGGGGCAGGCAGTGGCGTTGTCTGAAAATGTGCCAACTGAAATTTTACCCTTAGTGCATGAGTTTAACCGATTGCTTTTGCTGTTTGACCAACGGCTTAAGCATTCACGTAATGCACTGGGTAATCTGGCGCACACACTCAAAGGCCCGCTGAATCTGATGCTGCGCTATAGCGACAGCAATGAAAGTGAGAATCAGCAAGCAGATCGTCTGCAACTAAAACAAAGCACCGAACATATATTGCAAGTCATAGAAGGTGAGCTCAAGCGCGCGCGTATGGCCGGTCAGGGAGGGCCAGGGCAACTGTTCGACCTCAAATCCGAAATTCCATCGCTGTGCGGATTGCTCAAGCAGTCTTATTCTGAGAAGGATATTGATATTAAGGTCGATATAGAGCCGGGCACTGTGCTGCATTTTGATCGACAGGATATGCTTGAACTGGTGGGTAACCTGCTCGATAACGCCGTCAAATGGGCGAACACCACAGTGCATTTGAGTGTGACAGCGGTGAATAATCCAGCAGCTGTCGTCAGTGCGGATCTGTTGGATGATCAGCAGATGACAACAGCGGTTTCACCTGGTGGCACCCGAAATGCTCGAGCTGGCGCTCGTGCCAATACAAATCAAACCAGTCGTGCAATACGCTTTGTTGTAGAAGATGATGGGCCTGGTTGTTCGCCTGATCAGTTTCATCGCCTTACCGAGCGCGGTGTGCGACTTGATGAATCAGTGGCAGGCCATGGTTTGGGCTTGTCGATTGTGAAAGATATCGTAGAGACTTATAGCGGGGTGCTTGAGTTGCATAGCTCGGCGCGGCTGGGAGGACTATTTGCCGGCGTCTTTTTGCCAGTGGCTGCAAGCACGCTGAGACAGCCGCAGCTGTCATCAGGCAACCGTGATGATCCCATGATGGCAGACAATAAACGCGACAAAGGCAACACTGGAAAAAGTGCTGTAAATCGCAACACTCGTTACGAACGGTATAGTGGCCGTTCGACGGATAAGGCGCGTTAAGAGCTGAAAACCGGTTGTGCTGTTGTTAAGCGATTCTACAGTTCAATTTTGGGTTTACGCGCATTACGCCGAAACACTATGGCTACACCACCGGTCAGTGCAACCTGGCTGGCCTGCGTGGCATCGCAGATCGCGCTGACCAACGATGTGCGTTCGTCACGCGAACCGGGTACTTTGATTTTTATAAGCTCGTGATCATCGAGTGCGCGGTCAATTTCTGCGACAACCGCGTCTGTCACGCCATTTTGTCCGACTCTAACCACCGGCTTCATGGAATGAGCCAGTGCTTTGAGGTGTTTTTGTTGGGATTTGTCCAGTTTCACAGGTTGTGTTTCGGCAATATAGTAGGGCTAGAAAATTGGCTGCATCTGTAGCGTCCCGGCGCACGTAAAACCTAGTTAACGGGAATCAGGCGTTTGGCGAGAAAGCAGCGAACAAAAAGTAGTAACCGCTGGTTGCAAGAACATCACGGCGATCACTATGTCAATCGGGCAAAGTCCGAAAACTACCGATCCCGTGCAGTTTACAAGCTGATGGAGCTGGACAGGAAGTATTCGTTGCTCTCCCCGGGCATGGTCGTTATTGATTTGGGCGCCGCACCAGGCAGTTGGACACAGTATGTGGTCGACAAAGTGGGGCATAGTGGACAAATTGTTGCGACCGACATCTTGCCGATGGACAGTTTTGCTCATGTATCCTTTGTACAGGGCGATTTTAATGATATTGACGTTGTGGAACGGATCACAGAGGCGATGAACGGCCGTAAGGCAGACCTTGTATTATCTGACATGGCCCCCAACTTATCCGGGATAGCCAGCAGTGATCAGGCTCGGGCGATGGGGTTGGCAGAGTTGGCTCACGAGCTCGCCACCCAGCTCGGGAGTCCGCAGAGTAATCATGTAGTGAAGCTTTTTCAAGGTGAGGGTTTTGATCAGCACATCAAGGCTCTGCGTAAGGACTACACTACAGTAAGTCTGTGCAAACCTGACGCGTCTCGCGACCGCAGTCGTGAGGTTTTCGCGGTGGCAAGGAACTTGTTATTGGTGTAGTGTCGTACTGATTATAATTGTGTGCAATTCCCGCTGCGCGTCGGGGCTGGGGAAAATGCGCTACGCAAAGCGATACATAACAGACAATTGGACGACGCGCCGCTTTGTTTAAGCAGTTCCAGGCAAGTAGTATCAAACGAAAATGTTCAAGCGCAAACAGTGATGGGCCAATCGAGGTAATTCTTT
This sequence comes from uncultured Granulosicoccaceae bacterium, assembly GCA_964411665.1. Classification (GTDB taxonomy): domain Bacteria; phylum Pseudomonadota; class Gammaproteobacteria; order Granulosicoccales; family Granulosicoccaceae; genus CALFCE01. Next base: position 38,424 of record CAYPMR010000024.1, on the reverse strand, counting down.
GAACGATTTATTGAAAAACGTGTTGTTGTGGGTTGTTATCGCCGTCATTCTGATGTCGGTATTTAACAATCTCAGCGGGCCAAGCACATCGCCCAACACGCTCTCATATTCCGAATTTCTTAACCGCGTTGACGACGGTCAGGTAGATAGCGCGCTAATGGAAGGGCGTGAGATCAGTGGCAAGCTGCACAATGGGCAGCCCTACACAACCTATAGCCCCGAGACCGATAACCGCTCTTTGATCGGTGAATTGCAAAAAGCAGGCGTTGATATTCACGCAGAACCACCTGAGAGAACCAGCCTGCTGACACAGTTGTTTATCAACTCGTTTCCATTTTTGCTGCTGATTGGATTGTGGGTGTTTTTCATGCGACAAATGCAAGGCGGCGGTGCCGGACGTGGTGCCATGTCATTTGGTAAGAGCAAGGCGCGTTTGCTTAACGAAGATCAGGTCAAGGTAACCTTTGCCGATGTAGCAGGGGTTGAAGAGGCCAAAGAAGAAGTATCCGAGTTGGTTGAATTTCTGCGCGACCCTGGCAAATTTCAGAAACTCGGGGGAAAGATACCTCGTGGTGTTTTGATGGTCGGCTCTCCGGGTACTGGTAAGACCTTGCTGGCCAAGGCTATTGCCGGTGAGGCGAAGGTACCGTTTTTTACTATTTCCGGTTCAGATTTTGTCGAGATGTTTGTGGGTGTCGGTGCATCGCGTGTCCGCGATATGTTCGAGCAAGCCAAAAAGCATTCTCCATGCATAATCTTCATTGATGAGATTGACGCTGTAGGCAGACACCGTGGTGCTGGTCTTGGTGGTGGTCACGATGAACGCGAGCAGACACTTAACCAGTTGCTGGTCGAAATGGATGGCTTTGAAGGCAATGAAGGCGTAATTGTTATTGCAGCGACCAACCGCCCGGATGTACTCGATCCGGCGTTGTTACGCCCCGGACGATTCGATCGCCAGGTTGTCGTGCCTCTGCCGGATGTACGAGGACGCGAACAGATTCTGCGCGTCCACATGCGAAAAGTGCCGACTGCAGATGATGTTAAACCCGATTTGATTGCTCGCGGCACGCCAGGCTTCTCTGGTGCTGATCTCGCCAATCTGGTTAATGAGGCTGCGCTGTTTGCGGCCCGTGCCAATCAGCGTACGGTTGATATGGGTGATTTCGAGCGTGCCAAGGACAAGATCATGATGGGCGCGGAACGCAAGTCCATGGTGATGAGCGATGACGAGAAAAAACTTACCGCCTATCACGAAGCCGGACACGCCATTGTAGGTTCTCTGGTTCCTGATCATGACCCTGTCTATAAGGTCAGCATTATTCCGCGCGGTCGAGCGTTGGGTGTTGCGATGTTTTTACCGGAAGAAGACAGGTACAGTCTGAGCAAAACCAAACTCGAAAGTCAGATATCGTCGCTGTATGGCGGGCGCCTGGCTGAAGAACTGATTTTCGGCGAAGATGCCGTGACTACCGGTGCATCCAACGACATCGAGCGAGCGACTGAAATTGCGCGCAATATGGTGACCAAATGGGGTTTGTCAGAAAAGCTGGGCCCACTTGCTTACAGTGAAGAGGAAGGTGAGGTATTTCTTGGTCGATCAACCTCGAATCAAAATCCGATGTCTCCCACAACAGTCGAGTCTATTGATGGCGAGATTCGTACCCTGATTGATAAAAACTATGATCGGGCGCGACAATTGTTGGTGGATAACATGGATATTCTTCATTCGATGGCCGGGGCACTGATCAAATATGAAACCATTGATGTTGGACAAATTGGTCGCCTGATGGAACGAAAGGAACCTGGTCCACCTGCTGATTGGGGCGACAGTGACGAGGGTGGTACACCAGCTGCTTCCGGTGATGCAGAGGAAGCGCTGGCCAGACAAAAAGAATCCTCTTCAGCAAGCGATAAGGATTCTGGCGATGATGGATCGGCTGATGATGATTCTATTGACGGTGCACCCAGTTTGCATTGATCGATAGCTCCATATGGCAACGCTCATGGAGCATTGATATGCACGTGCTAGAGCGTGAAAAAAAGGCCTCGCAAGAGGCCTTTTTTGTGGACGCGAATAATGCTTTGGTTGTCACCTTGATACCCCCATCGATAGTCAATTTATAACAACCCCGTTTAAAACA
>CAYPMR010000024.1:0-36180 GCA_964411665.1 uncultured Granulosicoccaceae bacterium | reverse complement strand
AACCCAAACAAACCCAAACAAACCCAAACAAACCCAAACAAACCCAAACAAACCCAAACAAACCCGATACAACCCCGCCCGTACTTCTTACGCTTCGTCACAATGTTCAGAACCCAGTGCCGTTTCATGTACGCAACCGTGGGTCTATTGTTGCAAGCCTGTAAATTACCGCTTTAAAGCCGTCACTGCCTCCTTTGAGGCGCTATTATTTGCTCATTCATTGTTGCCGGTGGTTTTTGCTAACTGTAAATGGCAGGCCCTTAAATTTCTAAACGAGGACAACAGGAGATCAGGTTCTGAAACAGGCGGATACACGTTTAACCGATGACGCAGTAAAAGCACCTGTAAAGGTACGGGTCATGGGCATACTGAACGTGACTTCTGATTCATTCTCCGACGGTGGCAGGTACATCAAACCGGAGCTAGCGCTGCAGCACGCGCTGGAGATGTGCGAGCAAGGTGCCGACATCATCGATATAGGTGGTGAGTCAACCCGTCCGGGTGCTGAGCAGGTCGGGGCACAGCAAGAGATGGATCGGGTGATGCCAGTGCTTGAGCGCTTGCAGGCCGAGGTAGACGTTTGTGTGTCGCTGGATACAAGTCGCGCGCAGGTGATGCGCGAGGGTACTCGTCTTGGTGCCAGGATGATTAATGACGTCAGGGCGTTGCGTGAGCCTGGTGCGCTGGATGCTGCAGTAGCGGCGGCAATTGAGTACCAATGTGAGATTTGTCTTATGCATATGCAGGGAACGCCTGCAAGCATGCAAGACAAACCACACTATGACAATGTATTGACGGAGGTTTGCGGTTTTCTCAAAGAACGCACCGATAATTGCATTAAAGCAGGCATAAAAGCGGGTCAATTACTGGTTGATCCAGGATTTGGTTTTGGCAAAACCACGGAACACAACCTGCAGTTATTAAACAATCTGGGGGTGCTGTGTGATTTGGGGTATCCGGTACTTGTCGGCCTGTCCAGGAAAAGGATGTTCGCCGATATTCTGGGAAACCCTGAAACAGGTGAACACTACTCAGGCGATCGATTACAGGCAAGTGTCACAGCCGCACAAATTGCCGTGACACGGGGTGCATCTATTGTGCGCGTGCATGATGTGCTTCAAACCGCGCAAGCGATGACAGTTCTGGACAGAGTTGATTTAGCCTGATGTGCCCCAGGATTTTGGGTACCGCAATATGATTTTGCGCTTGGGGATATTCGCCTGAGCGTGAATTTTTATAAGTATTTTACGGACTTGGATAATGAGTAGAAAATTCTTTGGCACGGATGGGGTTCGAGGTCGAGTGGGTGTAGCGCCAATGACAGCTCCCGTGATCATGAAGCTCGGATGGGCCATCGGGCAGGTCTTTGCCAGCTCTGGTAATAAAGAAGTTCTGATAGGCAAGGACACGCGTATCTCCGGCTATCTATTTGAAGCCGCTCTTGAAGCAGGCTTTGCCTCCGCCGGTATCAATAGCCGCTTGTTGGGTCCCATGCCAACTCCTGCAGTTGCTTACCTGACCAATACATTTCGTGCTGCTGCGGGCGTTGTGATCAGTGCCTCGCATAATCCGTACTTCGACAACGGTATCAAGATTTTCTCTGCCGAGGGCTGCAAGCTGCCAGATGAAGTTGAATTGCAGATCGAGGAATTGATGAGTGCAGAGATGACGACAGTGGATTCTTCTGATCTGGGACGTGCTTATCGCATCGATGACGCTGCCGGTCGCTATATCGAATTTTGTAAAAGCACATTCGTTAATGGCTGGCGGCTTGACGGTTTGAAGGTGGTAGTCGATGCGGCAAATGGTGCCGGTTATGACATCGGACATCGGGTTTTTCGCGAACTCGGCGCCGAAGTGGTATCCGTCGGTGCAGAGCCGAATGGCCTTAATATCAATAAAGAATGCGGTGCGACAGCGCCAGATAATCTCAGAGCGCATGTGTTGCTTGAGCGTGCGGATCTGGGTATAGCTCTCGATGGTGACGGTGACCGGATTATCATGGTTGATCACCGGGGTGAAATCGTCGATGGCGATGAGATCCTTTTTATACTGGCGCGCGCGGGTAAAGAGGCACAAACACTCGAAGGCGGGGTCGTTGGGACCTTGATGTCCAACCTTGGGCTGGAGCATGCGCTGGACAAACTGCAAATCCCGTTTGAGCGTGCCAAAGTAGGCGATCGCTATGTGATGGAGTTATTGCACAAAAATGGCTGGCAGCTTGGTGGTGAAAATTCCGGCCATGTCATTTGTCTTGACCGGGTAACCACCGGGGATGCCATCGTCGCGTCTCTGCAAGTGTTGTCGGTCATCAAGAAGACGGGACTTTCCCTGGCGGAATTGCGTTCCGGTATGAGTCTCTATCCTCAGGTGCTGGTCAATGTACCCATCAAGGAGAAAGTAGACTTCTCGGATAACACACAAATTAATGACGCTGTGAAGCGCGCCGAGGAAGCACTGGGTGATTCCGGACGCGTCCTGCTGCGACCCTCCGGCACCGAGCCCCTGGTACGCGTTATGGTCGAAGGCAAGGTCGCTAATGACGTTGAGAACATCTGCAATGATGTGGCGCGTGCTGTTGGCGATGCCCTCGATTAGGAGCCTGCTCGGCAGAACTCACCTACTGCGAAAGCGCTAGTTTGGCCCGTATCAGCGTTCGCTTTCGTCGCGTAGAGTCGACTATGCTCCTCAAACGAACGCTAATACGGACTCAAACTATCACTTTCTCGCTACGGTGACTTCTACCACGACGGCTCCCGAGGCCACTGTGTTAGAAATCCGCCTATCGCGCAGCTCCTAACCCCCCTGAAATTGACTTGAATTTCAGCTACCTGTTCCTGTTACTGTTAAGCACTGCTGGTTGATTATCCATTGCCCAACCTGTATCCTTTCGCCGGATGTTATGTGGCGCCAAGTAAGAAATGAGATTGCCCCTGGTAGCCGGTAACTGGAAGCTCAATGGCAGTCGCGATAGTGCTGTAGCACTCGCATTGGCCGTCGACTCCGGTATCCGCGAACTCCCGATCGATTCCCTGATTTGTCCAACCTACGTGCACCTCGAGCCGGTGCTCGCAGCATTGCGTAGTCAGCCCGGGTCAAAGCTTGCCGTCGGTGCTCAGAATTGCAGCGATCAGGCATCGGGTGCTTATACTGGCGAAATTGCTGGCGACATGTTGAGAGAGCTGGGGGCCAGCTTCGTTATTCTCGGGCATTCCGAACGACGTCACCTCTATGGTGAGTCTGACGAGCAAGTAGCAGGGCGTGTCGAGCAGGCTCTGGCTTGTGGCTTGACACCGATTCTGTGCGTTGGAGAAACAAAAGAGCAGCGTGCTGCGCAGCAGACTTTTGATGTAATCGGTGCGCAGATGGCCGCAGTTGTGCAACGCTGCGGTATGGCAGCTGCAGGCAATATGGTTATCGCTTATGAGCCTGTGTGGGCCATAGGCACGGGTGAGACTGCTACGCCAGTTCAGGCGCAGGAGATACACCAATGGTTGCGTCAGTGGATAGCCCGGCAGGACGAGGCGCTAGCCGAGGGAATCAGAATTTTGTACGGAGGCAGTGTCAAACCTGCCAATGCACAGGAGCTTTTTTCGCAGCCCGATATTGATGGTGGCCTGATCGGAGGAGCTGCGTTGGATGCTGATGATTTTGTCGCCATCTGCAGGGCAGCTCAAAGCCGCTAAACTTAAACGTTGTAAAGGCAAAGACCCAGACACAGGAATCGCATTTAATGCAAGCACTGGCACTGATAGTACATGTTGCGCTCGCCATCGGCGTTATAGGATTGGTATTGATACAGCACGGCAAAGGTGCTGATGCCGGTGCTGCTTTTGGCAGTGGTGCCTCGTCCACTGTTTTCGGTGCGCGCGGATCAGCCTCGTTCCTGACCAGAGTAACCACTGGTCTGGCAGCAGCATTCTTTGGCACCAGTCTGATTCTTTTCTACCTGGCGGCCCACCGCGATGGTGGCATTTCAAGTGTCACTGATAGCCTGCCTGCGGCGATACAAGAAGAAACAAGTACTACCAATACCAATGTCGACTCTGACTTGCCAGTGGCGCCTAGTGTTGAAGGCAGTACGACTACGGGTTCGGAAAGTGGCTCGGACGTGCCACAAAGCAACACCGGGAATTAATCATTCCCGCCAGGTCCTTATTGGCTGGCCAGTCAACATTGGCCACTTGCGACCTTCCTGCTCTAACGTCTTTCCGGCTGCTTGATCAAAGACATTGATTTATATCCTGCGCAGAGCCCTAAAGCGTTTATTGCCGCTGGTGGGTCGGGTACAATATCGCCGGTGAGATTGCTGAAAATAGTCAATAACGGGTACATGAAACTATGAAACAAGCCGACGTGGTGGAATTGGTAGACACGCTATCTTGAGGGGGTAGTAGCGAAAGCTGTCCCGGTTCGAGTCCGGGCGTCGGCACCATATCAATTTTTATCTTTAGTACCTGATTAAAAAACCTGTAAGTGTTATCCAGGCGAGCAGTATCTGTCCCTGCGGTGCCCACAACACACTTGCGAGCAAACAACTACACTCTTGAGAGACTGTGGTTTGCAAAGCGTGGCCAGAGAGCGGTGGCACAAGGTTCGTCGGTTCAATGAGCGGCCAATCTGAAAGAGCGGCCAATACGAAAGAGCCGCCAAAACGAAGGGAAGTATCCAAATTTATGAGTTTCAAGAGAGTCCGATGTTAGCCAACTATTTTCCCGTACTGCTTTTTATCGCCATCGGCGTGGTCATGGGGCTTGCCCTTTTGACCGCTGGTCGTGTAATCGGACCGTCACGACCGAACAAGGAAAAGAACTCGCCCTACGAATGTGGTTTTGAAGCATTCGAAGATGCTCGGATGAAGTTTGATGTGCGCTACTACCTGGTAGCCATACTGTTCATAATTTTTGATCTTGAGATAACTTTTCTGGTGCCCTGGGCCGTGGTTCTCGATTCGATCTCTCCTGAAGCCTTTATAGCTATGGCGTTGTTTCTATTCATTCTTGTTATCGGTTTCATTTATGAATGGAAAAAAGGAGCGCTCGAATGGGAATAGAGGGTGTTCTGGAGGAAGGCTTTGTCACAACCTCTGCTGACAAGCTGATCAACTGGGCGCGTACAGGTTCAATGTGGCCGATGACATTTGGTCTTGCCTGTTGTGCTGTCGAGATGATGCATGCAGGTGCTGCACGTTATGATCTTGATCGTTTTGGTATTGTATTTCGCCCGAGTCCCCGACAATCGGATGTGATGGTCGTAGCAGGCACGCTGGTTAACAAGATGGCGCCGGCACTGCGCAAAGTCTATGACCAAATGCCAGACCCGAAATGGGTTATATCAATGGGTTCGTGTGCTAATGGTGGAGGGTATTACCACTATTCCTATGCTGTTGTGCGTGGTTGTGATCGGATTGTTCCTGTCGATGTCTATGTGCCGGGCTGTCCGCCGACCGCTGAGGCGCTCTTGTATGGCATTTTGCAATTGCAAAATAAAATCCGTAACACCAATACAATCGCTCGTTAGTTTATACAACCGTGTGACAGACTTTAAATCTCATTTTTAACTTTTTTATAAAACCGGCTCGTAATTCGGATCAGGCAAGATGGCAACACGTGCAGAACAATTGGTTGAACGACTGCAAGCGGCTTTACCGCAGTTGCAGCAGCCTGTGCTGGAATTTGACGAAGTTACCTTGTCGGTTAGTGCCGCCGAGTTAATTGGTGTTTGTGAGCAACTTAAAACCGATTCGACGCTCGCTTTTGCTCAGCTGATAGATTTGTGTGGTGTTGATTACGCCACCTATGGGAAGGCTGAATGGTCTACCGATACAGAAGCAGGGCAGGGCTTCTCACGCGCCGTTGATGCGAATTCTGTCGGGCGATTGAGCTTTGGTCAGGATGCCAATTTTTCATCCAGCGATCGTGCGCGCTTTGCAGTTGTCTATCACCTGTTATCCATCGAGCACAACGCTCGTCTGCGCATACGCTGCGACTGTGAGAACGATGATTTTCCGGTTGTACCCAGTGTGACTCCGGTTTGGTCATGTGCTGATTGGTACGAGCGCGAGGCATTCGATCTCTTCGGAATTTTGTTTGAAGGTCATAATGATCTGCGTCGCCTGCTTACCGATTACGGTTTTGTCGGACACCCGTTTCGCAAAGATTTTCCGCTTGTTGGCAATGTTGAGATGCGATACGACCCTGACGTGGGTCGCGTGGTTTACGAACCGGTCAGTATCGAGCCGCGTGTACTGGTTCCACGGGTTATACGGGACGACAATCGCTATGCGAGAGATGCCAGCGGCGTTGCCGAGGATGACGGTGAAGCAGCAGATGCTGCAAAAGCCGGATGAACCAATATAAATAGTAAAACTGGTGCGCAACTGCGCACCGAATTCGAGAAGTTAATTCGTGCCAGAGATACGTAACTATACATTGAACTTCGGACCGCAACATCCTGCTGCGCATGGTGTGTTGCGTCTGGTGCTGGAGATGGACGGTGAGGTTATCGAACGGGCCGATCCGCATATAGGTCTGTTGCACCGGGGTACCGAAAAACTGGCTGAGAGCAAGCCATACAATCAGTCGATCGGTTACATGGATCGGCTGGATTACGTGTCCATGATGTGTAACGAGCATGGTTATGTCATGGCTATCGAAAAATTGCTTGGCATAGAAGTTCCCGAGCGAGCGCAGTACATTCGCGTGATGTTTGATGAGATCACCCGTCTGTTGAATCATCTGATGTGGATAGGTGCACATGCACTTGATGTCGGCGCTATGTCGATGTTCCTTTATGCGTTTCGCGAACGCGAAGATTTGATGGACTGTTATGAGGCTGTCTCCGGTGCGCGTTTACATGCCACTTATTACAGGCCAGGTGGTGTTGCCCGCGATTTGCCCGGTGCCATGCCGCAATATGAAGCCTCAAAATGGCGCAGTAAAGCTGCCGCGCAAAAAGCCAATGATAATCGTCAGGGCAGTTTGCTCGACTTTATAGATGACTTCAGCCAGCGCTTTCCCGGTTATGTTGACGAGTACGAAACCTTACTCACCGATAATCGCATCTGGAAGCAGCGGACTGTCGGTATTGGTGTCGTAACGCCCGAGCGTGCACTGCAAATGGGTTTTACCGGACCTATGTTACGCGGTAGCGGGATCGAGTGGGATCTGCGGAAAAAACAGCCCTACGAAGTCTATGAACGCATGCAGTTTGATATTCCGGTGGGCACAAACGGCGATTGTTATGATCGTTATCTGGTGCGTATTGAAGAGATGCGGCAGTCGAATAAAATCATCCGCCAATGCGTTGAGTGGTTGCGCGAGAACACGGGTAATGTTCTGACCGAGGATCACAAGATTGCACCGCCGCGGCGTGAAACGATGAAAGGCGACATGGAAGCCTTGATACATCACTTCAAACTGTTTACTGAAGGATTTTGTTTACCAGCAGGCGAAGCGTATGCAGCCGTGGAACACCCGAAGGGTGAGTTTGGTTGTTATCTGATCTCAGACGGTGCCAATAAACCTTACCGATTGAAGGTAAGAGCGCCGGGCTTTGCCCATCTGGCAGGCCTGAACGAGATGACCGAGGGGCACATGTTGTCAGATGTCGTTGCGATCATCGGTACCCAGGATATTGTGTTTGGCGAGATAGATCGTTGAATTACACATCGGCACAAATCAGTACATAAGTGTAAGTGGATGAAATCAACACAGGCGAGTTAACAGGCACTGACTATGACCGAGAGTGTACTTAATCAACATTCGCTCGATGAAATTAACGATTGGATCAGTCGTTATCCGGTCGAGCAAAAGCAGTCCGCAGTGCTGGCCGCCTTGCGGGTTGCGCAGCACCAGAATGAAGGCTTTCTGACAACCGAATTGATGGATGCCTGTGCAGATGTGCTCGATATGCCCAAGATCGCGGTGTACGAGGTGGCGAGTTTCTACTCGATGTATGAAACCAAACCCTGTGGTCGCCACAACATAGCAATCTGTACCAACATCAGTTGTATGTTGATGGGCTCAGACAACATAGTCGATCATGTTGAAAAAAAATACGGTATCAAGCTCGGCCAAAGCACGGCCGACGGAAAGATTTATTTAAAGGTTGAAGAGGAATGTCTGGCAGCCTGTGCTGGCGGCCCGATGATGCAAGTGGATCATGTTTATCACACTAATCTGACACCCGAGAAAGTCGACGAAATTCTCGACGCTCTGGATTAAGGACTGATGACTGTGCTGAACTTTGCTCTGAACCTTGTGTGGAACTAGAACCCGATGGCTGAACACAAAAGAAATCAGGTGTGTTACACGACGCTTCAATACGATGAGCCGTGGACATATGAAAACTACCTTAAAACCGGTGGCTACAAAGGTTGGCAGAAAATTCTTGATGAAGGCATGTCACCAGCGGATGTTGTCGAGGCTGTAAAAGCGTCAGGACTACGCGGACGCGGTGGTGCGGGATTTCCCACTGGCCTTAAGTGGAGCTTCATGCCCAAACCTGATCCAGAGAGCGATAAGCCATTCGGTCAAAGTTATCTGGTGGTCAATTCTGACGAGTCGGAACCGGGCACGTGTAAGGATCGTGATTTATTACGTTTCAACCCGCATGCCCTGGTTGAAGGGATGATCATCGGTTGTTACGCGATTCACGCCAGTGTTGGCTATAACTATATGCGTGGCGAGTTCATGGAAGAATGCTACGATCGATTCATGCAAGCCTTGCGTGAGGCTTATCAGCAAGGTTGGTTGGGTAAGAATATAAAAGGCAAGGGCATCGATATTGAAGTCTTCGGTACCCTGGGTGCGGGTGCATACATTTGTGGCGAGGAAACAGCGCTTCTCGAATCTCTTGAAGGCAAAAAAGGCCAGCCACGATTTAAACCGCCATTCCCGGCCGGCTATGGTCTGTATGGTCGACCGACAACCATTAACAATACCGAGTCAGTGGCATCAGTCCCAGCCATAATGAGAAACGGTTCGGAGTGGTTTCAGGCCATGGGAATAGAGAAGGCGGGAGGCCAAAAATGTTTTTCCGTATCTGGTCATGTTGCGCAACCTGGTAATTTCGAAATTAATCTAGGAACCCCCTTCAGCGAATTGCTGGAGATGGCCGGTGGTATGAAAGGTAATCGCAAGCTTAAAGCGGTTATACCGGGCGGCTCATCAGTACCGGTAGTGCCAGGCGACATGATGATGCAAACCAACATGGACTATGACTCCATCGCCAAGGCAGGGTCGATGCTCGGCTCTGGTGCTGTGATCGTGATGGATGAGACCACTGATATGGTTGTGGCGCTAAAACGTCTCTCACGTTTTTACTATTCTGAATCCTGTGGCCAGTGCACCCCTTGTCGAGAAGGCACAGGCTGGTTGTATCGCATGCTCTGTCGCATTGTCGATGGCAAGGGATTACCAGAGGATATCGACAAGCTTGAGGATGTGGCTGGCAAGATCGCTGGTCGTACCATTTGTGCGCTAGGCGATGCGGCTGCAATGCCTGTACAGGGCATGATCAAGCATTTCCGACATGAGTTCGAGTATTACATTGAACACAAACGCAGTATGGTTGGGTCGCAGTTAGGAGAGGTTGCCTGATCTTGTCTAACGTAACTAGCAACCACAGTCGAGTCTTTTGTGACGCCACGAAACCCAAACACTCAATACCGACACGCTCATGAGTGACGACCTGATCAATCTGACCATTGATGGCAAGCCTGTGCAAGCCAAACGTGGGCAAATGCTTATTGAGGTAACCGATGCTGCTGGTATCGACGTACCCCGATTTTGTTACCACAAGAAACTATCGGTAGCTGCCAACTGTCGAATGTGTCTGGTAGAAGTTGAGAAAGCGCCAAAGCCACTGCCTGCCTGTGCAACCCCGGTGATGCCGGATATGGTTGTTAAAACACGTTCACAACTGGCACTGGAAGCGCAGCAGGGAACCATGGAATTCCTGCTGATCAATCACCCGCTCGATTGTCCGATCTGTGATCAGGGCGGTGAGTGCGAACTGCAGGATGTGGCGATGGGGTACGGTGGTAGCGCATCGCAATACACCGAAGGCAAGCGGGTAGTGATGGACAAATATATTGGCCCGCTGATCGCAACCGAGATGACTCGCTGCATACATTGCACACGTTGTGTTCGATTTGGCGAAGAGGTAGCGGGTGTGCGTGAACTTGGCGCAACCGGTCGAGGTGAGAACGTACGCATAGGTACTTACATAGAAAAATCGGTTGCCTCGGAAGTCTCTGGCAATGTTATAGACATTTGCCCGGTGGGCGCACTCACAGCGAGACCCTCGCGCTATACAGCGCGCGCCTGGGAGCTGCAGCAATCGCCCTCGGTAGCACCGCATGACAGTATTGGTTCAAACATTTTTGTGCACGTCGATAACGGCAAGATCAATCGCGTGGTACCGCGTGAGAACGAATCAATCAATGAGGTCTGGATTTCTGATCGGGATCGGTTCAGTTATCAGGGTCTTCGTTCATCTGATCGATTACTCTCGCCGAAAGTGCGTCGTGATGGTGAATTGGTAGATTGTGACTGGCAGACAGCGCTAAGTGCTGCCAAAGATGCTATTGAAAGTGGTGCTCAGGCTGGAGATCTTGGTGTGCTCGCCAGTGCCAGCTGCACACTTGAAGAACTTTACCTGCTACAAAAACTTGCTCGCGAACTGGGCACTGATGATATTGATCATCGCCTGTCACAAAGTGATTTCTCCGGCGATGCTGCAGCGCCGGTCATGCCCTGGCTGGGCATGAACATTGACGATCTTGAAAGCCTTGATAGCGCTCTGGTGATTGGTAGCAATATTCGTAAGGAATTACCGATAGCGGCATTGCGTTTGCGCAAGTCCGCGTTAAATGGTGGACGTATCAGTTTCTTGAATCCGCTTGATTTTCCTTTGCATTTTGACCCATCTGTTGTGCTGGTACCGCGCTACGACCAGCTGGTTGAAGAGCTGTATATGGTGGCGCTGGCCGCTGGTGCAGATCTGTCTGGATTGCGTAATGCTCCTGCGTCGTTACAGCCATCCGAACGTCACCAGGAGATTGCCAAAGAATTGAAAAACGGTGAGCGTTCGGCCGTATTGATTGGCAGTCTGGCCGCCTGTCATCCGGCTTATGCAACGCTTTGTGAGTTAGCAGCCGCCTTGTCAAAACAATGCAATGCAACCTTCTCGTATTTACCATCACTGGGTAATGCCTGTGGTGCCTGGCTCGCAGGTGTGGTGCCACACCGCAGAGCGGGTGGTAAAGCACTGGGTTCTGCCGGGCGTCATGCCGGCGACATGTTAGCGAAGTCCATGAATACCTATTTGATGATGGGTGTTGAAGCCGAATTTGATGCGGCTGATCCCGTCACTGCACTGCAAAGTTTGGGTGCTGCGAAAAATGTTGTTTACATCAGCTCTTTTTTAAGTGACTCGATGGCTGAACATGCAACGGTTGTATTGCCAGCAGCAGCATTTACTGAAACCTACAGCACCTATGTCAATGTTGCCGGTCAGTGGCAGAGCAGCAAAGGCATAGTCGAACCACCAGGGGAAGCACGACCGGCCTGGAAAATTTTGCGGGTACTGGCCGATCAATTTGAACTTGCTGAATTTCAATACAATAACCCTGAACAAATAACCCGTGAAATACAGGGTAAATGTGATTCCGTTGAGTTGAACAATCTCGCTGGATCATCCATGAAAATCGACTTCCCTGGGTCAAGCAACAACGCCGGTTTGTTGCGAGTGGGCGAAATACCGATACATCGTCGCGATCCTCTTGTCAGGCGTTCAGTGCCACTACAGAAATCATCCGACGGGAAGCAGGTGTTTGCATCCATGTGCCAGCTCGAAATGCAGCGGCACAAGATTCAAGAGGGTGATCAGGTAACGATAAGTCTCAGCCAGGCTGATAATGGCGGCGTCACATTGCCAGTAAAGCTTGATGATGGCGTACCCGAGAATTGTGTTTGGGTTCCCGGGGGATTAAGCGAAACCGCTGTTCTTGGGCCGGTTTGTTCTGCAGTGGAGATTAAAGCTTGATGTTGCAGAGAACGAGTCAGGGGTGTCGCTATGTTTGATGCCTTATTATTATTGATATGGACAATCATCAAGATCGTTTTGATAATTGTGCCGTTGTTGATAGCAGTTGCTTACTTTACCCTGGCTGAGCGTAAGGTTATCGGTTCCATGCAAGTGCGCATCGGCCCTAACCGGGTTGGTCCGCGTGGCATGCTGCAACCATTTGCAGATCTATTCAAACTGATGACCAAAGAGGTCATAGTCCCGACCAATTCGTCGCGTTTTCTGTTTTTGATAGCCCCCGTTCTGTCTCTGGCCCCGGCTTTTGCTGCATGGGCTGTTATCCCATTTTCAGACAGGTTGGTGCTTGCTGATATCAATGCCGGATTACTCTATGTATTGGCCATGACATCCCTGGGTGTGTATGGCGTCATCATTGCCGGCTGGGCGTCTAACTCCAAGTACGCATTCCTCGGCGCTATGCGTTCTGCTGCGCAAATTGTCGCCTACGAAATTGCCATGGGCTTTGCCCTGATTGGTGTACTGATGCTAAGCGGCAGTCTGAATCTCAGAGATATAGTACTGGCGCAGAGTGGCGGGGCGTTTCATTGGTTTTTTCTACCCTTGTTGCCGTTGGCTGTGGTTTATTTTATCTCGGGAGTCGCCGAGACAAACCGAGCGCCGTTTGATGTTGCTGAGGGCGAATCGGAAATTGTCGCAGGCTTTCATGTTGACTATTCGGGGATGGCATTTGCCGTATTCTTTCTCGCCGAGTATGCCAACATGATTATGATTTCGGCGCTGATGACGATTATGTTTCTTGGTGGCTGGCTGTCACCGATTGACGGCTTCGGCGATGGCTTTCACTGGTTTTTAATTAAGACCGCGGCAAGTATGTTCTTGTTCCTGTGGTTTCGGGCAACGTTTCCCAGGTACCGCTACGATCAGATCATGCGCCTTGGCTGGAAAGTGTTTATACCGGTCACAATTCTCTGGATAGCTGTCATAGGCGTGGCAATTTTCTACAGCATAGGGCCATGGTTCGACATTCGTGATGTGCAGGCGTCGGTTAGTGCCTTGCTTGTTCCAGCATCGGTGTAGCTGTCGGTGATAACGGAAGGATTGAATTTATAAAATGACAGGCGAACTATCCAGGTATGTAAAAAGTTTCACCTTGTGGGAACTGCTTAAAGGTATGCGCCTGACTGGAAAGTATTTTCTATCCGGCAACATCACCGTGCAGTATCCGGAAGAAAAAACACCGCAGTCAAACAGATTCCGTGGATTGCATGCCTTACGACGCTATCCTAACGGCGAAGAGCGTTGTATTGCTTGTAAACTTTGCGAAGCAGTATGTCCGGCTCTGGCAATTACCATAGAGTCCGAGCAACGACCTGATAACACGCGCCGTACGACGCGCTATGACATCGATTTGTTCAAATGTATTTTCTGTGGTTTTTGCGAAGAAGCCTGTCCGGTAGATTCTATTGTGGAGACGCGAATTTTTGAATATCACTTCGAAAAACGGGGTGAACAGATTATGACCAAGGACAAGTTGTTGGCGATCGGTGATCGTTATGAAAAACAGATTCAGGCGGATAGGGCAGAGGATGCCTTGTACCGTTGAAGTGTTACGGCTAAAAATTTTTTATACAAAGTTATATTTAAACAAATACTGATTACAAACTGACTGAAAACTATCAGGTACCTTAAACAGTGAGCTTCCAGCTTTTTATTTTTTACGTGTTTGCCATCGTCATGGTATTCGCGGCATCCAGAGTAATCACCGTGAGAAATCCGGTGTATGCAGCCATGTTTCTGGTGCTGACATTTTTTACCGCATCGGCAATATGGATGTTGCTAGAGGCGGAATTCCTGGCTGTCACTCTGGTGCTGGTATATGTCGGTGCTGTTATGGTGCTGTTTCTGTTTGTTGTGATGATGCTCGACGTCAACGTCGAACCTTTGCGTGAAGGTTTTGTGAAGTATTTGCCAGCGGGCATACTGGTAGGCTCGATCATGTTTTTGGAAATGGTTTTCCTGCTGACACAGCGTTACTTTCCATCAGAGAATTTCCCTGCACCGGCTGCCAAACCTGCTGATCACAGCAACACCGCCGAGCTTGGCAAACTGCTGTACTCGGAATACCTGTTCCATTTTGAAGTCGCTGCGCTGATTTTGATGGTGGCTATTGTTGCCGCCATTGCATTGACCATGCGCCGCCGCACGGATACCAAGTACCAGCGTCCGGGTTTGCAGGTACAAGTACGTAAGGAAGATCGCCTGCGAGTGGTCTCCATGGATACGGAGTCAAAGCAATGATTCCGATGTCGCATTTTTTGGTTCTGGCTGCCATTCTTTTTTGTTTGAGTGTTGTCGGCATTTTCCTGAATCGCAAGAACGTCATTATTTTATTGATGTGCATCGAGCTGATGCTGCTGTCGGTGAATATGAATTTCGTGACTTTTTCATACTTTCTCGGGCACGAAACTGGTCAGATATTTGTCTTTTTTATCCTGACGGTTGCAGCTGCCGAGGCGGCCATTGGTCTTGCCATACTGGTGGTGTTATTCCGTAACCGACAGACGATCAATGTCGGCGATCTCGATCAATTGAAGGGTTGATGTGATGCCTACCAATAATAAGAAATACGAATTGTTGGCAAACGGGAGCGCGCACCGATGAAATTCATCTACACGCTGATCCCGCTTTGCCCGCTTCTCGCAGCAATTGCTGCCGGATTGTTTGGTCGACGCCTGGGGCGAGTCCTGTCGCACCGACTGACCATTGGTGGTGTTGCCGTCTCGTTCGTGTTGTCACTGGTAGCATTCCAGCAGGTGGTTCTTGGCGGACATACGTTCAATGAATCACTCTATACCTGGATGGTCAGCGGTAACATTCGATTTGAAGTTGGGTTTCTGGTTGACCGGCTGACCGTATTGATGATGTTGGTGGTGACCTTCGTGTCACTAATGGTGCATATCTATACGATCGGTTATATGCAGGAAGACGATGGCTATCAGCGTTTCTTTTCCTACATATCGTTGTTCACGTTTTCGATGCTGATGCTGGTTATGTCGAATAACTTCATGCAACTGTTTTTCGGTTGGGAAGCGGTCGGCACGGTGTCCTATCTGTTGATCGGATTCTGGTACACAAGAGACACGGCAATTTTTGCCAATATGAAAGCCTTTCTGGTTAATCGTGTCGGAGACTTTGGTTTTATTCTGGGGATTGCCGCAATCGTTATGTATACCGGCAGTCTTGATTACGAAGAGGTGTTCGCCAGTGCCCAGCCATTGGTCGGACAGACCATGTCCATTTTCGGTGGCCTCGAATGGTCGGTGATAACGGTGATTTGCATCTGTCTGTTCATAGGTGCCATGGGTAAATCAGCGCAGATGCCTTTACACGTCTGGCTGCCGGATTCAATGGAAGGTCCAACACCTATCTCTGCATTGATTCACGCTGCAACTATGGTGACTGCTGGAATATTTATGGTCGCGCGCATGTCGCCATTGTTTGAATTATCCACAACTGCCTTGAGTTTCATTCTGGTGATCGGCGCTTTGACGGCTTTTCTGATGGGTTTGATCGGTATTGTGCAACACGACATAAAACGTGTCGTTGCCTATTCGACCTTGTCACAGCTCGGTTATATGACTGTGGCGCTGGGTGCGTCTGCTTATTCGGTAGCAATTTTCCATCTGATGACGCATGCCTTTTTCAAAGCACTGCTTTTTCTTGGGGCAGGATCGGTAATCATCGCGATGCATCACGAGCAGGATATGCGCAAGATGGGTGGGCTGAAAAAATATATGCCCATCACCTACTGGACGTCCTTGATCGGTTCACTGGCACTGATCGGTTTCCCAGGGTTTTCAGGATTCTTTTCCAAGGATCTGATCATTGAAGCGGTACATGAATCAACATTGCCCGGTGCAACACTCGCTTATTGGGCTGTCTTGTCAGGCGTGTTTGTCACGGCGTTCTATTCGTTCAGGATGTTTTTCCTGGTTTTCCATGGCAAGACCCGTATGGACAAGCACACCGAAGAACACTGTCATGAACCCCCTCGGGTGGTTACCTGGCCACTGATCGCGTTGGCCGTACCATCGGTTATTATTGGCGCGATAACTGTCGGGCCGATCGTATTTGGTGATTATTTTAGTGGCGTTATTTTCGTTGATGATGCACATAACGTCATCGAGAAAGTGCGCGAGACAACGTCAAGTGCGGGATCAATGCTCGCGCATATACCTGCATCGAAACCTTTTTATCTGGCCATGGCAGGTTTGATATCAGCCTGGTTCTTCTACATGGTGAAACCTGAATGGCCGGCTCGCATCCAGGCACGGTTGCAACCACTGCATTCCTTGCTGGATCGTAAATACGGTTTTGATGATTTTAATCAGGCGGTGTTTGCTGGCGGATCGGTCGGTATCGCCAAATTTTTATGGCGTTTCGGCGATCAGGGCATTATTGATGGTGCCATGGTTAATGGATCAGCCAAGGGTATAGGCCGTCTTGCGGGAATTGCCCGCTTTGCCCAAACGGGTTATCTGTTTCACTATGCATTCGCGATGATCATCGGCCTGTTGCTGATGATGACGTGGTTTCTGTTTTTGTAGCTCCAGTATCCTTAACTGAATCCGTCCATGTTACTTAGCTTTTTAATCTGGTTACCGATTGTCGCAGGCGTTGTGATACTTGGCGTCGGTGAACGCCTTGCTCGCCCTGTCGCCTTGGTTGCGTCTGTCATTGTGTTCCTGTTGAGTCTGGGGCTCTTTACCGGGTTCGATACCAGCATAAGTCAGATGCAATTCACCGAAT
Source organism: uncultured Granulosicoccaceae bacterium (assembly GCA_964411665.1). Classification (GTDB taxonomy): domain Bacteria; phylum Pseudomonadota; class Gammaproteobacteria; order Granulosicoccales; family Granulosicoccaceae; genus CALFCE01. The sequence goes on along the minus strand of CAYPMR010000024.1, from coordinate 19,317 downwards.
CGCGGGCCTGGCTGCCTTCGTTCAATATCAATTATCTGCTCGGTATTGATGGCATATCCATGCCACTTATTTTATTGACAACATTCATCAATGTTGTTGTTGTGATTTCCGCCTGGGAGGTGATTAAAGACAGGGTAGGGATGTATCTAGGTGCCTTTCAGATAATGACCGGTCTGATGGTCGGTGTCTTCGCAGCCCTTGATGCGATTCTTTTCTACATATTCTTTGAGGCTACTTTGATTCCGATGTTTTTGATCATCGGTATCTGGGGTGGTCCCAATCGCGTGTATGCAACGATCAAGTTTTTTCTGTACACCTTTCTGGGTTCAGTGTTCATGTTGGTTGCCCTGATCTACATGTATCGTGTCGGTAGCAGTTTTTCCATCCTCGATATGCACTTGTTGCAACTCGGACCTAAAGAGCAGTTGTTGATTTTCCTCGCCTTCCTGATTGCTTTTGCGGTAAAGATACCCATGTGGCCGGTACATACATGGCTGCCGGATGCGCACGTCGAAGCGCCCACAGCAGGTTCAGCCGTACTGGCAGCCATCATGTTGAAGATGGGCGGGTATGGTTTTCTGCGATTCAGTTTACCAATCACACCGGATGCCAGTAGTCGTCTCGATGGTTTAATGATTTTTCTATCGCTTGTTGCGGTCGTTTATATCGGCTTTGTTGCACTTGCGCAAAGAGATATGAAAAAACTGATCGCCTACTCCTCAATTTCTCATATGGGGTTTGTTACGCTCGGTATCTTTATCGCTTTTCAGCTTATTGGTGATGGAGACACCAGCCATGTTGCCTTGGGAATTGAAGGTGCAATGGTGCAAATGATCTCGCACGGATTTATTTCAGCCGCGATGTTTCTGTGCGTTGGCGTGATGTACGATCGTGTACATAGTCGTGAAATCGCCGACTACGGTGGTGTCATAAACACCATGCCGACCTTTGGTGCGTTTATGGTATTTTTCGCGCTCGCTAACGCCGGGTTGCCTGGAACATCCGGCTTCGTCGGTGAGTTCATGGTTATCATCGCGAGTTTCAAAGCCAATTTCTGGTTTGCGTTTCTCGCCGCTTCCACCTTGATACTCGGTGCAGCTTACACACTGTGGATGATCAAGCGGGTAATTTTCGGCGATATAACCAACGCCAATGTCGCCAACCTGACTGACATTAACAGACGTGAATTTATCATGTTGACGCTGCTGGCAATTTTTGTTCTTTTGTTGGGCGTGTGGCCGGATCTGATTGTCAATGTGATGCATGCATCCGTGGACAATCTTGTTCAGCACATTAGCGTTTCCAAGTATTAGCGTTCAGGATAATCCCCATGGATAATTTGCAATTCGCGACGCCTGAACTGTTCATGCTTTTTGCTTCGTGCACAGTGCTGGTGGTTGATCTGTTTTTAAAACCCGGACAGCGTGGCCTGACCTACTGGTTTACCCAGGCGTCGCTGGTTATTACCTTGTTGCTTTGTTTCGGACAGATTGGTGATGTAGCCGGTACAGCTTTCAGTGGTGCTTATGTCGTTGATAGCATGAGTGCAACGCTTAAGTGCTGGATACTGTTGATTGCCATCGGCGGGTTTGTTTACACCCGGGACTACATCCGCGATCGTGATATCGCCAACGGTGAATATTATGTACTCGGCTTGTTCGGTGTGGTCGGTATGATGATAATGACCTCGTCTAACAACCTGTTAACCATCTACCTGGGGCTCGAACTATTAGCCTTGTCCCTCTATGCGATGGTTGCGCTTTATCGCAGCAGTGCTGAAGCATCTGAAGCCGCGATGAAATACTTTGTTCTGGGTGCACTCGCATCCGGCATGTTGCTTTATGGCATGTCCATGGTCTATGGCGCCACCGGCTCACTGGACCTTCAAACTATCAGTAGTGTGTTGGTCGCAACCGATGCGGCGAGCACGGGTGCAAGGTTTGGCTTGACGTTTATCATTGTCGGTCTTGCCTTCAAACTCGGTGCAGTGCCTTTTCATATGTGGGTGCCTGATGTCTACGATGGTGCGCCAACGTCTGTCACCTTGTATATTTCGACAGCGCCCAAGATTGCAGCGTTTGCGATGATCATTCGTCTGTTGGTAGACGGGCTTGAGATGTTTGCATCTGATTGGCAGCTTATGCTTGCCATTCTCGCCGCGCTGTCACTGGTAGTGGGTAACTTGCTGGCCATTGCCCAGCGCAACATTAAACGCATGTTGGCTTATTCAACCATCTCTCATGTTGGTTTTTTGTTGTTAGGCATGGTGGCTGCTGATCCTGAGGGCTACAGCGCAGCCATGTTCTACGCGATAACCTATGCAATGACAACGCTTGCTGCTTTTGGTGTGTTGCTGGTGTTATCGCGTAATGGTGAAGAGGCCGTTATGCTCGACGATCTGGCAGGTTTGTTTCGCCGCAATGCACTGGCGGCGACAGTTATGATGCTGGCGATGATCTCTCTTGCCGGTGTGCCTCCGCTTGTCGGTTTTTACGCCAAGTTGTCTGTTTTAAAAGCCGTCATCTCTGCAGGTTATCTGTGGTTAGCCATTTTGGCCGTGATTATGTCAGTTATCGGTGCATTCTATTATTTGCGTGCAATCAAGTTGATGTTTTTCGATGAGCCGGTCGATGCGACTGATGTGCCAGCGGCAGTGGATGTCCATGCGGCACTGGCTATAAATGGTTTGGCTGTCGTTGTGCTGGGTATCTTTCCCGGACTTATTATGGCGGTCTGCGTTCAGGCCTTTGCCGGTTGATACCATCTCAATTCTTTGTGCAAGCAGATAGATTTCTGTATCCAAATTCAGTCTGGCCTGATTATTGATCGAACTTCGGTCACTCAATATCAATAGGCACAGGCACTTAGGCTTGAAATTACGTTGGCAGATTGTTATTATCGGTCTGTTCTGGTGCGGGGTGGAGCAGTCTGGCAGCTCGTCGGGCTCATAACCCGAAGGTCGTAGGTTCAAATCCTACCCCCGCTACCAATTTTGAGAACAAGAAAAGCTTGATCTTGTCTTTCTTAGTTTTCTTTCTTAGAAAAGGCTGGATTTTAGAAAAGGCTCCCTGTGGGCCTTTTTTTTGTTTTATAGCTTTTTGTTGCGGGATGTTGGTTACACATGCGACGAGCGTCGACAGAAATCTGGAATTTGCTTGAACCAGTAACCCGCTCCATGGGATATGACTTTGTTGGAGCGGAATTCGGGCAATCCGACAACGGAATGACACTGCGCGTCTATATTGATGCCAATGAGGCCTCAAGCGGTATCCAGGTTGAGGATTGTGCCGAGGTTAGCAGACAGCTAGGTGCATTACTTGATGTGGAAGATCCGATAGGTGGTGAATACTGTCTGGAGGTTTCGTCACCAGGTGTTGAACGACCTCTTTTTACAGAGGAGCAGTTCAAGCAACAGATAGGGCAGTTGGTAAAGATCAAACTACGTCAGGCATTGATAACAGATCGTGGGGATCGAAAAAACTTCAAGGGTGAATTGACGCGAGTCGATGGCAAGACACTGGAAGTGGAAGTTGACGGTACCGGTTTTGAATTGGCATTAAAGGATATCGAACTGGCCAGATTGATATACCAGTTTGGCTGAGTTGGCCGGTAATTTATTACAACACGGCGCAACCTGAAACAAGAAGATTTGAGACGCGTATGAGCAAGCGCACAGCTAAGAAAAAAGCAGAAGAGACTGGTGTCCCGGGATCACCCGAAATGGGTAAAGATATCCTGCTGGTTGTTGACGCGGTCTCTAATGAAAAGGGTGTCGACAAACGCATAATTTTTGAAGCACTTGAAGCGGCGCTTGCCTCTGCGACGCGTAAAAAGCATGGTACTGATATAGAAGTACGTGTTGCAATCGATCGCGAAACAGGAGCCTACGATACTTTCCGTCGTTGGGAGATCGTAGAGGATGACGCCGAGCAGGAATTCCCGCTTAGGCAGCTGACTTTGTCAGCAGCGCGTCTGGATGAGCCGGAAATCGAACCCGGTGGTTATGCAGAAGAGCAAATTGATTCGGTCGCATTCGGCAGAATCGCTGCGCAGACAGCCAAGCAGGTGATTGTACAAAAGGTCCGCGAGGCTGAACGTGAACGTGTCGTTGATGCTTACACTGATCGTGTCGGTGAACTTGTCATGGGTATCGTCAAGCGTACTGATCGCGGTGGTGTTTATCTGGATCTTGGCAACAACGCAGAAGCTTTTGTACCTCGTGAAGATATGATTCCGCGAGAAGCTGTGCGCACTGGCGATAGATTACGCGGATTCCTGCATGCAGTGAATCCTGAGCCACGTGGCCCGCAATTGTTTGTTAGTCGCACTTCCCCTGAATTTTTAATTGAGCTTTTCAAGCTTGAAGTTCCCGAGGTCGGGCAGGGCGTCATAGTGATTGCAGGGGCGGCCCGTGATCCGGGTGCGAGAGCCAAGATAGCCGTCTCATCAAACGACCCCAAGCTTGATCCGGTGGGTGCTTGTGTCGGTATGCGGGGATCGCGTGTGCAAACTGTGTCAAACGAATTGGCTGGTGAGCGCATCGATATAATTTTGCACAATGATAATCCGGCCCAGTTCGTTATCAATGCGATGGCGCCTGCCGAGGTGAAGGGAATTGTTGTAGATGAAGATTCCCACTCGATGGATATTGCTGTGGAGACGGAAAAGCTGTCTCTGGCAATTGGCCGTGGTGGTCAAAATGTACGTTTGGCAGCTGATCTGACTGGCTGGGAGTTAAACGTCATGGACGAGACAGCCGCCGATGAGAAAAATGAAGCTGAGTCCCGGGTATTGACAGATCTTTTCGTCAGTCAACTGGATGTAGATGAAGAAGTTGCGATGATTCTGGTACAGGAAGGTTTTGCCAGTGTCGAAGAAGTAGCTTATGTGCCCCGTGATGAGTTGCTCGAAATCGACGAGTTCGATGCAGATATGGTTGATGAACTGCGCAGTCGTGCTAACGATGCGTTGTTAACCAAAGCTATCGCTGAAGGTGACAAGGCACCTTCGGCCGAATTACTGGCGATGGAAGGCATGAATGAGCAACTGGCCAATCAGTTGGCGGCTCAGGAAATCATCACTGTTGATGATCTCGCTGAACAATCCGTCGACGAGCTGATGGTGGTTGAGGATATGGATGAAGAATTGGCGGGTAAGCTCATCATGAAAGCACGTGAGAGCTGGTTCGCTGAAGCCGAGGCTGCAGAGGCTGCAGCCAATGATGCTTCAAACAGTGACAAAGAAACATCGACTGCGGCTAAAGCAGACGGTGGGTAACCGAGGTAGCCGTATCTGGACAAGACCGAAGTGCTCGGTCAGTCCACAGTATGGTCGCTATTTTTCAGAGTGGTGTCGCGACATGTGACGTAATTAGCAAATCAGGCTGGCTCGCTTAGAGCCGAGGGTTACAATACAGGCATGGCAGAAGTAACAGTAAAAGAGCTGGCAGAAGTTGTCAGGATACCGGTGGATAAACTGCTTCAGCAGTTGCGTGATGCTGGCCTGGACAAGCAGGGTGAATCAGATTCTGTTTCCGATCAGGAAAAGGTGCAACTACTGACGCACCTGCAAAAGGGGCGCGGCACAGTGTCCAGATCCACGGCAGCAGATGCAGGTGAGGACAGTTCTGCTCCAAAGACAGCAGCAACCTCGACAGCAACATCGCCTGAGGCTGCAACCAGTGGCGCCGCTGATGAGAGTGCGAAACCTGCTGCCAGCAAAAACGGTGCAGGCACAGGCACAACTACAACTGCAACTACAACAGCCACTGCGAAGCCCCCACTGCGTAGAAGCGCATCGACTTTGACAGCACGCGGCTCGGGTCGCAGTAGCAATGTTACCGTCGAAGTAAAACGCCGGCGCTCAAGACGCCCAGTTGAACCGACAGCAGAGCCGACAGCAGAACCAGCAGCGGAATCAACCGCATCTGAAGATTCATCCACAATTGATGCCTCGCAAATCGATGAGCTTGCCGATTCTTCTGCAGATACCGGTACACAGGTTTCTGCCTCTGATAGCGCAGATCTTTCCGCAGTAGATTCCGATCCATCAACTCAATACGCTGAGCTAGCTGACGACGTGGATGGCAATACACTGGATACTGTTGCCAGTTCGTCAGACGCAGCCCCTGCAGATCCTGATCAACCTGAGCTTGCCAGTCGTTATGCGGCATCGGCTGATCCTGAGGAAATTGCACAGCAGGAATTACAACGTAATCAAGACGAAGCGCGAGAGCAGCAACGTAAACTCAGAGAAGAGGCAAATAAACAGGAAGCTCTTGAAAATGCGCGTGCCGAAGCTGAACAGCAGGCCATGCGCCAGGCAGCTCGCGAAAAGAAGCGCGTAGACAACGAGCAACTTGCGCGCGAGCGTGAAGAGAAACAAAAAGCGCGTGAGGCCGAGGCAGTTCAGCGTCGTGCAGCACTCGAAGCACAAGAAGCAGCAAGAGATAAATCAACCCGTAAGGATGGTGGCGGTGCTGCTGCCAATGCCAAAGGGCGTGGTCGCCGTGGTGGTGATGCTGGCGGTCGTTCTGGCGGACGCAACAAGTTACATGTGGCTCACGGCAAGTCGGGCAAGAGGCGTGGTAAAGAGAAACGCACTGTTGCAGCCAACATTGAGAGTAAGCATACCTTCGAAAGGCCAACGGAACCTGTCGTTCGGGATGTGGATGTACCGGATACGATAACGGTTGCCGAATTGGCCAATAAAATGGCCGTCAAGGCAGCCGAGGTCATCAAAGCCATGATGAGCATGGGCGTGATGGCAACGATCAATCAACTGCTCGACCAGGACACGGCAATTCTTGTTGTGGAAGAGATGGGTCACCGCGCTGTAGCCAGCTCGGATGACATTGAGACGGCGCTGACCGAACGACTTGCTGTGTTGGTAGAAGGCGAGCAAGCAGGGCGGCCACCGGTTGTCACTGTTATGGGCCATGTTGATCACGGTAAGACATCGTTGCTCGATCAGATTCGCGAGTCGCGAATTGCATCCGGAGAGGCAGGTGGTATCACCCAGCATATCGGTGCTTACCATGTTGAAACCTCCAACGGTGTTTTGACATTCCTTGATACACCAGGTCACGCAGCTTTTACCGCCATGCGAGCGCGCGGTGCGCAGGCGACAGATATTGTGGTGCTTGTTGTGGCTGCCGATGATGGTGTGATGCCACAAACGATAGAAGGCGTGCAGCACGCGCGTGCCGCTGGCGTACCGATAGTGGTTGCTGTCAACAAGATGGACAAAGAAGGCGCTGATCCGGAGCGTATAAAGAACGAGTTGGCCAGTCACGACGTTATCCCGGAGGACTGGGGCGGGGACACACCATTCGTGCCTGTATCAGCGCTTAAAGGTGAAGGGATGGACACCTTGCTGGAAACCCTGGCGCTACAGGCAGAATTACTTGAACTGAAGGCAAATCCGCTAGGTAATGCATCAGGGCTGGTCATTGAAGCATCGCTGGATCGCGGTCGTGGGCCTGTTGCCACTGTACTGGTACAAAACGGCACCTTGCAACGTGGCGACACGCTTATTTGTGGTCAGGAAACAGGTCGTGTGAGAGCACTGTTTGATGAGTCCGGTGAACAAGTTGAATCGGCGGGTCCCTCTATACCGGTGCAGATTCTTGGTTTGTCCGGTGTACCGAATGCCGGTGATGAAATGCTGGTTGCAGCAGATGAACGCGCTGCACGTGAACTGGCAGAGTTGCGTCAGGGCAAAGAGCGAGATCTGCGTCTAGCTGGTACACGACCGGCGAAACTCGAAGACGTATTTTCACAAATTAAAAGTGGCGAGATCCCGATGCTTAACCTGGTCGTCAAAGCTGACGTCAAAGGAAGCTTCGAAGCAATTCGAACCTCGCTTGAAGATCTCGGCACCGAAGAAGTCAGTATCCGGGTGGTTGGCGGTGGTGTCGGTGGTATCACCGAATCAGATGCCAATCTGGCTGCTGCATCCAATGCCATTCTGGTCGGGTTTAATGTGCGTGCTGATGGTGCTGCGCGCAAGTTGATATCAGAGCATGATATTGAGCTGCGCTATTACAGCGTCATCTATGAGTTGATCGATTTGGTCAAGAAAGTCGCTGGCGGTATGCTCGCACCTGAAGTTAAGGAGCGCATCATCGGTCTGGCAGAGGTCAAAGACGTCTTCCGCTCACCGAAATTTGGTCAGGTCGCCGGTTGCATGGTGGTCGATGGGGTTGTACGTCGTGAAGAGCCGATTCGTATACTGCGTGACAGCGTTGTTATCCACGAAGGTGAACTTGATTCACTGCGACGCTTCAAAGACGATGTGTCAGAGGTCAACATGGGTACGGAATGTGGTATCGGTGTGAAGAATTACACCGATGTCAAAGCCGGTGATCATATCGAAGTATTTGAGCGTACTGAAGTTGCCCGGTCACTTTGAGTACAAACCTAATCGCCAACCCGATCGCAAGCCTAATCGCAAACCGGATTACAAGTCTGGTAGTCGGATTGTGCTGGTAAAGGCGAGCTGATGGCTAACGAATATCCACGCAGTTACCGCGTTGCGGACCATATTCAGCGCGAGCTGTCGCAAATCCTGCGTTTTCAGGTCAAGGATCCGCGTATTTCCGAAATGCTGACAATTTCTTCTGTGGTTGTCAGCAAAGACTTATCGGTTGCGCGTGTCTATTACACCTTGCTTGACGAAGCCCAACAGGAACAGACCTACGAAGGCCTGCAAAAGTGCTCCGGTTTTTTGCGACGCAAGCTTTCTGAAAGTTTGACCATGCGTTCGGTGCCCACGCTTAAGTTCTTTTTTGATGATTCGGTTGAACGCGGTAATGAGCTGTCGGCTTTGATCGATCAGGCAGTGAACTCGAACACGACCCAAGCCAGTTCTGATCCGGAGTCAAAATCGGAGCGGGATTGAGACAGCTCAATTCCTCGTGACAATTCCCATCGTTTTAATCGCAATAGCAATAGCAACTGCGGATACCAGGTACGTATAGTCAGGTGACTTTAACATCATGAGAAAAAGTGCGGCATTGAAGCGACCAGTCAATGGCATACTGCTGCTCGATAAACCTGCCGGTGTCACATCCAATACGGCCCTGCAAAAGGCCAGGCGTTTGTTCAACGCGCGTAAAGCAGGTCATACCGGGACACTGGACCCACTCGCTACAGGGATGCTGCCCGTATGCTTTGGTGAAGCCACCAAGCTATCTTCGTTTCTGCTCGATTCATATAAATCCTATCGTGCTGTGGCCCAATTGGGTGTGGTTACTGACAGCGGTGATAGCGATGGTGAGGTTACGCTGCGACGCCCAGTGCCTGACGACCTGGATCGCCAACAGATTGAGTCTGCGCTGACAACATTCCGTGGCCCCATCGATCAGGTGCCTCCGATGTACTCGGCGCTGAAACACCAGGGCAAACGTCTGCATGAACTGGCCAGAGCTGGTCAAACTGTCGAGCGTCAGCCGCGTCAGGTCACGATTGCCCGTCTGGAACTGCTCGATAGCGGGTCTGATTTTTTTAAAATTGATGTTGATTGCAGCAAGGGTACTTATATCCGTTCTCTGGCTCAGGATATTGGTGAAGTGCTTGGCTGTGGTGCTCATCTAACCGCGCTGCGCCGTGTCGGCGTCAGTCCGTTTCAGGGACTGCCCATGCACAGTCTCGATGATTTGTTGACGCTCTGTCGCACTGGGCCTTTGCCGCAGCGTGCGGCGGCCGACGACAGTGACCTGGATGAAAGGACGGTAGCCGGCAATGCGGCCTTTTTTGCGCAACTCGATGCGTGCCTGTTGGCACCCGATTCAGTGCTTTCTCATCTGCCTCGTTTGGCGCTGTCAGTTGCTGAACAGGCGCGCTTTTGTCATGGAAACGGCTTTGATATAGCGGGTGAGCGACTCGAAGCGCCGGTAACTACCGCGGCTGCAGCTACCGATTCGGTGACGGACTGTCAGGGGGCGCAGGAGGGCTGTCTGGCGCGAATCTACACCCAACAGCAGTCCTTTCTGGGCCTGGCAGAGGTGAGCGCAGAGCCAGCTGCGCAGGCAGGGGCTGGCATGCGCTCACATAATTGTCAGCCGCAGTTGCAGATCAGACCGAAAAGAGTACTAAACATGTAACTCTTTGCTAGAATACGCGGTTGATTTAACTCTAAATGGGGCCAAGCCCGGAGCAATAATTTAATGTCTTGTTTAAGCGCTGAACAAAAAGCGGAGATCGTCAAAGATCACCAAATAGACTCCTCGGACACGGGGTCGCCTGAAGTACAAGTTGCACTGTTGTCCGCCAGAATCACCCACCTGACAGATCACTTCAAGTATCACAAGCACGATCATCATTCACGACGTGGCTTGCTGCGGATGGTTAACCAGCGGCGTAAGTTGCTCGACTACCTGAATAACAAAGACACGGATCGCTACCAGAACCTGATCAAACGACTGGGTCTGCGGCGCTAGGTTGTCGGGTTAGCCGGTTTGGTTGCAAACCCGTTACACAGTTGCAATCCAGCGGTTAACCCATGTAATGGAAAAATTTTATCCAGTCAATCCTGATCTAGCAACGTCGCCAGCAACATCGCAAGCAACATCGCAAGCAACATCGCAAGCAACATCGGAGTAAGCTGACACCTAAGTCAGCTTTTAGATCAGTAAGCTGGTAAGAACAGAACTACGCAAAAGTTACATCGGCTACATCGCAAAGTAAAACCGAACACCGAAATTTAATCTAAAGACCTTAACGTAATCAGACAAGCAGGCGATGCCTGCAACAGCAAGTTTCGCACAGGCGTCTTGCTGATCTAACGAGGAATGTAAGTGACTGCACATACAAAAACTTTCCAGTACGGCGACAAGACAGTAACGTTTCGTACCGGTGAAATTGCACGACAGGCAACCGCAGCGGTTGTTGCAAGCATGGGCGATACGGTCGTGTTGGTCAGTGTGGTTGGGCGTAAGGAAGCCAAACCGGGACAGAATTTTTTCCCGCTGACAATTAACTATCAGGAAAAGACCTATGCAGCTGGAAAGATTCCGGGCGGTTTCTTCAAACGTGAAGGTCGTCCCAGTGAATCAGAAACACTTATTTGTCGATTGATCGATAGACCACTAAGACCTTTATTCCCTAAAGGCTTTTTGAACGAAGTTCAAATCATTGCAACCGTGATGTCCATTGATCCCGATTGCGAAGCTGACATCATCGCCTTGCTGGGTGCTTCTGCTGCGTTATCAATTTCAGGGATACCGTTTGCCGGACCCATAGGCGGTGCAAAGGTTGGATATATAAACGGCGAGTACGTACTTAATCCTTCAGTCACGCAAATGCAGGACTCTGAGCTGGATCTGGTTGTTGCTGGCACCGAAGGCGCGGTCCTGATGGTTGAATCAGAAGCCAACATGCTCAGCGAAGATGTCATGCTCGATGCCGTTATGTACGGACATGATCAAATGCAGTCAGCCATCAAAGCGATTAACGAGTTGGCTGCAGAAGTCAACGCTACACCTTGGGACTGGCAGGCACCTCCTGTGGACGAAGCTCTGAAAAGCGCCGTTGAATCCCAGGCTAAAGCCGGTTTGGAAGCTGCCTACAATATTGCCGAAAAACAGTCGCGTTACGAAGCTGTTGGCACTTGCCGCGATGCTACGATTGATGCGCTGGTGGCAAGCGAAGACGATGCTGGTGGTTATAGCCGCGAAGATGTATCCGGTGCTTTCTCCAGTCTGGAAAAAAGCATCGTGCGCGGACGGGTAATCGCTGGCGAGAAACGTATAGACGGTCGTGACACAAGTACTGTCAGACCGATATCCGTGCAAGCAGGTGTGCTACCCCGTACGCACGGTTCAGCTGTGTTTACCCGTGGTGAAACGCAAGCGATTGTCACAGCAACGCTGGGTACAACGCGTGATGCACAGATTATCGATGGGCTTATTGGCGAAACGCGCATGCCCTTTATGCTGCATTACAACTTCCCTCCTTACTGTGTAGGTGAGACGGGTTTTGTCGGCACGCCCAAACGACGCGAAATTGGTCACGGTAAACTTGCCAAACGTGGTGTGCAGGCGGTGATGCCTGATGATGACGTTTTCCCTTACGTCATTCGTATCGTTTCAGAGATAACAGAATCAAACGGTTCGAGCTCGATGGCTAGTGTTTGTGGTACCAGTCTCGCGCTGATGGATGCAGGCGTTCCCTTAAAAGCACCCGTTGCCGGTATAGCGATGGGTTTGATTAAAGAAGACAGTGGTTATGCAGTACTGTCCGACATACTCGGTGATGAAGATCACCTGGGTGACATGGACTTTAAAGTAGCTGGTACTGAAACAGGTGTAACAGCACTGCAAATGGATATCAAGATCGACGGCATCACGCGTGAGATCATGGAGAAAGCACTGGCCCAGGCACGTGACGGCAGACTTTTCATACTCGGTGAGATGGCCAAGAGTATCAACGCACCACGCGAAGATCTCTCTGAACACGCGCCGCGATTTATCACCGTCAAGATTCATCCGGAAAAAATTGCAGCAGTCATTGGTAAGGGCGGTGCGGTAATTCGTGCACTGACTGAAGAGACAGGAGCTACGATAGATATCGGTGATGACGGTGTTATCAAGATTGCCTCCAGTGACCGTCATGCCGGTGAGGAAGCAAAACGACGCATCGAGATGATCACTGCTGATGTGGAAGTCGGTACTGTTTACGAAGGACGAGTACAGAAAATTATGGACTTTGGTGCCTTCGTTAACATCCTCCCTGGTAAAGACGGCCTGGTACACATTTCTCAAATTTCCGAGGAACGTGTGCAGAACGTAGCAGATGAATTATCAGAAGGGCAGATGGTCAAGGTCAAGGTGCTTGAAGTAGACAAGCAGGGCCGAATCCGTCTTAGTATGAAAGCTGTTGAAGAGAACGAAACAGTCGTAGAGAGTTAAGCACTTGCCGTCCCCGCCTGCGCCGCGGGGATGACGGAGTAAGCGCACTTGGGAGTGACAAACCAAGTGTGCTTTGGCTCGACTTGTGTGACAGAAAAACCAGGGCACTGAGTAATGGCTGAACGCTATGACATCTTTAAAGCCTGCAGTTGACGCATCGTCCCCCTCGTCAACATCCATCGATAATCATTCCATAGATGAGCAATTTATGCGTCTGGCGCTGCATCAGGCCAAACGTGCTGCATCGCTTGGCGAAGTCCCGGTAGGCGCTGTATTGGTTGCCAGCGGTATTGCGCTGGTTAAAACACACAACCGCACCTATTGCGATACTGATCCTGCCGGACATGCCGAGCTGCTCGCTTTACGCCGCGGCGCGCTACTACAACAATCTCCCCGTCTGACTGGTTGTACACTGTATGTAACACTGGAACCCTGTTGTATGTGTATTGGTGCGATGATCCATGCACGTATCGAGCGTCTGGTGTATGCAGCTTGTGAGCCCAAGACGGGTGCGGTGCACAGTGCATTTGAACTAGCCACCAGTGAAGGTCACAATCATCAGTTCGACATAACGGCAGGTGTTCTGGCAGATGAAAGTGCGCTACTAATGCGCGAATTCTTTGTCGCACGCCGGCAAGAGCAACGCACACGCAAAGAGGCTTTGAAGCGCGATGATCGATAAGTCTGAGCAACAGCATCAATCCGGCGATACACGCGAACAAAAGTCGGCTGACACTGCCGCCGCAGGGCGACAAGGACCTCTCACTGGCATGCGTGTCATAGAGCTTGCTCACATAATGGCAGGTCCGGTTTGCGGGATGATGCTCGCCGACATGGGAGCTGATGTTATCAAGGTTGAAAAGGCTGCCGGTGGCGATGACACCCGACGATTTCTCCCACCTGCTATTGAGGGCGAATCTGCTGCCTTCATGATGATGAATCGCAATAAGCGCGGTGTCTCGCTAGACCTTAAACAACCGGGTGGGCGTGATGCCTTGCTGCGTCTGGTTAAAGGCGCTGATGTACTCATCGAAAACTATCGCCACGATACGATGGAAAAGCTGGGTCTCGACTATGAAACACTGAAGTCGATAAATCCTGCACTTATCTATTGTGAAATTTCAGGCTTTGGTCGCACAGGCCCGTATCGTGAGCGGGGTGGTTTTGATTTGATAGCGCAGGGCATGTCCGGTTTGATGTCGGTCACAGGCCCCGATGTTTCAGGCGACGAGACCGGAACGATAGACGAGCCGGTGAAAATAGGGCCGCCCGTATCTGATATCACGGCTGGAATACTCGCTGCCATGGGTGCCTGCGCGGCCTACGCTAATCGTTTGCAGACCGGGCAGGGCAATCGCGTTGATACGTCCTTGTTTGAAGCTGGTATCACTCATACCTTCTGGCAATCGGCGATAGCATTTGCCGGTGATGAAACGCCGCGTCCCTTGGGCTCTGCACATCCTTTGAACGCGCCCTATCAGGCTATTGCCACACGTGATGGTTATATAAATTTAGGTGCGGCGAATCAAACCAATTGGCTGAAACTACTTGATGTAATCGGTGCACCATCATTGGCTGAGGATAAGCGTTTTGCCACTAATGCTGATCGCATGCAGCACCGCCGAGAGCTGATTGAAGAACTAACAACCTATTTTAAACAACGCGATGCACAGGATTGGGTAGAGCGTTTAAATAGTGCTGGTGTGCCAGCAGGCCCGCTTCTCGATATTCGGCAAATGCACGCTGACCCACAGACACGCTCACGTGAAATGGTGACCACGGTTGATCACCCGATTGCCGGTACAGTTGAAACCCTTGGTGCACCTGTTAAATTTCACGAAACACCCTTAAGTATCAATCGTGCTGCACCGCTTTTGGGGCAGCATACCCGTGACGTTCTACGTGAATGCGACTATAGCGACACCGAAATAGATGCATTGCTAGCAAGCGGCGCTGCCGTTACAACACAGTGAGACTTTGATGAGACTATTCATATCGATACCGTTGTTTGTGTACCTGTTGATAGCGGCTAATGTGGTTATGATCGCTGGCGGTCCCCATAATCCGATGACCAATATTATTCTCGCAGAATTCAACTTACCCTCTGGTGCCAGCACGATTTTGACAGTCAGTGATTTACTGATAATAGCTGGTGTGTTTTTTCTGTATATCGAAACCTTTAAAGCAACACGCACTTCTGTACTGTCAATCGTAGACCACTCGTTATCATTACTCGTGTTTGTTGCATTTTTGATTGAGTATCTGGTGGTCGAGGCTGTCGGTAACGCAACGTTTCTGATACTGTCGATAACATCCCTGATGGACGTCATTGTTGGATTTACGGTCACTATATCTACCGCTAAGCGTGACCTGACTTTTGGAGGGTGATCAACTCATTGATCAACTCGTTAATCAGATTCGAGGCAAACATGGTAAGTCTCGAACAACAAACAATATACCCATAGACAGACTAATAATATCGTAACGGGGTTGAGCAAAATAGATGCTATGCGCTCACGTATTGTTTTTATTTGTTGCCTGTGGCGTAGAGACTAAATTGTCGTAGGTGTTTGTCATTGCAGCAGGCCGCAGCGCGTACAGTCGCTCTACACCGACTTGTTATGCTCTATTTCTCGTAGCCCCTGACCTCAATTCCAGCCTCAACATCATATATTGGGAATTTCCCCAATTCACTCGCTATATTTTTGAGCTTCTGAAGATCTTGCTTTCGCTCAAAACCTACGTTGGGTACCGGCTTATATTTATAAGGGACATATATAGACAATATCCACTTATACTCAAAGGGTTGAAAGCGGCCATCTGCAAATCTATTTTGAAGCAGGTCTTTTTTTCTTGGAAGACAATGAATTTCATTATGCTCAGAATCAATAAAGTGCCCATGCGATACTTCTATTTCAACCTTAGATTCTGCCCATGCTGAGAATAGCTTAAGTCATTTGGCATTGCTCATGTGACTAACGGAGTAATTCCGAACCGCTTTACTGTATTCTATGTCCATATCTATCGTTTCACGGTATATCTAATATGTTATGCCAAGTCTTGAGCCGAGCCGCATAAATTGCGAGTACAACTTTTTGTTAGGTGCTTCCTTATTCAGAAAACAGTTTTGAAAGCATTCTATCCGGCTCCTCAAGAAAAGACTTAGTGATTTTGTAGTGATCCGTTTCTCTGTAAGGTATTTCTTTAATTCCAGTTTCATCAATTTGCAATATATCTGCTTCTGGATACGCCAGCAATATTGGTGAATGTGTTGCGATGATAAATTGAGATGAATCATCAATAAGTTGTTTCATACGACTCAGCACCACAAGTTGTCTCATTGGAGAAAGTGCTGCCTCTGGCTCATCAAGCAGGTAGATGCCATTGCTACCGAAGCGATGCAACATCAATGCAAGAAATGATTCTCCATGTGATTGTTCATGCAAGGAAATTCCACCATAAGAATCTTTGACCGGTGGTCCAAATGATGGCTCATCATCTAGGGCTTCAATGTTTGTAGCTACGTTATAATAGCTTTCTGCACGTAGGAAAAAACCATCTTTTGGTTTTACATATGATTTAACAAGGCGAATGTACTCATGAAGGTTTGAGTGCGAAGCGTGGGTATTAAAGTTAAAATTCCTTGTTCCGCCCTCAGGGTTAAAACCTAGAGCTACGGCAATTGCTTCTAATATCGTGGATTTACCGCTACCATTTTCCCCCACGATAAATGTTACCTCTGATTTAAATTCCAACTTCTCCAAATACTTGACTACAGGTATTGAAAAAGGATAAACGTCAAAGCTTTCAACCTTTTCTTTTTTTATTGATATTTCTTTAAGGTATGGAAAGGTTTCCACTTTTTCTCACCTAACTTAGGTTATACGCATTCTGCACACGAAACATCCGCTAGAAATGCATGACTGCCATATTCACCCTGCTGCACACTTCTTGTTGTTGGTGCGTTTCCCTTACAGCAATAAATGCTGAAGACATGATCGCAATGCTAAAGCAGAAAAAAGATTGCTTGTGGTCTGGAGCATTAAAATTAAAAGCTAGTATCATTTTCCTGATTAAGAATGCTAAATATTTAACTGATTGGCACTGTGAATGAATTTTATTCTCGGTTGATCTTGCGTTCAATCAATGACTCTTTGCTTTTTAAAAGCACTCTTGAATCCACAAAGGGCCACCATAGACATATAACCAATAAGACCGAAGGCCCAATTGTAAAAAATGTGTAACCGTGCGATTCGAATACTTTGCCAAAAAGTATAAGCGCCATAGCAGAACCAGTTAATGCTGAAACTAATAGACTGCTTTTCTTTTCGATTTGCTCTGCCTGATTTTTATAATTCATGCTAATCCATTACCAATTATGAGAAGATGTAATTTTGAGACCGTTTTCGTATAGTTCCGCCATCAGTCGCGCTGTATGCGATGGCCGATTGTGTGCAAAATGCGAGGCACGAGCATGCATACAATTGGACAGCGCGTACAACGTCGAGCTACAAGTGATTGTTATATTGCATTTACACGTAATCTTCAATTATTTTTAAACTACGAAATATTTGAAGCCTATGTAGTCTGTAACATCTCTGTCGCATTTGAGGCCTTAAAATACTCATGGCTTTATGAGAATGCTCTCTGTTATTGGAGCGAACGCAAACCACCCCATGTTATCTACAGATACCATTACACGAATGTTCTTCCGTTCTTTGCTGTCCCAGAATACTTGAGTATCAATTTGATAAAGTACACCGGATTCAGCTTGCTTTTCTTTATTGTAGTTATTTCCTACTCGCGTTTTGAGATCAACATACTTAAGCTGCTCAAACTGCTCTAGTTCATTTATTGCTAGCGAATAAGCTTCTTGTTTGTTCATATCTAGAGGTGTACTAAACGCCCGCTTTTGGCCGGGTAATAGCGGGTGGCAATAATGTTATGCACAACTTTGTTATGTTCGCTTCGCAGATTTCGCATCAACCGCATGCCCACGTAAGCGCAAGTATATCTTTATGAAGCTCACATTGGGTTACGTAAGCCGTACCAACATCACCAAACATAAGAGGGATGTTATCCTTTGAATCAAGCTGAAATATAAAGCGCATTTCATTTTTACACTCAGGGCATTGGGGATATTCACATCCTTGCTGCCAGGCCGCCCAACCCAAGAGCTTATCTCCTGATCTCGGCACATCTATTTGATCCATATGCTCGATTTGATCATTCTCGATTTTCGTCCCTAATCGTCCAGCATCCTCGCTATTGGGATAGTCTGTTTGAGGCTGCCATCCGACAATAGCGAGCTCCGGGAATGAGCTTTTTACAGGATTTTTTTCGGCTGCCTCGATTGGTGCTACGTCCGGATTCAAAATGCGTACTAATGCTCCTTTTGAGAATGCTTCAAAGTTATGTACTGACTCCTCGCAATCCCATTTCTCTCCGACACAATAAAAAATCTGGAGACAACCACTGTCAAAGAGGTAACTGGCGTCTTCAGGGAGGCTTTCTTGATTAATCTGCAACAAGAAATGCATAGGCCTCTTGCACCCAGGGCAGATCGGCCAGCTTTCATCCGCATACAACATGGGAATGCCTGAAAATTTGGAGTCCTCGGGAGCGCATTTCCGACGAGTAGTGATCGGATACCATCCAATTCGCCTATGCGTATCTAAATCGGATTCCCAATATTTCTCTGGCGTTATCAATTCAACGCTCCTCACTCCTATTGATCGTCGCTGGTGAACTACGTCTATGCTCGCAAGCAGTCGGCACCACCAAACTCGTAGATTCATTGTTGCACAGCCACCCCGGCAGCTAACGACGCCATCTGCCGCGCTGTATGCGATGGTCGTTTGCATGACAAAATGGGAGGTACGACCGTTCATGCAAACAGACAGCGCGTACAGCTTCGGTCTGCATGGCTTGTTAGCTGCTCAATTTACGATAAAACATGTTCCCAAATTTCGTCTCGAATACAAAATAGAACTTACACTTCCCACGATAGTGACTGGGATACTCATCAATCAATGGTGAATTAGCCTCTACTATCCTAAAAAGATGCGGCGAGCTCTTTCGGTACCAATTTATTTCTCGCGATGTAAGCTTATTACTCCCATCTTTATTTTTTTCAATGAATCTAAATTCGTTTTCAGGTGTAATCTCAAAACTATATATTTTGTGTTGCCAATCAGAATTCTCGCCTGCGTAGAAGCTCCTATCTATCTCATACTTTCCATATATTCTACTCCTTGGTATCTCACACCAATTGTACGAAGCTATACCAATTCCTAAAAGAGCTACTGTTGCAACTAAAAATATCAGAACTTTCATTTTTCGTTTTTACAGCTAACGAGGCTGTAGAAAAATACAAAATTGGCACAGCCTGTCACTGTGTGGAAGTT
>CAYPMR010000023.1:0-49350 GCA_964411665.1 uncultured Granulosicoccaceae bacterium | reverse complement strand
CGCTTCGCCTTAAGGGTGAGTGGACCCAGGAAGAGCTGCGTGAGGCATTGGAAGCTGCAATAGCCAAAGCCAAAAAGGCTGACGAAACCGTTACCACAACCCGCAAGGAAACCGAGCAAGCCATATCCGAAATGCAGGACAAGGTTCGCAAGAGCGAGAAAGCGTTGTCTGATGCACTGGCTAAAATCAACACTGCAGAGAGTGAAAAAGAAGCCGCAGAGCGCCAATTGGTTAATGGACGCAAAGACAACAGCGATTCGCTGAAAAAAGCCAAGGCTCAGGTTGAGGAAAAACAACGGGAGTTGAAGGCGATCAACCAGGCACTGGCTGATACCCCGGAAAATGTGGTCAAAAAGCTTAAGACGCTGAAACGCCAGAAACACGAAGAAGCTACAGCCAGAACGAAGGCTGAAGAGCAGAACCGCAAATACAAAAAGCAGACAAAAGAGCTTGAGGGTAAAGTCGAAACCTTAGATGCTTTGCGCGAAGACAGCGATGCATTACTGAAAGCCTATCGGGAATTCAAAGAGTCCTCGACAGAGCTGTTTAAAAAGCACGAGATTGACACCGACGAGCTACCAAAAACCGATCATGAACTATTGGGGCGGTTGGAGAAAGCAGTAAGCAATGGGGAAGAAACTGAAGAGAGCTGAGTGACGACACCCACCTCTTTCCAGAGCCATTGAAATACTGCAGTACTTTATGCAGTACTTTAATATCGCAGTACTTTAATATCGCAGTACTTTAAGCAGCACTCTAATACCGCAGCACGATACTGCTACTGCCGCTGCCAATACACTACTGCTACTGATGAATATCAGGTTGGTTTATAAACCAGCCTGATAGATGAAACCGTTTCCCGCGAACAGCAAAATCATACATTTCTGATCATCATTGATCTGGAAAATCAATCTGACACCGTACACCACTCGGAATAGTCAGATCCGGGTTCGGCATCTCGAGCCAAACACCGTATGTACCACTGGCAGCATCAGCAACAGGGTCAATACGTTTCACTACTGCCCGCAAATCGCTACTATCAAAATTTTCCATATCCAGCGTTACTGAGGCAAACATGCCGGTCTCAATCGCATTATGGTGATCCAAAGCAACTGCAACTTCGATCCGCAGAGGATCGAGCTGCGCTATCTGAAAGATTGGCTCGTCCGATACATATTCGCCAATAGATTTATAACGCTCAGTTATAGCGCCCTCAATAGGGCTGACAATTTGGCGTCGAGACAATGCAGCCTGCGCCCGATCTGCTTCAAGCTTCGCCAGTATCTGATTCTCACGTTCCTGTTTGACTTGTAAATTCGCAACCTTTGCTTCAGTTTGGACCTGATCGAGTGTTTGCCTGGAGATGGATGCCTTCTCATACAGAGTCTGGTTGCGATTTAATGTGCGATTGCCAAAACCGGCATTGAGCTGACGTAGTTCCAGCGCTGTTGTCACCTTTGACAGATGCTTGGCAAGAGCCAGGGATGCAATTTCCAGTTCGGAATCGAGCTCTGCCAGCAACGTACCTTCGGACACATAGTCCGCTCTATCAAAATGAATTTTTTCGATAACACCGGGAACCGCAACTCCCAAATCTGCAACGATACTTGGTTGCACAACACAATCGAGCTCTGAAACCAGTTTGCCAGAAATATCGGCTTGCAAAACAGGTGCGACGAAGACTATTGACGCCGTCAGTGCACCTGCACCAAGACAAGCTGAGCGCAGAGACCAGTAATTTTTATATTTCACAAAGTCGACTCCATTGAGTAGTCGTTTTCCAGTTAACAGGAGAAACAGCTCGGTATTAACACACTATGTACGGTTACCCCAACCACGCCGGAACACGGGATATAAATGTTTGCTGAGCCGCACGATACAAACGAACACCCATGGGCTCTGCACGATGACGCAGTTTTACAAACGCTCTCTCACCAACACCTGAAACAGTTACTGGTGCATCGAAACTCAGTTGTATGTGAAAAACCCGCTCGATTGAAGTCAATCCGCTCTCATCTGATGAAGCAACCGCTATGCCGCCTCCACCAGCAGCTCCCAATGCCGCCGAAGGAAGCCTGTTGCTGGCTGCGGGGGTTTTGTGGCTGACATGGGCAGAATGCTGTTGCAGCGCGCTTTCTGCTAAACGAACAGACGCTGAAACGATGCCATCATGCAACGGCCTGCTCTGAGTTTCCGGCACCACAACCTGCACAATATAGTCATCCGGATCGACCACATGACCAATCAGCTCACCTTGTGAGAAAAATCTACCCGCAAGTGCTGTGCGATCAGCCAGCACAAAGGTACCTGAGGTGCTGGCAGTGATATTGAGATTTGCAACATCGGCTTCAATTTTCTGCACCACAGCCTCTTGACGCTTTACGTCCTCTGCGAAGCTATTGAGATCAGGCGCATGTGCCATCTCGGCAATCCCCATTTCAATCCGTTGTGTTTGCAGTTTTGCTTGCTCGATGACAAGTGATTGAGTCAGTTCAGGATTATCGAGCGTAACCAGCAATTGATCCGGCACAACCGATGATCCGGGTACCGTGTTAACGGTGGCAACAAATCCGGCCGCAGGTGCATATAACTGACCCTGCTTCGGTAACCACACAATCCCCTGCGCCATGGTGCTCTGGGGAAGTGGAAGAAAAACAGTCACTATCACCAACACGCAGCATACAGCTGCAAGGACAGATCCTGTTAATCCTCGCCTACCTTTAAGCTCCGGCGACGAATGTAAATATTTGAACGCACGCAAAACCGGTAACACCAGTTGTTGCGTCAATGCCCACAAAGCGAGAGCCAGGCCCAAAACCATAAATTTTGAGGCCAGGAAAACGGCGATTACGAAAATTACAATTAACCTGTAGAGTTGTGACGCTACTCCATATACTGCGAACCATAGTGCTTCACCTGGAGCTGTTTGAGGTGATGATGCGTCCGATAACCCAAGGACATAGCGTTTAAATACATAGCGATACCATGCACTTGAGCGACTATACAAATTTGGAATTTCTATCCAGTCCTGTAACAGGAAATAGCCATCAAAACGCAGTAGCGGATTCGCATTGAATACCAATGTCGATATTGCACTGATGAGAAAAACGCCCAGCATTGAATCATGAAAAAGACCAGGCTCCGACAAAGACCAGAGAACAATAGCGACACTAGCCACAAAAAACTCTGTCACTATGCCTGCAACCGCAACTGCCATGCGTTGCCATTTTGACCTGAAAACTGTAGATGCTGAAGCATTGACATAAGGAATAGGTGTTAACACAAGTAAGGTAATACCCATCTCATGGACCTCTCCACCCCAGCGTTTTACGCTTATGGCGTGCGCAAATTCATGGAGCAGTTTAAGTAAGGGGTATAACAACCAGAGCAATACAAGATTCCCAGGCTTCAAAATATCACTAGAAACTTCCGCACGAATTTCTGCTATCGATGTCGTTGCAGTTAACAACCCCACGCTGCACACAATCACCCAGATTAACAGTGTCATACGTGAGAATATCCACTGATAAGCAGGCATCCAACGTTGCAGAAAATTATCCGGATCGAACAACGGAAACCTGATCATTAGAGGACTTAACCAGCGACGCCGGAAATTGATCGACTGCGCTTTGGTGTGCTCCAACACTAATTGCTCAGTACTTTTATCGCCGAGGCCTTGAAGCGCACCAAATGAATACAGTTGTGAAATCATTGCAATGATTTCCTGCCTATCAGGACAATCGTACGTGTTGTCAGTACCTTCTCTATCGAATCTATCTTGCAAAAGTGTGTATATCGATTCAACCGTTTGCCCACCATCAAAGCGGCCAATCACCTGATATGCGAACTCATTAACCCGCATATGTTTACCTGTCGTCTGATCAGATAACACAAACCACTTGGCGCCACGAAATAGTTGGCGTTGCACATGGATGTGGGGGAGAAGCGACGGCCTCAAAGATGCAATCGCAGACCAGAGTGCTGGTTCGTTATCGTCTATTTGCATTGGTCAAATCATCGCCCAGGAGATCTGCTACGCCAATGACCATAGCCAGAGCGAAATGCGCTCTACCAACGGATGAATCCAAACCCAGATAAGTGAATCGCGCTGGGTGTCAATTTTCGCGACCCCGCGCATCCCGGGCTTTAGCTGACCATCTACTTCATCGACCGATGCCACTACTCTGAAGAAACTTCTTCCATCTTCAGATATTGAGACAGGTAGCAATGATTCAACATGCGCCTGATAGGTACGACCTGGTAAAGCTGACAACCGAAGACGGATATCCTGACCCGGCTCTACAGCCGCGACATCCCGTTCGTTAACCGAAAGGATGATTCTGAAATCTGCCAGACTGGCTATTTCAAATAGTGTCTGCCCGGATTCAACCGGTGCGCCCAGAGATTGGTTTAAATCTCCACTGACCAGTACACCATCAAAAGGGGCTACTACCTGGGTACGCGCCAATCTTTTCTCTACTAACGCCAGCTCTGCACTGACTTGCTGCTTCCTCGACTTTAGAAGTCCAATTTCGGCGCGATTACGGGTACCCAGCGCCTGGGAAAACGCGGTCTCTATACTGTTGAGTTCACCTTGCCATTTGTCACGATCAATAAGCAGGTCCTGATTATCAAAGCTCGCCACAATATCCCCTGCCGATACCAGATCCCCAGCACGAAATTGAGCCGACTTTATAAAACCAGTTTGAAGCGCTACCAGTAGATGCTTATCCGCACCCTCTACACTCGCCGTAGCTGAAACATGGTGAGTAACCGGCATCAACATGATTGCCGCTGCAATAGCGAATACCGACAAACTGCGCCAGCGCTGACGATAAGTTTCAGGCCTGATCAGTGTAATAAAAAATTGTCGGACCCCGCGCATGGCACTTGACAATGCGCCTAGCTGAGATTTCATCTGTAAATTAACAGCAGGTGCAAGGCCTTCAAGTAACTGCAGACAAGCTTGTTGATCACCATCCGAAAAAGAATCAGGCATCTTCTTCTCAAGCAAGACAGCACCTATACACTCTCCTTCGAATACTATCGGCACAGTGCACACTGAAAGACCGCTATGTGTATTACCCAGTTTTTTGTGTATCGCCAGCACGTAATTGCTGCGCGCATCATCACTTGACAATACGCACCCTTGATCCATACATTCTTCAATCGCCGCTTCCCTTTCGCGAATCGCATGCTGGCGTCTATCGAAATTTGCCTGCTGAGAAATTGCAACAACCCTGACCGATAAACTCTCACGCAAGCCAAGATAAACACGGTCGCAGTTAAACTGACCTTTGAGGGTATTAACCAGTTCGCAGGAAGATTCGTACAGAGATTTTGCAGCAACAACTCGCTGCAAAAGATTATCCGACGTATAAGCTGCAGTTGTTTCAGTTGCCAAAGATTCCAGATAATGCGTTGTTAGCGCTGAAAGCCATACACCACCCCAGGTCAACAGCTGCTGTACGGATAAAAGCTGGGCCTTACTGCGTGATTTCAGATGCAAGCAAACGAAGTATTGGTCGTCGCCAGCTTTAAGCCTCAGCGCAAGACAATCACAAACATCCAGACCATCACGACTCAAAACCTCATTTTGTCTGATGACAAAAGGTTGATTGTTTACCTGAACCAGATTGAGTGTTTTCATCAATGCGGACCCTGGGTCCAGCAGTGATTTTTTTTCGCTGTGCGGATAGGCTGCTACACCAATGAGTTGATCCGTACTATCGACGCGCCCAATAACAGCACGGTAAACACCGGCGATCATTTTGCATTGCCAATCCAGCCAACTTTCTACTAGCTTATTAGCCCTTAGATCCTGCAAGCTCCCGGAAGAACCACTCTTTACCACGGTCTCCGTGCTTATCTGTGGACGAGTAGAATTCCCGGCAGCTACCGGTTTAGGTTTCACACTGGCCATTAGCCAGGCCCGACCGTGCTTTGTGCAGTGAGATACATGCCGCAAATGATGCAAACTACGAGCCACAGGCAGCAATATATTTACTTATAATTCAATAGCTTTGAGAACATTACCGCCTGTTTGCAGTGCGCAACAAAGATTCAGGGGCCAGACTGCACAGAAGCACCCCGAAGGATCATGTTGAGCCAGATGCAAGACAGGATTCCAGCATTGTCGAGCAGGCTGCCAGTCGCTACACTTGGATCACGCTTAAGCGTGACTTACATCATTCTCGTAACACGGATCCAATCTCATGCTGAATTCAAAACAGACACTTACCGGTGCTGCGCAACAAGCGCCACTCTGCGATACCTCTGCAAGCGATCCGCTAGCACCACCGCCACCGCAATCCGAGGCACAGGATCGGACCGATCTGGCCCATGCTTTTCGTCTGGCAGAGGCATTTGGATTCCACGAGGGTATTTGCAATCACTTTTCGGTAAAACTGGACTGTGATGAAGAACGTTACTTAATCAACCCTTACGGCACGCACTGGTCAGAGATGAAAGATGACGCACTGTTGCTCATCGATGGTGACGGCAAGGTACTATCAGGTGATGGACAGGTAGAAGATTCAGCCAAATTTATTCATATAGGTGGACACCGCGCCAACCCCAGACATAAGGCTCTATTGCATACACATATGCCTTACACTACGGCTCTAACCATGGTTGAGAACGGTCGACTGGAAATGTCTCATCAAACTGCTGTCAGATTTCACGGACGTACAGAGTATCAGCAGACATTTGGAGGATTGGCTTTATCGGCCGAAGAAGGTGAACGCCTTGCTGATGGTGCACGTGACAAACAACATGTCGACGTAACATTTCTATCAAGCCATGGCGTTGTTATTGGAGGTGAATCGGTTGCCGTAGCATTTGATGATCTTTACTATCTTGAGCGGGCATCACGCCAACAACTGTTTGCCATGCAAACCGGTTTACCGCTAAAACAGCTTGATGATGATGTAATCGAATTAACTGCTGCTCAAATCAAAAACGATATCAGGCTATTCGCCAATGAACATTTTCGGGCTTTATCACGGGTGCTAACGCAGAATCCGCAACACCGATTTACACTGTAACGTCCGGAGCCTTCGCAAACACCTTACCTTCGAATAATTTGCGCGCAGTACGCACAACAGATGCACTGCGCACATCGACTCTTCCATCTGATGCATCAGTATCTACAACAATGCCAAGCTCACCCAAGGGGTGCTCAACCACAATCTGTCTACTCCTGTCAGATGCATCCTCGTCTGCATTCGAGATAATGGCATGATCAGCGACACGATGAGCTACGCTGCCAGGAATGACCACAGCTGTCGCAACACTAACAGCCCCCAGTACACCAATAGACGCATGACAGCGATGGGGTATAAACGTTCGCGTCGTGATGCTGCCACCACCACGGGGTGCAGCAACCAAAGTCATTTTTGGCACCGTTTTATCAGTGACATCGCCAAGCTGCATCATCGGGCCTGCAAGCAATCTGATCTTCTCTAACTTGTGGCGTAATGCCTCATTGGCTTCAAGCTGTTCACGCGATTCGTAACCGATCACACCACAATCGAGAAAATCCGCTGCAGGGACTATGACGACCGGCATACCGTTGTCGATCAGTGTTGCATCGACACCCGCAATGCGATTCAAAGATTCACCACTTGGCAAAAGACTTCCGCAAGTAGCGCCTGCAGCTTCCGGGAAGTTTTGCAACACCGCTGCTGCAGTGCCTGGCACACCCGCAATCGTCGTATCACCTGAATATCGCGGGACACCATCAGGGGTTTCGAGCGTCACAGTTGCTAGTTGCCTGCTATTGAGTAGATGTACTTTTACTCTGGTTTTAGGAGAGGTCGCAGTCAGCAGTCCACGTTCAATCGCAAATTGGCCGACACCTGCCAGCAGGTTGCCACAATTCTGTTGATCCGAAACCAACGGCTGATCAACAGCAACTTGCAGGAACAGATAATCAATATCAGCATCAGCACGCGTGGCGGGACCTACTATAGCGACCTTGCTTGTTAATGGATCAGCACCACCAAGGCCATCTATCTGACGCAGATCGGGTGACCCCATAATGCTTAGCAATAGTTCATCACGGGCTTTTTGATTGGCGGGCAGATCCGCAGCCAGAAAATAAACCCCTTTAGACGTACCACCGCGCATCCAGCTGCAGGGTATACCCTGATCATTCATCTCGCTTGCACCTCAGTCACTCCCCGGCTGTTTCCCATTCGCTACAGAAACAGAGTTGCTGACATAGATAGTGCACCCGCAAACCTACTCTTTCAATCCAGGTCATCAACACTGTCTACATAGACTAATCCAGCCAATTGCAACCTCTCGCGCATGTCGTAGATATCCAAACCCGCGACACCATCAGCAAGTTGCTTTCTTTTGACAGACTCATTCTCAAGCCGGGCCTTTGCATTAGTTGCAACCTGCGCAGCTTTCTCGCGTTCGACAACAACTACACCGTCATCGTCAGCCACTATGATGTCACCCGGATGTACCAACTGACCCGCCAGCACAACCGGTACATTGACACTTCCAGGTGTTTCCTTGACTGTCCCTTTAGCCGAGATAGCCCGCGCCCAGACTGGAAATTGCATCATCTGCAGATCAGCAACATCCCGACAACCTGTGTCTGTAATCATTCCCGTAACACCGTGTGCTTGCGCAGAAGTAGCCAGTAAATCACCGAACATACCATCGGTATTTATCGCCGTACAGGCAACAACCAGCACATCACCGGGCTGACAGAGCTCTATGGCCACGTGCAACATCCAGTTGTCTCCCGGTTGGGTGAGTACGGTTACGGCACTCCCTGCCAGGGATGCACCTGAATAAACAGGGCGAAGATAAGGTTGCATCTGCCCACGTCTACCCTGAGCTTCATGAACGGTGGCACAACCAGCAAAGCCGAGTTGCTCAATCAGATGTTTATCGGCACGCGGTATGTGCCTGACCGCTACATGCTGAGACTTACAAGGTTTTGACATGGAGATATCGCACCGTGACTTTCGTTAAGTCAGGCTAACACGCAGATGTAAAAAACGTAACTACCGCAGGTTGAGCACTCTTAAAGAAAAAGAGATGATTCAGTCTCGATCAGACGTAACACATTCCCCTGTTCATCTAGCTCGAGCATGGGGCCAGCGGGCGATATATGATCATCTTGCCAGCGGTACAAACGACTGACGTATGTGCCCGTTGGTGTGAGCAGCTCAAAGCGGTAACTATTAGTTTGCCGAGCAGGCCTCACGCTTTGCTGACTTAACTGATCTGGTTGGATATCGCTGTTGTGTGGCGACTCGACACGGTATTCGGCGCGATAAGCGACCTGCCCTGGAATACTTTCGTAAATGCTGTAACCAAAGCGTTGGAACGCCTGGAGCAAAGCTGTATCAAATTCGTTCTTCGGATAATTCAAACTTACCCGTCGCTCGCCACCCAGTTGTTCTATGGACTTACCGAAATCTTCCAAAGCGGAAACCAGGTCAACTGCCACCCGTTGCATCTGTGTCCCCCTACTCTCTGATACCTCGGGATTACCCGGCAATTGGTTCTGCGGTTGGTTCTGCGGTTGGGCCAGTTGTAGCAATGAGGTCGGTTTGGAAGCTGCACCACAGCCAGACAATCCTGAAACCAGCAGCACAAAGAACGTTAGAATGTTCCACTGGCAACTTGATATGCATTTGCTAAAACAGCGTCTATTGGTTATCCATTTCATTTCAGCGTTGATAGTTGTCCTTCAAGCGTCAGCGAATCAATTGCAACTGTCTTTTCGTGCATAAGGACCATACACTTAATAAGGTAATTTGCAGCGAAAATCACAGTAATAGGGCTAGCTTCCTGGCCACTCAAACCGAGACACTATCCTAGTACCCGCCCCCTGCGTCTGCCATCAAATAGGCTGTGCGAAACCTAAAAATGCCAAGAAAATCACAAGAATCAAGGCTTTATTGATGCCGCAAGCCCATGCATTGATCGCCGAGTGTCGTCGTTCCCTGCGCTCGGCTGCACCCTTGATTGCAGCACAACTCATACAAGTGAGCCATGCACTCGTCGACACCATGGTCGCAGCACGACTTGGCGTGAGTGAATTTGCGGCTGTCGGGTTGTCAGGCAGTTTGTGGTTCTTTTCGTCTTTGTTATGCATCGGTCTGTTAGCCGGTTTATCACCACTGGCTTCAGAACAAATTGGGCGGCGAGCACCGCAGGGTGTTGGCGTGTTATTTCGACAGAGTTTGTGGCTATCACTGGTGGTTGGCTTGCTGGCTTGTTTCGTTTTGTTCGCTTTGGCAGCCAGTTTTCATTTATGGGCACTTGATCAGGCGCTGGCACCACTGATGCGACAGCATGCATTTGCAGCCTGCTGGGGCCTGCTCCCACTCGCGGCGGTTATCGCCTGTCGTAATATTTGCGAAGCGACCCAACTAACACGCGTCGTATTTATAGTTACCCTGATAGGTCTGATCATAAACCTGCTTGGAAATCTGGGACTAGGCCTGGGTTGGTTTGGCCTTCCAGCACTTGGCTTAACCGGCATTGGCATATCGACAACATTAGTGCAATTTACCATGTTGCTAGTGATTCTTATCTGTTTACGTGGCAAAGCTTTCCAGCGCTACAAATTGTTTCTATTCGCCAGAGCAGACAAAAAAATAATTCGCTCGTTACTGACCTTATCAATACCTATATTTTTTACATTGCTGTTTGAAGCTGGTCTGTTCGGCGCAACCATGATTCAAATGGGTATGATCAGTACCCTTGCCGCAGCAGCACATACACTGGCAATTTCCGCGACATCGTTTTGTTATATGTTTCCGCTAGGTTTGTCATTTGCGTTGACAGCAAGAGTCGGTCGAATTTACGGACAGCTCAACCAACAGAGACAGAAAACAGCCATTATCACTCGCTCTAACCAAGGTGTCTCGCCAACGACAACAAACACACAGCTAATAAAAATGGGCAGCAAAGCGGGGAACAAACAATCAAGCCTGCATTTAAGGCTGATTGCTGGCTGTTTGCTGACAGTTTTATTTGCAGTCACAACCAGCCTGCTGCTGGTGCTGTTCCGCCACGATATTGCACGCCTCTACTCAGAGGATGTAGCAGTGCGTGAATTCGCCGCTTATTTATTGTTGCTGGCCGCAATCTTTCAATTTTCAGATGCTGCCCAGGCGACCTTGATCGGTATGCTACGGGGCTTGCAGGATGCGCGCATCCCCATGCTGATCAATGCGTTTTCTTACTGGGTTGTTGGCTTCGGACTGGGTAGTTATCTGGCCCGCTACCTTGATTGGGGTGCTACCGGTCTTTGGGTCGGCCTGATTAGTGGGCTGAGTCTGTCAGCAGCACTACTAGGGCTCCGCCTGTGGCATCTCAGCCAATACACTCACATCAGAGCAGGCCAAAACATGCATAATATCTCGACCAGCAAATGATTTCGATCGCCAACACAGCAGGCAGGCCTTGAAAGCGCTTACCTTGAACCCCTATCATGCGTCTTACTCCGCCCGAATGAACGGAACAAACGGCAGAACAAACCATGCAAGAAGACGAATTATACAAGTTAGCCACTGACGAATTGAACAGCCGCAACCGAAAAGCGGATCTGTGGGCAAGGGCCTGCGCCCTGGCAACCGATGACGTGGACGAAGCCCGTTATCTGTACACCAATCTGCGCGTAGAAGAACTTGCACTAGAACATAACGTAACAATTGGCCACCCTCTGGATCAGGATAATGAGGGCGCCAAAAACGCTGCGGCAGAGCCCGATAAGGATGTCACCAGCATTGCGGATCTTGCCGCAGATCTTGCCTCAGATCTGGGCACCGAAAACACCAGCGCATCTTTGCAAACCAGCCAGGAAGATCAGGCTTCAACACCCGCGCAGATTGCCCTGGCTCGCGCAGAGCTAAAGGGCTCGGATACATTCTCGGTTTTCGAAACAGAAAACTCAGTTGACCAGACATTATCTGAAAAGCAGCTAAACAAAGAGGAGAGCAGCTCTGACGGCGAGTTACCGCTATCACTAGCCCCGGCCGGTGAACATCTACTCAGTAATGACAAGGGTGATTCAAATTCGGACTTGGCCCTGGGAGATTTAACCCAACAGGCCGACAGTAACCACGATAACACCATTCACATCGATGCGGAGCAGAACACAGCTAGCGATTTAGCTTTTTCGCTCACTGACAGCAGTGCTAAAACCGGCTCTACTGGAACGCGATCAACTTCTGCAGATTTATTGGCAGATTTGATGACTGATTCTTCCGATCAGCCAGCAACCGCAGCAAAGCTTAACTCAGTGGCAGGTGCAGGTGACTCTGACATAAGCAGTTCTGACTCCAATGCTAGTGAGAGTGGACAGAAAGAGTCTAAAGTTTCCGCTACCGGGTCGGTTGCCCGCGCACACCGTGATCGTGAAAAAGGTACTGGAAAGACCCTGTCTGGAGATGCCATGGTGAGATCTTCGGCTGCCTCGGATAGCCGCAACCATGAAGAAAGTCTGGTTGAATCGGATCCTGACAACGTACAGTACGGTATATACGCAGACGAGGACGGCATAGTGACAGCAGTCAAACAAGGTGGCAATAACCGCAGTGCCTTGATGCTCACTCAAGTCTGGTTCCTGTCAAGGCGTATGTGGGGTATGTCACTCGTTTATGCCCTGATGAGTCTGGTACTGATAGTAGGGTTGGCGATCCTGATTCCCCGCTGCTTCGCTGGTAGCGCGACAATGGCGGACTTTATCGTCACAGCAGGTTTTGTCGGCCTCGCGTTATTGGGCTGGTTTTATCTGCCCTACAAATTCGGCAACGATTGGTATGAGGTCGCCATCAGGAAAAAAGGATATAACCTGCAGGCAATTGTTGACGCACATTCTCCAGCCGCGGCAGAGCACGAATATTACATGCAATATTTCTCCAAATCTGGCAAAGAGCCTCAGTTAACAAATTAATACATCTGGATACCCTGTCAACGACGCACTTCTGACGGTCTCTACTATACTTCTCCGGAAAGACCCTGCACATTGCATCGGCAGTGTGCCTTTTCTGGTGCGGAGACCGGAATGAATAAAGTATTAATATCCCTGACTGCATCTGTACTGCTAGCCAGCTGCGATGCCTTCACCTCAAGACAGATATCCGAAGATGAGATACAGGTCGAACCCAAAGTCATCAACCTGTCTCAGGAAAACGGCTCGGCCAGCGCTGATATTGTCGAGGTCCCAGCTGTTTTCAAGAAATCTGATGCAGAGCATAGTGACCAGCAGATGGCTGCGATTGAAGGCACTGCCGAAATCCCTTATCCAATATTTCCGGAAGCCAAGCAATATCGTATTGGTGGGGAAAATGGTTTACAGGTAGTCCTGTTTGAAACGCAGGCGAGCTTTAGTGATGTCGATGCATTCTATCGCCGCTACATCCACAAAAAGGGACTATCCAGAATTTCTGCTATGTCAGATTATGTGCGTTACGCAGCGAATGCCGATGACATCGATGCATGGGCTACCGATAAACCTGGAATAGTAATCCACGGGTTTGAAACCGAGCAGGAGGCTAACAGGTACGGAGCTGAAAGGACATCGCTGACCAATATTATTGTCAGCTACTGACAGAAGTTAAACTTCTAGCTTTTTCTGTTGACAAATTGCCGCATAACTTAGGTGTTAATTAACCTTCGGTGTCAATTAACCGAAATGCGTGAAGAGCGGCCTTCTAACTGAAGTGCTGAAACAGATTAGTGGCCACAACTCAACTGTATCGCTGTCAACAGCGAAGCTAAATCGATAGCCACTGATCTATAAAAAAGGTATCAGCTTTGTATTTCTTCCGTCGTTGGTTCGACTTCTTTCTCAGCCATCAACTCGTCAAGCTTCACACCGATTGCAGTAGCAACCTTGCGCAGCAACAGGATAGAAATATTGCCCTGCCCTGATTCAAGTTGTGCCAAGTAACGCTCGGAAACACCAGACTTCTTTGCCAGCATTTTACGTGACATACCGATGTTCATGCGATTTTTTCTTACTCTGCTTCCGACTAAATCAAGAAACTCTTCTGTCGTCAGAGATTCGAGCGTGACTTTTCGCGTTTGGATAATGTTCTCGTCAATCATTGGGATACCTTTATCGTTTGATTTTCCAGACTGGTAACTCTTCGCCTTCCGCAACGTGATCTAACCACCGTCGCGTTTAACTTCCATCTGGTTTTACCTTTCTTGAATTCCATCAAGGCGGGAGAACCACATTTCGAGCCAAACCAGTATCTGTACCATTCCATTTGGTTAGTTGAATCATTTCCAATGCGTTTTCTATGCCAAATCAAGCACAATAGCTGCGCGTAGCAACCTGTAAATCCATTATTAGGTAGTTTTCGATGCGCGACCAGCAAGCAACCACATCTGTTAATCCTTACCATAATTACTGACCAAATGCCTCTGCTGGACCAATACCAAGCAAAGCAGAAATGCATTGATTGAGCCGTTTTTGCTTGTTTTAGCTTATAGACCATTACTGCTCAATGATTAACTCACTGAGAAGCTTACAGTCACAGGGCTCAATGGTGCACCATCAAATCTTGTATAAATCAGAGGCGTTAGCTGACCTCTAATTGATAAGTCTCTCACAAAATCCCTATATCAAGTCAAGCAAGAAATTTCATAATTCACAATGTCAGGCAAATGAGAGGAAATGGGAGGGCACACATCAGAAGTTGATTCTGATGCTGGAATACTGAAATCCGACGGGGCTTGGTTTGACAGGAAGTTGTCAATCTAACATTCAGGCAATGCAACAGTTTAAAGGATGTTCTTCATCTACTTTAAACACAGATGGGCAACAATTGATGTTGTGCAGCCAGATGGCACTAAGCTCAAGTCGGATTTGAACAGAGACCGAATGCTGGTTGCAGTCAAGCGCGGAACGAACGTAACTGGCAAACCCGGCCAAAGTACAAGACCCTGGGCAGCAACACGAAAAGAACGAACCACAGAGCACCACCACCGCCTCCGGAAGCATTGGACTGTTCTGCATCAGCAGTGCTGCTAACTGAACTACCCTGTGCCGGCACTCTGCCGGATTGGCTGTTATCAATGGTACCGCTCTGCAAAGGCGTTCCATCAGCATCAGAGGGACCATCTGCCAGTGCCGCCGCATTATCCACTACTGGAAACACTTCGACATTTTCATTGGAGGAAAGAATCAGCCGAAACCCATTAGCTGTTGCAGACGATACTTCCAACCTTACACCACCCAGTTCAGTTGATTCCCCACGTGTCCAGATGTCATCAACAGAATCGGCATAGTCAGCAGCAGGGCCATTACGAATGTCATGATACAGTTTGACCCTGCGGGCAGGATCGTGCTGGACTTCGTGGATCAGAACGCCCGTGCCAGGCAAACCGCCATCGTACTGGCCCGAACGCTCACGTACCTCAACATAATAATCAGGACCGGCATCAGGGTCGCTTATTTTCAATAAGCGTGGCCGTTCTGTGTCCGCCAAAGACAGAGTGTCAATATCTACAACTATTGAGACCTCGTTGTTCAGCAGGACTCGATCAAGTTCAAAGATATCACTTTCATCCAGCCAGCCTAATCGCTCCATGTCATGTGCATTGATGAACTTTGGCCGGAAAGTGAACAATGGGTCTGGCGTGGCATAGGCCCTCGAGTCACTCATAAGCGTCCAGGGATTATCAAACGGATTGTCATCGGCATCGGCATTATCTGTCAGAGTCAATCCCATACCACGTGCCATTTCATGCGCAACCGATGCTTGCCATTGCCAAAACGGGTCGCTGTTCGCGGTATAGGCCTTCAGTCCGGCATTGTCCACCCTTATCAATCGCTTGCCAGCGAAGCCACTAGCCAGCGCATTGAATTCACCGTTGAAAAACAGGTTAACACCATAAAATTCAGAGAAATCCACATCTTCGTTGGCAAGCTCGACACATTCATCAAGCATGCTGCGTGAAATTTGGTTTACAGAAATATAGTCAGCACGATTGCCGGACAGTTGGTACCAGCCATGGGCCTCAGATCCGGTTACTGACATTTTCCCAAGAGACACACGATCCCAGTAATCGCCAAGACCACCAGCGCTATCGCTGAACATACGATCGACAAACTCAGGCCCCAACATCGACTCATCGCTATCAGCAAATTCGCACAGTAAGGTCACCCAGGGCAGCCATCCTCGCACCGGTTCTGATTGCACAAAAGCAGCATTCAGGCGGTCTTCAGTCACAGTGGAAACCAGACCAACATTAGCTGTGGTGTTGCTTTGCTCTTCATCAAGCCCGGTTTGGATAAACAAATTGAAGCCATCGCGTGTGCGACCAGTCACAGCGACCGATGCTCCGGGCAGTCGGATCGTCTCGCCAACTTTCCACATATCGTTTTCAGTTGCGGAGTAAGTACTTGGCTGACTGTTACCTGTTGTATCGTACAAAATCCACGCAGGCTCGTCGCGCAGCATATCAACTTGATGCACAATTATCGCAGTGCCTGGCAATCCCTCGTCATAATGTCCGATACCTGTATTGTCACGCGCCTCTATCGTATAAAACACCTGTCGCCCATAACGTGTGTCGCGCAGAATAACAGCACGCCGCGTACCGGGATTAATTGTTTGCGCAGAGCTGGGAGCCAGCCTCACTTGTAATCCGCCTGGAACGGACGTGTCGAGATTCAGCTCGGTTACCTCAGTAGAAGGTAGCCACCCCAACGAATACTTCTCGAATGCATTCAGATGTTTAGCCAGAAATCCGTAGCGTAGATCAGACACTGCATAACCCTGCCCATCACTCATGTTTGTCCAGGGATTGTCAAACGTCGTGAGATCCCTGTCAGAGTTATTCGAACGGGGCAACCCTAAAGCCAGTGCCATCTCGTGCAAAACCGATGTATGGCTGGCCCAGGCAGGACTGCTGATTGCTGTGGTTGCCATAGCCCCTGCATTGTCAAGCACAATGAAACGTGGCTCGCCAAAACCGACCGCGTGCGGATTAAAACCCGAATTAAAGAATGTGTTGACGCCAAAGAAGCGTGAGAAATCAACATCGTCATCAGCTGCGTGCATGCATTCTCGGGTCAGACGCTCATCATCCACGTCATCGTCCGTGTCATCACCACGCACATAGTCCCGACGACTACCTGGCAATGTATACCAGCCGAGCACCAGCGACCCATCAATATTGACCCGATCGTAGGACACCTGTTTCCACCAGTGATTGATCTGACCAACATCATCACCAAACATATCCTGCACAAAAGAAGCGGTTGCAGGTTCAGCTTCTTCGTCCTGAAATTTACACAACAGTGTCACCCAGGGCAGATTGCCGTAAGTCGGTTGTGGCTGTCCGGGTGCAGAGGACACTTCCGGTAGTGTGATAGCGTCACCGAAAGCATCCAGTGTCGTGACATCAATATCAACAACCAGTCTTGCCTCAAGAGTTTCATCAACCGCATCCCGTGCAACAAAGGAAATGCTGTAAGACCCGATTTGCTGAACACGGGGTGTCCATTCAAATATCCAGACGCCGTTACCGTTATCTGTCAGCTCGGCACCAGTGGGTAAATTAGGGGATACAAGATCAGGATTGAAGCCGTCAGTATCGAGCGGATGCAGATAAAGCTGGAATAACCCGCCAACAGCTGCGTTCTGTCGAGCAGCCACTGGCCGAAAGAATGGCACACTATTACCTTCAATCACCTCATTGGTAGCCGTCAGACTGATCTGGAATCCGCTGTTGGTTCGTGCAATTACCTCTATAGTGAATCCATCTCCCTGATAGATCTCGCCAGGCTGCCACACTACATCATCTGTATCTGCGCGATCAGCGGGACTGGCAGAGCCATCCACTATCCAGGCAGCTCGCCTTGTTCGTAAATCCACTTCGTGAATTATAACGCCACTACCTGGAAGAGCCGCTTCATAGTCACCACTTCTTTCACGCGCCTCCAGCGTGAAAAAGAAGTCGTCACTGTCCCCTCGCGTGAGTTTCAGCAAACGGAAGGATCCGTTGGGATTACCAGCTTCTCCCAGAGATGTGAGGAAGACGCTCTGACTGACGCCCGAGCTTAAAGAATCAAGATCTAATTCAAGAATTTCATTGCGATCGAGCCAGCCAAGTAACTCTTTTTCGTAGGCGATGAAATGCTTTGCCAACAATCCAAACTCAGGATGTAAAACCGCCTGATGATTTACATCGCTCATTACCGACCATGGGTTGTCGTAGGGGTCATCATCACCATCCGAATTATTGCTATGCAACAAACCAAAGCCGTGACCAATTTCATGCACCACCAGCGCCTGATTTTGCCAGCCCGGATAACCCATAACGGAATAGGCAAATTCAGTCTTGCCGTCCAGCTCAAAGAACAGCTTTCCACCAACACCGCCAATACCTCCGGACCAGGGACCATTGGTCAGAACATTTATCGAATGGTAAACAGAGAAATCAATGTCTGAATCAGCCTGCGCGGCGCAATCACGGACGATTCGAACCACATCGGGCTCACCACTAAGATTATCGATGTAAAAACTTCGTGGTGCTGGCAGCGTGTACCATCCGGCAACAGTGGTACCGTTCAGCGAGGCTTTTGAGTAAGAGGCTTGTTTCCAGAAATGGTTGACGCCACCGATCTCATCGCCATAGAGACGTTGTATCTGCGCCACGTCCCTCGGCTCATCAGCGATATCTGCGTATTTGCAGAGTAAGGCTGCAACGCGAAAATTGCCCAGAGCTTGTCCATGAGCCTGAGTGTGGAACAGGAAAGAGCAGAAGACTAAAAAGCCCCATAGCATCCAGCACAGAATCCCTGGACGGCCCTCGCCACTCAAGCTGTTATACCAGCGATACAGCTGATGTCTGTTTTTGATCACCCGAACCGTATTCCGAATTTCCACTTTTGTCTGACAGAGCGTTTAGCGCAAGTAACCAGAGCAGCCTATATGGCGCATCGCTGTAACAATACAAGGCCAGTAGCGCTTGCAGATTCAGCCATTATAAGGGCTGCACCAATCTACTTGACGAACCTTACTGACTGATAATCAGCCGCGCCATTACAAAACACTAGCGAAAGATAAATACCGCACCAGCGCCAGCAAGGCTATCATCAGCAGGATTGGCTACCGGCTGAGGATTGCTCGATTCTCCAGGGACGCCTACCGCGAGAGTGCCATCACCCAATGAAACGCTTGAACCGAAACGATCCCCGGCATCAGGCGAAGTTCCGCGCACGACCAATTCCTGACTCCAGACTCCCATATTGTTCGACTCCGCGACTGTCATATTTTGAAAAATGAAAACAGCGCCCCCGTTATTAGTTGAGTTATCAAAGACAGTCTCTGAAATTACAGTGTTACTACCGTCTTCTGATGGCGCTGCAATCACCAGTGTGTTTGATTCTATTGCCAGGTCGTTTCCGAAACGATCCAGGTTGTCCGGGCTGGAGGATTTCAAGTACGCTGATTGCACCCAGGCAGTACCGTTGTCGATGAATGTATAAACAGCGCCAGCATTATTCAGACTGTCGTCAGATTCCAGAACAGATGGATTTCCAGAGAAGCCTGAATCCTCATCAGGTGCTCCTACAACCACAGTAGTGTCGGTCAAATCAACCGCGGTGCCAAAGGCATCACCTACTCCCGTGTTAGATGCTTTGAGATAGGCTACCTGACTCAACCCCGAATTCCCGCGTTCGAAGATGAAAGCAGCACCGGAATCAACCAGCGAATTATCCTGAGGATCGCCATTAACACCGGTTGCAGAGCTCGCCTCACCAGGCGCGCCTACTACCAACAATCCATCCCGGGCAGCTACACTAAATCCGAATTGATCACCACCTGCTGTCGAGTCTCCCTTGAAATAGGTGTTCTGCACCCATTGATCATTTTGTCGAACAAATAAATAAGCTGCACCTGAATCAAACGCGTCGTTCAACGTGGCATCACCGTTGATACCTGTAGCCGAACTATCTTCACCCGGCGCGCCAACAAGCAAAGTGTCACCCACCAGAGCTACTGCATGGCCAAATTGATCAGCGACTCCAGGGTTCTCGGCTGTCAGCTCTGCCACAACGTTCCAGCTGTTATTAAAACGTTCAAGAATAGCGACTGTGCCATTACCAAAACCGGGAATGTTTCTTCCGCCACCATCAATGTCGCCAACAGCAATACGTTGCTCATCAATACTGATGCTTTGACCACTCAGTTCAACAACCTGTTCCAGTTGCCAAATGTCGCCTTGCAGGCGAAAAATATTCAAACGCTGCTCAGTATCCCTTCCCAGAATAGCCAGCAAATCCTCATCAACTGCAACCGCCTGACCGAAATTGGATTCAAGCATGGAACTGCCATCCTTGAGAAACTGCGGTGGCAACAAAGACTCCACACTGGCACGATCAATATTGAGTGCAGTCACGTCACCGTTGGAGAGAGTTTCAATACTCACAAGATTGTTACCCGGCTCCAAGGGAACGTCTATAACAGGGCCGCCATTAATACTGACAGGCACACTGCTCACTAAAAACGGGACAGATGCATTAAAGGATGAAGTATTAGGATCAAACACCAGATCAACAGGTGACTCACCTACAGACACTGACGATATCGGTTGGCCTACAACAATAGTCAGCACAGGTTCGTCAGTACCGCCTGCATCAGTTACACCTCCGTTACCGTCACCACCTGCATCAGGTACACCTCCGTTACCGTCACCACCTGCATCAGGCACACCATCGTCACCGTCACCACCTGCATCAGGCACACCATCGTCACCGTCACCACTTGTATCAGTTACACCATCGTTACCGTCACCACCTGCATCAGGTACAGCATCGTTACCGTCACCACCTCCATCAGATACACCACCAATTCCAGCTGCATCCATGTCATCATCGTCGGCATTCGATGGGGGACGCTGGAACGCACCAGTTACACCGGGTGAAGAATTGGGTTCAATGAAATTTGTGGGGCGTACGATATTGGCGAAATCATTATTGTCTCTATCGTCATCCGCACTATCACAAGCGGCCAGCATTACAGCTAACATCGTGCAGGCAACAATTCTCACCTGTCGACTGATAAGAGAGGATATTCTTTGACAAGGAATAGCAACGTTAGACACGGCGACTGCCTTGTTTTTAGCCGCTGCAATACTTCCAGATTTGCTTTCAGAGCGAACCGATTGTTTAGTTTGAATGGGCATGACTGCCGACCTCCTGCTGCCATACCGGCATGATCAAAAGAGCATTCTAAAACGACAACCAAGTCCTTGCGTTCGGCAATTCACAAAATATGACTTAAATCTACTACACCGCACATTAATGGTGCTGAAAGCGCAGGTTTTGCGTACCGATTCACAACCGGCTATATACACCTATAACGAACAGGTAAATCACGCGCGCAGACCCGAGCGCATAGAGCCTGGAAAGAATGTGGTATTACCTATATAAGGGGCAACAGGTTAGCTGCATAAGAGTAAAACAATAAGCAGTTTTATTGGCAGTTTTACTGGCTAACCTGTTGGTTAATTTCAACTGCCAGATCGCGAACGGCACTTAGGTCTACATCAGCAGTTTCAGCATACCAGTCACCGGGTTGCGCTATTGGATTGCCAGTCAATGATATGCGTGCACCAACAATCACATCGTTGAATCCGGATAATTTAACAGTAGGCACCATGGCCATTGAATCGTCTAACGAAACAGTTGCGGGCAAATCTGCGAGTTGCAAGCGGGCCACTGCCAATGGCATGGGTGGACCAGCGACGGCCTTGGCATAGACGAAAACTGCCGTTGCCGGATCGAGGTCATTCGGCAAATTCTCACCAACAGTTACATCGACTGAGAGTGAATCTACACTTCGACCATCCGGTGTTTGGGAATTGTTAGCAGGATCAATGTTGGACGCTGTTGCAGCATCAGACTTTTCAGAGTCATTTACCACTGCCGCATGTTGTGACTCGGCTATCATTGACTCAAGCTGCGCATACGACTGTGCATCATCTTCAATCAAAGGAAGAATACGTTGCCAATGTTCGATGGCACGCTGACTATTACCCGACTGTTGACTGGCCAGTCCGCGTAACCAATTCCCCTGGATATTGTTCGGTTCCTGCTCGAGAGCTTTATCTATCAGCTCAATCGATTCGGCAGGAATCGCACCATTGGCTAACACAGCACGCACATCTGCCAGTTGTAACATCACTACCACATCGTCAGGTGTTACAGCGTAAGCGTTCGACAGTGCAGTTTGCGCTTCTTCGAATCGTTGCAATCGGAGGTAGGTCGTGCCTAGTAACTTCCAGCCTTGCGCATCATCAGGGTTATTCTGCAAATGCGATTCCAGGCGTGGCAACATTTCTTCAATGGAAGGTAGTTTGTCCGTGCCTTGTCCCTGACCGCTTTGGTTACTGGCAGTTGGCGCTATTCCGCGTGCACCGTTATCTGCGAGAAACGCACGATCGAAAGCCCGGATATCCCCCACCTGCCTATACAACAATGCAACAAGTACGAGTAGCAACGGAGCCAACAAAAACACCGGCCAACGATCACCACGAGTGGACCGTTTGCTTGAATTTGATGAATCTGTGGAACTACTGGTCGAGCTGTTATCAGATATGGCGTCAGCAAGACTGGTTTCGATTTCCAGCTTGGCACGTTTGAATTCTTCTTCGCCTAACTGGCCACTTCGCTTGGCTTCACGCAAACGGGTCAAGGCTTCCTTCGCAATTTCTACATTAAACGCTTCATGATCAGCATGCGCTGCTGACTCAGTCCGAAACAGCCCGGCGAAAACATAGGCAAGGCAGGCTATCGACACGATTGTGCCGATGACTACAGATATCAAAAAGCCGGGTTCGAGGATCACGTCAAGAAGAAAGTGTTGATACGCTATAGAAGAGTTGCACGTGAGTCAGTCTGCA
Source organism: uncultured Granulosicoccaceae bacterium (assembly GCA_964411665.1). Lineage (GTDB taxonomy): Bacteria > Pseudomonadota > Gammaproteobacteria > Granulosicoccales > Granulosicoccaceae > CALFCE01. The sequence continues at coordinate 26,442 of CAYPMR010000023.1, read as the reverse complement.
TCGAGCAGTTTCCGTGCACGCTGCATAGCCTCAGCGTCACTAAGGTGCACAGGGTTGGTATCAGCCTCCGAGGTACCTGTACTACGTGATAGACGATAGACAAATACCAACCCGGTAGCTAACAGAACAAAAGGCGCTATCCAAAGCAACAGTGTTAACGGTTTGAAAGCAGGTTTGTACAATACGAAATCCCCGTACCGGGCAACCATATATTCGGTGATCTGTGCCGATGAATCTCCGCGCTGTACCATTGTATAAATCTGGTTTTTCAGATCATCAGCAAGGCCTGCGGCAGATCCTGCCAGATTCTGATTCTGGCATTTAAGGCATCGAAACTCATGCGTCAGCTTGTGATAGAGAGCCCGCTTTTCGGGTGAGTCAAAATTTAACGCTTCACTCGCCGTGTTGCCATCCTGTGAGATCGCAGCCGTGGCTCCAAGAGTCAAGGCGAGAGTACAACTGAGCGCAATGATAAATATCGCCATGCGAGCTGCACCGGTGGAATACCGGTTCGCAGTTGCCACGATCATTCCGATTGGATTGCCAGGCTGACTACTCATGCATTTGCTTCAAGCAATTCGCGAATCTTTGGCAGCAGTATGTCATCCAGTACTTGCGCGTCTATCGGACCAATGTGCTTGTATCTGATAACACCCTGCCTGTCGACAATAAAAGTCTCTGGCACGCCGTAAACACCATAGTCAATACCAATTGAACCAGACTGATCAACCGCTACCAGCGCATAGGGGTTACCAAAACGCTGCAGCCATTTTCGAGCGTCTGTATCTGTATCCTTGTAGTTTAAACCCACTACCAGTGCATCTGTTTCTTCTGCCAGTTTTTTCACTAATGGATGTTCACCAATACAGGCCTCGCACCAGCTTGCCCAGATGTTTAATACCCAGACTTCCCCTTTTAGCGCTTCACTGCTGATCATTCCAGCTGCGCTATCCACGCGGGTTTGCTTTTCTGGATACAGCCGCTCGGTATCAAAGGCAGGAGCAGCCTTATCGAGCAAGACTGAAGGTAATAACCCTGGATCGCGGTCCAGCCCTACCAGTAAAAATCCGGCCATCACCAGAAACACCACAAGAGGTAAAACGTATTTCATGATGTTCCAGTGGTATTTGACGCCGCGACGTTGGCAGCGTGTACCGTAGCTGATGGTTTAACCACGGGTGCAGATTTTTTCGCCTTGGAACTGGCACTGGCGAGGCGATATCGCTTATCCATTGCAGCTAGTAATCCACCCAGTGCCATTAACACAGCTCCCAGCCAAATCCAGCGAACGAAAGGTTTATGGTAAAGCCTGACACTCCAGGCACCTTCGACATCGGCACTACCGTTCGCTGTCTGTTCAAGCGGTTCGCCCATGGCGGCAAACAGATCACGTTTGAGGTTTCCATGTATGGATGCTTCCGTCATGCTTTCACGGCGCACGTCGTAAACACGTTTTTGTGGCGTTAGGGTTGTCACAGCATTGCCGAGCTGAGTGACAGTTATGTTCCCCTCAGCCGCGTTATAGTTGGGTCCTCTGACTGAAGACACGCCGTTGAAGGTAAAGGTGTAGTCGTCAATGACGTATGTGTCACCAGGCTCCATACGCAAATCAGCTTCCGTGTTGTAAATTGAAACCAGCGCGACACCAACAGTAAATACAGCAATACCTAAATGCGCGATTGTCATACCCCAGAAAGCGGCCGGTGTATGCGTTAGAGCGGATAATTTGCTGCGCTTGTTGCGGATACGATATACAAACCCATAGACAGTGGTTGCCAAAACCCACACTGCCAGAGAAAGTGCCAAAGCTCCTGCGATACTAAAAAACCACAAAGTAGTTGCAAGCAAAGTCCCCACAACGATACTGCCAACAGCCAATAGAATCAGAATCGTTTTGTGACTGTCAAGTTTGTCCCTTTTCCAGTTGAGCAGAGCACCTACACCAACCACCGCTACCAGTGGTGCGGTTAATGGAATAAACACAGCGTTGAACCACGGTGCACCCACGGAGACCTTACCCAGTTGCAAGGCATCGATCGCTAGCGGATATAACGTACCGAGCAACACACTTGCACAGGCAACAGCTAGTAAGGCGTTATTAAATAACAAGGCAGATTCGCGACTGACAAGACCAAATTCAACTGGAGCAGATAGCCGATGGGCGCGAAACGCAAACAGCAACAATGAACCGCCGACCACGATCAACAGAAACATCAAGATAAACAGACCACGTTCAGGATCGGCTGCAAATGAATGTACCGAGGTTAGAACCCCCGAGCGCACCAGAAAAGTGCCCAGCAGACTCAGTGAAAAGGCAGCAACTGCCAGCAACACTGTCCAGGCGCGAAACGCACCACGCTTCTCGGTTGCAGCCAATGAATGAATCAGAGCGGTACCGGCGAGCCACGGCATAAACGACGCGTTCTCAACGGGATCCCAAAACCACCAACCGCCCCAACCTAACTCGTAATAAGCCCAAAAACTGCCCAGCGCGATGCCAAGCGTCAGAAACAGCCAGGCAACATTGGTCCAGGGTCGCATCCAGCGCGCTGTGGCAGGGTCGAGATGACCACCAAGCAAAGCGGCAACAGCGTAGGCAAAGGCCACCGCAAAGCCCACATAACCCATGTAGAGCAGAGGTGGGTGTATCGCCATACCCGGATCCTGCAACAAAGGGTTAAGAGATGCGCCATCGGCGGGGATCGGGAACAGTCGCTCGAAAGGATTCGAGGTCAACAAGGTAAACAACAGAAACCCTATGCTTATCAGGCCCATCACAGCAAGAACCCGTGTTAGCAAAACTTGAGATACCTGTCGGTTAAAAACCGCGACAGCGAAGGTCCAGCCACTAAGCGTCAATATCCACAGTAGTATCGAACCCTCGTGCCCTCCCCAGACGCCCGATATTCTGTATACCAATGGCAACAGGGTATTTGATGTCTGTGCAACATAAGCGACAGAGAAGTCGTGAACGATAAAGCTCCACGTCAGGCAGGCATAAGACAGGGCAACGCAAAAAAACTGTGCTTTTGCAGCACGTGAAGCGACACCCATCCAGGCGGTATTTCCAACAGCCACACCGACTAGCGGCACAGTACCTTGTACAATTGCAGCTATTAAAGCCAGTATCAGTGCGAGTAGTCCGAGTTCCGGGATCATAGATGACACAACACCCTGGTTGACTGAGTTTGAAGCATCAAATCCAGCTGACAGCTTCTATTCATAGGACAACGTATCACTGCCATAATTCGTTGCAGGCGCACTATCGAGCTTACCGGCTTTCTTTAGCGCAGCAGCTACTTCCGGAGGCATGTAGTTTTCATCGTGCTTGGCAAGTACCGTCTCTGCGGTGAACAGGCCATCATTGGCGAGTCGTCCGATCGCAACTATGCCCTGCCCCTCGCGAAAAAGATCCGGCAATATACCCGTGTAGGTAACCTGTACCTGATTTGCGGTGTCACTCAACTCAAAGGTCACACTCAAATCGGTGGAGGAGCGGGACACACTGCCATCGACCACCATACCGCCCACCCGAAACGTATCGCCCACAGGTGCCTCCCCTGCAGCTATCTGGGAGGGGGAGAAAAAGAATAAAATATTTTTATTGAATGCATTGAGGCCAAGAGTCACGGCGATACCAACACCCAACATCATTAATGCAATAAGCCCAAGTCTTTTCTTACGTGCCGGTGTCATTGTCTTTGCCCTTGCTGCGATTCGATATTCGCACTCGATTCACCTTCATTGAGCATTCTCTCACGCTTGAGCCGATTGATCAGGTTGTTGTGAAATACTTTCGCTCCGACAACATTGGCTGCAATGACGAAAAACGTTATGACATAGGCTGGCCAGACATAAAAGGCATAGCCACCCATATCGAAAAAATTTAACCAAGCTTCAAGCACGCCCACTCTCCAACAATTCACCTATCCATCGCGCACCTTTCTCACGTTCAAGGATACCGGTGCGAATACGTATCATCAGGTTATAGGCATACAACAACTGGAAACTCACTACCATGATCAGTAGAGGTACGAGCATCGATATATGCATGGACGGCTTATCAAATTTACTGATGGTGGCCGGCTGGTGCAGTGTGTTCCACCATTCAACGCTGAAGTGAATAATGGGGATGTTAACGACACCGACCAGTGCCAGAACGCTGGCTGCACGACCGGCCACTGTCGGATTCTCGAACGCATTTCTCAACGCTATATAGCCAAGATATAAAAACAAAAGCAGCAACTCGGAAGTCAGGCGCGCATCCCAGACCCACCAGGTACCCCACATGGGTTTACCCCATATAGAGCCCGTTATCAAAGCGACAAACGTAAAGGATGCACCTATGGGCGCTGATGCCCGTGCAACAACGTCTGCAAGCTTCATTTTCCAAACCAGAAAAACCAGACTGCAGACGGCCATAATCACATAGACCAGCATGCTCATCCAGGCGGCCGGTACATGAATAAAAATAATACGGTAGCTGTCACCCTGCTCGTAATCAGGTGGCGCTTTGACCAGTCCAAGATAGAGGCCGGTCAGCATGGTCAGCACACACAACCACCCCAGCCACGGTCCAAAGGCTCGACACAGCCTGTAGACGAATGGAGGTGAACCGAATTTATGAATCCACTTGAACATGTAAAGTTAAAATTTATCTAATTACCGGGCTTTCGGTTCTATCGCAGACCAACACTGTTGTGCAAAAAAAACACCCTGTCACAGCCAATTAAAAAGACCCTATTTCGAGTCCAATCGCGAGCCAATACAAGACATCGCACGATAATCGGGAGGACATCATCCTTGCAAAGCAGTAAAACCTGCAATTTCTGGTTTGAACAGCCTTGGTCTAACACCTTGGTTCTAGCAAGACACTCAATCCAGCCACAGCTTTAAAGCCAACATTAATAGTAGCAGAGCCCATTCAAGAGCTTCAGTTCCATCAGAGCCTCCGGGTAGTCGACAGTATTACGAGCCTGTGATGAGTTTGGCCCAGTCTCTCGCGCCGTCCTACCCGAACACTCGCACGGAGCCGCACTATAAGACCCTCTGTCCTGCATTGCCAACTATTCGTCGGACACAACAATCCGCAAGGCAGCCGAAATAGCCAACGGTGCCAGACTGAGACACAAAAAGGCCAATGCAGCCAGAAGGGACAACTGGCCTTCAATCCCTCGCCCGGCCGCGGCTGAAGCCACCATACTGCTGCCAAATATCAACACGGGTACATAAAGCGGCAGAACCAGTATAGCGAGTAGCACGCCGCCAAATCGCAAACTGACTGTCAAAGCCGAACCAATCGCACCAAGAAACACCAGAACCAGGGTGCCGGGTATCAAACCCAGAACCAATGCTGGCAATGCCGCAGAAGGCAAATGCAGCAGTATCGCCAGAATCGGCGCAATCAATATCAATGGCACAGCGGTGACCAGCCAATGTGCAAGCAATTTGCCCAAAATCAACACCGACAGGGGCTGTGGTTGTAATAATAATTGTTCAAGACTGCCATCACGATGCTCCGCCGTAAACAGCAGGTCAAGACCCAACAAAGTAGCGAGCAGTGCCGCCACCCAGATAACACCTGGGGCAATACTGGCTAGCGTTGCCGACTCGGGACCAATGCCCAGAGGAAACAGAGTCACAACGATGACGAAAAAAAACAACGGGTTCAACCATTGATGCCCACGACGCACCGTCAGCAACAGATCACGACGCAACATACCTGTCATGGCCTGCAACAGACTGGGAACCTGATTGGTAGAAGTGGCCGCTTCAGTCATGCTCGACTTGCTCGTCAGCACTATCGCTCTGCGGCGATTGAATGAACAAGGATCTCAAGGCCGGATTATCGGTAGCAAAGGCCTGATGTGTTGTCAGAATTGCCGAACCGCCCGTTGAGGTATGTTGTTGTAATTGTTCTTCCAGCCATTGCTGACCACCGACATCCAGCGCTGTCAGTGGTTCATCCAGAAACCAGATTTGGGCTGGACAAAGCAACAACCTTGCAAGTGACACCCGCTGCCTCTGCCCGGCTGAAAGGGAAGCCACCGGCAATGATAATTGTCTGGTCAGACCCAGCTCTGAGAGTACCGACTTTATTCGCGAGTGTCCGGTGCGGTTGCGAATATCACACCAGTGGGACAGGTTCTCCACAGGTGTCAGCTCCGGGCTATTGCCGCTCTTGTGACCGACGAACAACATGACTTCATTCCATTCGGCCCGTTTTTGCGCGATCTTGCTGTCTCTCCAGAGCACCTCACCTGCGTCTGCCTCACGCAGACCCGCAAGAATTTTGATCAAGGTTGTTTTACCGCAGCCATTCGGGCCACACAGGCGCACAATCTCACCTTGATGCAGCTGCAGTTCAAGATTGGAGAAAAGTACATTCTCGCCGCGAATAGCCCCCAGATTCTGCCCTTTCAGTAAAACAGTCACAGGTGCAAATCGAAGCAAAGAACAACAAGAGAAAGAGGAATAGCCATCAGCTGTTCAACGCAAAAATGGTTCCGCTACTGCGCACACAATACTGGTTGCCAGTTTCCTCGATGTATTCAGCTAGTTCCAGCCAAACGTTGCGGCTGAGTAAGGCATTCAGACCATCTCGTATATGCAGATAGGGAGATGGCACCTGTTCATCATCGTAGTCAACCCACAACAGATGTTCAGCGTCAACGATAACCTGTTCGCCAATATTGGTGGTAAAGGCAATAACCTGCTCTGATGTTGCGGCATGGAACACTTGCATAGCCGTGGCAACAAAGGGCGCGTCATCCACCTGAATACGTAATTTTTCCACTGGCGTGATCAGATAATAATCATCGTTCTCACGTAATAGAACAGAGGCAAACAAATTAACCAGCGCCTGGCGGTTTATTGGGGAATTTTGATACAGCCAGCTACCATCACGCTTTATGCGTATGGCAATTTCACCCAGGTGCGCCGGAGACCACTGGGACAGTGGTCTCCGCTGGACGTTTTTCAGTTGCTCTTCCAAAGAGTCAAGCGCTACTTGATCAGACTGTGCTGACGAATCTGTCATTGCAGTTACATTCCTGAGTGAGTACAGATGCTCGCTTGTCACTTGCTCGTCATCAGGTTGCGACAAGCAACCCAGGCTCTAGTTAAATTGTTAGCTGGGGAAGATTCTGGTACAACTCCAGTGCATCTGGATTGGCCAGTGCATCGCGATTGGCCACGTCCTCTCCATGAATAACTTTTTGCACCGCCAGCTCAACAATTTTTCCACTCTTTGTGCGCGGAATATCCGCAATCGCAACGATGATTGCTGGCACGTGACGCGGTGTTGCATTTTCTCGTAAATGATTTTTAATCTGTGTTGCAAGCTCATCAGTCAAGGCAACACCATCACGCAAGCGAACAAACAACACGACACGTATATCACCTTCATGGCGTTGCCCGACAACCAGTGACTCTATCACCTCATCGAACTGCTCGACCTGTCGATATATTTCTGCCGTACCGATTCTGACGCCCCCCGGATTCAACACCGCATCAGAACGACCATAGATGATCAATCCATCACTTTGCGTAAGCGCAACATAATCACCATGGCACCAGACACCATCAAATCGCTCGAAATAGGCGGCTTTGTAACGCTTGCCATCCGGATCATTCCAGAAACCTACCGGCATCGAAGGAAAAGGAGCGAGACACACCAGCTCACCTTTTTGATTACGTATCGGTTTGCCATCATCATCAAACACATCGACCTGCAGGCCAAGGCCACGACATTGCAACTCACCTCTTCTGACTGGCAAGTTCGGGCTACCGAGAGCGAAACAGGAAATAATATCCGTACCACCGGAAATCGAGGACAGGCAAAGATCAGCCTTTATGTTGTTGTAAACAAAATCGAAACTTTCCGGTACCAGTGGCGAACCAGTCGAGAGCATGGCTTTCAAGGCAGACAGATCATGCGTCTGTATCGGTTTTAAACCGGCTTTGGCACAAGCATCAATGTATTTGGCCGAGGTGCCGAAAATAGACATACGATGTTTACTGGCAAAATCGAATAATGCGTTGGCATCAGGGTGAAAAGGCGCGCCATCGAATAACATCAAAGTGGCTTTTAAAGACAAGCCACTGACCAACCAATTCCACATCATCCAACCGCAGGTCGTGAAGTAGAACAAGCGATCTCCCGCTTTAACATCCGAATGCAAGCTCAACTCTTTTATGTGCTGCAAGAGCGTGCCACCTGCACCGTGCACAATACACTTGGGTACACCTGTTGTACCGGATGAATACATGATGTAGAGCGGGTGATCGAATGGCAAAAGCTCAAAGACGAGCTCAGCATGATCATGTGAAACTATATAGTTGTCGATACTGTTGACAAAGCGTTGGGCGCTTTTGTTGTCACCCCGGCCATGACTATTACCCGCAACAAAATCGCTACTGGTGAACGCCGAAGATACAGCGTCATCGAGCGCCTCGTGCGAGCGTGTGTATCCTACGATTACGAGTTGCTGTAGAGACTCGAGTTGCTGTGCAAAATCAAGTACAACAGGTAAGCAATCAATTGTCTTGCCGTTATAAAAATAACCATCGGTTGCGAACAGCACTTTCGGTTCAATCTGGCCAAAACGATCCAACACACCCTTGGCACCAAAATCGGGAGAGCAAGACGACCAGACAGCACCAATACTCGCGGTTGCGAGCATGGCAATGATCGAGTCAGGCAGGTTAGGTAAATAGCCCGCAACCCTGTCACCTGCCACAACACCTGAGGAGCGCAATGCAGCAGCAGTTGCGGCAACGCGATTGTTCAGTTCAGCATAAGTGAGTGTTGTTTCCCGGGTATTTTCAGCACGAAAGATGATGGCGACATCATCACCGCTTTGACGCAGTAGATTTTCGGCGAAATTCAATTTTGCCTGAGAAAACCAGCGAGCACCCGGCATACACTCAGCATTTAGTAGTACGCTATCGCCCTTTTCACCTATAACTTCACCAAAATCCCATAACAGGCTCCAAAAGTCTCGAGGCTCTTTAACTGACCAATCATATAACTGACTCTGATCTTCTATAGCCACGCCATGTGCTTCAGAAACAGCTGTACAGAAACGGGTTAAATTACTTTGTTGCAGACGAGCAGATGAAGGTGTCCAGAGCACCTGTCCAAAATCGCTCATGGAATCCCGCGTGACAGATGTCGATTCATTGTTACTCATGTGCGGTAGCTTGTGTTTTGCTTGTGTTTTAAATTTCGGCGATGACAGCGCAGGCGAGCCTTTCTATTGAGGTATCAGCATAGACTCTTTGCCGCCCATATAATCGCGCAAAACTTCCGGTATTTTTACGCTGCCGTCGGCTCGTTGATAGTTCTCCAGTACAGCAATCAATGTTCGCCCTACCGCCAGACCAGAACCATTAAGAGTATGCACAAGCTCGTTTTTACCAGTAGCCGGGTTTTTGGTTCTTGCCTGCATACGTCGCGCCTGGAAATCCGTACAGTTACTACATGATGAGATTTCGCGATAGGCATTTTGTCCGGGTAACCAGACCTCAAGATCATAGGTTTTAGCAGCTGCAAAACCTATATCTCCACCACACAAGGATACAACCCTGTAGGCGAGACCCAAAGATTGCAGAATGGCTTCAGCATGTCCGGTCATCTCCTCCAGTGCGGCGTAGGAATTCTCGGCACTGACGACTTGTACCATTTCGACTTTCTCGAACTGATGCTGGCGTATCATGCCCCGTGTGTCTCTGCCGTAAGAGCCTGCTTCGGAGCGAAAGCAAACGCTGTGGCAGCTGTACCTACGCGGTAACGTATTGATGTCGATCATTGAGTTCGCTACAACATTGGTGACGGGTACCTCGGACGTTGGAATCAAGTAGTAACCTATATCGTCGCCTGTATAAAACAGATCTTCTTCAAACTTCGGTAACTGTCCGGTGCCTTGCAATGTTTGCGCATTGACCAAGTGTGGGACATTTATTTCTGTATAGCCATGTTCAAGGGTATGTTTGTTCAACATAAACTGAACGAGTGCGCGATGAAGTAACGCGATCTCACCCTGCATGACCACAAAACGGGAACCGGTAAGTCGCGCACCTGCTTCAAAATCCATCAATCCGGATGGCGTAGCGAGATCCACGTGATCAAGCGGTGTAAAATCAAAAGACGGTACGTCTCCGCTGCTTCGCACCAGCACATTGTCTTCCTCGCTGGCACCAGCCGGTACGCTCTCATGCAAAATATTCGGCACACCCAGAAGCATCGCTGTCAACTGTTCCTGGATATCTGATAGCTCGGCTTCAGCGCCTGAGAGGTCATTGCCGAGGGAATCCACTGCTGCTAACAAAGGCTCGATATCCTCACCTTGCGCTTTAGCCTTGCCAATAGCCTTGGAGCGGGTATTACGCTCACGCTGCAATTCTTCGGTGCGGGATTGCACATCTTTACGACGCTCTTCCAGCGCAGCAAAAACTGCTGTATCAAGGGTGTAATTTCTGGTCGCAAGATTTTTTGCAACAGCATCGGGATCGCTTCTCAGAAGCTTGGCATCAAGCATCGTTATTTTCGCTTATTTCAATTGGCACAAATGGAAGGTTAATGATGTCGCCCGTAAGGGAAACAATCTTCTAGCCTGATTATACAACCTGGCAGGCTGATATCGACGCAATTGGTGCGATCAGGCAGCCCAATGAACAATTGCCACTAAAAGAAGGCCGGTCGATTCTCAAGCGATAGTCTGACTCACCCACAAGTATCCCAGCCCTGCAGCTATTAAACAGAGGGTGACGTTCAGTATCACGTTGGCGAGAGCACGCATCACAGATCCATCCTGCAACATCACAATTGTCTCCAGAGAAAACGCTGAAAACGTTGTAAAGGCACCGAGAAATCCACTCACAAAAAACCAGCGAGCCGTATCAGGTATGCCGCCGCCTGCAGAGCTGGCACCCCAGAAGCCCAAAATCCCAATGAAAAATGAACCGATTACATTGACCAAAAGGGTAGCGAGCGGAAAACCTTGTAGTGCCAATCCTGTAAGCCGTGCCAACAAGCCATCCGCAGCAAACCAACGACTGAATTGGTAACGTGTGATAGCCCCCATCAAGCCGCCGAGACCCACCAGTAGATATGCCATAGAAAAACCTGTTCGTGGCGAATCACACGCCAATTGTGCCGTGTGCTCACGTGTTCGCCGATACACGCTGCGCAGAATGGTTGATTGCACTGACGGCTGGTTGTGCAGTGGCAAAGCCCCAATCAAGGGAGAAACCCGCATGACCCAGATATTGCAAGATCTCGCATCGAGTAGCCAACAGAGACGCTCAATGCAGTATATAGCCCAATTCGGCATGAAGTATGCTGTAAACAGCCCGAGACTTTACACCAGAAGCCGCTATGTCCACATATACAATGCACACACTGCCTGCTCATACTGACGGCTTTAGCCTGAACAGTACATGCTCTGAGACCAGACTATTACCGGCCGGGTTTCGTCGCCTGGCGCTGAGCGCAAGTCTGGCGCTGTTGGTTGGTGTATCAGTAGCGTCTGCTCCATCAGCCGCGGCAGAGGTACTTTATCAATGGCAGGAAATTGACGGATCTCTAACTTTTTCCCCTACGCCACCCCCAGAGGGAAGCAACATTAAATTCAAAGTTGTGCAGCCGCAGCAAAAGGCAAACCCAATAGCGGCACTCGACGAATCGCAAAACGCCTCTTCACTGGCTGAAATCAGTACAGTGTCCAAATCTACCGTGAGTGCCAGCCAGTCCTCCAGCGACACTGCGCCTCTCAATCGCCTGGCTTACGCAAATGACTCCGGCAATGGGGATTTACCCGCAGGCATTTCAGCAGGCACACAACAGGGAGCCCCATCGGCGGCTGCCACTACCAGCACTCAAAATAACCAGAATACGCCCGAACGGCAGGCCAGACTAGCTCGAATACGTGATTGCCAGAATCTGAACAAGCGAGTGGTTGCTCTGGAAAACCACATGAAACACAGCACAACAGCGGAAGAAATGGATCGAGCTATACTTCAGATAGCGCGCTATCAGACCAGCATTGATGGTTACTGCAACAACTGATTTGCGGGCTTTTTTCTGTCTGAAAGGCCCTGTCTGAAAGGATTAGCCTTGATCAAGATGCTGACTGATCAACAACAGTCTGAATGCATCGATCCAGCTTGAAGCTGTGGCCCTGCTTCAAGCAGTAACGCATCCATTTATAAAGAAAACGATTCAGACGATAGCCTTCATCAAGATCTCTGCGTCGTATCGGTCCATGTTTAAGGCCTTGCAGCAATCCGCTCATAACCTCACACGAACGCGCATCGTGATACAGCCTGATCATCATATCCGGTTCACGAGGGCGTCGATGATCATGAGTGAAGCGGTATGTCAGATTGAAAGTTGTCGTGTACTTGTTGTGTTCAATTTGAGAGAGTTCCAGATCGAGACATCCTTCCACTCTGGATACGTACACTACAGCTTCCCGGGATGATTCATCTTTAATACTTGAAGATGACAACACGCCCACCATGCTGCGCAGTTGCGGTGCAAGCACGCGGGTCATCATGTAGTTCTCCTCATACAGATCCATCAGTGCAGAAAATCTGCCACTGGTGGATGCTCTTCTTGTCAGAACTGTCTGCATAAGCTGATTGGTTGAAACCGATTGTTGTAAAACTAAACTTTCAAACCTGCTGTAAGAGTGTAGCGCTTGCTGGCCTGTGGAACTGAAACAATGCCAGAATACGAGAACGATATCTACCGATGCAGCCCAAAGCAAATAAGTATCAGCACTACCCGGTACGCATGTGCTTCGGTTTCACTGCACCTGAGTCACAAAATGAGAGGCATTTCGACAATAGCCAAATAGCGAGGCTAAGATCCCAAATTTCGGTATACGGCTGTGCCGGTACTTGCGCACCGCGTAGATATGTTGATAATGCCGAGTAGCTCTGACCCAAGGATAGCACTATAATATGTGCAGGCACGGGTACGGGCTGTCACAACCGCGGGCAGCACTTTAAATCTACACCTTTTGCCCACACTATATACCGTTAGGGAACATCGGATTTATCAAGCGAGGCAGAGCAAGGCGAAAACAGACGAAAAGCGCAATGTATGTGCAATACATGAGCATTTTGAGTCGATTTTCAAAGCAGCTGGTAACGTAGGTAATAAATCAGACGTTCCTTGGTCTTAGTACAGTTTATACTGTTGGCAGTTCCAAAATCAGGCAAGCATTTATGATCGCTTGCCTCTATCAAAAGTAACAAGTTATTGTAAATAAATCGGCTGAGGAGAAATGGCAAAAGAAGAACCTATTGAAATGGAAGGGACCGTTGTTGACACGCTTCCAAATACCATGTTTCGCGTAGAACTCGAAAATGGTCATGTTGTTACCGCTCATATATCCGGCAAAATGCGTAAACACTACATTCGCATTCTGACCGGAGACAAGGTCACGGTGCAAATGACACCTTACGACCTAAGCAAGGGAAGAATTACCTACAGAAGTCGCTAACAAGCCCACTGTGCGCTTAACGGACAACTATTAGCTCGGTTAAAGGTACTTGTTCGCAGTTGTTAACGCTGTTGCTAAGTTGTTAACGCTGTTGCTAAGTTGTTAACGCTGTTGTTAACGCAGTTGTTAATTTAACGTAGTTGTTAATAATTAAGTGCCTCAAAAGCATAACCCAAAACACCCACTTAAAGCCCTCCTCTAGCTGCTACCCTCTATAGATTTACTGTCGGGGTTATCAGTGTGTCTGGAAGAATACTCGACCGACCACCACCAAGGGCTGATTACACCTTGCGATTAGATTGTAGAAAGCGCGGTATGAAAGCTGAGAGAACCAGGCAAAAAAAAACGCTCCCAAGCACAATAGCGCGTCAGGAGCGTTTTATATTACAACTTCAAAACCAGTTACTCTTGAGTTGTAGTTTCCTTGCTGCTCTCCTTGTTTTCAAAACGAAAAGCTATCTCTCCATTATCATCAAGGATGACATTAACGCGACCACCGCGGCTTAATTGACCAAAGAGAATTTCGTCTGCCAGAGGCTTCTTGATATTCTCTCTAATGATACGAGCCATTGGTCGCGCACCCATCTTTGGATCAAAGCCATGCTCTGCAAGCCACGCCTTGGCTTCCGGATTGAAGTCGATTGACACGCCCTTTTCCTCTAGTTGGGATTCAAGTTCAATGATGAACTTATCAACAACATTAAGGATGATGGATCTATCCAGTGCGGCAAACTGAATGGTCGCATCCAATCGATTTCTGAATTCAGGCGTAAAGATCTTGTTGACAGCCTCCATCGCATCGACCGAGTGATCCTGGACCGTGAAACCCATATTGGAGCGGGAAATTGATTCAGCTCCAGCATTGGTGGTCATCACCAGGATAATATTGCGGAAGTCAGCTTTCCGACCATTATTGTCCGTCAGAGTACCATGATCCATAACCTGTAAAAGCAGATTAAAAACGTCAGGATGTGCTTTCTCGATTTCGTCGAGTAGAACAATAGAATGAGGATTCTGGATTACCGCATCAGTTAACAGACCACCCTGATCAAACCCTACATATCCAGGAGGTGCGCCAATTAATCGCGATACAGTATGGCGCTCCATGTACTCTGACATGTCAAAACGCACCAGCTCGATACCCATAACCTGTGCCAGCTGTTTGGTCACCTCTGTCTTACCCACACCTGTCGGTCCGGCAAACAGAAAAGAACCAATGGGCTTGTCTTCAGTACCCAGGCCTGAGCGCGACATCTTTATCGCAGAGGCCAGCGTCTCGATTGCTTTATCCTGACCAAATACCAGCATTTTGAGATCACGGGCAAGAGACTTGAGTTTGTCCATATCCGTTGACGACACACTTTTCTCAGGGATACGTGCAATACGAGCGACAATCGATTCAATATCTTTTACTGAAATAGTGTTCGCTTTTTTCTTACTGTTGGCATTTTGTTTTACTCGACGACTCGCACCTGCTTCGTCGATAACGTCTATAGCCTTATCTGGCAGGAAGCGATCGTTTATGTAGCGACCTGCTAGCTCAGCAGCACTTTTCAATGCATTGTTTGAGTACTTGACCTCGTGAAACTCTTCGTAGCGCGACTTGAGTCCTTTGAGAATTTCAAACGTCTCGTTTACCGAAGGCTCAACCACATCTATTTTCTGAAAACGACGAGACAACGCACGATCTTTTTCGAAGATACCGCGATATTCCTGATAGGTGGTGGACCCAATACATTTCAGTTCACCTGTCGCAAGCATCGGTTTGATCAGGTTGGACGCATCCATAACACCACCAGAGGCAGCACCTGCACCAATGATCGTATGTATTTCATCAATAAAAAGGACAGCGCCTTTTTCCTTTTTCAATTGTGTCAGTATGCTCTTGAGGCGTTTCTCGAAATCACCTCGATACTTTGTTCCTGCGACTAACGCACCTAGATCAAGTGAATAGATTATGCTTTCCGATAAAACTTCAGGCACTTCGCCATCAACAATCTTCTTTGCAAGTCCTTCAGCTATGGCCGTCTTGCCTACACCAGCTTCACCAACAAGTAAGGGATTATTTTTTCTACGACGACACAGAACCTGAGTTGCTCGCTCAACCTCGAAATCCCGACCAATAAGAGGGTCGATTTCACCAGCTTGCGCTTTAACATTCAGATTTGTTGCATACTTTTCAAGTGGTCGCGCATCTGAATCACTCTCCTCACCACCAAATTCCGATGACGCCTCTTCACCTTCTTCTGAATCTTCACCGCTATTTTTTGATATGCCGTGAGAAATGTAATTAACAACATCCAGTCGTGTGATGTTCTGTTTGTTCAGCAGATACACCGTGTGCGAATCCTGTTCACCGAAAATGGCAACCAGAACGTTGGCACCCGTTACTTCCTTTTTACCCGAGCTCTGAACGTGAAATACTGCACGCTGTAACACTCGCTGAAAACCAAGCGTTGGTTGCGTCTCACGATTGTCGCTTTCATCCAGCAAGGGAGTGTTTTCTTCAACGAACGCATCAAGCTCGTCACGCAATGCGTCAATCTCTCCGCCACAAGCACGCAAGACCTGGGCAGCGGTGGGGTTATCAATTAGCGCGAGCAATAGGTGCTCGACTGTCATGAATTCAAACCTGCGGGCTCGCGCCTCTTTGAACGCGTTGTTCAATGTGAATTCAAGTTCTTTGCTCAGCATAATCCAAGTACACTCTAGTTTCGTAGCGGTTACATCTTGCCTGACAGTGACTGACCCCTGCCACCTCGTTATCAGGCTTCTTCCATCTCGCAAAGCAACGGATGTTTGTGCTCCTGCGAATATTGATTTACTTGTGCTACCTTCGTTTCGGCAATTTCTCGGGTGTAGACTCCACAAACTCCCTTCCCTTTAGTGTGAACATGCAACATAACCCTTGTTGCTTTTTCCTGATCGAGACTGAAGAACACCTGAAGAACTTCTACAACAAACTCCATAGGAGTGTAATCGTCATTAACAAGGACCACTTTAAACAGTGGAGGCTTTTTTAGCTTGGGTTTGGCTACCTGTACCGCCAAACCGCCATCTGATTCTCGATCTTCACTACTCATCTGACACAAGACCCGTTAACCGGTAATATCTTTTTCAACAACAATAATAACGCCTTTACAGGTAAATACGGGATCTCCTGTTCTGACAGCGAAATTGCAACTTATACTCAAAGTTATTTTCTTTGCTTCTGTAACCACTTCTGTAACCGCTTCTGTAACCGCTTCTGTAACCTTACCGTTATGCGCTAATTTTCATGGCGTTAAAACACCCGATATTAACCAACTGTCATTTACAAGATATAATCGTTGTCTTCCCGCCATTTAACATTGTACGACGGCGTCCCAGAGTTGTAAGCTCCCTATATCGACGATGTGAGAAGTAATCGACGACCTGGTACTATTTTTCGCAATTTTCATACCCCGAATAACTCAAATCCCGAACTAAATACTTCGAAAATGAATATGGGGTTTGTTGCTCAAATTACCAGTCTGAGGGGCAACAGAGCATCATCTGAACCTGTCTGAAAGTAGTACCTCCTTGTCGACTCCACCCCACACCAATAGAGCACAGCGGTAATCAGCATTCTCAACAAATACCGCCCTTCCAGAGCTTTATTTGTAGCCGAAGTTGAAACCAAAATTGTAGCTAATTGACATCTTTTGGGAACGCCTCGGAGGTCACAATCACAAGAGCTAAAAAGCTCTATACGAAGCATAGGTGAAAGAACTAACCTAAACCACGTTTTCTGCGTATACCGGACGTAGGAGAACTGCCATGGCTTGAGCTACCATCTGCTGCGTTCGTCTGGCGTTGTTGCGCAGTGAATGAATTTCCGCGTCTTCTGACAGCACCGCCTGCAGCGCGTTTGGCTTGCCGCTTTCGGTGAGCACCATTGCCGTTTGCACGCGCTGACTTGCGTGAGCCGGCCAGACCGCGTCTACCGGTTTCAGCAGACTGTTCAAAATGTGCGTTATCGATTGCTTCAGACGGATGTATCGGTGCATCATTTGATGCATGGGCGGGTTCCCAGTCGTCGGGAGTGTGTGGCGAATCCATGTTATCGTCAGACGATGGCTGTTTTGTATTCGCACCTAAACGCTGACGCCGCTCCTCTAGCTTAACCCCATCACCGATCAGTGCAGTTTGATTATCTGGCGCAAGTAATACCTGCATACAAGCCACCATTACCCAGAAATAGGCTGTGAATTCCGGATTGGTAGCACGTGAGCCAAACATACAAACAGCTGCATATGTCACGACTGCTGAGGCACCGGAGATACCCATTGCACGGATATAGGTATCGTCCCTGTTCTTACTGAGCCGCCACCCCATGTAAAAAGCATAAGCCAAAATACAGAAAAATATAACCAAAGCAGGCAATCCCATCTGGGATGCTACATACAGGTAATAATTATGCGGGTCTTTTTCATGCACGGGACGCTCGGTGTACAGGTGTTTCATTTTCTGAAAACCCTTAAAACCCTTGCCAGTCAACGGACTTTCAAGCGTCATATCGGCGGCAGCTTTCCACAGAATCAGGCGATGCTCCGAACTCTTGTCCAGCTGTGCAGGGCCGGATGTCGCTTCAGTAGTTTGAACGCTGGCAGACAATCGATCTACAATCGCACCAGGAATAAATTGCGGAAAAATTACGAAGAAAACAACAGCTGCAAAAGCGGAAGCGAAAAAAAACATTTTCCCACGAAGATACCCGGCACAGATTCCACCAACAGCCAGAGCCAGATAGGCACCGCGTGAAAATGTACTGATTAAAAGCTTTAGTGCTAACAGAAAATAAGGAGCCGTTAGCCACGCTTTCAGGGTGTTAAAATAAGCAAGGAACAGCCCGCCGGTAAACATCAAGGTGTAGGCGAGCAGTCCACCGAATTCGTTAGCTTGAGCCAATGGCCCGTTGACACGGGATTTTTCTATCGAGGACAATCCCTGTTTCGAATACATCTCAGGCAAGGTGTAAAGAACCACTAGCACCGAGCCCATACACATGTAAAAGTAAATACGTTTTGCGGTTGCGTGATCCCGGATACAACTCAAGGCAATAAAGTAGACGAGAAACTGTTCTATCCAGCCTTTGTAATTGTGGAATTCATCACCCATCAGATAATGATAACCATCAGGTTGGAACATGATGGTTAGACCAGACAATGTGGTGATGACGGCGTAGAGAAAAATCATCGTCGTGCCACTTTTCCAGTTAAACCAGCCGATTCCGTGATTTCTTGCCTGAACTATCGTCGCCATCAAACCTAGTCCAATCAGTGCATTAGTGCCGTTTACGCCAGGAGCCAGCGGAATAACGTAGATAGGTGAAAATTGCACATACAGAAGCAAAACAGCTAATACCAGTTCCACGCCGCGAAGAGCACTGAACATCACATACACGCCCATCGCAAAAGCCAGGGGGTAAAGCACAGCCTTGGGCCAATGCCCACCTGTCAGAGTGATTCCTATAACGATAAGTCCGGGTAGCATCAAAAAAGCAACAACCGGCTTCATACCGGCAAAGATGGGAAATCCGGATTCGGTGACAGAGTGCTTGGCACTCAGTAGTTCGCGCCATTTTATGCTGCGGCGGCTAAGTTCACCCCCCTCGGGTAAGATATCCTGCCATTTAACACCTTCGTCCTTAGAAACTTTCGATCTTCGCGTATTACGGTTACGACGCTGACTTGGGCGTTGTGAAGCAGCACCTTGAACATGTGTCTGATCATCATCGAAGTTGCCACCGCTATCCTCATCGACACTTGATTGCTGTAAAACATCATCAGGTTGATGATATTGCCCGATGGATTCGTCGTATCCTTCAGATTGAGATCCTTGCTCATGATGGTCTTGAGCGTAATGATCCTGACTAAAAGTATTTTGAGCGTAGGGGTCTTGAACGTGAGGGTCTTGAGCGTGAGGGTCTTGTGTCTTGGCATTTGCAGCATTGCGGCGGGCCATGCGCTGCGTTTTGCGCTCCATACGAGTAGTTATTTGTTCATTTGGGGCGGGCACACTATCGCTTCCACCCCCATTGGCATCCTGCTCGGAGCCATGGGTAGGATCGTACTCAGCGCCGCTCTGCTGCGTACTTGTATAGTGCATGATAGCTTTTATTCCCCAATAAGCGCTTAAGCGCTTCTTTGCTTTTATATTTGGTGCGTTCTTTCAAATAATACGATCGATCACATGTAACTATTTTTTCAAACACATCCATCGACGTATCCAATCGAATTGGAATGCGGTTAAAAACCGTTTGAGCCGGCCCTGCTCGGGCTATATCAACAGAACCAAATCCAGATCCGAAAACCTGCCGATACCCCGATTGTGTTGCCTGCTCTACATTATCTTTTTGATAGCGTCCACCCGGGAAAGAAATTGATTCAACGCTCGTTCCTGTGATCGATTCAAGTTTGTCTCTGGATGCCTGGAATTCGTGAAGCGCTTCATGTTCAGGCAAATCGGCAAAGAATGCGTGAGTCTTTCCATGAGATCCAATCACCATTCCCGCGTCGTGCATTGATCTAAGTTGCTCGGATGAACAAAAATGCTCGCGCTGATCAGTAAAATCACTGGTAATGAAAAAATACGCTTGCATGTCAAATTCTGCAAGTATTGGCAGCGCTAAGTCATAATTGCTTACATGCCCATCATCAAATGTTAAAACAACGTCTACAGAATCTTGCCCTTGTGTAACCGATTCGGTAATCAGCCCAGTACGAAGTTTCGCCAATAAGGCCAATTGTGTCCTGAAATTTTCAATCGATACGGCATAGGGCTGGTCTTCGACCTCAATACGGTCAAAATCAGCGTCATCAGCAAACAATGCGTGATACATCAGTATGACACTCATATGCTGCTTTTCTTCCATCGTATTGATGACTGACCGGTAAAGTAGTTATAGGCACCTACAACAGCAGCCGCGTTAAGCGTCAGAAATACTTTGATGATATTGATGTATTTGGATTGTGCATACTGAGGAAACGCTATGGCCGCGAAGCCGAAAACATACAATGCAACCTGCGCCCAAAACATGAGACTCAGAAAAACACCTTGGCCCAAGGCCGAGGCAATAAACGCTATCAGCATTGCATAAGGAACTAAAAGCCTGGCTACCTTGTGTGATAAAAACTGCCACCAGACGCGGTTTTTGGCCGGAGAGAAGAGCCATAGGTTTCGCGAGAACGATTGAAAATTTCCAGCCAGGGTCCGTGACTTTCTGAGAAATTCTTTCTCTGCTTCCGATTCAGCCGCATCAAAAGCTTTTGCTGCGGGTTCAAACACTGTACGCCTGCCCTGCTTGAGTAATCCAATCGGTGTTTCAAAATCATCCAGCAATGTGTCAGCTGGCAAACGACTGGCATCAGTCCGACGAATAGCATAAAGCGCCCCGGTTGCGCCGGTGGTGGAGAAAATTTTGGCTTCGTTCATACGAATCCATTTTTCATATCGCCAGTACAAACCAATATTGGCAGCCTCGTTAACACCGTCATCTGACAGGACCAGCTCACCGCTAACAGCGCCAATCTGATCATCATCAAAACGCGATATCAATGCCTGCACAGCATTGGCAGAAATCAATTGCCTGGCATCCGTGAAAACCAGAAATTCACCAGTTGCAAGTTCGACAGCACGATTAAGAGCGGTGGGTTTACCAGCTGCCGGCTCGTAGTGATCCCAAGTGATATCTGACTGGCTTTTCAACCACTCTACTGTGTTGTCAGAAGAACCATCAGACACTATGCAGATCTGTAATCGCTCAGTTGGATAGTCCAGTGCACGCAATGAGGTGAGTTTATTTGGCAATCGATCTGCTTCATTGTGCGCTGCGATCAGCACGCTGACAGTGGGCAATGGTTTGTCACTTGATGTACCCGAACTGTCCGTCGCTGTTTGCACCGTAACTTTTTCAGAATCAATTTGACGGGACGATGCTCTTGCGCGCAGATGCAAGATTATTGGGAAACCTGCATAGGTGTATACACAGAAAATCACTGCTAGAAAAAAAATGATCAGCATTTTGACCACACCACAAAGCAATCAATAGCATCGGCTTTGACAATGCCATTATCATCACCAATGTCAATGCATGTACATTGACTGGAAGAGAAAAGAAAAACGTTATTCATTTGTCAAAAAAACCGGCCAGACGCACGCCCCACGGATCACCGAGTAAAGCTGCAATACGTATCATCTGTGCATTGACTAATTCACGAACCTTTTCATCCAGAAAATAGGCTGTAAAGACCAAAATTGTCGCTGCTATTGCACCTTTAACTACCAACGCCAACAGATCAAATTCTATTGGTAGCCTCTTAACCGCCAAGTAAACAATTAAGCTGGCAAGGCTAATGAGGATTGGATTACGCAAATTGATATAAAAATCCAGCAACCTGAAAGCACTCCACTTGATACCCAACACATAAAAAGCAAAGCTCAAAACCGTAACCACTGAAGCGCCCACAATGCCGTACTTGGGAATGACTAAAAAATTTAAAACAATATTGAAGATCAGAGCAATAAAACTCCAGAACACCAATTTTTTGGTTTCCTTTCGCAAATAGATACCAGCTGCCAGAAATAACAAAGCACCTTCGCAAAGTATTGCCAATGTCACCCACGGTATAACAACAGTACCGGGCTCATACTTTGAACTGGCCAGGATGTTCATAACATGTGGCGCAGTTAAAGAGACCAGAGCAACAAATGGTATGCCGAGCATTAAATAGATATGCAGGCCACCGGAGAGAAACTCCTGTGTCGGTTGCTTACCCTTTGATTCCCATATTTGCGTATAAATGGGTTTTACGGCGCTAACAATTGCCACCGTTATAATTATATCGATGTAACCAACAAGGTTGTAGGATGCTGCGTATTGACCAAGTGCATTAGCATCGAGAAGATATTGAATAATGTATCTGTCACTCAGACGCATCATCAGCCCGAGAGACTCCAGCATCATAAGTGGCACTCCATACCAAAGAAGCACGGATGTAAGCTTCGAACTAATACTTGTTACCAGATGTGATTTACCCGGCAGATAGTGGCGAGCCACATAAACCAGACTTACAAACTCACCAACAACAAAAGCACCGACAACCATTGCTACCGAAAGAGAGTTTGTAAACGCGTAAAGCAATATAACTGCAAGATACGTAAAGCGTCGCACCACTACCGAGAACATTACCACGCTACTTTTAAGCTGTGCGCTTAGCACATTGCACATATTACTACTGAGCATTCGAAAGAATACGTACAGCGTGCCTATCATAAAATATATGCTGACTTTCTCGGAATTAGCAAAAATTGGGGCGAATGAAAAACCTACCACCAGACAAAAGATTATTCCTGCAACCCCGAGTAACACGCCTAGCATTAGCGTCGTCGTGAAGAATTGCTTTTCGGTAAATTCGCTATTGCTGTTACTTACCTCAGCATAGAACCGAATAATAGAATGTTGAATGCCGAACTTGCCAACAGCCACAATCAGCGTGAGTGTCGACAGCACCAGCCCGAGTACACCATAGTCCTCGACTGAAAGACTGCGTGTCAGAATGGGAAAGGAGATAACGCCTATTATCGCCGAGATCAATCCACCAGTAGCGTAATTACGAATGTGGCGTAGAACAGTGAGAGGTTTTTCCATGCTATAAAAGAGCTCTTAGCCTCTCGATTTCTTCTCTTTGTGCTCTGGTTGGAGGAGAAAAAATCAACCCTATCAGTATTTGATTCTCAACAACATCAATGATGTTCCGGCCACCTTGCATTGTATCCAATTCATCCATCAACTCCGCCTGATATGTCAGGTTGAGCCTGAAATCACCGAAAAAGTAACTGATCGTCGCTGCGCCCAAAAGCGATTCAGAATTATCCGGAAGATTCAAAAATTCTTCGGATTGATAATTGAAGGTAAACCCTGCTGAAAACTTTGGGCTCAGTGAGCGAGTGAAATTCAGATTGGCAAACATACGGCGCTGATCCTGTAACTCAACAGCATCTGTAGTAAACCCGGCACCATCGAGAATGCCTTCGAAGTCTGCCTCACCAAAGCCTACGTCCCAGGCAAAAGATGTGATCGTACCGCCAAAGGACTGGCCAATGCGAAACACCGTATCATTAAAGACACCCGGTGTTTCTGCGACTCTGGCATTTCCTGTTGTCAGAAGACTGTTTGTTTCCGACAAGGTATCATCAACGATGGATCTAGAAACCTGAGCGAAAACCTCGTTAATCTCGGAAAGTTGTCGCCTGTATTGCAGTTGAGCAATCGCTCCACTGGTTTCAAATGCATCGTCTTCATCCGAATCAAACCGTGTCCCGCCAATCAACCCCTCCCAGGTATTTAAATTTCGTGTCCGACTACCAGTCAGTCCAAAGGTCAATCGATTAAAGCCGGGATCGGTAGAGGAATTATCAGCACGAATATTATCGAGTGTCGCACCCCATGCAAGCCCACCACCAAGTTGATGTGAATAGTCGAGCTCAAGTTCCAGAAAATCTGGCAATGAACTGCCGTCGTCATCGGAATTGGCGATCGAAAATAAGTGCCCTTCAAGCCGCTGAACTGAACTAAATTGCAGATCAAGTTCCGGACCAGTCAGAAACACACTACGGCGGTTACGCAGTAGCTCTGTCTCGTTTGTTACGGCTACTGCATTATCTGTCAGGGAGCCACCCAATACAGCACCGAAATACCATGAAATCTGGCGCGTTAGCTCTAAATCGATAGAACCGAAAAAGCGTGTAATCGAGCTTGCCTCATCATCAAGTTCTGATTGAAAACGCCTTTGACCACCGAGCTCACCAAGAAACCCGGCTGAGAGCCGTGACGATGTTTGACTGCCAAAGATTGTCAGGGTCGATGTGTTAACCGCGCCTTCTATTTCGAGACCTTGATTGTCCTGGTCTACGTTGTCAGTGGCAGCAGTAACATTAGATATTTCGAATCCTACTTCAAGGGAGTGCAGCAGACCGCACGATAGTGACAATACTATCGCGCAGGAGAGTCTCTGGATGAATTTGGTAGACATGATCACGGCGTTGCCTGTTTAACTAGCAGAACTTACATCACCATTTACAGTGCAACGGTTAGGCCGAGTTAGCAATCGGCACTTACATGCTGTATTTTTCAGACTGAAGAAATGCTATTTAATGCAGCACAACTATACAGTTCAGTAGTCAAATATTGCCTGAATCCAACTTACTCAGGTTGATCGTTAAGTACGACACCAGCAAGTTTAGTCTCATCAATCTCGTCAACAATCGAATCCAGCATGCTACTTGTGACCGCACCGTAGGGCACGACCAGTACGATAAAATCGCACATCTCGGATAAAATCCTTGCATCAGCGGAGGTTGCCATTGGCGGCCCGTCTACGACCACATAACGGTTTCCATAACGTTCCTTAATATCGATCATCAGCTTCTGACATCGCTGAGATGATAAATGCTCATCTGAATGTCGGTCGATGGCAATGCCCGCTGGTATGATTCTCATGCGTGGAATACCACTGGGATTCACTATTCTCTCAATGCCAATCTCAGGCGCTTCGAGATAATCAACGAGACCATGGGCGCCCTCACGTCCAATCAATTTCAGCAGCTTGTGCAGCACGGGATCTTGCAGATTGGCATCAACCATCAGGCTGGTTTTAGTTTGGTCAAACGCAATTGCTGCGGCAAGATTCAATGCGACGAAACTGCCACCGCCATGCGGCACAACTGAACTGACCAACACCGAAAAGTTACCATTACGGCGCAACGAGAAGAGTTTGGTACGCAACTGACGCACGGCATCAACCATAGCCCGGTTTTTCGACCGCGGATGAACGATACCTAATTGATCGAGCTGGCGATCAGAAAAAAGTCGGGACTCTTCCATGCGCGCCAGTTCATGACGCTCTCGCTCAGCGAGAGACAGTGCATCATCAGCCGCCTGAAGACTTCTACTCGCATTTTGCTGACGCGTACGTTCGGCAACAGGGACCATGGAGGAGTTAGGGTTTACCGCGTATTCTCTAGCAACATTCCCTCTAGCAACATTCCCTCTAGCAACATTCCCTCTATCAACATTCCCTCTATCAACATGCCCTCTATCAACATTGCGGTTGGCAACGTTCGCTTTAGCAACATGCCCTCTATCAACATTGCGGTTGGCAACATTATGGTTGCCACCAAGTTGATCGCTAACACCACGCTCGGGCTGTACGCCTGTCAGCCCTGCAACTTTAAGGGAACGTCTGTCAGACTTACGCGCAGTACTGTCCAGAATGGAACGCACATTGGCGATTTTTGCTCTGTCGGTCATATCAGGCAAGGCCCTGAGAAAGTTTAATGAAACCAGTGATGGCATAGATTGCCAGAACTGCGGCAACCACTGCGAATATGGCGAACTTGCCGTGTATCCAGCCGCGTTGCTCACCTGGTAAAGACATGTGTGGTACTACGGTCAGTAACGGCAGATCCAGGTCATTGATGATGCTGGAGGCCGTACGAATTCGTGGATCAAGCTTCACAAATACAATCAGGTAAAGAAAAGGCAAGATTGCACCTAGCAGCAAACCCAAGGCGGCCCAATGCATAAACCGTAAGCCGCTTGGCAGTACCGGAAAGTTAGCAGGCTCCTGAATTCGATACAGTACACCTTGCTTTTCTTTACCCAGCACCATTGACACACGAGCGTTTTCACGTCTTTTTACCAAATCTTCGTAAATGCCTTTGTTGATTGTGTAGTCACGAGATAGCTCAGATAGTTCACGCTCGACTTTAGTACTTTGGTCTGCACGGCCCAGTTCTTTTTCCAAAAGAGCTCGCGTCTGTCCCAGGCGAGAGCGAAGCGATTCGGCAGTCGCTTTGGATTCAGCTGCCTGAGCTCGCAGTCCCTGATAAACGGGGCTGATGTTCG
>CAYPMR010000022.1:0-50097 GCA_964411665.1 uncultured Granulosicoccaceae bacterium | reverse complement strand
ACTGCTTACCTGTAACTGTCATGGACGTTTACACAGAATGATTTACAGTCTCGAAAAAAGATTAATTCACCACATTCTTATTCTTCTTTTTACTTTAAAAACAACTATTTACAGTCCACTACAGTAGTTTGTTTACTAGTTCACAGCCGTTTCAACAGATACAAGAATCTCAACCCGACGATTTAGTTCACGCCCTTTTTTCGTAGCATTCGAATGTAATGGATAAGTCTCGCCTAAACCCTTTGCACTCACGTGTATTTCGGGATATGCACCTTGCAAAAAAGCTTGAACTGACTTTGCGCGCTGTGCAGATATCCGTAAATTTGCTTTTTTTGTACCAGTTGAATCAGTGTGTCCGATCACTTCTATAGATACAAGTTTTTCCATCCTTTCAAGATTACTAACAAGGTTAGCCAAAGCTTGTTCACTATTTTCGCCTAGAAACTCTGAATCAAAACCAAAAAGCTCTTTACCGTGTAATACAAGTTTCTTTTCAGCTATTGAAAAAGAGGACTTAATCACGTTTTCTTGAGACTCTGTAAGAATATCAACTATGCCACTCGCTGCTGGACTTCCATCAACTATAGCAGTTGGATTAGATGTTTTAGCTGGATTGGCTGCAACAGCACTCGTTGTTAAAAACAATACCACTCCAAATTGACCCAACGTAGATAATTTCATCGTAGCTCCCTCAAATTTATTTAAATATACGATTGCGGGCAATTAAACATTAATCTTTCACTCCTATCTGTAAAGCTCGTCAAATAATTAGCCATAAGACGCAAAGGTCTATTTCTAATAGCTTTAGCTACTGAATACTGGTAATACCACGATTGATATACATAAATAAAATAGAAGTATTTAGCTAACAGAATGTGTTAACTGCTTATCGGAAATGTTTTCGATTAATAACAAGTGAATTATTGACCAGAAACCGAGGGGCTAGACATTATTCGAAAAGTATCTTTCAAAAACAAATAACAACAAAAGACATTCTCTTAAAATGAATCAGTGCCAACAATAGCCAATCTGATCTGCAGTCGTGCATAGAGTCAATTAGCTGACAAAGCTGTATCGGACTAATCCACCAACTTTATTAGCTACATGATCTCGCTCAGCTACAATGCAATTGGTGACACCATACCTATCGGCAGCAGTCTAACCTCACGGTACGATCTAGAAAGTAGAGTCGAGCAACCAAATATCAACGTCGCTGGGATATATAAAACGATATTCAGATCAGCATCCACTAACAGTATACTGATCACTATCCGCCTGAAAGGCCTATATGTCCGACAGGCAATCTGCCCAATCCAAGCAAGAGGTCAGCATGAAAGATCATTACCGCGTAGTAGTCATCGGCGGCGGTGTCGTTGGTTGTTCCTTACTCTATCATCTGGCTAAGTACGGCTGGAAAGACGTCTGTTTGCTTGAGCGCTCGGTTTTAACAGCTGGATCTAGCTGGCATGCGGCTGGTGGTATACATGCGCTAAATGCTGATCCTAATATGGCGTCCTTGCAGGCCTACACCATCGACCTGCTAAAACAGATTGAAGAAGAGAGCGGTCAGTGTATCGGCCTGCATATGACAGGCGGCTTGACGATAGCCGGCACCCCTGATCGCTGGGAATGGCTGCAATCTGCCTACCGGGTTTTTCAATCCATCGGTATTGATGATTGTCGCCTCGTAACACCTGATGAAGCAGGCGAACTCTGTCCAATCATGTCTACTCACGGGATACTTGGTGGCATGTGGGCAGATCGTGAAGGCTATCTCGATACCACCGGTACTGTACAGGCTTATGCTGCAGTTGCAAAAAAGAATGGTGCTGAATATCACGAGCACACAAAAGTAGAGTCGCTGGAACAAACTGCCAGTGGCTGGCGAGTCATTACCGATAAGGGTGTGGTAACTTGCGAGCATGTAGTCAATGCAGCTGGCTTGTGGGCAAAACAGGTCGGACGCATGGCGGGCATCGAACTTCCCGTTTCCCCTCTTAAGCATCACTATCTGGTGTCAGACACTATTCCACAACTCGAGGAAATTGATTTCGAAGTACCCATGACTGTCGATCTTGAGGGTTTTACCTATCTGCGTCAGGATCAGAAAGGTGTATTGCTCGGCATCTACGAGGTCAATCACGAACATTGGGCGATGGACGGTGCACCATGGGATTACGGCATGGAGCTTTTCAAGGAACAAACAGATCGTATCGAAAATGAACTAACGCTTGGCTTTGAGCGTTATCCCTGTCTGCAAGATGTCGGTGTTAAAACCTGGGTGAACGGCGCTTTTACTTTTTCACCTGATGGCAATCCGCTGGTTGGGCAAGTCGATGGCAAACCGGGCTACTGGTGTGCCTGTGGCGTCATGGCAGGTTTCCTTCAAGGTGGCGGTGTAGGTAAGTCACTCGCGGAACTGATGATTCACGGTGAGGCTGAAGCCGATGTCTATCCGATGGATATAGCGCGATACGGGCCACATACAGAAAATCGTGAATACATTAAACAGACAACAGGTCAATTTTATTCACGACGTTTTGTCATGTCCTACCCGAACGAGCAACTGCCTGCAGGGCGACCGCTGAAAATGTCGCCTGCCTATAGTGAAATGTCTGCGGCCGGATGTCGCTGGGGCGAGAGCTGGGGACTGGAGGTGCCGATCTATTTTGCACCTGACACCTCTTTTGTAGAGAATCCGAGCTTACGTCGTTCAAATGCACACGATATCGTTGCTGCAGAATGCAAAGCTGTGCGTGAAACTGTCGGTCTTCTCGATATCAGTGGTTTTTCGCGTTACGAGATCACAGGACCAGATGCTGAAAAATGGCTCAACCATCTTCTGGCATCAAAACTTCCAAGCGCGGGACGTGCGCGATTAGCACCGATGCTCTCCCCCGGCGGTAAACTCAAAGGTGATTTAACAGTTATCAACTGGGGAGACGGAAAATGGTGGCTTATGGGGTCTTACTATTTACGTGCCTGGCACATGCGCTGGTTTCATGACCATTTGAGTGGTGATGTACAGGTAAACGATATCTCCGACGCCACTGTTGGCTTTAGTCTGTCCGGGCCAAATTCACTCAAGGTATTACAAAGCGTCACCACAGACCCGGTTGCAGACATACCCTTTATGGGATGTGCCAAGGTTGACGTCGGATTGCTGCGCACGAGGGTCACAAGAGTATCAGTCTCGGGTGAACTGGGTTACGAGATCAACTGTAGTTCAGCCGAACATATCCTGCTACGTCGTTTACTACTCGAAGCAGGCTCGGATCATGGCATAAAAGAGTATGGCTACAACGCGATGCTAAGTTTACGCATTGAGAAAAGCTTCGGCATTTGGTCAGCTGAGTTCACCCAGAGCTACACCGCTCAACAAACTGGCATGGATCGGTGGATTGATTGGGACAAGGGCGATTTTATAGGTCGTGAAGCTGCGTTGGCCGAACGCGATAACAACACAACGGCTCAGTATGTAGTCACCCTCGAAGTCGATGCTGATGATGCAGACGCAAGCGGATACGAACCCGTTTGGCACAAAGGTGAGATGGTGGGTTTTGTCACGTCAGGCGCTTACGGCCATACTCTTGGTAAATCAATAGCCATGGCAATGGTTAACCGCGATGCGACTGATATCGGCACCGAACTGAGCGTTCATGTCGTAGGTGTGGAACGTTCTGCACGTGTCATAGCGTCCTCACCCTATGATCCTGCCGGCAATGCCATGCGTGGTTGATATGGTTAGCGAATCGACAACACCTGACACGGGGCGATCCAGGCGCCGTTCGAGACGACGTAAAACCGGCGACCATCAACCCGGACAGCATGTTCCACGAGATATCGATTACCGACATCTGCGTAATCCATTTCCAGCGATCAACGTTTTCTCTGATGATCGCATCGAAGCGATGCATGTGGCGGCATACGAAGCGTTAGAGAGTCTCGGGATTAAAGTCCTGTTACCGCAAGCGCGTCAACTGTTTCGTTCAGGCGGAGCTACAGTCGATGAGAAAAATCAGATGGTCTACATCGGACGTGAAATGGTTGAAGCAGCGCTTGCTTCAGCGCCAACGTCTATCACCTGCCGGGCTGCAACACGAAACAAAGATGTAACCCTGGAACCCGGAGCAGTAGTTTTTCAGCCTGCGGCCGGCGCACCCCATGCAACTGATCTTATACGCGGGCGCCGTCCCGGGTGTGCGCGCGATCTTCGTGAACTTATAAAAATAACCGAACACTTTGACGTCTTGCACATGGTGCCACCGCTGGTAGAACCTCAAGATGTTCCCATCAATGTTCGTCACTACTTTACTATGCAGGCGCAGCTACAACTAACTGAAAAGCTGCCGTTCATTTTTTCTCGCGGTACACCACAGGTCGAACAGAGCTTTGAAATGCTGCAGCAATTTCGTGGTTTGTCAGATGAGGAATTTGCAGCACACCCACATGCCCACACAATTATAAACACTAACTCACCGCGACAGCTTGACGTGCCGATGGCACAGGGACTGATTGATTTCGCTCGCTACAATCAGGTGTCGATAGTGACACCCTTTACACTGATGGGAGCGATGGCTCCTATAACCGTTGCTGGTGCCATGACACTGTCGCATGCAGAGGCTTTAGCCGGCATTACACTCACTCAACTTGTAAACCCCGGTGCTCCCGTATGTTACGGTACCTTCACATCAAACGTTGATATGAAATCTGGTTCGCCTGCATTTGGCACACCGGAGCACTTCAAAGCATCCTTGGCAGCGGGTCAGTTAGCCCGACGCACAGGACTACCCTGGCGTTGTGCCAGTGGCTCAGCTGCGAATATTGCTGATGTACAAGCTGCCAATGAAAATCAGTTTGGTCTCTGGGGATGTATGTTATCCAGCGCGACCATCACGGTACATGCGGCCGGTTGGCTGGAAGGCGGCTTAAGCGTATCTTATGAAAAATTGATCACGGACATTGAAGTACTGCAAATGGTTGCTGAACTCTGCCATGAGACACAGGCAGACGACTCAGCAATCGGCCTTGATGCATTGTCAGAGGTTGAACCTGGTGGGCACTTTTTTGCAGCACAGCACACGCTGTCACGCTATCAGACAGAATTCTATGAGCCCTTGGTCGCCGACTGGTCCAACTTCGGCACATGGACAGAAAAAGGTGGTAAAACAGCTACCGAGAGAGCAACCGGTATATGGCAGAAGATTGTCGACAGTGATGTAAAATTAGAGGTTGATGGTGCTAAAGTAGAAGAGCTGGAAAACTATATATCCAAAAATACAGCTGCAGGTGGTGCGCCACCCACTTAAGAGCTGAAATGGCAACATCACGCTGTAACCATGCTCTCTTGCATTCTAACCACTCATAGACTTTCTACCCCTCTACCATAAGCCCAACCGAAACATTCAACCAACCGAAAAGATCGCAATAACAGCCTGAATGCGAATCAGCTAGAGCAGCGTCATGAAAATTTCAGCTATCCACGTCTACAGCATTGAGCTACCCGTCGCCAATGGTCCATACACCTATTCTGGCGGCAGTCTCTATTCAGTTAGTTCAACAGTTGTGGAATTAGTCACTAATTGCGGGCTGACAGGATTCGGTGAATGTTGCCCTGTCGGCCCGACCTATGCCGCCGAACATGCGCGAGGCGCGGTGGCCGCTCTCTGCGAATTGGCCCCGCCATTGATCGCAGAGAATCCACTGGCTATCAACACCATTCACAACTGTATGGAAAAACATCTAAACGGTCATAACTATGCAAAGGCTGCTGTCGATATTGCGCTATGGGATCTTGCTGGCAAACACTACGGCGCCAGAGTCTGTGATTTACTCGGTGGTGCTCAAACTGAAGAGGTACCAAGCTACTATACGACAGGCTCGGTTACGCCGGATGAAGCTGCACGAATAGCTGCTGAGAAACTTAATCAAGGATTTGAGCGACTACAAATAAAAGTTGGTGGCAGAGAGATTGCCGAAGATATAGAAACCATCATTAAAGTCTATGAAGTGACGGGCAATAATATGCGCCTGGCAGCTGATGCCAACCGATCCTGGACGACAAGGGACACCCTCTTCGCATCAAATGCACTACGCCACGTACCGGTAGTTTTCGAACAACCCTGCAACAGTCTTGCGGAAATTATCACCCTACGTAAATCGATAAATCATCCGATCTATATCGATGAGAGCAGTGTCGATGTGCAGACCGTAGTTAATGCAGCGGGTAACGGTTGGTGTGATGGCTTCGGATTTAAACTGACACGATTCGCTGGTATAAGCGGATTACGTCAGGTGAGAGACATCTGCAATGCGTGCAATCTGCCCCACACTTGTGATGACGCTTGGGGGAGCGACATTATTGCTGCTGCATGCTTGCACGTGGGATCAACGGTAGCACCTCATCTAAATGAAGGAGTCTGGATTGCGCAACCCTATATTGAAGGTCACTACGACTCTGTCAACGGTATAAAAATTGGCCAGGGAAAAATCCGCTTACCAACAGGCCCAGGATTAGGAATAACACCGGAGCGCAACAAGCTCGGTTCACCAATTGCATCCTACGGCTAGTTGTTAGAACATGTTTATATATTGATAGTTGAAACGAATGAGCTTTCAGTGATAATTAATCGACACGATTCTCAGTATTTGATTTATGCCCCTCATCCTGGCGAAGAGAGCTT
Organism: uncultured Granulosicoccaceae bacterium; assembly: GCA_964411665.1. Classification (GTDB taxonomy): domain Bacteria; phylum Pseudomonadota; class Gammaproteobacteria; order Granulosicoccales; family Granulosicoccaceae; genus CALFCE01. The sequence goes on along the minus strand of CAYPMR010000022.1, from coordinate 43,414 downwards.
TTAAGTATTTTTCCGTAATTGTTTTTAGGCAGTGAATCAACAAAACGATACAGTCGGGGTCTTTTGTATCGCGCCATTTGATCAATACATAATTTATCCAATGCATCAATAAATTCTTCGACAGAACACTTATGCCTTAAAGCATCTGTTCCCATGACAACATAGGCGACAACCAATTCGCCCCACTCCCGGTCCGGCTTGCCAATAACGGAAACCTCTGCCACGTCAGGATAAGTCAACAAGACCTCTTCCACCTCTCGTGGATAAATATTTGAACCACCTGAAATTATCAGATCCTTGCTTCGGTCTTTTAGCGTCAAATTTCCGTCCGTATCAAATGATCCGATATCACCCGTGTACAACCAGCCGTTTCTTAATACCTCGTTGCTCGCTCCCACATTATCCCAATAGCCTTGCATAACGGTTTCACCTTTAACTATCACTTCACCTGTATCACCAGCCTCTACACGGTAACCACGCTCATCGACACAGAAAACGGTGACAGCTGATTGAGCACGACCGGCAGATGTTACCCGTTCCTGCCACTGCGGATGATCCATGTCGGCAACTACTGACTGTGTGTAAGCGGTGATAGTCATCGGAGACTCTCCCTGCCCGTACAGTTGCGCGAGCTTGGGTCCAAATCGAGCGATGTAATCTTTTATATCTTCAAAATACATAGGTGCTCCACCGAACATTATGGTTTTTAAAGAAGCAGTATCGGCATCTCCCGAGTAATGCGTCAGACGGCGAATCATAGTGGGTGCGGCAAAAAACACACAATTTGACCAGTGAGACATCAGATCAAACGTTTCATCTTCAGAAAAACCACCAGACTCTGGTAGTACCTGACAGGATCCCTTGAGAAAATGCGCTAGAGAATACAGGCCTGACCCATGACTTAGCGGTGCCGGATGCAGAATACTCGACCAAGGGGACTGATTATCGACATCGCGCAGATAGCATGAGCACATGACTTCCAGATTGCGAAAAGACAACATCGCACCCTTGGGTTGCCCTGTAGTTCCTGAGGTATAAAAAATCCACGCCGTACCTTTTTCAGTGACGGCCGAGGAAGATTTACGCGCGCGAGTATCGACTTTCGAACGGATAGCCCCACTTGCATCTGCAGATTGCATAGGACCGGCATCACGCGCCTGACGGTATTCTGGCGAATCAACATCCACCACTGGCACACCCACTTCGATGAATCTGTTAACCAGTGATCCGGATGCCAGACAAAGGGAAGCATCGCATTGCTTGACGATAAAGCGAATTTCGCGCGGATGCAGACGATTATTGACAGGAACAACGATCAAGCCTGCATGCCAGCAAGCAAACAGACATTCGAAAAACTCCACGCAATTATGCGTCAGAAGAACAACACGTGCTCGCGGCTTTAATTGCCAGCACGAACCGCTTAACCAATGGGCTAATGCCAAGGTGCGTAAATGCAATTGCAGGTAACTGCACACAACACTTCTGCCAACTGCGATAGCTGGTTTGTCCGGTGCATGACGTGCCCAGAAGGCAACCGCCCCTTGGATTCGCATAACGGAAACCACGAGATAAGATCAAACCAAGAGCTTAACCGATAGCATCAAAGGACGAAAGCCGGAATCCTGTCATGCAAAAAAATTCAAAGCAGATGTTTACTAAGTACCTGAGTGACTAAGTACCTGAGTAATTAAGTACCTGAGCCCATTTCGTCTGAGCCCATTCTTCGTTCCAGCCAGCGCACACCCTGACCAATAATCAATATAATGACCAGATACTCAATGATGAGAACGGTGTATATCTCCAGTGCTCGATACTCGGTCACGATCAGTTCGTTCGCCCGTCGGGTTAACTCTTGCAATCCAATAACCGAAACAAGTGCTGACATCTTGACCATGTAAGCGAATTGATTACCCAGTGCGGGCAAAATGCGCCGTATAGCCTGAGGCAACACTATATAGCGCATGTTTTGAAACTTGGTCAGACCGACCGTACTGCCAGCCTCCGACTGGCCCCGTGGTATCGACTGGATACCTGCCCGAAATATTTCTGCTTCAAAAGCACTGTCAGATAAGGCCAGAGCAATAACCCCGGCCCAGAAATAATCAAGCTGTATTCCGGCTATATCAGGCAGTCCATAATAAATCCATAAAATCAGTGGCAATAGCGGAATAGATCGGATCAGCTCAACGTATACGATGTTAGTTGCTCGTACAGGGCGATTTCTGGCAATACCCGGAATAGCAATCAGCAGTCCCAACACAATAGATATGAATAGTGCCAGCAGTGACATCAACAACGTGTCACCCGTACCGGTGATCAGGAATTTTAAATTGATCCTGCCCTGCTCGGTAAACGGTGATACAACATACCATTTCAAATTGGAATTACTGCAACCAGTAATAAAGGTAACACTTAAAAGGAGCACCAGAGATAACCTGTGATTAACTAGAGGCAGCATCAAATTCCGTAAGTGCTGTGTAGTCGATACGGAAACTCTCCTCATCAAGGTGTTAACACAATTACTCAAAGGACCAATAATTCACCCGGTTAATGTTGCAATATTTGCTGCAGAAACTGACGGCAACGGTCGGTGCGTGGTGATGCAAAAAACTGAGTGGGCTCAGCTAATTCGACTATCTTTCCTTCATCCATAAAGACCATCGTATCAGCGACTTTCCTGGCAAATCCCATCTCGTGAGTTACTACAACCATTGTCATGCCCTCCTCTGCCAGTTCAATCATGACATCCAGTACCTCAGCGATCATTTCCGGATCGAGTGCCGATGTAGGTTCATCAAATAGCATGATTTTAGGTTCCATGCACAGCGAACGGGCTATTGCTACACGCTGTTGCTGCCCACCGGATAGTTGAGCAGGTTTTTTGTCTGCCTGCTCAGGTATATGCACACGCTCAAGATAGTCCATGGCACGTGCTTCAGCATCCACCTGGCTCATCCCACGTGCCTTGACAGGACCTAGCGTCAGGTTCTGCAACACAGTTAGATGCGGAAATAAATTGAACTGCTGGAACACCATACCAACCTCTGAGCGAATACGTGCCGCAGCACGTCTGCCCTGGCGACTGTTGGTAAGCTCAACACCATCTACATGGATCGAGCCTGTTTGATGAAACTCTAATTGGTTAATGCAGCGAACAACGGTGGACTTCCCCGAACCTGACGGACCACAAATAACGATACGCTCGCCTTGTGCTACGTCGAGATTGATATCTTTAAGCACATGGAAATCGTCAAACCATTTGTTGACGCCACGCATACTGACGGCTGCTTCATTGGACATTTGAAACAGAGACGTTAGAGACTAGATCCGGTAATTCAAAAAATGCCGGACAGGAAGTCAACACACTAATCTATCAAAGGCCCCATTTCGATCGATTACCCTCGAAGAAACCCTTCAACGCTTTTACCTTGATCCAGTTATTAACATAGTTAATCCATACCTGGTCACCTTGTGGCAAAAGCATGGCAATCGGCGTTGGCGCACGAGCATCAGTGTTGGCTATTTGTACAACGCCGTGTTCTTTTTTCAATGTAGCACCCTCTATGTTTGAGGTTACAAATACATCTGCTCTACCCGCGAGAACTTCCTGATAACCTCGAGCTGGCGCTTCCACTATTTTTATCTCGGCATCAGGAAACCATTCTCTGACGAGTTTTTCAAATGAAGTGCCCAATGTTGTCGCTACTTTCACTGATGATTGATTAACCGAATCCCAACCATCAAATTTTGCTGCGTTTTCTGCTGTTGTGAACGGGAACATCTCAACGGATATATAACTTTCGGAAAAACCAGCGACTTTCATACGTGCAGGGGAAATGGATGCTGAGCCTGTCATGTGGTACTTGCCCGATGTCACGCCATTGACCAGCGTTTTCCAGTCAGTCGGTACGAACTCAAGCTCTACGCCCAGATCCGTTGCCAGCTCGGTCATGATGTCGATATCGAATCCTTTGTAGGAATTGGTCGCCGCATCTCGAACCGTCATCGGATTCCAGTCACCGGTTGTACCCACCTTGAGCTTGCCATCTTTGAGTATTTCATCCAGTGCTGACTGGGCATGGGATTGCCCCACAAACAGCAATGCACCTGCAAAAACGAAGGCCACACTGCGCAACCACGCACGAGAAGTAAGTGCAGTGCGCTTTAAAAAATCAATCGATAGAAATTTAAACAATGAGCTCACCTTATGCTGGACGGAAGTGAGATTATACATCAACCAACGGTTGCCCCATAATTCACCCAATAATGCGCATTCTAGATGTTGTCCAAGAGGAGATAAGCCTTTGAGTCAGCAATTACAGGCGCCTCACTGTAAGTACCTGAAAAATCACCGACCCGGAAGAAAAATGAAAACAACTATCAGCGAATTTACTGAAAACGACAAAGAAGCCTGGCGGTCACTATGGCGCAACTACCTCGAGTATTACAAAACCGAACTCCCGGATGCCGTCTACGAGTCCACCTGGTCACGCCTGTTTAGCCAGGAAAAATATGAATTTAACGGGCTGGCTGCGCGAAATGATGATGGCAGAATCATCGGAATTGTACATTTCCTGTTCCATCGCCACTGCTGGACAATCGAGAATGTTTGTTACTTGCAGGATCTTTTTGTGGAGAAAGAATCGCGAGGACAGGGAGTTGCCCGACTACTGATAGAATCAGTCTACGCCCGAGCTGATGAAACCGGTCAGAGTCAGGTCTATTGGTTGACACAGGATTTCAATACAGAGGCTAGATACCTGTACGATAATATTGCCACGCAAACTCCTTTTATTAAATATGCCAGGTCCTGATAGAGTGAAATAGCCAAACACTCCGGCTTCGCATTCTTGTAAACTTCAGCACATCAACGTCCACGCTACAGTGACACAATTCGAAGAGGAATACCCATGACAGAAGAACTCAGTCGCACATCTGCACTTGCTTCGCGGCACAGAGCACTGGGCTCGGGCCTGGAAGACTGGAACGGCATGGGCACGGCATGGACCTATGACACAGATCCAAATTTGGAACATGACGCCGTGCGAGAACGTGCCGGTATGTTTGACATGTCGCCATTAAAAAAAGTTTTCGTTCGAGGCCCGGATGCTATAGCAACGCTGGACCATCTGACAACGCGAGACATGTCCCGTATTGCACCCGGCTCCTCAGCCTATCTTTGTGTATTAACCGATAACGGTGGTATCGCCGACGATGCCATAGTCTCTAATAACGGCAACAATGAATGGATGATTGTTCACGGCTCGGGGGATACGATGGCGCTGTTAGAAAAATCCGCTGCAGGGCGAGACGTGGAGATACAGTTTACAGACGATCTTCATGATCTATCTGTCCAGGGCCCTGAATCCTGTTCAATACTTGATAAGAATTGTGATATTGATTTGACCAGCTTGTCCTATTTCGAGCACGCACCGGCTGTTCTGTTCTCACACCCTTGCCGACTATCACGTACGGGTTACTCCGGTGAACGTGGTTACGAGATTTTCGCTGATGCAGCTGTTATTGGCGACATATGGGACAAGCTTGTCTCAGCCGGTGTGATGCCCTGCTCTTTTACTGCTCTGGACAAAGTACGTATAGAAGCCGGACTATTGTTTTATGGTTACGACATGACCGAGAGTAATACACCGTGGGAAGTAGGTTTGGGATTCACCGTACATAAGGACAAGCGTGATTTCCGCGGCAAACAGGCTCTTCTGCAAGCAAAAGGTGCAGAGAAAATTAACAATGTGACTCTCGACGTAGCGCATGCCGACATGCTCGCTGGCGGTGAAAAACTAAGCCTTGACGGAACTGATGTTGGCCTGGTCAACAGCCCCTGCTATTCCACCCGGCTGGGAAAATCGTTGGCACTTGCCCATATACAGCCAAACTTGGCAGCCGGCACTGTATTGCAGGTATCGGGCGACGGTATAGACACCACTGCCACGGTTGTCGACAGCCCCATTTATGACCCACAAAAGTCACGCACACATGCCTAGCCTGGATTAGTCACGAAAATGCAGCTTGCGATAGCACTCCTCGAAGCGCTTAAAGCATACGGAGCCGAAGAAATATTCGGTATACCGGGCGATTTTGCCCTGCCTTTCTTTAAAGTGATCGAGGCCGAAAAAACGTTACCTTTATACACTTTGAGCCATGAGCCTGCTGTCGGATTTGCTGCAGACGCAGCTGCTCGCTACCGTAGTTCTATTGGTGTAGCCTGCGTCACGTACGGCGCAGGTGCGCTCAATATGATAAATCCGATTGCGACAGCCTATGCCGAAAAAACACCACTGGTAGTTATATCCGGGGCGCCTGGTACCGATCAACGAGACAAGGAATTGGGTCTGCATCACCAGGTAAAGCATTTAGACAGTCAACTGCTGATTATGCGCGAAGTCACCTGCGCTCAATGCGTACTGGATGACGTCGATACAGCTGCAGATGAAATAGCACGTGTATTAACCACAGCAAGACGCATGTCGAGACCTGTGTATATAGAATTTCCACGTAATATGGTCACGGCTGATATCGACGCGGTGCCGGCATTTAAACCACCTGCTGATAATAAAGAAGGGGCAAAAGCCGCTGCCAGGGCAGTCATGGAACTATTACGATGTGCGAGCAGTCCCGCGCTGCTGGTTGGCGTTGAAGTACGTCGATTCGCTCTGGAAGACAAGGTTGCAGCATTGGCGCAAGCACTCGGTATCACGGTCACTACAAGTTTTATGGGTCGAGGTACGCTTGCTCAAACCGATGCGCCGGTAGCTGACACCTATTTGGGATTAGCCGGTGAAGAGAAAACCCGAAAACTGATTGAACGCAGCGACGGCTTGCTCATGCTTGGCGTGATTCTCTGTGATACTAATTTCGGTGTATCCAAGTACGAACTGGATATGCGAAATACCGCTCACGCATTCGATGCAGAAGTACGTTTCGCGCATCATGTATACCAGAACATCACTTTGGAAGGGCTCATAGACGCGATGCTACATATTGCTGAAAAGGTGGGACATGCCAAGCCCGAACCAGACAGCTACAACGTCACTGTAGAAAATCCGGATGCACCGATTTTACCCGCAGATATTGCTGCCATTGTCAGTCAATATCTGGAACAACACGACGAAGTACCTATTGCATCTGATATGGGCGACTGCCTGTTTACCGCCATGGATATGAAACACACGGCGTTAGTGGCGCCTGGGTATTACGCTACCATGGGCACCGGAATTCCCTTCGGTATAGGTCTTGAGGTAGCCAGTGGCGTTCGCCCATTGGTACTGGTCGGTGACGGCGCGTTTCAAATGACAGGTTGGGAACTTGGGAATGCCAAACGGCTTAATCTTAAACCCATCGTACTGGTGTTTAACAATACCGCCTGGGGAATGCTCAAGGCATTTCAGAAAGATACGGGGTACAACGATCTGGATGATTGGCAGTTTGCCAAACTTGCCGATAATCTGGGTGGCAAAGGATCGCGCGTCACGACACCAGCAGAATTCGAAAAAGCTCTGGCAGCCGCTCACGAAGACGACAGCTGCTTTCAGCTTATCGAAATCATGTTGCCACGCGACGCCATGTCAACAACACTAAGGCGATTCACTGAAACGATTAACAAAAGAATGGCGCAAGCTGCTATTGCAGAGAGTTAAAACAATTTTATTGTGTTGCAGTAATTCAACTAGCCCGATTTTATCAGGCAAGATTTATCTGAAGTATTAATCGGAAGTATTAGCGTAACTGACTATCCTTACTGCCTCGACGATTAAATAGCTCGGCAGATTTTTGCTCTTTATCTAGCGCTTCCTGGCATACGACACATCGGCGAACCCCCGGCAAGGCTTTACGCCTGGCATCTGGAATATCCACCTCGCACTCTTCACAGTGCTCAAGGCTCTCACCCGATTGCGCATTCGGCAGGTGTCGCCTGGCATTTGCTACCGCATCATTGATACTGGCATCGATCTGGTCCTGCACAGATCCGTCTTTTGACCAACCACCTGCCATAAATTGCAATCGCCTCGATTGTTGAAAGCAAAGACACCTCTTGCCATGCTATCAGATTTTGTTCGCAGACCAATATAAGTGAGATTCCGCCAGTTATTGCCTACACGGCACTCATGCGAGCATTTGCAGATTTTATCTGCAATTAATAGGTCAACTCCAATACAAATGGTTATAATAGGGGGGTTGCGCCCGTAGCTCAGTTGGATAGAGCACCTGGCTTCGAACCAGGTGGTCGGAGGTTCGAGTCCTTCCGGGCGCGCCATTTTTCAACTATTTACAGAACAATCTGTAATCGCGTTGCCCCATTCCCTCAGATTGTCCCAAAGACCGAGATTTAAAATACTTCTAACCTCATGTTAGACAGTCTATTTAGATAACAAGGCTCTACCCAATGGCTCTACCCAATTAACGGGGGATGGGCATTCATTTACACACGATTGATAATACCGTCGGCTCAAAGCGGACCTTGCCCGTAGAGCCAGTCACTACGACGGTAAATTGCCCACGGAATCAATTTTCCTGCTAACCAAATAGGAGCATAACTAACAATCTGATCAACCATACCGCTCTTATGAAACAGATGAAGGTTCGAGGCTGATTCCTGCTGCACGCGCTGCGTGCGTTCAATTCTTTTTTCAAAGAAGCACTGATTAGCAAATGAGACGTCTGTTGAATCTTTGTGGCATTGCGCCAATACCCAGGCATCTTCAATCCCCTGAACAGCACCTTGCGCCATAGAAGGCAACATGGCGTGCGCAGCGTCACCGGTTAACACAACCCGTCGATCTGACCAGGCAGACAAGGCCGGACGATCCAGCAGCGCCCAGCGATACAGCGTATCTGCCGCGTTGATTATCGCCGTTATGCCATCATTCCAGCCACCAAAGTCAGCTAATGCCTGCTCCTTTGTTCCTGCGTGGCGCCACCCTTCCTGCTGCCAGTTTTCCTCCTCTACAATGCCAACAAAGTTCACCCACTTCCCGGCACGGATACGCGTTGTGACAGCATGTTTGTGTTCACCTGTCCAAACACAAGCAGTAGGTGGTGGCGTGGCGTCACCCAGTGAATCAACAGGTACAACTGCACGCCATGCTACATTGCCAGTAAATCGTGGCTCAGCTGTAGTTTGTTCGAGATTCCTTGATACTTCACCCAGTTGCCCACGTATTGTAGAGTGCACACCATCAGCAGCCACCAATAGATCTGCGCTTAGGGATTGACCTGTTGACGTATAAATTTCTACAGCCGTATCATTTTGTGAGTATCCAGTGACTCTCGTTTTTGTCTGATACCTTATTGAATCATGTTGTTCAATAACACGCAGAAGTGCTGCAATCAGATCAGGCCGGAATACTTGAAAATAACGTCCGCCCCATCTTTGATGCGCTTTTTCACGCATGGGTAAATAGAGTAACTGCCGATCGCTTTTACCATGGCGTAATTCCAGCGCTTCAGGTTCAAACCAGTCATCTGTTAACTCGCGTAACACACCGATGCGTTCAAGAATACGACTACCATTAGGGCTGATCTGTATACCGGCGCCGATAGACTCAAATTCTTCAGCACTTTCCAACAAAGTGACCTGCCAGTTTTCAAGCGCAAGACAAATTGCTGTTGTTAAACCAGCAATACCACCACCTGCGATCACCGCATGTCTGTTAGTGGACAAAGGGTTCGACTCAGATGGCATCAGCAGGATTCACGATTTCGTTTATTATTCAATCAGACTATCGATCAAATCCGCTGACAACGGCAACTCCTGCAATACCGCCTCTGTATCAGCTCCTCGAGATACCGTTTTAGCAGACACATTTTCGAAGTTTGAAAAACGAGGTGCAATATTGGATTGAATAATACCGGCATGTTTAACCAGAGTTTGTCGATACTTTACTTGCGGATGATTACTCGCTTCAATGAAATCGAGTACGGGTGTCACGCAGGCATCCGACCCATCAAATAGTTTGGCCCAATCATCCCGCTCGCGATTGGCAAAACATGATTCCAATAACGCATGCTGTCGTGAGTGTTGAGCTGGGTCTTCACGGTCACCATAATCTACGGAATCTATGTCAAGTTTTACCAGCATCTGATCAAAAAACGCAGATTCTAATGCACCGACCGCAACAAAACGATTGTCCTGGCAGCGATAGCATCTGTAGTAAGGCAAAGCACCATCGAGCATATTACTGCAACGATCTGTCGACCAACGTCCGTCTGCGTGCATGGACAACATAAGTCCAAACAGGGAAACAGCACCGTCTATCATGGCCACATCAATGACATCGCCCCGCCCGCTCTTTTGTGCAGCGTATAACGCAGCAAGTACACCGGCAACCAGAAACATTGAACCGCCAGCATAGTCACCCAGTAAATTAAGCGGTGGTGGCGGCACTTCTCCCTGTGTGCCAATGGCATGTAGCACACCTGTTAATCCTATATAGTTAATGTCATGGCCTGCCATTTGCGACCACGGACCGTTCTGTCCCCAGCCTGTCATTCGTGCGTATACTAAATGCGGTACGCGTTCCAGACAAAGCTCTGGCCCAAAACCAAGCCGTTCAGCTACTCCCGGTCGATACCCTTCTATCAGTATATCGCCTGTGTCGATAAGTTGTAGTAACGCATCCAGGGCTTGGGGATTTTTCAAATCCATGACAACGGAACGTTTGCCACGATCTTCCACTTGATTGGATGCCTGTTGAGGTCGTGCAACAGATATGACCTCAGCACCCATGTCTGACAACAATTGTCCTGCGTAAGGCACCGGACCCAGACCCGCCATTTCAATAACTCTTACACCTGTCAGCGGTTGCTTGGGTGCAGTTAAGTCACTCGGGTGTCTACGCTGTTCTTTATCTGTCATTTGAATTCAAATGAAATAACACGCTGGCTTGATGTTCGAGCCATTCTATCGAGATGTATGGGAGACGATCTGTTGTAACAATTCCTGTAATACAGCATCACGTTGATCACTATGGTCAACCCGATCACCGTTTAACAGTATCGCAAAGCGCCATATACGCGCTTCACCCGTATCAATTGAATGTAAATCTTCGATTCGGCCAGCCAGAGAACTGACGCCCACTAATGACCCGGTTTTAGCACGTACACTAAAACGCTTCTGAAGGTGCTCACTATCCCCCGTTAATTTACCACTATAGAGGGGCATCAAATCATACCAGGGTTCAAATGCTGCAAGTACATCAGTTAATGATCGCACAGACAACCGATTGTTACGCGACAAACCGGCTGCTTCTTCGATACGAAATTGTGACCAATCAAACTGATGATCGATATAGTCCCGAGCCATCTGCTCGAACAATTCAAAATTCGCAGCAGTGTTCATGCGTTCTGCGGTAAGCAGCAACGCTAACTGATTGGCTACAAAATTGGTTGAATAACGCAACATGCCTTTAACAATATCAGCAAGCGTGCGACTGTTCTCATGCACGTAAACAGGTTCAGATACCGGTGCGGTACCTACAATAGGAGAATAATTATCCGGGAAATCTGTTATCGCACTGTCAGAACGCAGTATAAATTCACTAAGCAATTCCATAGCATAGCGAGCACTACGATTAGCATTGACGCCACCGAGGTTATACCGGGTTGCTCGTTGCTGATTGGATAATGCAAGAGGTTGATTTCCAGCATGACTAGCATCACCGTTAGTACGATAGGCAGGCGAAGAATCGATCAATCCCAGCTCTGCGGCTCTTTCAAGCGCCGTCGTTGTTAATGGTGTCTGTGGTTCTCCACTGTGCAAGCGCCCCTCCTGGACACGCAAGATAATCGAATTGAAATTTGCTGACAGTGCGCTTGGCAATGCGTCGTACGGGTTGTCAGATTGGCCTTGCCCTGGCACAGACCGTACATCATCAAACAGACTCACATCCGCTGCAATTTCAGAGACAGAAGAAACGCCTTGAGCTTGAAGTTTCTTTAGTAACGCATGTGCAAGTAGTTTCAATTCCTCGGACACCAGAAAAGGATCACCGCCTGCAACTACCCACAGCCGATTACGCGATTGTGCAGCCTCTGAAGAATTCTTTTCTGTATCAAGTTGTTCCAGCAGAAACGGTGTTTCGAAATGATGACCGGCACCCCAGTATTCCAACACCATTAACGCTAAAACGAGCTTCATTGTCGATGCCGGCACCAGGGGTGTATCAGCATTGACAGCAATCACAGATTGACCTTGCGGATCAAGCAACAACACACCGGAATGATCTATTGGTTGCAAAAGCACATCAAAATTTTTTGAACCTGAGGGTACCGAGTCAGCGTACGTAATACCTTGAATGAAAAGCAGCCAGATCAGCAGAATAAGGTTAACTGGTTTGTGACGAGAGACTTTTGTGTGCAGGCACACTATTGGGTACACACGCCGCAATCCTGTCATTGAACACAACAACGACGACAGAGATTCCGCCGTCACAATACCAGTTCCTGCATCAGATACAGTATCAGTACAGCAACCGGGTACATTACCAGGACGAATGGCCAATTACCTGTCGCCCCTTGCCAACTGGGAATCCCATATCGACCTTGCATCACCAAGTGCGTACCGGAAAGCGGGCTTGCTGTTGTACCGAGACTCCAGGCAAAAAGATAAGTTAAGGCCAGCAATTGAGGATCGGGGTTCGACGCAAGCAGCACCGATGTAAGACCGGCTATTTGTACAATCGGGTGTATACCGATCATGCTGATACCGATCATGGCTGCTAACAAAGCAGAGGCTGTAAAAGCATCAAACTCTTTTATTGGTAACACCAGCAAACCCAGATCTGCCATGGCTGCCAGCCCAACAGCCAGAACGCCTGCTGCCAGAAAGAGTACTAGTTCATTAGCCGAGTCAGAAAATTTGGTTGTTACATAGTTAGCTAATTGAACAAAGGTTTCACGTATCGATTCCTGCCACAGTAAAGCCGCACTTGTCAGTATCAAACTGCCAAGAGCTATTACTGTCAGTATCGAGAGCGCAGGCCAGAACCAGGTCAGTGCCATGACAATACAAGCTAATGCAGCGGGTATCCACAAGCTCTGAAATTTCAGCGGATAACCGCGAAAGGTATCAACATGCGGACTGCGTGTCACCAAGGGTATGAAATAGACATATAAAGTGCAGGCAATAGCGAATGGAGAACCAAACAGCATCATTAACACTAGTCGCATGTCTTCAACATACGTCAGCACCACCGCCATGCTGCCAAAAAATGGAGACCAGGCTGAACATGCTGCGAAAGTCTTGGTCAGCGTAGCTGCCTGAAATCGGGTCAAGTCCCGATTTTGTGACAAGCGATCAGCAACCAGAATGGGTGCTGATATATTGATGAACGACCCGAATACCGCAACCGTCAGTATCGTATCGCGAAACGGTCGACGCCCCTCTGGTAACAGACCGGTGAATTCAAAATCGCGGGCGGCTATTATTTTTAAAAAACCGACGCTGATGATCATCGACAGCAAACCGGCATTGACGGTCAGCATGCGTCCCCACTGAACCGTTCCGGTTTTTGTATACGCGTAGGCAATTAATGCCAGGCCAGTGATCAGAAGAAAGCTGATAAAGACCTGTTGCATGCGCCGGACACGTCCCAACAGGGAAATACCGGCGGCCCAGCCACACACACCACCAAACAAGAAAAGGGTTTTACCGATTGATGTGTCACGGCCGAGGATGTCCGACACGAGGCACATAACGATCATACCGAGCAGCAAAATGCCCGCTATGACACCGGAGGATCGAGACAATGCAATCTCCGGTGCGTTGCCGGACACCTAATCAGGAATAAACTGGAAACTGATCGGTCAGTGCTTTAACTTCAGCTAGCGTATCCGCCTCTATGGATTGATTCGCATCTTCACCATTAGCTTGCAGACCGTCAAGTACACGCAAAATCAGTTCGCCGGTCTTACGGAATTCTTCCACACCGAAACCGCGCGTCGTTGCAGCAGGTGATCCCAGACGTATGCCACTGGTAACAAATGGAGATTCAGGATCGAATGGTATGCCATTTTTATTGCAGGTAATTCCAGCGCGACCAAGCGACGCCTCTGCCGCTTTGCCAGTGACTCCTTTGGCACGCAGATCAACCAATAACACGTGTGTATCCGTGCCACCGGAAACCAGATCAAGACCACCTGATTTTATTGATTCACCCAGTACATTCGCATTCTCAACAACATCAGCGACATATTTTTTAAAACCAGGTTGCAGGGCTTCACCAAATGCTACCGCTTTAGCCGCGATAACATGCATCAACGGGCCTCCTTGCAAACCGGGGAAAACGGCAGAATTGAATTTCTTGCCAAGCTCAGAGTCGTTCGACAGGATCATGCCGCCACGCGGACCGCGCAAGGTCTTGTGTGTTGTGGTTGTCGCAACATCCGCATACTCCAGCGGATTGGGATGCACACCCCCAGCAACCAATCCAGCGAAGTGAGCCATATCCACCAACAGCCTTGCCCCGACACTATCTGCTATGGCGCGAAAGCGAGCGAAATCTATCACTCTTGGATAGGCAGAACCACCAGCAATTATTAACTTGGGTTTATGTTCCTTGGCAAGGGATTCAACCTCATCAAAATCGATCAGATGGGTCTTCGGATCAACACCATAGGGCACGGCATTAAACCACTTCCCGGATTGATTAACCGGCGACCCGTGTGTCAGGTGACCACCAGCGGCAAGATTAAGCCCGAGATAGGTGTCGCCTGGCTCCATCAGCGAGAAAAATACCGCTTGATTTGCCTGAGAACCCGAATGCGGTTGTACATTCGCATAGCTGCAATCGAACAGTTGCATCGCTCGATCACGCGCAAGATTCTCTGCCTTATCTACAAAGTCACAACCGCCGTAATAACGCTTGGCCGGATAGCCCTCTGCGTACTTATTGGTCATGACTGAGCCCTGGGCTTCGAGTACCGCGCGTGAGACGATATTCTCTGACGCGATCAGCTCGATTTCATGTTGCTGTCGCCCAAGCTCTTCATCGATCGCTGACTGCAGGGCTGGATCTGAATCACGCAGCGACGTTTTGAAAAATTCCGCCACGTTACCGTTTTGGGATATTGAAGTTACCTTAGCCATAAGTGAATCCTGAATATAATTACTAGTCGCGATTTGATAAACGATCTGATCAGCCATTCGCGTTACAGGCGAGTCGCCTGTTTTTCACAGATTGTGTATAGCGCGATTATCCACATTTATCAGACAAATTGTTACTCGAAAATCGTAAAGACAGCTTTCATTACATTTGCTACGGGTCGTAGGTCACAACATTCAGTGAAATTGCAAATGTGGCTGTCGAATAAGACGCACTAGACCACACGATCAGCTGGCTCTTTATTGTTGAAAAAATCGATGGCATTTTCCATCACCCGAAAACCCATGCCATCGCGGGTGCTCGATGATGCACTACCCAGATGCGGTAATAGAACTGCATTGGGCAAGTCCAGAAATGCAGGGTTTATTGCAGGTTCATTATCAAAGACATCCAGACCGGCACCGGCGATCTGGCCAGACTTTAACGCGTCAATCAAAGCCAATTCGTCAACAACTTCACCGCGAGCGGTGTTTATCAGAAAAGCTGTTGGCTTCATTAAACGCAATAACTCCGCATTTACCAAATGCGTGTTTTCAGCACCTCCAGGACAGTGTAGTGACAGAAAATCAGATTGTCTGGCGAGATCATCAACGGACTCAACCTGTTCAGCTTCAAATTGTTTCAGAACTTGTCCGTCTATCGGTGAGCGATTGTGAACAAGTATAGGCATACCGAAACCCCTGGCCCGTTGCGCAGTTGCGCGACCGATGCGTCCGAAGCCAAGCACGCCAAATGTCTTGCCACTGACTTTTTCTCCGACCATGTGGGTTGGACGCCACCCCTGCCATCGACCAGCACGTAGCTCTCGCTCTCCTTCGCCAGCTCGACGCGCTGTCATTAAAGCCAACATTATTGCAATATCGGCTGTGCAATCACTGAGCACATCTGGCGTATTGGTTACAACAAGACCCAGTCGTTTGGCATGAGTTACTTCGATATGGCTATAGCCGACACCGTAGTTGCCAATTAGTCGCGTTCGTATATCTGAAGCTTGTAATCCGTCAAAAACTGCAGCATCGAGCTTGTCTGTCACAGTAGTGAAAATTGCATCATACTGATGCAGTGCCTGACGGAACTGCTCACGACCTAGCGGTGCATCAGACTTGTTGAAGCTCACTTCAAAGTGTTCTTCCAACCTGTTCTCAACAGACTCCGGCCAGCGCCGGGTGACGATTACACTTGGTTTCATTGTTTATTCCCGAGCTTGAAGTATTTTAGAAACGGATGCTCCAATCTGGCCTTGATCATCAACATTGATCGCACCAACATCTCTTAACAGATTGAATTCCTCTACCACTTCTCCAAAAGCGATGATTATTGCTTTACGACCCCTGGCCCGTGTCTGACGCACACCTTCTTGAGATTTGCCGCGTTAGTGCGCAATCTCCGGGTGACGAACAACAGCAGTCAATACTAAAGACGGGGTGAATAGATACCATTTTATGGCGTCGATTAAACGGAATCGAGAAACGTGACAGAGTTGTCGATTGATTCACGCTCAGACACCAGAGTGTTCTCTACCGCATCGCTATCGGCATAACCGAGTGCCATACCACAGACTACAACCTCATCGTCATGTAGCTCGAGCTCAGGTCGAACGACAGTGTGAAAGTCAGACCAGGCAGCCTGTGGACAAGTATGTAACCCGATCTCACGCGCCAGCAGCATAACGTTTTGCAAGAACATTCCGTAATCGAGCCAGCTGCCGGTGGCAAGGTTTCTGTGAATGGTAAACATCAAACCAACTGGCGCATCAAAAAACAGAAAATTACGCCTGTGCTGCCTATGCATTTTCTCTTTTTCACCACGCTCGATGGCAAGCAGAGTGTAGAGATCCCAGCCAATTTTGCGACGTCGCGAAAGATAAGGCTCGAACCATTCTTCCGGATAATAGCGAACTTCGCCCGTATGTGATCTGGCATCTGTATCAAAAGCCTCACAGACGGCATTTGATAAACGTTCTTTGCGTTCGCCAGTCAGTACGTATGTTTGCCAGGGTTGCATGTTAGTGCCACTCGGTGCACGCGCCGCTGTTTTCAGAATATGTTCGATAACTGTTTTATCTACAGCTTGTTTGGTAAAGGCGCGCAGCGAGCGGCGAGTCCTGACAGCGGAAGTTACTGATGGTGAGGCATCATAAGAAATGAAGTCTTCTGAATTCATGGTGGATAATTTGTGATTTTTGGAAATTTAGCTGAAAGAACGCGTCTCATGTGGCAGGTCAGGCAAAGTTACACTCAACTTTACCGAACGTGCCATAGTCGGCAAGAAACGTATCACCACTACGCGCTTCGACAGGGCGAATGAATGAACCGGAAAGTACAACATCTCCGGCTTTAAGACCCAAACCATAATTAGCCAGACGCTGGACCAACCAGACAATGCCTGTCACCGGATCGTTCAATACACCAGCCCCCAAGCCCGTTTCCTCCACTTCGCCATTGCGACTGACAATAGCGCCGACCCAACGCATATCAAGTGAATCAGGGGGATGACGTTCATCACCGAGCACAATGCCTGCATTGGCGGCATTGTCGGCGATAGTGTCAACGATAATTCTGATCGCACCGGTTTCGGGATCTTGTCGAATTATGCGGGTATCGAGTATTTCAAGTGCAGGTGCTACAGACTGGGTAGCAAGCATGACATCTTCGCGACCAACAGAATCTCCTTGTAGCGATGAGCGCATAATGAAAGCGATTTCAGCCTCGATCCGGGTTTGGATAAAACGCCCCGCCGGTATTGTCGAACGGTTTTCGAAAAACATATCTTCGAACAGAACACCGCTATCAGGAACATCAATGTTAAGAGCCGATTGCATGGCCTTGGAGGTCAGGCCGATTTTCCAGCCACGAATGGTGTTGCCACCCGCACGCTTTTGTTCAACCAGAGCTGCTTGAATCGAATAGGCATCGTCCATGTCCATAGACGGATACATTTGCGATATCAGGGGAATCTGTACACGCGATTTCTCAGCCTCGTACAGAGTCGAGGCGATTTTTTCTATAGTGACCGTATCAAGAGGCATAAATTATTAATTTACAGGGATGCAGTTGCAGGATCAGCAGGGTGTCAGGTGCAGGTGCAGGTGCAGCTTAACTGAAGCTCAAGTAAAACAAATTCAAAACAAGTTCGGTTTTGGCTCATCAACAACTCCGTTACGTAATGTACCTATACCCTCTGCTTCAACTTCAACCACATCTCCGGGCTGCAGAAAAATGGGCGGATCGAAGCGCGCACCCGCACCGGTTGGTGTACCGGTTACAATTATGTCGCCAGGGACCAGAGTCGTAAAAGTTGAAATGTAGGCTATCTGCCGACGAAAACTGAACATCATGCGACTGGTGCGATCATCCTGACGGACTTCATTATTAACTTTTGTGGTCAATCGTATGTCATCGATCTGAGAATCAGACTCAAACGGTACTAGCCATGGTCCCATGGCGCCTGAGGCATCAAAATTTTTGCCCTGAGTGACATTGAATTTGGCATGCCTAACCCAATCACGAATAGTTCCCTCATTACATAGCGACAAAGCCGCTATATGATTGTAAGCGTCGGCCTCACGGATATGTCGACCACCTTTACCAATAACGACAACAATCTCCCCTTCATAATCAAGCTTGTCAGACACGAAAGGTCTCACTACTGACCCTCCATGACCTACGAAAGATCTTGGGAAACGCGGGAACAAGGACATATTGGCAGGCAGTTCAGTGCCATCTTTGTATTCAGCATTTCTATCCGGGTAATTGACACCAACACAGATAATTTTTTCAGGGTTTGGGATCGGTATATGGAACTGAACCTCGTCCTCGGTAAAACTGACTGGGCAATTAGCGGCTTTGTCAGCCAGCTGTGCCAGTGCGCCATCGGCAACGACCTCTCGCAGAGAGGTGTACTGAGGGAAATGTGCGGTTAAATCACAGACACCGGCATCAGACAGCACCCCAAAATGAAGCGACCCTTGATGCTTGAAGGTTACATATTTCAAAGTAAAACCCTGATATATCGCGTTGTTAGAGTATTAGGCGCAGTCTACCAGCCAAATTAGCTGTTTTTAAACCGGATTTTGCCTTTGACCAGGGGCTCTAAAGAAGGTCATTCATCAAATTACGGACTTATGCCACTTTTAGCCTGAAGCGGTGCAACATCATAGAGCAATGGGCCAAGGGGAAATAATTCCGGCTATGGGGGAATAAATACCCTTTGGCAAGTGTTTGTTAGCGAAGGAAAAGAGTCTTTCCCGATGATTTACACATTCGTCACCAGCCATGGGGCAGACGCTGGAGACCACAATTCAGTCAAACTGACCACATTCAGGAGAATCTAGTTTTATGAAATATCTCAAATTTCCAACATTACCCAGTATCTTCGCCGCAGCAGTGTTTATGGGTTTATTCGCCCTTGTTAGCACCACTACCGCTCAGGACCTGTCTACACCCAGTGCTGAGGGCTCTGAGGCCTACATCGTGTCACCGAAAGATGGCGATACAGTCGGACAGACCTTCACTGTTATTTTTGGTCTTAAAGGTATGGGCGTCGCACCAGCGGGTACTGAAAAAGAACACACTGGCCATCATCACTTGATGATAGACAAGGCAGAGTTGCCGCCAGAGGGGCTGCCACTTGGCACGGATGTAAAACACTTTGGTAAAGGACAAACAGAAACAACTATTACCCTTGAGCCTGGAACACATACGCTACAACTGATACTCGGCAATCACCTTCACGTACCTCATACACCACCGGTAATTTCTGAAAAAATTACCATCACTGTAGAGTAATTAGCAGTACGGTTAATGCTAAACAGCAAAGTGCCTAAACAGCACAGAGACAGCAAAGAGCCCTTGCTGAGACGAAATCAGATTTTTGATTTTAGTTTTAATCTGAATCTGATCCCAGTCTGAACTATCAAGGCCACACGCGGATGAGGGTATACGCTCATCCGCGTGGTTTTTTCATCCGCGTAGCTTTTTGCGATTAACCGCTGCTTGCCAACGCCGCTTGAGCCTCGCTAGGTGCTCAAAGCGGATTCAAGAAATTGCAATCTATCCTGCCCCCAGAATAATTGATCACCCACTGCATAAGTGGGTGCACCAAATACACCTCGCTCGACAGCAGCATTCGAATCAGCCAAATACGTTGTCGCTGTCTGCTCTGATTTAGCGCTCTTCAATACTGATTGTGCATCCAAACCGGATTTCTCTATCAACTCAGACAGCACGGATTCACTGGCAATATCTTTTTCGTCCAGCCAGACTGCTTTGAGAATACTGCCGGCCAGGGCAAACGCATGACGGCTTGCCTTGTCCTGATCAATTGATTGATTATCGCGCACCGAGATAACACAACAGGCTGCCAATCTATCGACTACCGGGAAAAATGCCGGGTTTAAATTAAGATCTACATTCAGGTGTTCTCGCCAACGACCTAGCTCAGCAATCCTGTAGGCTTGGCGTTGGGCAGAACGCTTGGGCAAAGGCAACCCGCCAGTGGCAGGAAAGACAACGGAGAAATCAAGCGGCGATATTCTTATGGAGTAGCCTGCCTTTGCCGCAGTGTCAGCCAACCTTTCGTGACCCAGATAGGTCCACGGGGATTGAAGCGACAGGTAATAATCCAAGGTATTGCTCATAGGATAATTTCAATATTTTTATCCGGCTTATCCGGCTTCACTTCCGACTACACTTCACAGCGCGATGAAGTCTATTGCTTCATTTACCGGATAACTTTCGCATCTGGGAAAATGTTGAAAAGACGATCCATGCAATAGCCAATTGCAAGACAAGACGCAATATCTCTTGAACACTTGGCTGACCACCATGCGTAAAAAACATGATGATTAGCATCAAAGCGAACACAATCGCAAAATTACGTCCCATCAAAGACAGTACGGGCACATACTGACGTGACAAAACAGCCAGAAGAATCAAAGAGGCGGCTCCAAACGCAAATGCTGTGTAAGACGTTTGCAGATTGACAAAAAAGTTAGAGCTGATGCCAGTAATACCCAATATACCTGCAATAACACAGTAGATACTTGCCAACACACCGCTTAGCAAACTGCGCGGCGAATTGCTCTGTTTATCGCTTGTTTTATCACCATTGTTCAGGTCATCACCTGGCCCGGATTCAGACTGATTCTGTATTTCTTCCGGATCGTTTTTGTTGGCCATAATAAATTAGCTACCCTTGCATGCAGGTTCTAGCAATCAAGCGTATTCCCACGTTCCCATTCACTCAAGTGGGCGGTAAATTGACGCCATTCATCATTCTTAAGTTTGACATAAGCATCAATCAAATCATCACCCAATCCTGCGCGCAGAGTTTTACTCTTGTCCAGCAATCGTATGGCATCAAGCAGGTTAAGTGGCAATTGCTTGGCACCTTTCGCCTTGTGCGGCTCGGCATACATATTATTGAACTGAGCTTTACCGGGATCGCGATTATTCTCGATACCATCGAGTCCCGCCGCGAGAAAACCCGCTTGCATTAAATAAGGGTTAGCAGCTCCATCCATCAGTCGCAATTCGAACCGCCCATCATCAGGCACCCGAATCATATGAGTCCGGTTGTTGCCTGAATAGGTCACTGTGTTTGGAGACCAGGTAGCACCGGAGCGGGTTGCCGAACCATTTATTCGTTTATAACTGTTGACGGTTGGGTTGAATATCGCTGTCAGAGCTTCTGCGTTATTAACAATGCCGCCAAGGAAAGAATACGCCGTTGAGGATAGCCCCAGGCCTTGCTTGTCTTTAGCATCAAGAAAAAGATTCTTGCTGCCCGTCTTGTTCCACACTGAAACGTGAGCATGACAACCGTTGCCAGTCAAATCAGCAAATGGCTTGGGCATAAATGTGGCACGCACATCGTGCTGTTCAGCCAGAGTTTTAACCATGTACTTGAAGAAGACATGCCGATCAGCAGTCTTAAGAGCATCATCGTAATCCCAGTTCATTTCAAACTGACCATTGGCATCTTCATGATCGTTTTGATAGGGACCCCAGCCAAGGTTAATCATACTGTCACAGATCTGTTTGATAACAGGGTATCTGCGCATCAAAGCCTGTTGGTCATAACAAGGCTTGGATTGTGTATCGCGCGGATCAGACAAGGCTGACCCGTCATGATTGACCAGAAAGTACTCGCACTCCACGCCTGTTTTCATGCGGTAGCCGGATTTTTCTGCTTTTTGTAGCTGACGCTTCAGCGCAACACGCGGCGAGGCTTCAACCTCAGCACCATCCATCCATAGATCGGCTGCCAGCCAACCAATTTCCGGTTGCCAGGGTAGTTGAATCAAGCTATCCGGATCAGGCACACCGAACATGTCCGGGTGTGCCGGTGTCATATCCAGCCAGGCAGCGAAACCGGCAAAACCTGCGCCCTCTTCCTGCATCTCGCCTATGGCACGTGCTGGCACCAGCTTGGCTCGCAACACGCCAAACAGATCAACGAAACTGATCAGGAAATATTCAATCTTTTTTGACTTTGCAATTTTGGCGAGATCAGTTGCCATGGTGATTCTCCTGTTTCATCTAAAAAAATAATCGCCAGAGTTACGAACCCTGACCCGGTATCCAGCCAGTACCTGCCAGCGGTACACCTGCCATTGCTGCAGCCTCTATGGTCAAAGCAGCCAGGTCTTCCGGCTCCAGATTATGCACATGGGACTTGCCACAGGCACGTGCCAGAGTCTGGGTTTCAAGCGTAAGTACGTTTAAGTAATTAGCCAGCCTACGTCCGGCAGCAACAGGATCAAGTCGCTCGGCAAGTGAGGGTTCCTGCGTACAAATGCCTGCCGGATCCTGTCCATCCTGCCAATCATCATAATAACCCGCACTGGTGCCGAGTTTGTTGTAATCGGCTTCGTGTTGTTCGTTGTTATCACCCAGTGCTATTAAAGCTGCAGTACCTACAGAGACGGCATCTGCACCCAGCGCAAGTGCTTTGGCAACATCAGCTCCAGAGCGTATGCCGCCGGAGACAATCAACTGCACCTTACGGTGCATATCAAGCTCCTGCAGTGCTTCAACTGCAGCACGTACTGCCGGCAAGGTTGGTATGCCAACATGCTCTATGAATACATCTTGCGTCGCTGCAGTCCCACCTTGCATACCATCGACGACCACTACATCAGCACCAGCTTTTACTGCCAGGGTGACATCAAAAAAAGTACGTGCAGCACCGACTTTTACATAGATCGGTTTTTCCCAATCGGTAATTTCGCGCAGCTCCTGAATTTTTATTTCAAGATCATCGGGACCTGTCCAATCCGGGTGACGACAGGCTGAACGCTGATCAATACCTACAGGTAGATCACGCATATCAGCAACACGCTCTGATATTTTCTGGCCGAGCAACATGCCACCGCCGCCCGGTTTTGCTCCCTGACCTACGACGATTTCGATAGCATCTGCCTTGCGTAAATCTTCCGGGTTCATCCCGTAGCGCGATGGCAAGTATTGATAGATCAGATATTTCGACTGTCCTCTTTCTTCAGGTGTCATACCGCCATCACCGGTGGTGGTGCTGGTACCCATGATTGAAGCACCACGACCCAGCGCTTCTTTGGCTTGTGCTGATAAAGCACCGAAACTCATGCCCGCTATGGTGATAGGGATATCTATGGTAATGGGTTTTTTGGCAAACCGATCACCAAGGGTGACAGCAGTAGCACAGGTTTCACGATAGCCTTCGAGAGGGTAACGCGACATGCTGGCACCGAGAAAAACCAAATCATCGAAGTGCGGCACATAACGTTTAGCACCAAAACCTCTAATGTCGTAAATACCGGTATCTGCGGCACGCTGTATTTCCCGAATTACGGGTCGCGAAAAAGTGGCACTCTCGCGCAGCCAGCTTCGATCAACCATTATGTATACCTGTACAGTAGCAAAAATTAATAACTCGACGCATTGTCGACTTTGAAGTGATAAAGACGACGTGCCGATCCATAGCATTTGAAATCTGCTATCGGTTTGTTACACGCTGCCAATTCAAGCAAGCGCCGCAATATCTCTTGTTTGGCACTGTCCAGTTCTTTTTCTTCGCAATCAGCGCCAAGGCTGCTAACGCTGCCGCCAACAAATAGATCGGCTTCGTAAATGGAGTCGCCAAGCGCATCGCCGGCATCACCGCAAACAACCAGTGCCCCTTTTTGTGCCATAAAGGCACTCATGTGTCCGACATTGCCTTTAACGACGATATTCACGCCTTTCATTGAAATACCGCAACGCGATGACGCATCACCATCGACAATAACCAACCCACCGTGCGCGGTGGCGGCGCAATACTGGGAAGCATTGCCACTGACATGCACAACACCTGACATCATATTTTCAGCCAGACCTGGACCGGCATGTCCCTGCACGCGAAGAGTTGCCTCGCTATTCATACCACCACAGTAATAACCAACATTGCCATCGATACTGACTTCATGGGCATGGGTAGCTCCAACAGCAATCGCATGACGACCACCCGGGTTGGCGACCTTTACAGGCACAGTTACCTCTGCATGCAAATGCGCATTTAATTCGCGAAGCGGCTCAGTAGCTAAATCAAACGTCTTCATCAGGCAGCTACTCCGCTCGTACTATCAGATTCCCATGTATAGATGCGACCGGGTTCGGGTTCCCATACCCGGGCAGACTCAGCGCCTGGTAACTGGGCAATGGCACGATACTCGGAACTCATCGCGACCCAGTCTGCAGTTTCTGCGAGCACTGCTGGTTTGCATGCAATCGGATCACGCAATACCGCAAAACCGTCTCGTGTACCGATAGCAAAGGTATAAAAGCCATCTAACTCCTGAATAGCCTGACCAAGAGCCTGTTGAAGCGTGTCGCCACAGCGCAGACGCCAGGTTAAAAAGCCTGCAGCAACTTCGCTGTCATTATCAGTTTGAAAATGGATACCTTCTTTGCGTAAATTTTCACGCAGCCGATTGTGGTTGGACAGAGAACCGTTATGTACCAGACACAAATCAAGCCCCGTGGAAAAAGGATGGGAATGACTGGTGGTAATCGCACTCTCGGTAGCCATCCGGGTATGCGCTAACGCATGCGATCCGCTGAACTGCTCAAGCTGGTAACGTTCGGCAAATTCCGTCGGATGACCTTTCTCTTTAAAAATTTCGATGCGTTTGCCAAGGCTCATCAATTGCACATCTGCAAACGCGGTTCTCGCCCAGTCTTCAGTCTGCTCCGACGACTCGGGTGACTCGATGACACAATGCGAGCCATGAATACGGATTCGAGAGCCGGGAAACCTTGTCGCAGCAGCGGCCTTGATCTCGTCCAGACGCTCTGCAGAATCGTGCTGCAACGTTAGTTTGCAACCGTCATTGCCTACAGAGGCATCGTTATAGATCGCAATACCGGCACTATCGGGCCCACGCTCACCCATTTGCGCCAACATGGCAGCCATGTGCTTCCCTAACGAATGCTGAATTACTTCAGCTTTAGCGTATAAACCAATGATTCCACACACGACTAGACAGATCCTGTTGATAATTCGAACGATGAAGACCGAGAATAATGACTATGCCAGCAACCAATGGCAAGTAAGTTACGGCATTAGCTGCGACATGCTGCGACTAACCCGATCATCGTTATACGTATTTTTAGTCAATATCCTGTCAGGATCAATTTCAGGAGCTTGCACACTGGTTCATTTGTGGGCCAAATTTCAAGATTTGGGTTTCAATTAAGCGAGCGTTGTATTAACTTTCCAGTGTGAAATGTTGCTAACACATTGTGGCTCCAGATAAATCGAATATTTAACCCATCGGCAAACGCCTAAAAACAAAACCTAACTCCTAGGAGGAAATGATGGAAGAACAACTTGCGGCAGCAGGTGTGATTATCGCGGAAGTGTATTACTACCTGACGATTCCGCTCATGGTCATTATCCACGCCGGATTCCTGGCATATGAAATGGGCGCAACACGTATGAAAAACGTGTTGGCCTCAGGTATCAAAAACATCCTGGCATTCGCATTCATGGTGCCAACCTTCTACTTTTTTGGCTGGTTCGTTTATTGGGCCTGGCCGAACGGTCTGATTCCAAATGCCGAAAACTGGGCCACAGCTGTCGAATACGCTAATCCCATAGGTCAGGTTATGGGCCCGCACCTGGGTGACCATGCAACCGGCGTATTCTGGGCTGCATTCACCATGTTTGCCGCGACCACCGCGTCAATATTCTCGGGTTCTGTTATCGAGCGTATCCGCATCGGCGCTTTCGTTATATTAGCTATTGTACTGGGCTCTTTTGCCTGGGTAGTCGCGGCAGCCTGGGGCTGGCACGGGGGCGGCTGGCTGGTGACTCAATGGGGTTATCACGACTTCGGTGCCGCAGGTGTTGTACACATGGTTGCAGGTTTCTTCGCACTCGGCGTACTGATCAACCTTGGACCACGCTTTGGCAAGTTCAACGCAGACGGTTCAGCCAACGATATTCCCGGCCACAACATGCCACTGACGCTGGTCGGTCTAATGCTGATAATCGTCGGCTTCTTTGGCTTCCTGATGGCATGCTTGCTTTATCCCAGTGTGTGGACAGAAAACGGCGAATGGGCAACCATCTATGGCACCCCCATGACTCTGTCATCTTTGGGATTCAATATTCTGATGGGATTCTCCGGCGGTATTATCGGCGCGTGGATATTTACCCGCGATCCGTTCTGGATGATGTCCGGTGCACTCGCAGGCATCATTGCCTGTGCGTCAGGACTTGATGTCTGGTGGCCTCCAATGGCATTTGCAATCGGCTTTATCGGTGGCGCAATCCTCAAGCCTTCTGCACGATTCTTTGAGAACCTCGGTATTGACGATGCAGTTGGCGCGGTAACCGTACACGGAACGGTCGGAATCTGGGGCGTGCTGGCAGTTGGTATATTCGCCAGCGGCTATGGTGGATTACTGGGTCCAGACGCTGTACAAGTTTCTTTTGTCGGCCAGCTAATCGGCGCCGCTTGCATGTTTGCGCTAGGCTTTGTACCAGGATATGTGCTGTCCTTGATCTTTAGAATAATGGGCATACTGCGTATACCGCATCAGGTTGAAATTGCAGGCCTTGATCCGGTCAAGGTACCAGCAATGGCTTATCCGGAAGGTATTCCGGTTTCACCACCATCACAGCACTAAGCTGTGGTGGTCGTTGTTGCGAACGTCGTTGCGAACGCTATTGTGAACGCACGGCATAAACCGGTTAACGATTAAATACACTTTTGGAGAAAACTATGATTGGTGCACCTGAAGCAGGATGGGAACAGCTGGTTGCTGACCAGGCTGCCTACTACACTGGCGTTGGTTCGGGCGAAGCCTTCTGGACCATACTAGCGGCTGCAATTTGCGTTATTGCTATTATTGTCGGCGGTATACAGGAAGGTCGTTCATTCAGACGCTATAAGTAGGTTTGTAACCTCGGTAGAGCGAATCAACGTTCGCAATACCGTCGTCTTTTAGACAGACGCAGACAGACAAACGCAGACAGACAAAGGCCGGTCTTTCATACCTGAACTTTCAGGTTTGTAAGGCCGGCTTTTTTATGGTCACATGCCTAAGTCAAATGCCGGTACGTCAACCACGTCGTGCTTTAAGCACATCAACGACATCAGCTATATCACTGTTTCGACTCGAGAGTAATACCAATAAGTGATAGATAAGATCGGCAGATTCATCGAGTAGTTCTTCTCTGGTAGCTTTCTGCTTTACTTCGTCATCGCCTACTGCTGCAACATCATCTGCCAGCGCCGCCAAGGCCACCTCTACACCCTCTTCACCTACCTTCTGGGCCATGCGTTTTACACCGGATGCAAACAGGCTGTGTGTATACCCGGTATGCTCTTCTGATTCGCTTTGTGAACGAACTTCTTTTCTACGTTCATGTATCAGAGATTGAAGCTCTCCCAGGAAACCACCGATGCCGATTGATGAGTGACTTGATTCGATGTTGCTTTTAGCATCGCCTGAATTACCGGAAAGTGTTCCGTGATCAAAACAACTCTCAGTGTTCAGGTGACAGGTTGGACCAGCAGGGTTAGCCTGTACAAGAAATGTATCCTGATCACAATCGAGCGACACAGACACAAATTCAAGTGTATTGCCGGAAGTTTCTCCTTTGCACCACAGGGTTTTGCGTGATCGGCTATAGAATGTCACTAATCCTGAATCAATGGTTTGAGCCAGGGATTCACGGTTCATATACCCAAGCATTAAAACCCGCTGCGTCCGGGCATTTTGAACAATAGCCGGCACCAAAGAATCCATCTTCTCCCAGGCCACGCGTTCGATAAATTCTGCTGAATCAGAGGACATGTTATTCACATCAAGGAAGGTGGCTAAAAATAAGGATAAAAACCGGTCAGGAAACCGGTCGGACGACTATATTTGCCGCTACTAAAGCCTGCTTAAGCGGATCAATACCGACCAGGGATTTATGGAAAACGGAAGCTGCCAACGCACCTGACACATCACATTGCTGGAATACGTCTATAAAATGGTCAATGGCACCCGCACCACCAGAGGCAATAACAGGTACGACGGCTTTTGCGCGCACGCTTGACAGCTGATCAATGTCATAGCCTTCTCGCACACCATCCTGATTCATGCAATTCAACACGATTTCTCCAGCACCACGATCCTGAACTTCTTCCACCCAGTGAAGTGTTTGTCGACCGGCATCACTGGACTTACTCTCGTCCCCGGTATTTCGATAGGTACGATAGGTATCACCATCGAAGAAACTGTCGATTCCTATCACCACGCATTGTGTACCAAAGCGTTTAACCAGTTGGTCGATCAGATCCGGGTTTTGTAACGCAGGTGAATTAACAGATATTTTGTCCGCACCCTTTTCCAGTACGGATTCAGCATCTGCAACAGAACGTATACCACCGGCAACACAAAACGGGATGTTAATCAGATCGGAGACGCGACCAACCCAGTCACGCGACACAGACCGACCGTCCGGACTGGCACTGATATCGTAAAACACCAGTTCATCCGCACCTTCCTGTGAATAACGTGTTGCCAGCTCTTCGATCTCTCCCACGATTTCGTGGTTGCGAAACCGCACACCCTTGACGACTTTGCCATCACGCACATCAAGACAGGGAATGATACGTTTTGCAAGCATCAGGTGCTGTTCTCAAGATAAGGGGATAACTCTTCCAGTTTCAATTCACCCTCCAACAGTGCCTTGCCGGTTATCATGCCGCTAGCACCAGTCTTGACAAGCTCATGAGCATCATCAATATGACGCACACCACCGGATGCCTGAAATTGAATCGTTGGAAAACGCTCCACGCATTCCTGATACAGGGAAAAATTAGGACCGGTCATAGCACCATCGCGGCCTATATCCGTACACAGAACGTGTTCAATCAATCCGTCGTAATCAGCTAAAAGATCCCACAAGCTCATCTGTGTTTGCTCTTGCCAGCCATGTGTCGCAAGCCGCGGCACAGCCTGCTCATCAAAACGTACATCCAGAGCCAGTACAACACTGTCTGCACTGTAGGTTTTAATAAACGTTTTTACCAATTCAGGTTCTTTCACGGCAAGGCTGCCGAGAACAACACGGCTGACACCGCTTGCTCGACATTTTTCAAAATCAGCTTCGCAGCGTATACCACCGCCCGCCTGAATACGTAATCCACTTTGATCAGCGATCTGCTGGATAACCGACGCATTGCCGCTAGCGCCTACGCGCGCACCATCGAGATCAACAATATGGATATAGCGGACACCGGCCTCAAAATAGCGCTTGGCCAAGATTAATGGCTCTACATCATAATGAGTCACCTTGTCGTAATCACCGTACAGCAAACGTACGCAACGTCCGTCAAGTAAATCTATAGCAGGTATGACAATCATGGAAAATGGTTTACAGAGGTAAATTCAGGAAATTGTCCAGCACACGTGCGCCGGTTGCCGCTGAACGTTCAGGGTGAAACTGCACACCCATAAAATTATCTTTCGCAACGACTGCGCTGAAAGGCTCACCGTAGTCACATCCAGCCACAGTGTGTTCAAAGGTAGCCGCACGGAAGCTGTGAACAAAATAACACCAGCTATCGTTTGTCAGACCGTTTAATAGAGGGTGCTTTCGTTCGCAATTGAAATCAAGCCGGTTCCAGCCCATATGTGGGATCGGTCGCTCGGGTACTTCTGTGAATTTTGTCAGTCGCTCGTTGAAGATACCAAGACAATCAACATCATCTTCTTCAGAACCGGCGAAAAGTACCTGCATACCAACGCAAATACCCAGTACCGGCTGCGTCAAAGACGGAATAAGCTCTGTCAGATTATGTTCATTGAGTCGCTGCATAGCATTACCTGCAGCACCAACACCCGGCATGATGACGCGCTCGGCAGAGCGAATCGTATCAGCAGCTTTGGTTACATCGGGATCACAACCAAGACGGCGCAAAGCACCGAGGACAGAGTTTATATTCGCGCCACAGGCATCAACCACTACCAGACTCATGAAAAGTAGCTCCGCTCTATACTCATCTAAAGCATACCTTTGGTACTGGGTAAGTCCTGGCCCTGACGAGTAAAGGCCTGACCAAGAACGCGCGCAGCACCCTTAAATATGGCTTCTACCTGATGATGAGCATTCTCACCCTCAAGTGTGATATGCAGACTGGCACCGAGTGAATCAGACAGGGATTTAAAAAAGTGCGGCACCATTTCAGTGGATAATTCACCAACTTTGTCCCGACTGAATTCACCCTTAAAATGAAAACTGGGTCGTGCCGAAAGATCCATACTGATGCGCACTTCGCACTCATCCATAGGTAAAACAAACCCGTAACGCGCTATGCCTCGCTTATCACCCAATGCTTCGCGAAGAGCCTGACCCAGAGCCAAAGCACAGTCTTCAACCGTGTGGTGTTCGTCTATATGTAAATCACCATTGCAGCTAAGTTTCAGAGACATGCCGCTGTGCTTACCGATTTGTTCAAGCATATGATCAAAAAATCCAATCCCTGTATTGATGGCTATGTGCTGCGTAACCGGATCGAGATTGACCTCCACATGGATATCGGTTTCGTTGGAGCGTCGTTGAACCTGGGATGTGCGTGGTTTGTCGAGTAGCTCACTCGCTATATCAGGCCAGGAGACAGGCTCGTAGAAAGCCATACCAAGGTGCTCTGCAAGCAGCCTGGCAACATTAGAGTCTCCAACCACAGCAGAATCATCAAGCCTGAAGTTACCTGTAGCAAGCATTGGTGCCATTGAACCTGAAATTTTTTGTACGCTTGAATTTGTATCGTCTACTACATCAGAGTCAAAAGTAACGTTTTTCGACACTGGTATACTCTGAGAATCGAGTATCTGTTTCAATTGTGATTCCGAGAATAAAGTTGACGTATCACTCGTAGCTGATATAGCGATTATCTCGAAACCACCGGTCGCAAGTGACGACAGTGAGGTTATGACTCTGTCTGCCAATCCACCCTCGGCGTTTAATAACCCACCATCGATAAAAACCAGCAATAACCGCGTCATGATAGTTTCTCGTTTGCAGCTGAGGACGGGATTCGATCCAGTACTGATAACAGTTTTCTGTTCTCCTCTTCAAGACCAATCGTAATACGTAAGCAATGTTCACAGCCGGGAGCCTTGGAGAAGTTACGTACCAAAATGCCATTGTCGGCAAGTGCATTGGCAACCTGTTCTGCATCAACGAACTTCACCA
The DNA here is from genome assembly GCA_964411665.1 of uncultured Granulosicoccaceae bacterium. Classification (GTDB taxonomy): domain Bacteria; phylum Pseudomonadota; class Gammaproteobacteria; order Granulosicoccales; family Granulosicoccaceae; genus CALFCE01. The sequence goes on along the minus strand of CAYPMR010000022.1, from coordinate 11,579 downwards.
ACAAAAAATTGGCGTCACTGTCATACACCTTTTGCACTTGAGAATGATTGGCCAAAGCTTCAGACAACTGCGCACGGTGCTCGAGAAGAAATTGACAGCGAGATTGCAGCGCTGACAATGCGTCAGGCCGCAGACCTTGCAATGCAAGCTCTATAACCGGTGTAGGCAAAGCATAAGGTGTGCTAATGCTTTGCAGAACACGAATCAATTCCGGATGCGCAAGTACCGCACCCAAGCGCAACCCTGCAGCACCAAAGGCTTTTGACAGAGTTCGTAAAACAACCAGATTATCCTGCTTTGCAACCAGAGTTGCGATGCTTTGTTGGGAAGAAAATTCTATATAGGCCTCATCAGCAATAACCATCGCTCGCCCTTCAAGCTCCCTGCAGAGATTGATAATTTGGTCTCGCGGCACGGAATTTCCACTCGGGTTATTTGGAGAGCAGATGTACACAAGCTTCGACTGCGCAGAATTGGCTGCTATTTGTTCAAGATCGTAAGAGAATTTATCGCCGTTCAGCTGCATGGGTATGTCGACGACACCCGCGCCCTGAATTTCCGCAAACGCTGCATACATACCGAACGCAGGAGATGAAATCGTTATTGAGTCCCGACCATAGGAGCAAAATGCCCGGGTAAGTAAATCGATACCATCATCGCTGCCCCGTACTGGCAGAATCCAACTTGGATCGATTTCATAATAGCTGGACATTGCTGCCAGTAATTCCGCCGACCGCGGATCGGGATAGCGGTTAAGTTCACGATTCTCGGAAGCTGCAGTTGTGTAGTTGCTTGCATTGCTGGCGGTCAAAGCTGATTTATTTTTAACCCCGCTCTGAGAGAGTTTCTCTACAGCGCGCTGCAAAGCCTCATCACCGGTTTCAACATCTTCAATGGACCAGGGGTTTTCATTAGCATGCAAACGAATTAATTGCCGGTTCGGCAGGGCTGGCACATAAGCTGTTCTCGTTAGCAACTCTGGTCTGACCAATGCCAACGAGGAACAATGCGTTACATCCTGACTTCGAGGCGCCTTGCCTGCATCGTTTGTTTTGGGTTCGTCTACCATGAATGAGTGTTTCGCGAGGTTGATCAAGCCAGCATTTTTTCAACAGGAAGCACCAGAATAGAGCTGGCACCAGCAGCCTTCAGCGATTCCAGTGTTTCCCAAAATACGTTTTCGCGGCATACAGCGTGAACAACGACTTTATCTTCTACGCCCTCGATAGGCAGAATTGTCGGAAATTCGCTGCCCGGTAACAGACTGGTGACATGCTCCAAATTCTCTCGCGGTGCGTGCAACATGATGTATTTGCTCTCCCTGACTTGCAGCACACCAAAAATACGCTGTACGATTTTATCAATCAGTGCCTGTCTGGATTCTTGTGATTGTGAAGAAACTGTCGGAGTCGCAGTGTGAGCGAGCAACGTTGCTTCACTTTCAAAAACAACATCCCAGGGGGCCAGTTGATTGGCCGCCAGTGTTGCACCACTGGAAACCAGATCGCAGATAAAATCGGCTTTTCCAAGACGCGGTGCGATTTCCACCGAGCCCGATAGAGTCACAACATCAGCCTTGATGGAATTGCGCTCAAGATAGTCCTTGAGAATACCCGGATAGGAGGTGGCTATACGACTACCTTCCAGTAGCTCAATTCCCGTATACGGCGTCTCAATTGGACCAGCGGTCATCAATTTGCAATGACCAAAATCAAGAGGGGTCACTTCATGTGCTTTAAAGTCTTCTGTGCTGGCAAAGCGTCTTTCAGATGAGACATTTTGACCTGCGATTCCAAGATCACAAGTACCATCTGCAACCAGACCTGGAATATCATCGTCGCGAACCAGCAGCACATCAACGGGCATGTTCTCACCGTAGTACAGTAATTTGTCACGACCGCGTGTGTATTTCAAACCACAACGCGATAGCATATCCAGTGAATGATCTGTCAGTCTTCCAGACTTTTGAATGGCTATTTGAAGGCGGTCTTGCATAGAGTAGAGAATTTCTTTTTAGTTTAAAAACTGATAGTCGCAGGAGATCATGTTTGGTTCGTGAACTCTTTGCTGCTAAATTTTCAGCAGAATCTTGAAACAAATAATCTTAAACTGTTTTTTTAGTCGCTTTAAATCTATCAAATATACGTTGATAACCGCCATTTCCTTGAGTCAGAAAACGGGCAACGCGCCCAACTGTTGTTACACTCACACCAGTATTCGCAGCAATATCGCGATAAGAATCACCATTAATCAGGGGTTCAACCACGATCCACCTATCGGTGAGAGCTTGTAGTTCAGCCGGGGTGCAAAGATCATTTAAAAAGTCGCGAGCCTCTTCGCTTGACTCAATCATCGCTACCGCTTGAAACAGTGATTTTTGAGCTTTCGATTCAGCTTTGCTGTTGGTCGGCCGGTTAGGTTTCATATCTTTATTCCATGACCAGACTGGCCTGCAAACAACGCTTTGACGAATCTAATATTGTGAATAAGAGCACTTGGGCTGTTGTTGCTATGCTATTCCTATGTTATAGCGCGTTAGTACACTATTACGATAGCACATTATCACAAAAAGAACTTCAATGCACGCGGAGTCGGAGCACTATCTCACTGGACTGTGAGTAACGGCCAGTATGACGGCTTGCCAGCAGAGATTAAAACAAGAGGACTTGGTTAAACCGGGAATTCAAACCGATGGGTATGGAGCTTCGGGCTGTTTGTCTCTGGCTGAACTGCTGCCACTGCCCGATGCACAATCACTTTCTCGTCTAGGGGGTGTGTAGAGGCTGCACGTTGGCCTGTGCGGAAACCAGCTAAAAGCGCGAAGTGTGCTTGAGTCAACACTTTCACTGCATTCGGAGCAGGTGACTACGGTAATCGGGCTGCCACCACGTGTTCTACCAATGGATTGTTTTTTGAGCATCGACGCTATGAAGCCCTGATAGTAATTGGTGATAATTAAAGCACAGGTTCTATACAAAATATGCAACTGAGCCTCGCCATTAACCGATGTGTACGATTCTTAGGCCCTGTTGGACTATATGCTTACTAACTATCTGGTTGTTGCTCGGCCGTTACGCCCAAGACGGCGATGGATAAATCGTATTTTGAGTAAATCTCCAGCCATAAGTAGCGAATCCTTGAACAGCGACAATGTAGAGCCATCTTGATGAGACCATTCAACCGGTACTTCCGTTATTTTATAACCAAGCTTTTTGGCAATATACAGATGTTCCACATCGAAACAGAAACCATGAGTTTTCTGAAGTCGAGCAACCTCGTGGGCTACATCTCGTCGATAGGCCTTGAATCCGCATTGGCTGTCGCGAACAGTTAGGAGACCTAGCACCCGTGCACTCAAATTGAACGATTTGCTGAGTATTTGTCGCAGTGTGGTTCTTCCTTCAACTTTCGATTCCGCATGATTTCTTGACCCTATAACAACATCAAACCCCTCTTCCAGCTTATTCAATAGTTTAGATATTTCATAGATGGGTGTTGCACAATCAGCATCAGTGAATACAACGACACCACCCTTGGCTCGCAACATACCTTTGGCAATGGAATACCCTTTACCGATATTTTTGATATTTTCTTCCAGATGACCTGACTGCTGTGATTTTATTTCACTACCGTACAGATCCACGAATTTGACTATCTCGGCAGTAAGATCATTGCTACCGTCATCTATGACCACAATTTCAAAACGCAAATTTGTAGATTCCATGTAATCCTTAACCGAATACATAGTAGCGGCTATACGCTCTTGCTCGTTATAAACCGGGATGATGATGGAAACATCAAGAGCAGCCTGGCACGACTCCTGGACCGGCATTGGAACAACTCTCAATGCACTCGCATGCGAGCCTACGTTCGCTACTTTGTATGACGAATCCTCTGTATCACACTCGCGATTTGGACGATTGGCGCTCATGTGGACTGAGCCTCAAGGTCTGATTGACTGCTGTTCGAACGAATGTCGACCTCGATATCAGTGTCTGTCTCGCGCTTGACGATAAGCGTCACACCAGCGAGTATAAGCACAATACCGGCAGTTTTACCCCAGGACAGGGTTTCATCAAGACCGGGCCATATCACTGCAATCAGATACACCAGGACATATCCCAGAGATAAGAACGGATAGGCTCTACTAAGCTGGTATTTTTTCAACGCAACAATCCAGGCTAAAACCGACATTGCGTAAGTCGTTAGCCCAAGGCCCAGTAATAATATTGGCAGTGGTTGAGAGCCAAACAAATCCATAATTTTTTCAACTGCAATGCCGTCCGCCATCCAAAGTGGTAATTCATAAAATACGGCTACAAGATCGTTAGCTAAAAATTTCAACATCAGCTGGCTAAAAACACCCAAAAGTAACGCACCCCAAAGAGCATAGCTGTACACTTTCACAGAATAGATGCGCCCATGGTACCTGACGTTAACAGAACAACACCGGAAAGGATCGCTGCAGCGCCGACTATTTGATGTAAAGATATCTTCTCACCAAAGATGACACTTGACAGAAACATCACCACAACCACATTCAAACTAAGTATGGGGTAAGCGATACTTACTTCCATTTTACTCAGTACGAAAAACCAGAGCACAAGTCCCAACCCAAGCCATATAAAACTATGGGTAAAAAGCATTGCCAGTTTAAATTTTCGAACTATATTCTCACCGGTTTTTACAGGCTCTTCCGTTAGACATAGAGACAGACGCTTTTGCAACACCTGAGCGAGAGAGGTGCACAAAATAGTTGCAACTAAAAGAAGAACCAATGTCATGGCTGGAGAAACATAAACAAGTCGGATATATATCGGCCAATTTATCAACAGCATGATATAAAACGCGATATAGTGCCGTTTACACTGTGCGCAGTAGCGCAAGAGTGGTGAACAAAACTATTGTTTACAGACCATCATCCTGCGTCTGCAAGCACCTTATTGCGCAATTGATACAATTCGACCACGCCGTTGCGGTTACCTGTCAGAAGCGGTGTGAGCGAATAGGGATGACGCACAACCGCTTCATAGCCGCGCAACAGTAACAGGCGCCGATAAAGACTGTTATCCTGCGGATGAATCTGATCTGTCAACAACACCCACTTGAACTTGTGATCCCAAATCGCATCTTGAACATCCTGGCTTGTGTATTCGCCATCGAGATTATTGTCCAAAAAGGTCGTTTCGGAAATTAACGCCTGAGGAAAATCCGGTAACGCTGCATATCGGAACAAATAGGGATCCTCACTGAGGATACGACCGGAATTATTCTTATCAAGCCGGCTCTTCTGCCAATAATCAGCGGCTGCGGATATATCCGGAAACCCCTTGGATAGATCCGCAGCTATACGTAGATTACTCACTACCAATTGGGCCGCTAATCCCCCGACTACTATCAAGGCAAGAGACACACTGGAGATTCCCATCCAAGGCCTGTTTTCAACCGATTTTGCCTGATATAAATAGGCACGCGCACCCTGCGCGATATCAACAATGGCGCAGGCAACCAGAGGCAGCGCAAAAAGGTAAAAATAATTCAAATGCTTGATAGAGGCGATTTGATTGCTACTGGCAAGATGATAGAACGGTAAAGGCAGCGCAAGCATCAAGAAAAGCAACTTTGACTTTAAGGATTCAGTTGCGCTCAATCTACCCATATTCTCGGACAGCAATGAACGCCATGCTGGTATCCGGCGTAAGCCAAAATTCAAAGCATTAACAAAAACCAGCAAAACAACTGTCCAACACAGCAGTTTTGAAAAACGCAGGAAGAGTTCAAATCTGTTTATATTTGCAGATTGGGTAATGAGAATTTGAGTCTGATACAAAACCACCAGTGATTCACGAGCCTGCCAGGCATATACGGCCAGCAAACCACCCACTAGCACTATGGCAGGTAGCGAGTATCTGGGCTTGTAGAGCAGCACCACTACCAACAGGCACGGCAGATACAGAATCAACACATACTTTGATAGCACAGCTGCGACAATTAACACCGCGGTGCATAGCAGCAGGATACGGCTGCGCCTTCGCATACTGGAAATCAGACTAATATCATCAATGTCGGACACAAATTTTGGTATGGGCTCACTCAGCATAAGAGACCAAAAGAACACCATCCCCCAGCAAAACAGACAGAATGCGACAATATCGTAGGTGGCAAGGGAGCTGATGTATATATGCGGAGCCATTAACGCGAACAGCATAATCGTCACGATGGCACGCAGACGCGAGCCCCAGACCACATAAACCATCATGTATACAGCGATCAGTGAAAACAAACCTGCAGCTGCTGCTATGAAACGGGCCGACTCCGATGTATTCGATATTGAATAAGCCCAGCCAAGCAATCGCCAGTTGAAGTCGGCACCAAATATATAAGTCAATGTAGGCCAACTCTCACCCAAGTGAAACAACCTTCCTACAAACAGATAGTTGTATTCATCCATATGCAAAGGCGACGAAACCAGCAACCATCTCGCAGCCGAAGCGACCACCAGCACGCACAAGGCTACCAGGCCAGCAACTATTTTGCTTCGTAGGCACAAAGGTCGAACCCCGGCAGCATGCACATCGGCAGGCTCCCCTGGGTCTGTGACAGGGTTGGTCATACTGAAACCGGGTTGTAAAAACACAAAGACGTAAACAGTACTATCGGACATGGCTCAGCGTGCTTTACACAATGTCGCCAGAGTCAGGGTGTTTCCAAGAGTAGTGTCGAAGGGTTTGCTGTAACTCACTGAGACAGGCACTTTTAATCAGTTTTCGCACTGAGATATAATTCAAGATGCAAATATGATCAGCACCCGTTTCGACGTTTGAACCGTGAAAATATCGAATACCAATTTTTATGTTCAATAGTAATAAAAAACCCATGCGCATCACGCTCGGTGAACTATTGCATGACTGTGCCAATACCTACTGGGACAAACCTTGTTTAACCGAAGCCGAGACAGGACAGGTAGTCACTTACGGAGAATTGGAACAGCAAGTCAACTACCTGGCTAACGGCTTTCGTCAAAGCCTGTCGATGTCCAACAACTATGTCGCCATACTGTTGGAAAACAGTATCAAGTACATTCAACTAACCTATGCGCTTAAAAAAATAGATTTAATCGAGGTTTCTATCAATCGTGCGTTTAAAGGCGAATCGCTTAAACGAATGATTAACCTGACAGCCAGTCAGGTGTTGGTCACATCACCGTCTCATTTTGATGCACTGGAAGCCGTAATAGAAGATCTGACTCAGCTTAAAACCATTGTCATTATTGATGAAAACGAAAAGGAGTTGAAAGACGCGCAAAATAGATTTAACAATTTTCACGTGTTGAACTTCAATCAACTAATCTCCAACAACAGCACACACCCGGTCTCAACAGCCAAAGACACAGATGTAGCGGCTATTATGTTTACCTCTGGAACTACGGGCGTATCAAAGGGATGCATGCTCAGTCATCGATATGCTGTGCGCACAGCCGAATGCATGATTGAGCCGTTTCGACTGACCGCTAACGATATCAACTACACACCCTACCCCTTGTCGCATATTGGTCCAGCCTATTACGAATTTCTACCCATGTTAATGACAGGCGGCCAAACCATACTGCGCAATGGCTTTAGCCTGTCATCATTCTGGCCTGAGGTAACACGCTATGGTGCGACCTGGTTTATGTGTCTTGGATCAGTGCAACAGCTTCTCTATAGTGCCACCCCCTGTGCAGAAGAAAAACAGCATCAAGTCACACGCTGTTGGGCGACACCAGCGCCTGTGCCTAAAGAAGATTTTGATCGTCGATTCAACCTTCATTTGATACCCGGCGGTGGCTACGGTTCAACCGATGCAGGCTGGGTGGTTGTACCACAATGGGATAATCCCGGCGGTGTCGTTCTACCGCATTTTGATATAGCTATCGTTGATGAAAATGATGATCCCGTACCACCGGGAGAGGATGGGGAATTGATCATTCGCCCCCTCGAACCTGGGGTCATGTCAGACGGCTACTTCGGCATGCCAGAGAAAACACTCGAATCTCGACGAAATCTCTGGTTTCATACGGGAGACATTGCCTGCATCGATAACGAAGGACTTTTCCATTTTCGCTGTAGGATAGCTGAACGGATTCGTGTTCGTGGTGAAATGGTCAGCGGTTTTGAAGTTGAAGAAGCCGTGTTGAGTCATCCCTGTGTGGAAGATGCTGCAGCAATTGGTGTACCTGCAGCTTTGGGTGAAGAGGATATTCACCTATTCGTGACGCTTAAGAGCGACAGCGAAATGGCTACAGATGAGATTGGCGATCAACTAAAGCAATACTGCAAAGATCGTATGGCCAAATTTATGATACCGAGTGTAGTCACCGTACTTAAAGACATGCCACGTACCACGACGGGTAAGACTGAAAAAGGAACTTTGCGGGATATTGCAATCAAGTCATTTAACTGTGATAGCTAAAATCTAACTTGGCCGCACATGTCAGTTGGAGTGATGAAAGCAGAACTTCAGATTTTTAAACTGACCGTCTCAGTTGTGCTTTGAGCGGTCGCTGGAAAGGTTCAGGACTACTTGAAAATTGAAACTGGTTGAGTGGCGGCAGGATGTGAAGCGGTCCTAAAGGAAATCGATAGTGATCAAATCAGTAAAGGTAAACCGCTCCCGCCCGTTGATCGGCCGAGTTGTCATTCTGGTCACCATTGATGCCGGTCGCGGCGCTGTCCTCCCAGTGTGCTCCTACCGCTAAGGTACTCGCATCCGCGCTCAAACTGACGGCGGAACCAAAGTTATCACCTATTCCGGCATTACTGGCTTTGATGTAAGCTTGCTGCTGCCAGAGTCCGCCATAACGGACAAACAGATAGACAGCTCCACTGGCACTGGATTCCACATTGTCGTTCTGATCACCATTAATACCCGTTGAAGCACTGCCCTCACCTATCGCGCCAACGGCCAGTATTCTGCCACCTGCACTCAAGTTAAAATCGCTACCAAATACATCCGTAGGCTCTGTGTTGCTGGCTTTGATGTAGGCCTGCTGTTGCCAAAGCCCATCGCTTCGAACAAATACATAGAGTGCCCCCGAATCACTAGCAGAATTGTCACTCTGGTCACCATTAATACCCGTTGAAGCACTGTCCTCAGCTGGCGCACCAACTGCCAGTGTATCGCCGTTCGCATTCAAGCTGATAGCGGAACCAAAGCGATCACTGTGCTGCGAATTACTGGCTTTGATGTAGGCCTGCTGTTGCCAAAGCCCATCGCTTCGAACAAATACATAGAGTGCCCCCGAATCACTAGCAGAATTGTCACTCTGGTCACCATTAATACCCGTTGAAGCACTGTCCTCAGCTGGCGCACCAACTGCCAGTGTATCGCCGTTCGCATTCAAGCTGATAGCGGAACCAAAGCGATCACTGTGCTGCGAATTACTGGCTTTGATGTAAGCTTGCTGTTGCCAGAGCCCACTGGCGTGCACAAACACGTAGGCTGCTCCAGTTGAGTTCGCCAAATCGGAACCTTGATTACCGTTCACACCTGTCGCGGTGCTATCCTCAGAAGGTGTCCCAACCGCCAGTGTATTGCCATCAGCACTCAAACTGACAAAGGAACCAAATCCGTCTCTAAATCCTCTGTTGCTGGCTTGGATAAAGGCCTGCTCCTGCCAAACGTTGCTGCTTCTGACAAATGTGTATACCGCACCAGCATCTATCAAGCCGCTGTCCTCAGCTGGCGCACCAACTGCCAGTGTATTGCCATCAGCACTCAAGCCGATAGCGGAACCAAAGCTATCACCTTGTCCGGCATTACTGGCTTTGATGTAAGCTTGCTGTTGCCAGAGCCCACTATCACGGAAAAACAGATAGACAGCTCCTGAGTGCGGTGCCGAATCGTCAGTTTGATCACCGTTCACGCCTGTCGCTGCGCTGCTTTCTCTAGGCGCGCCAACTGCCAGCGTACTGTCATCTGAACTCAAACTGACTGCAAAGCCAAAGCTATCACTATGCCCAGTATTACTGGCTTTGAAGTAACCAATAGCGTTATCCAAGGTTCCGCTCACAATCACAGGTTCAGAATCAACGCAGCCTTGATCATTGCAAGATTGCACCACATACATCGCATTCACTCGGGAATAAAGCGTGACAATGTGATCAAAACTCGTCGTTGCCGCTTCTAACTCACCACTGATATCGGTGAAGCCTGAAATACCGTCCGGATTTTCCAGCACCCGGTAAGACTCGGCATCTGTTGACGATTGCCAGGTCATGCGGAAAGTTTTAACAGGCAATAGCTCTAGGTTGGCTTGCACCGGTTGCGGAAGATTATCTCCGAAAGGATTGGTGCCTGCTATCAACTCATCAAGGTTGCTGACACCATCATTATCATCGTCCAATCGATCGGTGTCGAATTGATCTGCTGTGATTTGGAACGATTCGGTTGGATTTGTTCCGGTTCTGAAGGATTGCTCAAAACTACCCAAGGTAATTCCACCATTGTCATCGTTGAAGGCAACGAGCAGCGTGTTTTCCGTATCAGTCGGAAATTCAGCAATAGCCTCCCAGGATTCATCGATGACAAACCGAGCCAAGATATTTTGATCACCCCATAGCAATCGAACTTGCAGGGCATTGGATTGAAAAGCAGGGACTGTGATATCAAAATTAACGCGTGTGGAAACGGGAGCCGCGGTTTCTGGCGTCGCAGGATTTGACAACTCTGTGTCTGGCGCTACTGTAGTTGGCTCCGACTCAACTGTAATAGTTGTAGTAGAAGTGTCTTCTGTGGTTGTAACTTGAGAACTATCTGTGGTTGCAACGTTTATGTCGTTTGATGCATTGTTGGAGGTGCCATCGCCTGCAACTATATTCGTTGTGGCATCATCGACGTTATCAATTTCAGACGATGATTGAGACTCGCTCGAACCGGAACAACCTAGAATAAACAGCACACTGAAAATCGACACGATAGTCAATCGAATCAATTTATTGTCTTTGGATATTAACGAGTACATGTATTGTTCTCGACTCATGTGCGAAATCGCGTGAAAGCAAAACAACTACTTCATAGGAATCGCCAGTATATAGACAACTTATAGAGATGTTTTCGATCGAAGATCAGGATTAACCATGCTGTCACTATTAGACGTATTACTTATCAACTTTTGCTACAAACGTCGCAATATTCTGCACTTATTGAAAAGCGTGTAGTGGATGCTATTAATTTGACAATCAGATAAATTGAACGATGGGTTAGTTAGATAAATAGCTGTTTGAGTGTCTGGTACTGGTAAGTATTGGATGACAGCTGCCAACGCAGTAAACCCCACGGTGGCAAACTGAAGATCAGCTGCTTAGCTACTACACAATTCACGCATCGTTGAATGGGCATTTGAGACTGGCACGTGCGCTTGATTTCTACACTGTTCAAGAGTTATCAGAAGGAATATAGCAACCGCGCGACTGGCTGGATTGTGCACACAAGAACCACTGACTACATCGTCAAAGTTAGGAATATCCAAACCTTACCAGCGGCAGCTTAGAGGACTCTTCTGCCACTCGAATAAACACCAGAAATTGTTTGAAGATACT
>CAYPMR010000021.1:0-51000 GCA_964411665.1 uncultured Granulosicoccaceae bacterium | reverse complement strand
TATCTCCGGATATACAAATGATGCTGTGGGCAGGTGGACTGTATGGCTTGAATGCCGTCTGCAAGTCCTGCTTAAGTCAGGCGGCAGGTGCAGTACTGGGTGCTGTCAACAGTGTAGTCAAACCCGCAACGGACAAACCAGTCGTCGGCATGACATCACTCGGTACATCCTGCCTGTCCTACATGACGACTCTGAAGCCAGCGCTCGAGGAACGTGGCTTTGAAGTCGCTATTTTCCATGCAACCGGGATGGGTGGCATGGCATTCGAGAAGATTGCACAACAAGGTGGTTTCGTCTGCGTTATGGATTTCGCTTTATCAGAGCTGGGTAATCTACTAGTAGAGTCAGTTCTTAGTGCTGGCAATGACAGACTTAAAAGCGCCGGGCGCGCAGGCATACCGCAATTGATCGCACCGGGCTGCCTCGATCTGATTGACTTTGCGGGCTGGCAAGACATACCTGAGCAATATGCAGACAGACCCTTTCATGAACATAATCGACTGGTCAAATCGTCGGGGCTGATCGCTGAAGAACGTCGAGCTACTGCCAGGGAAATGGCCACCCGTTTACAAGATGCCAAGGGACCGGTACATGTGTTCCTGCCAACAGCAGGCATTGAGGAGTGGGACAAACCCGGTCAGCCAGCACACGACCCAGAGGCGCTCAGTGCGTTTTTCGAAGAGTGCCGTCATGTTCTACATGCACCGATATCTGTTAGTGATATACCGGTTCACATAAATGATCAGGCTTTCTCGGACAATGTTTTGGCGGTGTTTGATGGCTGGGTTGAAGCGGGTATTGTTTCAACAATTACTGGTTGAAAACATATGGCAACCCATACACATCTAGTTTTTGTGCAAATGAACGTCTACCCGCAAAGAATCGTTCAACAACATGAAGACTGATTCATCTGATAAATCCGCAAACGCCGCTCCCTTGTCTCCTCTTGTCGGCGCACCTTTGGCTCCCACCATGCTGCGTCTGGCAATACCGGGCGTAATCGGCGCACTGATATTCACACTACTGAATACGGTGGAGGCAAGTTATCTGCAGAAAATCGGCACCGACGCACTAGCAGGTGTCGCGCTCATGTTTCCTCTGATTATGCTTGCGATGATGTTCTCGGCAGGGGCCATAGGTGGTGCAGTCAGTGGTCATATCGCACGTGCGCTAGGTGGCGGTGACAATCTTCAGGCAAGCCGTGTTCTGGCATCAGCGATTGTGATTTCCATTGTCGGTGGCGCCATAATGGCGGGTGTTGTTTTGGCGTTAGGCCCTCTTTTCTACAATGCAGGCTCTGGCAATGCAATAGTGGCCGATGCTGCAAGAAGCTACGCATGGATAATTTTCCCGTTCATGCCGCTGATCTGGCTGACAAACATGATGTGTTCAGTATTGCGTGGCAGCGGTGACATGGTGCGACCAGCGATCGTCGCGGCAGTAATTGTTATGTCGTATATGTTTCTGGGTTGGTTACTTATCCCGGATTCACAGGCGGGCTTACAGTCAGCTATTCAGCGCGCAGCCTGGGCAATGGTAGGCGCCTACTTTATGTCTACGCTGCTAGCGTTCTATTTTATTTTACGCGCTTCGCAACCCATTCGGTTGCAAATGTCTTCATTTAACTGGTCTGCCACACAGGCTGTTCTACGTCAGGGACTTCTTGCCAGCGCACAATCAACAATGACAATCGCCTATGCCATGATCGCTACTGCCTTATTCGGACGTTTCGGTGTGGATTGGACTGCAGGCTACGGTTTAGCTGTAAGACTTGAACTAATAATGGTGCCGATAATTTTCGGTATCGGCAGCACCTTAATCGCGATTGTTGGTGCATACGTTGGTGCTGGACAACGCGACAAGGCAATACGAATAGCCTGGCTTGGTGTTTTGATTAACGCACTGATCGTTGGTGTCATCGGTATATTCATGGCCTTACAACCGAGTCTGTGGTGCGACTCTTTAGCGAGCGAAGCAACAGTCGCTGAGCATTGTCGACAAGCCTTACGGGTAATGGCACCCACCTATGCATTCCTGGCTTTGGGACTGGGTAGTTACTTTGCCAGTCAGGCGTTGAACACATTGTTGTGGCCTGTGACCGGTGCGTTTATACGCTTGGTAATAGTAGCGACAGGTTTATTATGGGTAAACGCCAACACATCAACCACGCTTGTGCTCTATTTGGTCGCGGCAGCTGTTGTCGCCTACGGCTGTATCGTTATCGGCGGTTTGTTCAAAGGTCCCTGGTCACGTACAGGCTGACACATTCCGGGCAGCAATACGACGTCGCTTCAATAAACTTCAAAGTGCGCATTACGCGGTCTGTTACCACAGATCGCTGTAACGTCCTGTGGGCAGGCAGACAAACAAATCACTAAATCCATTTCAGCACGCATAACAATGTAATCACCTTTTTTTGTTACAGGTGGATTGGGTTTTATCGTACCGTCCGCGTCGACCGGTGTGTTCTGCCACAGGTTAAACGGTGACGGTAAATCGGCCGGTTGATAGCCAGCTTCGACCATGGCCTGCCAGAAGTTATCGGTGCAATTGCGGTGGTATTCCTTGCAACCGAGCAATTCGTATCGGTAGCGGTCGCAAGCAGCCAGCAGCGTGTCATGCGTGCCGCTGGCAGAATCCTCAATAATTTTCAGTATGGGTCTGCGTCGATTGGTTACCATGGTATCGCCCTTACGCGGTATGACACTCTCAAGTGCGACACGGCAGTGTTCCATAGACATATACTCTGTCATATTATCTGCATTCAACGCCCAGCAATCGACCACTTGAGTGCCGTGGGTATTAATGACCTTTATGCGTTGGCGTTTTTTGACGAAGCGAGCCTGAGCTTGCCGAGCCGGGATGGTTATTAAGCCGGCATTAGCAGTTTTTTTCGCTCTTGTTTTCGTTTTTGATTTTGTCGCTTTGGATTTAACCATGGCAGTCACCGCAGATTGATAGAAGATACAGACGGGTTTTAAACTTACCACGATAGAGACACAATTCCCATGACTGAAGATTTAAGCCAATGGACACCGAGACCACTACCAGAGCACAAGACACTTGACGGTCGCTATGTGCGCCTCGAACCACTCGATCCTAAATTGCACAGTGATGAGTTGTACGCAGCATCAGCTATCGACAATGCTGATGAAAAATTTCTGTACCTCTATGAAGAAGCACCAGAGAGCCAAACGAGCTTTAACGCCTGGGTTAAACAGGTCGCACCCAGCACTGACCCGCTCTACTACGCGGTAATCGACAAAGCATCAGGCAAAGTCGCCGGGCGTCAGACGTTTATGCGCATGGATCCTGCGAACGGCAGCATTGAAATTGGCCACATCTATTGGGGGCCGTTAATCTCGCGCAAACCTGCAGCAACCGAAGCACTCTACCTATTCATGCAATACGCTTTTGCAGATCTCGGTTACCGACGCTTTGAATGGAAATGCAATAACAAGAACGAGCCATCCAAGAGTGCAGCACTACGTTTCGGCTTTCAACAGGAAGGGCTATTCCGGCAACATCTAGTAACAAAGGGTGCCAGCCGCGACACTGCCTGGTTCTCAATTATCGATAAGGAATGGCCGGCGCTGCATACAGCGTATGAAGAGTGGCTTGCGGCTGATAATTTTGACAAACAAGGAGAACAAATTAAAAGACTGGGCGACACAATCGCTCAAGCACAAAGCACGACTCTGGTTTGTTAGAGACAACGCTCTATCTGGATTAGAAGCTGGACTTGGTATATAAAACAATCTAAAGCGGAATTATGTAGCAAACGTACAAGGCCCGCCTAATGGGTAGGTTCTTGTGCAATAGTTACATAATTCCGACTATAAGCGGTTTGTTTCAACATATTTCAGCGGAACGTTCTTTAGTTTCAGCTATTTGTCACTGTCCGACCTCAATCAGCTCCCAATAAGTCGGTCTCTGTTCATCTCATCTCAATCTGACACCTATTCTCGCCGACCAATGTGCATCATGAGTGATTCATCACAGATTAAAATCAATTCACTCTACACCGTCGCCGCCAATTACAAAAGGAAATGACAATAGCGTAAGCCGATTAGATTCAGATATCTTAAGCACCCCTCTACTGTTACAGAAAACAAGCAGATCAAGACTATTTGACGCGTTCTATGCGCTTTGAATAGTTTCTCAATCACAGTAAGGAACAATAAGGCTGATTGATCGGTATTTAACATGGATGTACCTATCGAATATCGAATTGGAGCTGTATTTACCTTGTCATCACATAAATATCTAACGCTAATTTGTCTCTTCTTTGTATTAATCCAAGCAGGCTGTGGTGGTAGTTCTTCCAATACTGGCGAGACACTGGATGTACCTGGTGGTGTCACTGATAACGGCGATTCTGCCTTTCTCCCTCAACCGGACGACACCAGCGAAGCTCTGACCGGCACTGAACAAATTCCGATGGCGGCGCTGCCTGGAAATCCCGGATTGCGGACTTCTGTGTTGGATGGTAATGCAATAACCAGCAATACAACCTATAAATTCGATTTACCAGCAGGTCACGCGATTTCATACTCTTTTAGCAAAATGGCAACGGTCCCGGTAGGTGATCTAACCGGTGACGGCATAGATGATCTCGCTTTTACTTCGGGTAGTTATACATCGTTAGCCAGACAAAGCTTGATACTTCCTGGTCGAACAGGTGGTTGGCCTGAACTACTACAACCAGACCATAATCTGGATCTTCCACGAGACACCATTTCACTTCCCTACAGTTTTTCCAATTCAATAGGAGACATCAACAACGACGGGCGCGATGATCTCGTTATTCTTGCAGAACAGTATCAGGCTGGTGACTTTCGGACATTTGTATCGCTTGACGCAACGGGAATCGGAGGGGATGCCAACAGTCTTTCGGTCGATGGAACGACAGCTGTGCAGATAGAACATCCGGGCCGCATCATACATTACATTGAAGGTATTGGGGATAGTAACGGCGATGGGATAGACGATTTTATTGTTTACTCTGGATTCACCAGATCCACTACGGGCCAGCCACAAGCCTTCCTGGTATTAGGTAGACAAAGTGGATTTCCCGGCGTTCTGAATTTAGTCGAGCCGCAACCGGGTGTCGTGCCCATAACCATTACGGCTAATACAACAGGCTACGCAGAGGTACACGCTGTTGGGGATGTCAACGGAGATGGATTAACTGATTTTCTATTTGCTTACGGTTTGACTGGAAACGATGAAACAGGTTTCGATCATTTCGACTCGCCTTGGTTTACTTACGGAACTGGCAGTTATTTTGTTAGCTCATATGCAAACATCATAGTAACTGGTCGGGAGTGGCATGACAGTTCGGCTATTGTCTTGTCTAACCAACCAATAAGTGAAGCCGGGATGTTCGCTTTCGAGTCTGGCCGAGTGTTAGTGCCACTGGGAGATATAACTGGAGACAGCCTAAGCGATCTGTTTGTGGATTGGGGCGATTCGCTAACAACACTGCAAATCATAGCGGGTAACCCAGACTATGCATCGCTGCAAAACGATTCTGACCTTGACACTGTTGAACTCTCCTGGCAACCACCACGCAGCATCACAGACAAGTTCTATGGTGAGACACCGATCGCACGCGGAGGAGTTAGATCAAACAGACGATCGACAGAGATAAAAGCTGCTGGTGATTTGGATGGAGACGGGATCGCAGATATTGTTGTTTATCAATCAACCAGCGGAGACTATTATCACTGGCCTCTTGGTCAGTATTATGTGCTTTACGGCAAACACGAAATTAATGAGAATATTCGCCCAAAGGACTCAGCTACGCTTGTCACCCAGGCAAACGGTCCACCGGTCGCGGTAGGTGATGTCGATAATGACGGAATTGGAGATCTTGGAATAACACAAGCCGCGTACATTCTTGAGCAAAACGCCGATTCGCTCAAAATATTGACAGATACAGAAACGCCCGAATTGACCCTTTCCATACCGCCCTACGCCGATGGATACTCAGGTGGTCATTTTTTTCACCCGACCGGACCAATTATTGCGCAAGTACTGTCATCACCAGGGTTGCAGGAAAATACTGTTCCCGACACCTGGACCATCGACTTGAATGAATCGAATACCGTCGTTGATAGCGATCTCTTGACTCAGTTAGTTGATTTGCTTGAGGCGACAGAGCGGCTTAACCCAGAAACCAACAATCCACTGAATTGGCAAGTTGATGAATACTCTAAACTACCAGACAATACTCTGTCTTCTATCAGTGTTCAACATTCGTCCGGCTCTATTCAAACATCCCTGTCCAATCCACCTATCAGATCTGAAATCACCATCGAAAATTCCCGAGTAATGTCCGTGAAAGTGACACATGGTTTCTACTCAGCTCGGGATTTTTGGACACACGAGCGAAATTGTGAAATAGACTTAACCAATAACCAGATTATGCGATACCACAACGAGTGTCGCGACGCGGTGACAGTCGCAATCGAAAGACTTTCACAGTGGCAATAACAACGCAGTAATAATCAGTCGCGAGGCACTATGGTGGAGTCGGGCCATAATAACTCAATGGAATCCTTATTTATCCTATCTACCAATTGTGTTAATCGTAGCCAAGGTGAAACTTTAGGCGTCAAAATTATTTTTTAGCACAATTGGATTATGGATGGAGTCTCTATTGGGATCAGAAAAATTTGGTAGATATACACAAGTCGCTGGGTAAATAAACCGATATTCTTTAAACCGATACTCTTCGTTGATACTGAAATTCCTACATCAAATATCGATGGCATAGACGTTTGCAGCATTGGCAAGGAATAGCGCATCTCGTTCTTCAGCAGTGAAATCAGACGTAATCTGATCAAAGCCTGAATAGATCGTATTGAAGTCAGCAAACAAACTATCCACCGGAAAGTTGGATGCAAACATGCAACGATCCACGCCAAACACATCGATCGCTGTCAATACCACATGACGTTGGGATTCAGCAGTCCACGCCTCACCGGGCACACCCAGCCCGGATATTTTTATACGCGCTTGGGGCAGAACAGCAAACTTACGTAATGCCGCCTCCCATGCAGCTAATCCCTCACTGCTTCTATCAGAGGGCAAACCTGCATGATTAATAATAAGAAGTGTTTGATCACTGTGATCACTGAGTCGTATGGCTTCATGCAAATGCCACCACGGTGTTTGCAATTCAAAATGCAGCCCGTAGTCAGCAAGCTTGCAAAAGCCATCAATAAAAGCCTTGTCAGTCGTGCCACCGGCAGCACCGCCAGGTGCGGGGTTGGAGCGTGGCTTATGACGAATGGAACGTACAAATGGGTAAGTCTGCATTTGTTCGAGCAAGGGTAAAAAGTCATCCCTATCCAGCCAGGCTTGTGCCGAGTGTGCAGCGGGTCGACCCGTTTTATCTTTTAAGGCTTGCAACCACTCTAGTTCGCCCACCGGGTTATCCGGATTCCACTCGCCTTCCATGGTAGCCGTCGCTACAACATCCCAATCACGAGTCACCTCGTCATAGTCATCAGGCATAAAGGGTTTACATATCGCTGAATAGTCGCCGTAACGAAATGGGATTAGCGGGCGTCGACATAACCAGGGATGATTATCGTCTTTTGGATGCCAGTAATGATGATGACAATCAATGATTTTCATTTTTGTCGCCCTGTTTATTGAATAAACCTAATACCTGTTGTGCGACCGCGTTTTAACGATACCAGCCACCACCATCGGCGAGACTGTCTGCAATATCGCAAACCATCATAAATGCATTGCGTGCTGGTGTGACATTCGCGATGTTTTGCCCAACGATGTCGAACGCTGTGCCGTGTGCCGGCGTGGTCACTGGCACCGGCAAACCTGCCAGCATTGACACACCCTGATCAAAGCCGAGAAGCTTGATCGCTATCTGTCCCTGATCATGGTACATGGTCACCACCACATCATAATGTCCATCACGTACCTTTAACCAAAGCGTATCAGCTGGAAATGGCCCATCCACTTTCATCTGACGTTCGCGCATTGTTTCAACCGCGGGTTGAATAATGTCAATTTCCTCATTTCCCATCAAACCACCCTCACCCGCATGTGGGTTATAGGCAGCTACCGCTATTCTGGGTCTGTCATAGCCCGCCAGGCGCAATGTGTTGTGGGCTAGCTCTATGGATTCGCAGATACGTTCACGATTAAGTAGCGATGGCACGTCTTTCATGGGTACATGTGATGTCACGCGACCGTTCCACATGCCGTTGGCTATATTGAATTCACTGGCACGGGTTTCAACACCAAAATAATCACGCGCAAAGCCGATCTCATCCATGTATGGGTTACCACCCAAATGCATGCTCTCCTTGTTAAACGGCATAAAACAAACGCCATCAACAGTGCCATCCTTTGCAAGCTCAAAGGCTTTGGTCAAACCAAGCAGCGATGACTTCCCGCCTTCAGCACTGACCTTGGCAAGAGGGACATCAGTTATACCCGGCACATCCAAATCAATATGTTGAAGCGATTCATTTACATTGCCTTTATCAACATCGGCAACATGATCTCTAGGTATCTGATGCCCGGTAACAGACTCACCTCGTTCAATAACACTGGGTTCACCAATAATAACAATACTGGCGCGCTCGCGAACTTCTTCATCGCTAAGCAATTTGACCATTAACTCCGGCCCAATGCCGCCGGGATCACCTTGCACCATTGCTATAACAGGTTTTACATCACTCATCTTCGCTATGCCTGTTGTGCACTATCAGCGATACATTGCGCAACTGCATCACGCCCTGTCTCCCAGGCGCCGTGGGCTGTGCAAAAAGCACGTTCTGAAGTTGCTTCACCCGCAATATACAAACGTTCGCCCAGCGGTGTCGCCAGTGTTTTACGTTGATGACTGCGCCCCGGGCGACTGGCTGAATAAGAACCTTTGATGAACGGGTCAGTGCTCCAGGCACTAGCCTTGAACTTAGTGATCTTGCGCGGAAAATCGGAACCAAATAAATCGATTAAGGCTTCCATCATCAGTTGCTCGGATTCCGCTACCGGTTGCCGTTCCAGCCAGTGCGCCTGTCGGCCGGCAACAGCGCAATAGATATATGGCCAACCTGAACACTTCATCTTGAAACCGAAATTCAGATCGTCTCCGTTGCTGTAATCAATACGATCAGGTGTATCGGCATCGAACGGCCATTCCTCATCATAGAGCATCGCAAAGTGGTTATAACAACCGAGCGGCAAGTCGGCGATGGCTTCCTGCATGGACACCGGAAGTTCAGGTGTGAATTGAATATCACGTGCGCCCAATATTCCTGTAGAGACAGTCACTACAACCTGCTCGGCGTTAATGACACCGCGAGAGGTAGTCACAACGACACCGTCTCCACTCCAATCGATCTTTTCCACTTTAGCATTCAATTCTATTGGCAGATCAGCCGCATGTCGCTCAAGCAGCGCACCATAACCATCGGTTATGGGCCAGTTTTCATCCGTGTCTTCAAAGCTGGTGATATCTCTGGCAGAAAATTGATCAACATCGGCTGATGTCATCAGTGACTGCCAGTAGCAATAATAAGAAGCCCAGGGACTGTCGTAGTCGATCAGATCACTAAGCGCTACATCGCCACCCTGTTCCTCCAGTTGTTTCATTTTCTGCCAAATGCCATCCGAGTAGTTTGAATAACCGGTCTGCTCTTCATCCGACAAGCGACGACCTTTCAAATAAAAGCCACGCGAAGGCAACGCCTTCTCAAAATGCATGTTCAATTGTTCGGCAACTTTGGTCAGAGGATTGATATCCGCACTGTGTAACCAGTGACAACCCAGGTCCCAGGGAATACCCGGCGCAAGCTCTTCGGTTAAACCACGACCGCCAACGCGATGAGAGGCTTCTACTACCAACGCATCGAGGCCGGCAGCTCGTGCTGCCTGGGCGGCACCAATACCTGCTGCACCTGCGCCGATGATCAGTAATTGATAATTTGATTTCATTTACAGTTCCTTCCCCGCACGAAATTCTCCCCAACGCAATTGCGCAGTTGCACCGAGCGCAGCAATAGGCTCAGGTGGCAATTTGTCGGGTAGCTCTTGCGCCTGTTGATCACTTAACAAATCAGAAGTTTGGCCACTGGCCAGTTCTGCAACCAGTTTACCGCCTATTGTACCTCGGGCAGTACCCAATCCATTCTGGCAACAGGCGCTGAAAATACCGTCAGCAATCTCGCCAAAGACAGTACCGCCATTTCTTGCCAGGCACAGCCGTCCACCCCAGCGGTATTGCATATCAACATCATCAAACATCGGGAATCGCTGTCGGAACGATTCATCATGTGTTTGCGCAACCTGGTTTATACGTTTCGTGCTGACTTGCATCGACGGATCATAGGTGGCGCGATTACGGACAATAATGCGATCCCCCCCGATTCCGGAAACCCGTCTAACTGTCGTACCAAGAGCATCAGCGGGAGTGAGAGCCCAGTTGCGCTGACCACCGAGTCGCTTGATTTCATCACTCGACAACGCGCGTGTCATGGAACCATAGGTGAACACATGGGCGAGGTGTCGTTTAAAAAACCCAAAGCTTTGCAAATGTCCGTTAACCGTCAGTATCACGCGAGGCGCAGTCACACTGCCATTGGGCGTTGATACGCACCAGTCACTACCCTGCGCCACAAATGAAGTGGCCGGGGAGTTTTCAAAACATTTAACACCCTTGGCTTCAATTCCTTCAGCCAGCAATCGTGTGTAAAGGGCTGGTTGCAACATGGCACTGCCAGGTGAGAACAGACCATCCTGATAGCATCGCGTACCAGTCATCTCGAACATGGCCTGTGCATCAAGTTGTTCGGATGCTTCACCTAAATGATTTAAGTGTTCAGCATACAGATCATTGTGCTGCTTACCACGCGCAGACATGGCACCGTTAATTTTGCCACTCAAGCGAATCGCTTCATCGGGCATCGCGAATTCTTCACGCGCCAGCAATGCATAATCAATAGCAGCCCGGTTAAGGCGTATTTCGCGATGGGTGTGTTGCAGACGTCGATCAGAGTCATCTGATGCATAGTTACTGGATGTCAGATCATGCGGCACATCAATCATGAAGCCGGAGTTTCGCCCCGATGCGCCCTGCGCAATACGACAAGCATCAAGAACAACAATGCGAGCACCCGGGTGTAGCTCTGACAAACGCCTTGCTGCAGAGAGTCCTGCAAACCCGCCACCGACTATCAACCAGTCAGCGATAAGAGGCTCTTGCAATTCAGAGCGTAATTTTGCAGGCGGTAGAATTTCATCCCAGGCAGCAGGACCAGGATCTTTTGGCAACTGTGCAATCGTTGCACTCATCAGTTGCTAGTGCTCGGTATTCAAGGCTTCAACAGCCGGTATTTCACGCTCGCGTCGCGCAATGTAATCCAGCAATGCTTCATTAACAGCCGGATCAAGTGACGGCTCTTCGTAAGTGTTTAACAATTTATCCACTTCTTTTAAGGCACGTTCAGTGATCTCCTGACTACCCTCCGCAATCCATTGTTCAACTGAGTTGTTATCAAACAACCGTGGCATAAAGAACGCACTTTGAAATTTATCCAGAGTGTGTGGATGACCGAGGTAATGCCCACCCGGGCCAATGTCTCTTACCGCCGCCAGTCCTTCATCGAAGTCATCCCATTTAATACCTTCGGTCATTCGATAAGCCATCGCACACTGTTCAGCATCGACCACGAATTTCGCCATCGAGCAATGCATCCCGGCTTCGTTCCAACCGGCTGAATGCCACAGATAATTAGCACCCGAGAGCATCACCGCCATTAATGTCGAGGCACTCTCGTAACCGGCCTGGGCATCAAATGTCTTGGCACCACCGAGTGTATTTGATGTTCGCCACGGCACATCATAAAAACGCGCCATCTGTCCGATCATGAAATTCATCAGGCTAATCTCTGGCGTACCAGCCATGGGTGCGCCCGATGCCATGGAAACGGTCGAAAGATAATGGCCGTAAATCGCAGGACAACCTTTACGTACTACCTGCGTGTATGCCAATGCAGAGAGCGCCTCAGCGTTTAGTTGTGCAACAGCCGGTGCAGTTGATGCCGGTGTGTTCGCTCCCCCAAGAACAAATGGCGAACATAACACCGGTTGATTACGATGATTGAACGCACGCATCGCTGACAACATGGTTTCATCCCAGACTAATGGCGAATTACCGTTGCAGTTACCCGTCACCACTGGATGGGTTTCCATAAATTCCTCGCCAAATAGTATGGCGCACATGTCAAGCACATCTTCAGCGTTACGTCCTGATGTGGTCATGCCCATGAATGTCTTGTCAGAGTGTTTCATTGACGAATAGGTGATGCGCAAGTGCCGATGTGAAATCACATGATCCATCGGTTCAACAATATGATGGGCACTGGAATGTATCGCCGGTAACTGGTGAGACAACTTATGAAAATTAGCCAGATCGTCGAGCGTTGGGCCACGGCGCTTATCCTCAATATCACGCAGATAGGGGGCACCGGTCATCGGTACGAATATCGAATGGTCATTACCGAATGGCAGATTGTTTTCGGGGTTACGCGCATGAAAAGTAAAACTCGACGGGATACTTGAAATTAATTCGCGCACTAATCCGCGATCAAGATGTACGCGGTCTCCGTCACGTATATCAGCACCTGCTGCACGCCAATCGGCTATCGCCTGATCATCGCGAAAAACGACACCGACATCCTCGAGAATATCCATCGACGCCTTGTCGATTTTCTCGACCTGCTCCTGGCTCATGGGTTCAACCAGCGGCAGTTGTCTTTTCAACGCGGGCAACATCTTGCTGTCACGCTTGCTGCGATTTTTACGTAAAGCAGCACGCCCGCCCCGCCGGGTACGCCCGCGCATCAACACAGGTCCACCGTCTGCGTTTTTATCGTTTGCCGTTTTTTCTCTATCGCTCATGCTCATGCAACGCGATCCCCATCGTCAGGATCGGATAAATCTATCCACAAGGTTTTCAGCTCAGTGTATTGTTCATGAGCATGCATGCCGTTATCACGACCACCAAAACCAGACTGTTTATAACCACCAAACGGTGTTGTGATATCGCCTTCGCCATAGCAATTAACCGTAACAGTCCCTGCACGGATGGCTTTTGCTGTTCGAATCGCCTGACGACCATTGGCTGAGAACACACTGGCTGCTAAACCATAATCAGTGGCATTCGCAATCTGGATAGCCTCGTCAGTTGATGACACGGGTATGACCGACAGCAACGGACCAAAGATCTCTTCAGTTGCCAGTCGACTGTCCGGTTTCACATCATCAAAAATTGTTGGTTCGACATAAGGTCCATCAAAACTTCCACCGGCAATGGTGGTGCTATCAGCACCTAGTGACAAGTAACCGGTAACCTTTTTACAATGTTCAGCATCGATCATGGCACCCAGATGATTCATTGGATCGAGCGGATCGCCAATGCGCCATTCGCGAGTTCTTGCCACAATGCATTCGAGGAGTTCGTCTTTAACCCGACGATCAACAATCAAACGCGAACAGGCAGAGCAGTTCTCACCCATGTTCCAGAACGCGCCATTAACAATATGTTCTGCCACCAGATCAAGATTTTCAGCATCACCCAGTACAATCGCCGGGTTTTTGCCACCACACTCAAGCACAACCCTTTTTAGGTTACTGTCCGCTGAATATTTTAAAAAACGTCTGCCGGTATCGGTTGATCCCGTGAAACTGACAAGGTCAACACCAGCATGACAACCAAGCGGTTCGCCAACACTCGGGCCGTCGCCGGGTAGCACCTGTAATACACCACGGGGCACGCCTGCCTCCATCGCGAGCTCTGCCATCTTTAAAGCTGTTAACGACGTCTGTTCCGCTGGTTTGACGATAACCGAATTACCGGCTGCCAATGCAGGTGCGATTTTCCAGGCCAGCATCAACAACGGGAAATTCCATGGGAGTACCGCTGCAACAACACCGACCGGTTCACGTTGCACGATGGCCAGCGCCTCATCGCCAACCGGGGCGGACTGATCGTATAGTTTGTCGACCAGCTCGGCATGCCATTTAATCGTATTGATTGATTCAGGCAGATCGATTAATTCGCAATCGCGTATCGGCTTACCGCTGTCGAGTGATTCCATTACCGCGAGCTCTCGGCGATTACGCGTCATCAATTTACACAGACGAATCAATACATCCTTGCGCTCTGACGGATGCTGCAGTGCCCAGACACCTCTGTCGAAAGCTTCACGGGCTTTGCTTACAGCCAGATCGACATCGCTGCCATTACAGCCTGCGATCTCAACCAGCGACTCGCCACTGGCAGGATTGATCGTCGGAAAAACCGCGCCGTGACCGCGGCCAAAGCGCCCATCAATAAAGGGAGCTGCCGGCAGGTTTATTGAAGCAGCCAACGCACTGTATTCAGCCTGGGTTAGCAACTCGCTCATGATCGCATCCCGCGCAGCTCAGTAATATCAGCGGTTTTTTGGGGTGGAACTTTTTCCGTGTTACGCGACGATGATTCAGCCTCGATAGCACTAATGGTTGTGTTCATGGTTGTTATCACTTCTGCCAACTCACGCTTTTCGTCTTTGTTTAGTGGTTGCATAGGTTTGCGTGGCGGGCCTGCATCTATACCGCGTAAGGTGAGTCCATGTTTTATACACTGGACAAATTTTCCGCCCTGCTCCAGCACGCGCATCAGTGGCAACATAGCCGACATGATTTTTCTACCCTTGGTGAAGTCACCATCTATTGCACAGGTTTTATACAATGAGATGTGTGCTTCCGGGGCAAAGTTGGAACCTGCGCACACCCAGGACCTCGCACCCCAGGCGAAAAATTCCAACGCCTGATCATCCATACCGCAGGAGAGCTGAATATTCGGATAATCACGCGCCAGCATGTGTAGTCGGTTCGGATCACCAGAGCTTTCCTTGATCGCACAGAAGTTCGGATTTCTCCCCAATCGATCAAGCGTCTCTTCATCCATATTCACCGACATACGGCCGGGGTAGTTGTAGAGCATGACCGGCAATTTTGCGGCTCGCTCAATAGCAAGGGCATGCAAGGCAATTTCACGCCCGGTTGGATAAGCATAAGGAGGTGTTGATACCAGCAGCGCGTCGGCGCCCACCTCTAACGCAGCTTCAGCAAATAACACACTATCTTCTGTGCGAATCGCACCTGTGCCAACAATCAGTGGCACTCTGTTCGCTATGACCTCTTTCGCATAACGCATCAGCATCAGGCGTTCATCCTGACTCTGCGCATAATATTCGCCAGTGGTGCCAGCGACGATCAAGCCCGACACACCTGCATCAATTAAAAATTCGAGTGCATCGGCAAATTTGGCTTTGTCGATCTCAAAGCGCTCTGTGTGCGGTGTGACAACTGGTGTGTATATACCTTCGAATTTCATCTAACCAACACCCTCTAAGGTTTCAGGTTCATCTATCGGCAACGAATCTGCCAGCACATATTTATCAATTTCCTGACGCGACAATTCCCAATGATCAAGCGTCAGAGCCACCGCGTCGGATGGTGAGCGATTTTCAATCGCAGCGATGATCGCATCATGTTGATCACAAGCCTCGCTGACACGTACTTGCGAAGCCGCACTGCGCGTCTGGTAAAACCTGTGGCTCATACGCGTATGGTCGATCAGCAAGCGGTTCAGACTGGGCAGAAGATAGGGCGAGGCAGCCATAACACCGATATGCTCGTGCAATCGATGGTTTTGCTCAACCATCTCCATCGCTGATCTTTGCTCCATAGCACGACGAAATCGTTGCTGTATTTTCTTCAATTCAACAAGCTGAGAAGCCGTACCCTGCTCCACGGCGAGACGGGATATAGCGGCATAGACCATAGGCGCGGTTTGAAAGAAATTGCGCATGGTCGCCAGATCCATTGATGAGACATGCGCCCCACGATGCATTGCCAGGGTCACATAACCTTCTCCGGCCAGACGCTGCAATACCTCACGCAACGGGGTACGCGACAGACCATACAACCGGCTTAACTGCATTTCATCCAACGGCTGTCCTGGCAACAGATCCAGCGACAGAATACGCTGCTGCAATTGGGTGATGACACGCTGTTTGTTCTCGCCTTTCATGGGTCTCCTGGCAGAAGAATCCGGAACTTTGATGACAGCATTCTAGCCTGCAAAAATACATATTGTATACAAAAAAACTCCGCTCAAAACATAAACCGACGAACCTGAATCAGCCTTTCGGGCGCACAGAACGCATATCCGACAGACACATAGGCTGAATACGTATAAACTACGTTAGTTTTGCTTTTTCACTTGCGTGGCTTTGTACATTTCGAGGGAAACATTTCATCGAAAAACAGCCTATCGCTCACTTTTTACTTGGAGGAACATGAAATATGAGTTGGTCCGGAATAATTCCGCTTTTGTTCGGTATCGGTGGATTGGTTGTCGCCTACAAAATCTATGAAATGCTTATCGCCTATCCAGAAGGCGAAGGTGAACTCAAAGCTATCGGCGATTCCATTCACTCGGGTGCGATGGTGTTTATGCAGCGCGAGTACAAGATGCTTGGCATCTTTGCAGGCGTATTGGTCATACTTCTGATTATTTCGCCACTCGGTTTCGGCACGGCCTTCTCTTTTGTGGTTGGTGCGCTGTGTTCAGCGGGTGCCGGTTATCTCGGTATGTTTTCAGCCACCAAGGCGAATGTACGAACCACCGTTGCGGCCCACGAAAAAGGACAGTCAGAAGCCCTGACAGTGTCATTTTTCGGTGGCTCTATCATGGGTCTCTGTGTAGCAGCACTCGGCCTTTTCGGTCTTGGCTTGTTGTATCTCTTTTTTGGTGGCAACGCTGAGTCAATCCACGCTATCCACGGTTTCGGGATGGGTGCATCCAGTGTGGCTCTGTTCTCTCGTGTTGGTGGCGGTATATTTACCAAGTCAGCCGACGTTGGTGCCGATCTGGTCGGTAAGCTCGAAGCGGGTATACCCGAAGACGATCCAAGAAATCCAGGCGTTATCGCCGACAATGTCGGTGACAACGTTGGTGACGTTGCCGGAATGGGATCTGACATTTTCGAATCCTATTGCGGATCGATGATCGCGACCATGGCTATAGCATCCACACTAGTGGTTGCTGGCCCTACAGGCGTCGAAGCACTCGCGGGTGCTGACCGCGCTGGCGCCCTGATGTTTCTACCACTGGGTTTGGCCGCAATAGGACTGCTCTGTTCAATCCTCGGCATCCACATCGTGCGTACGAAATCCAGCGCAGCACCTGAAAAAGCCTTGCGCATGGGTCACCAGATTTCAGCCGCCGCGTTGATTGGCGCTGCATTGATTCTGGTTCTGATCATGGGCATCAGCTTCAAGGTTTGGCTGGCAGTTGTTGCCGGTACTTTGGGCGGCGTTCTGATCGGTCTTGTGACCGAGTATTACACCGCGATGAAGCCAGTTCGGCGTATTGCTGAATCCGGCAGCACGGGTAGCGCGACCGTTATCATCACCGGACTCGCTGTCGGTATGGAATCAGTTGTTATTCCGGTATTCACTATCTGTGCGGTTATTTTTGTCTCCACCTGGATGGCGGGTCTTTACGGTGTGGGTATCGCAGCCGTAGGTATGCTGGCCACAGTGGGTATGACCATGGCACTCGATGCATACGGACCGGTTGCTGATAACGCTGGTGGTATCGCCGAGATGGCAGGTCTTGGTAAAGAGACTCGCGACATTACCGACGGCCTTGATGAAGTGGGCAACACGACTGCCGCTATCGGTAAAGGCTTTGCTATCGGTGCAGCAGCACTGGCAGCGCTTGCGATCATCGCAGCTTATGTAGAAACCATGTCAGCACAGCACAGTGACTTCTCGCTGGAGCTATCCAATCCGATGGTATTGATTGGTATGTTCATCGGTGGTGCACTGCCCTTCTTGATTGCAGCGATCACAATGACTGCGGTTGGGGATGCGGCGATGGAAATGATTGAAGAGATTCGTCGTCAGTTCCGTGAAATTCCAGGCCTGAAAGAAGGTAACGCCAAGCCTGACAGTGACCGTTGCATAGACATCGCAACAACCGCAGCACTGAAGAAAATGATTCTGCCGGGTTGTATCGCTGTTGCAGCGCCTCCAGCAGTTGGCTTTATCCTCGGTGGCGAATCACTCGGTGGCATGTTAGCCGGCGCCTTACTTGGCTGTATCTTGTTGGCGCTGATGATGGCGAATGCCGGTGGTGCCTGGGATAACGCTAAGAAATACGTTGAAAAAGGCAACCTGGGTGGCAAGGGTTCTGAGGCTCACGAAGCAGCCGTTATCGGCGATACTGTCGGTGACCCCTTCAAAGATACCTCGGGTCCGTCAATGAATATCCTCATCAACGTGATGGCGATAGTCAGTCTGGTTATTGCACCGATGCTCTAATGAGCTAAGGGCTTAAACCCTGAGTTAAAAACACCCGCTAGCTTGAAAAGGCAGCGGGTGTTTTTTTGCCTGAATATCAGTGCTTATGCTGGGCTTATGCTGTTTCAGACACCGAAGACCAGTCTATTTCCCCTTTGGAGTGTTCCGTTAAATACTGGTTGGCGAGCGAGAAATGCTTGCAACCGAGAAAACCGCGGTGTGCAGATAAGGGGGACGGGTGCGGAGCCTTAAGCACGCAATGGCGACGGTTATCGATTATTTGACCTTTCTTTTGCGCGTAACTCCCCCACAGCATGAACACCAAATGTTCACTATCCTGATTCAACACATCGATGACGCGATCGGTGAACATCTCCCAGCCTCGACCCTGATGTGAATTCGCATCACTTTGCTCAACGGTTAATACACTGTTAAGCAACAGTACACCCTGCTCCGCCCAACTCTCGAGAAAGCCGTGCTGTGGTAGCGCTATATCAAGATCCGACTGCAACTCACGGTAGATATTGGCAAGCGATGGTGGGACGCGTATACCCGGCGGCACTGAAAAAGACAGCCCATGCGCCTGACCCGGTCCGTGGTAGGGGTCCTGGCCGATAATAACCACGCGCACATCAGCAAAGGCGGTTAACTGCAGACTTCGAAACCAATCTGACGAGTGCGGAAAGATAACGGTCTTCTGCGCTTTACGCTGACGCAAAAATTTGCGCAAATCCGTCATATAAGTCTTTTTGAATTCAGCTTCGAGTCGTGGACGCCAACCATCAGCAAATTTCGGCACCGTGGCAGGAGCCTTTGCACCCTCATTTACTACTGCCACCGATTCTTCAGTCAATTTTTTGTCCTCCAACCATTGCGAGAGTGTTTGTGACTCCAGTTTATAGGAAAAGACAGCTATCATTCAGTTAGGGGGTGTACGCGCCGAGCAGCCAGCAGCTGCAGTTAATCCAGGTTGCCCACCAATCAATGAATCTATCAATGGCGAGCAGCACAGCTGCAACTTGTTACTTGAGCGAATTTGCACCCGCGTAACACACCAATCAAATCCGGGCCGCACAGGAATTCACACCTGCAAAACGGTACAGAGCAAGTGGTCAGCACTGTTTGCCAACCATGCGTGCCTAACGCTATGGCGTGGCGTGGCCTGCTAGCCACAGCCCTAGGCACAGCGATCACCCTCGTCTGCCTGCTTGCATCGAGCCAGGCGTTATCCAATGAATGCGCTGTTGATGAAGATTTTGTTTATCAGAGATCAACGGGATCAGGGCTGGTTTTCGATCCATCTGCGCCCATTGAAGCGACTGCTGACAATGTTGTCACTAATGGTGACACTGTCGAATTGACTGGTGACACGGAAATTTCCTACCAAGGCCGGGTACTAAGCGCTGAGAACGTCATCTATGACAAACTGAGCGGTCAGGTGGTCGTCGATGGCGCCTTGCGTTACGAGTCGGATGGTGTATTGCTCAGTACCAGCGACGCCGAATTCAATATCGGCGGTTCAACCTTCGCAACTGGAAGGTCAGACTATCAAATCAATATGGAGCAGGATCGCGCGACAGGTAAAGCACGGGCTATCTCGCGAAATGAAAATGGATTGTTCCGTATGGAGAACGCAACCTATTCAACCTGCCCGCCTGGCGATCGCAGCTGGTATTTACAGGCAAAGGACATCGTGCTGGATACCGAAGAAGGTATCGGAACCGCAAAAAACATCACGCTGCGTTTCAAAGGTGTACCGATTCTCGCCCTGCCGTGGTTTAGCTTTCCAATCAGCCCGGATCGTAAAACCGGTTTCCTCGCCCCTTCATTTGCCAGCAGCGAGAGCACCGGGTTCGAATTCAGCATACCTTGGTACTGGAATATTCGCCCGAACCTTGATCTGACATTGACGCCACGCCTGATGACAAGGCGCGGTTTGCAGGTGCAATCTGAATTACGCTATCTCAATCGACAAGGAGCCTGGCGACTGGATTCGGAAGTGCTGTTCGACAATGAACTGCCCGCTGAGACCCGTCGCAGATCTTTTTTCAGACTGCGCCATGCGGGTACTCTGAGCAATCGCTGGACAACAGCTCTGGACATCAGTGAAGTCTCTGACGAGGATTATTTTGAGGATCTCGGCGACAGTTTGCAGGTTGCCAGCATTTCGCACCTGGAGCGACGCGCAGATCTGCAGTACAGCGATAGCATCTACTCATTCCTGGCACGTGCCCAGAGTTTCCAGACAATTGATCGAACCATCCTTAACGAGGATCTGCCGTATAGAAAACTACCACAGCTGCAATTCAACGCAGATTGGCCGGGTTTTAAATTCGGCCTGGAAGCCGACCTTGATGCAGAAATTGTTTTCTTTGACCGGCGTGATTCAGTTACCGGTACGCGCTTTGATCTGACACCGAGTCTGACATGGCCTATTGTACGCAGCGCATGGTATCTCAAACCCAAGCTCTCAACGCGCTATACCTATTATGACCTTAATAACCCACAAGAAGGTAATCCGTCACAAATAGAAAGGGGCTTCTCCAGTGCTTCGCTGGAGGCTGGCTTGTTCTTTGATCGCCCGGTCAATAGTCGCGGAAAAATACAGACACTAGAGCCGCGCCTGTTCCTGTTGCGTGTACCGTTTGAAGATCAGGATAATATTCCACAATTTGACAGCCTGCCGCTGGATTTCAATTTCTCGCAACTTTTTCGCGAAAATCGTTTTTCCGGCTCAGACCGCATAGCTGATGCCAACCAGGTGTCGCTGGCACTAACGACGCGTCTGATAGATGCACGCAAGGGTCGCGAGGACTTACAGGCAAGCATCGGGCAGATCATCTTTTTCGACGACCGCCAAGTCACGGTTGATGGCGAGATTGAAACCCGGGCAAGCTCGGATGTGGTGGCCGAACTGGAAGCTGATCTGGATAGTGACTGGTCAGTACGGTCCAGTTTGCAATGGAACCCGGACGAGAGCCTGACAACCCGCAGCTCAGCATGGGTGGGCTATCGCCCGGACAATGAACGTATTTTCAATTTCGGCCATCGGCGAGTCAGTAACGCCACTAGTGCCGAGACTGAGCAGATCGACGTATCATTGTTGTGGCCGGTAATGAAGCGCTGGCGCGTCGCAGCGCGCTGGAACTACTCGATAGCCGGTAATACCAGTCTCGAAACCCTGCTCGGTCTGCAGTACGATGACTGTTGCTGGGCATTGCGCTTTGCGGCAAGACGCTTTATATCCGATGATGGCAGCGATCATGAGACGAACTATCATTTACAACTCGTACTCAAAGGACTTGCGCCCTTAGGCGACAATATCGGCGAGCTGCTCCAATCGGGTGTGCTCGGTTACGAGGAAAGAAACTAATGAAGCCCGTTCGACTATTGCGCACGTGCCTGCCCCACTCCCAAAATCAGTTGGAAAATCACGCCATGAGTTGCTACCGCTCCCCATCGTATTTGGAAATTATTAAAAGCCTGCTTGCCAGCAGCCTGTTGTTTTGCGCGACGGCCAGCGCCCAGGATGTAGTACTTGATGAAATCGCCGTGATCGTCAACGATGGCATTGTTCTGCAAAGCGATATTGCTCAGGAGACGCGTTTTTTACGCAACACCGCACGTGCGACCCGGGAGACATTGCCTGACGATCAACAACTCCATGAGCGCATAGTGCAACGACTGATAGACCGGGAGATTCAGCGCCAAAGAGCTGCAGCTGCCGGAATCGTTATCGATGCATCAAGTGTCAACAGGGCCATCGAGAACGTGGCAGCCGAAAACAAACTCAATACCTTCGAGTTTCGCGAGCAATTGCAAAACCAGGGATTCAATTTCGCTTACTACCGTGCATCAGTTGAACACGAGTTACTATTACAGCGTTTGCTTCAGCGCGAGGTGGAACGATCAATCACGGTCACTGAAAACGAAATTGATGAATATATAGAGAGCCGCAAGTTATCAGAGCCCGACGTGGTACGTTACCGTTTGCAGCACATACTGGTAGCCGCACCTGTCAATGCACCACAAGCGCAGCGCGAGCTAGCACGGCAAAACGCAGAGGACGTCATCAATCGTGTTAAGGGCGGCGAAGTATTCGGACAAGTTGCGCGCGAAGTCTCGGATGGACCACGTGCAGCAAACGGTGGTGATTTAGGATTGCGTGAACTTGATGAGTTACCCGTATTTATCACTGCTGCACTACCCGGACTGAAGCGTGGCGCAATTAGCGCTCCGATAGAAAGCGAAAACGGCTACCACGTGATACTGGTGCGCGATATAGAAGGCGTAGACGATATCGAACCCAGTGAAGACCTGCTTATACGGCATATTTTTATTGTCGCAGATCCTGCCGATACCACCCAGGAAGCGCGTAGGGTGCTGGCCTCTGCCCGTGAGAGGATAATCAGCGGTGAATCATTTGGCGAGCTGGCACAAAACCTTTCAGACGACCCAGACAGCAAGGACAACGGCGGTGAACTACCCTGGCTTAGCAGCGGGCAGATGCCCAGTCAGATGGAGATAACGGCGCGAGAGCTACCTGAAGGGCGGATAAGTGAGCCTTTCAGAACCCAATTTGGTTGGCATATTCTCGAAGTACTGGACCGCAGAAAAGGCAGCGGTGGCAACCTTAGAATACGTAATGAGGCAACACAGGTATTACGCCAGCAAAAATACGTACGCGAAGTTGAAAGCTGGCAGCGCCGCCTGCGTGACGAGGCATTTGTTGAGATGCGCGGTGAATCAGCCACAACCTCCTCTAATCAATGAGCAGTGAGGGCGCAATTAACGCGTCAGGTGATATCAAGCGTATTGCATTCACACCAGGCGAACCGGCAGGCATTGGCCCCGATCTGGCAGCACTTATCGCTGATTCAGAGCGCGACTACGAACTCGTTGTAATCGCCAACCGCGCACTGATCGAATCACGTGCACAAACACTTGGCCAACCACTGACTACCCGGACGTTTGATCCTGCAGCCAAGGCGCAAGGTGACCCGACAGGTCAACTGTGCGTCCTGGACATACCTCTTGGGCAACCCGTAACAGCCGGTGTACTTGCACCGGACAACGCTGACTATGTCCTGAACTGCCTGTCCAGCGCCGTTGAGCACTGCCAGAACAATATCTGTGCAGCGATGGTGACAGGACCTGTACACAAAGGTGTTATAAACGATGCCGGTCGGGCATTTAGCGGTCATACCGAATTCATTGCTGAAATGACCCACAGCACGCCCGTGATGATGCTAGCCGCAGGTGACTTTCGTGTCGCCCTGGCAACAACCCATATGCCACTTGCTGATGTGCCTGCCGCGCTGACACACGAATCGCTGGAACGAGTTTGCCGTGTGTTGCACAACGATTTGCAACAACGCTTTGGCATCCCTGAGCCGGCGATTGTGGTGTGTGGCCTGAACCCTCATGCCGGTGAAGGTGGCCATCTGGGCCAGGAAGAAATAACAGTGATCGAACCGGTTCTGCAGAAACTTATCAGTGAAGGTATGCATTTTCGCGGACCCTTGCCAGCAGACACGCTGTTTACGCCAAGGCATTTGAACGATGCCGATGCTGTCCTGGCCATGTTCCATGACCAGGGTCTGCCGGTACTGAAATATGCAGGTTTCGGTTCCGCCATTAATATCACACTTGGACTACCTATCATTCGCACATCGGTCGATCATGGTACTGCGCTGGATTTGGCAGGCACCGGCAATATTGAAATTGGCAGCATACAAGCGGCCATGAATCTTGCACTTGAGCTGGCCGAGAAATGCCAGTCACAAACATCTGCAACTCCCTCCTGACAACTGGCAAACTCGCGTGAGCAAAACTCATATTCCGCGCAAACGTTTCGGGCAGAATTTCCTCGTCGACACATCTGTGATCGAACAGATAGTCGATAGCATTAACCCGCAAGGTGACGAAAATATTGTTGAAATAGGCCCGGGTAAAGGTGCGCTCACCTTTCCACTACTGCAACGCTGCATGCGACTGACGGTTATTGAGCTGGACAGAGATTTGGTATCTGCGCTGCAAAAAGCCGCACAAACAGCTGAGGAAAATGGCCAGGTATTGCAGGTTATAAGCAGCGATGCATTGGCATTCGACTTCAATGCTTACAGTCAACGCGAGGCTGGCAAACTCAGAATTGTAGGTAATCTTCCCTACAACATCTCGACCCCGATACTTTTTCACCTGCTCAGTGCAGCTGACGTCATCGAAGATATGCATTTCATGTTACAACGTGAAGTTGTCGATCGAATGTGTGCAGCACCCGGGTCGAAAGCCTATGGCAAACTAAGCGTGATGCTGCAGTGGCAATGTCATGTGCAGGGACTCTTTGCAGTACCTTCAACAGCATTCAAACCGGCACCCCGTGTTGAATCAGCTACTGTTCGCATTGTGCCAAAAGCCTTATCCGATACAGATCGGTCACTGGGGCCTGCGTTGGAAAGGGTTGTTACAGCGGCTTTCTCCATGCGTAGAAAAACGCTGCGCAACAGTCTTGCAAAATGGATAGATGCACCCACTATGACACTATTGGGTATAGACCCGACTGCGCGTGCTGAAACATTGCAGATTGATGACTTTTGCCGCATTGCAAAGCAGGTAGCACAGACATCAGACTGAACGGGTGCTACCATTAGGCGCTCGACGGGTGGCGCCTATAGCTGCGTAAAAAACAACAATCGTAAGAACCGGAGTCCCTGCAGTGACTGAACCATCCAACACACATGACGATAGTGCGCAAATCAGCGATCGCATGGCAGGTATAGATATCGATGTCGAAACACTCTACGTTGAGTCAGAGTCCGACCCGGAACAGAACAAATATGTCTTCGCCTATACGGTTACTATCAGAAACAACGGTGAAAAGGCAGCCCGACTGTTAACACGTCACTGGGTAATACGCGACGCCAACGGCAAGGTACAGGAAGTACAGGGCGATGGTGTGGTTGGCGAACAACCGCATTTGAAACCCGGCGAAGGTTTCCAATACACCAGCGGTACGATGCTCGAAACCAGCATGGGAACCATGGGCGGCTCCTATTTGATGGTGACTGACCACGGCGATGAATTCAAAGCGCCGATAGCAGAATTTTTGTTGACCACGCCGCGCATATTGCATTGATAGTGTGCGCTTTGAATCGCTCACCTTATCTTCATCACCTGCACTATCTGCAACAAATGCGCAATAAACGCCAACCATGACCACCTATGCAATCGGTGATTTGCAGGGCTGCGGCGGTGCTTTGCAACGCTTGCTTGATGAAATTGCATTCGACCCCGCCAAAGACAAACTATGGTTTGCAGGCGATCTGATCAATCGCGGACCATCCTCACTGTTAGCGCTACAACGTGTCAAGAATTTAGGCAATACCGCCGTAACTGTCATGGGCAATCACGATCTGCATTTGTTGATGGTGATGGCAGGATTTCGCGATACTGCCAGGAAAGACACTCTGGACGATATACTCGAAAGTCCACAACGCGATGAGTACTTTCACTGGTTACGCCATCAACCGCTACTTCACAGGGACGCGACCCTGGGGGTTACGTTGACACACGCTGGCATCTATCCATTGTGGGATATACGTAAAGCCATGTTATTGGCAGCTGAACTAGAAGCCGTGTTGCGAGGGCCCGACCATCTCGATTTTCTTCACGCGCTGCCCGGTAAATGCGCAGCAAAATGGTGCGATAGTCTCGATGGCATCGAGCGTTTGCGTTTTATCACCGCAGCTTTTACGCGCATGCGTTACTGCAAAAAAGATGGCTCGCTGGAATTTGATTTCAAGGGTCCACCAAAGGACGCGCCCGGGCAACTCTATCCCTGGTACCTGCTACCAAACAGGGTTGCGGTCGATGATCATCTGTACTTCGGTCATTGGGCAAGCCATGGTGAAAGCCCGGTAGATACTGTAGTGCCACTGGATTTTGGCTGTGTATGGGGCGGTGCTCTGGTTGCTATTGCGGTTGAAAGCGGTGAGCGCTTTTCAGTGGATTGCGAGGATGAGCGCTGAAACACAGAACAGCTTTTTCACGACTGACACTTTTTCACGACTGACATATACGATCGATCAGCAGCTAACGAAGGTCTAAACACCTAAATAGCGCTCAGTGGTTTCGCTATCAAGCTCATCCATCGCGCCATGCCAGACCGTACTGCCACGTTCAATCAGTGTCGCACGGTCGCATACCCGGGACAGTTCGGCTATAGACTTATCGACAACCAGAATTGCCAGGCCGGTACGTGTTTTTAGTTCGGCGATAACGCGCCAGATCTCCTGGCGCACTAGAGGTGCAAGACCTTCGGTCGCTTCATCGAGAATAAGTAGCCTGGGATTAGTCATCAAGGCCCGAGCGATTGCCAGCATTTGTTGTTCACCTCCTGACAGTGACGCTGCGATTTGATTCCTGCGTTCACCAAACACGGGAAACAATGCGATGACTTTGTCGAGTGTCCAATCCCCGGGGCGCGCAGCCGCGATCAGATTCTCTGTGACACTCAGCGCTGAAAAACAACGCCGACCCTCCGGTACAAGTCCGATACCCAGACGAGCCACCCGATGACTGGGCATATTGGTGATGTCTTGAGTAGCAAATCTAATATCACCGACTGACGGCAACATACGACAGATACATTTAATCGTCGTGGTTTTACCGCTGCCATTACGCCCCATCAGGGCAACAACTTCACCTTCTGCAATATCCAAATCGACAGAGTACAAAGCCGGTGCAGAAGCATAGCTTGCACTGATCCCGGATAAAGAGAGCAAACTCACGCATCCTCTCCCAGATAGGCTTGACGTACTTCCCTATTGGCCCGAATTTGTGCGACCGTGCCCGTCGCCACGAGCTTGCCGTATACGAGCACACTAACGCGATCAGCCAGTTGAAAAACAGCATCCATATCGTGTTCAACCAATAGTATGGGCGCTTCGGCACGTAAGCCCGACAGAAACTCTGTCATCAAACTCGACCCCTCGATACCCAATCCAGCCATCGGCTCATCCATAACAAACAGAATCGGTTCAAGTGTTAGTGCAATCGCCACTTCCAGTTGACGCCTTTGTCCATGACTCAATTCAAAAACACGTTTGTGCGCAGACTCAATCAGGTCGACACGACTCAGAGCTGCCTCCGCACGCGTTCTGAGTTCAGCGTTGCCAAGTGCAGATCGGAAGAATTTCCAGGGGTGACCCGATTGACCCATTGCACCCAGTACAACATTCTGCAAAACAGTATCATCCATAGCGAGTGCTGATACTTGAAATGTACGTGCAAGTCCCGCCCCTGCCCTTTGGACCGCACTGTCGCGGCTAACGTCACGATCCAGCAATTGTACCTTGCCCGAATCAGCTTCTAGTGTTCCGCACAAAGCAGCTATCAAAGTCGACTTACCCGCACCGTTAGGTCCGATAACCGCGTGAATCTCTCCCTTTTTCAGATCAATCGATACATCACTGAGTGCCTCCAAAGCACCGAAGTTTTTGCACAGACCGCTGGCTTCGAGAACGGTATCAATCACGCACTCTCTCCGACCCGCAAAGCAAACCTATCAATCCGCCGCGCCCAAACAAAACAATTAGCAGTAATAAAATACCGAGATAGATATGCCAGAACTCACTCAGTCCACCAAGCAAATGCTCTAGTGCAACATAGACAAGTGCACCGACAACGGGTCCGAACAATCGTCCAACCCCACCGATGATGACGAATACCATAATCTCACCACTCAATTGCCAACTGAACATGTTGGGGCTGACGAATCTGTTCAGATCAGCGAACAGTGCACCGGCTAATCCGGTAATGGCGCCTGATATAACAAATGCAACCAGTTTGATTCGCTTGGGATCCATACCGACAGCTTCGACCCGTCCGGGCACTTGGCGCGCAATGTTCAGCGCAAGACCAAAGGGTGATCGGGCGAGACGGGCATTGAAAAACAGCGCAATGCAAAGAATCACAAAACACACGCTATAGAACTGTATGGGTACCAGCGTATTCAATCCCGGAAAGCCATTACGCACATAAATGGACAAACCATCTTCGCCGCCATAGGCAGACCAGCTTATCGAGAAAAAATAAAACATCTGACCGAAGGCCAGCGTGATCATAATGAAGTAGACACCGGAGGTACGTAAGGATAACCAACCAACAAGTAGAGCCACGATTGATGTAACAACAACCGCGGTTAACCAGATCAGCGGCATCGACTTTGTGCCTTCGATAAGGAATGGCCACTCCAGCAGCGGCGAGTAAGTTTGAGCATGGGAGGCCAGAATTCCCATGGCATAACCACCGAGTCCGAAAAATACAGCATGACCCAGGCTTACAAGCCCGCCCAGTCCCAGCGCTATATTAAGACCGATAGCTGCCAGTGCGAAAATGGCAGCGCGAGTCATCAAGGTAATGGTGAACGGTTCGTCAACGACATAAGCCCAGACAGGTACACACACCAGAATTAACAACACACTGCAATTAAGCCACAGCTCTCTGTTCACAGTCGTGCACCGTAGAGGCCAGTTGGGCGCCAGATCAGAACGATGCACATAAGAACGTAGATGGCCATCGAAGCGATTGACGAACCTACCGAGGCCGCCGTTGATGGTTGCATGAACAAACCAAACAACTGAGGTAAAAAGACTCCGCCCAACGTGTCGGTCAGACCCACTAGGATGCTACCGACCAGAGCACCTTTGATAGAGCCTATCCCACCTATCACGATCACCACAAAAGCGAGGATGAGTACCGGCTCTCCCATACCTACCTGTACTGACTGGATTGCACCGACCAAAGCACCAGCGAGTCCGGCAAGGGCTGCCCCAAGTGCAAAGATCAAGGTATAAAGACGCGAGATGTCCACACCCAGAGCGGCAATCATTTCACGATCATTCTCGCCAGCCCGAATGCGCACGCCGATTCGCGTTTTGGAAATCAGCAAACCCAGCGCCACGGCAATCAACAGACCCGCAGCTATTAGCGTAATGCGATACAGCGGATACTGAATGCCGCCCGGCAGGTTAACGGGTCCTGCCAGATAAGCAGGTATATCGAGAAACAGCGGAAAGGAACCAAACAGCCAGCGTGTGCCTTCAGAGAATATAAGTATTAACGCAAAGGTTGCGAGCACTTGATCAAGATGGTCACGTCCATAAAGCCTGCGAATCACCAGCAATTCGACCAGAGCGCCTGCGATGGCTGCGACAACCAGAGCGGCAAAGAGCGCCAATACAAATGACCCGGTTGCCGTTGCCACTGCCGATGCGGCAAAGGCACCCACCATGTAGAGCGATCCATGGGCCAGGTTGATTAACCCCATGACACCAAAAATCAGGGTCAGCCCTGCAGCCATTAAGAACAACATGATCCCGAACTGCAGACCGTTCAGGATCTGTTCAACAACCAGTATCAAGGACATGAAAACTGATTAAACCGGCAAAAAAACCAATATTAAAAGAGCAGGACGGCCACGACGAGCCCTGCTCAGTCAACTACATGCTGCAGTCACCAGCGTAGGCATCTGAATGGTCAGCGAGTGCAACGCCGAGCATTTTGTTGGTATACACATCACCTTCTTTAATAACCTCTCGTGCATAGATAGTTTGCACAGGGTGATGGTT
This sequence comes from uncultured Granulosicoccaceae bacterium, assembly GCA_964411665.1. Taxonomy (GTDB): domain Bacteria; phylum Pseudomonadota; class Gammaproteobacteria; order Granulosicoccales; family Granulosicoccaceae; genus CALFCE01. Next base: position 20,968 of record CAYPMR010000021.1, on the reverse strand, counting down.
ATCACCAAATTTGAAGTCGCCTCGCGTACTGTCAAACTCAGCTGCTTTCAGGGCAGCACGAAAAGCATCTGCATCACTGACCTCAGCCTTGTCCAACGCCGAGATAAGCAGATTGGCCGTATCGAAACCCTGACTGGCATAGAGTGAAGGTAGACGTCCGTATGCTTCCTCAAAACTTGCTACGAATGCCGCGTTGGTTTCGTTATCTATATCCTTGTTCCATTGGGATGTATTGACAACACCCATGGCAGCTTCACCAACAGCTTGTAAAATACCCTGATCAAACGAGAAGGCCGGACCTACGATGGGTAAATCAAGACCGGAATCTTTATATTGTTTGAGGAATGATATGCCCATTCCACCTGGCAGGAAAAAGAAAATACTGTCGGCATCAGAAGCACGAATCTGCGCAAGCTCAGCCGCGTAATCTTTCTGTCCCAGTTTGGTGTACAACTCACCAGCCTGAGATCCTTCAAAGAATCGCTTGTAACCGGTCAACGCATCTTTACCTGCCGGATAGTTAGGGGCGAGGATGAAAGAATTTTTGTACCCTGCACCATTGGCATAAGCACCAGCCGCTTCATGCAGGTTATCGTTTTGCCAGGCAACATTGAAATAGTTCGGGTGACAACCCTTTCCTGCCAATGCAGATGGGCCAGCATTCGGCGAGAGATAAAACTTGCCCTGTGCAGTCACTGACGGCACAACCGCCATCGCAAGGTTTGACCAGATAATACCTGTCAGCACATCTACCTTCTCCGACTGCACCATCTTGTCTGCAAGTTGCACAGCAATATCGGGTTTACGCTGATCATCTTCTATAACAACTTCGATATCATCCCGACCGGATTGCTCTATAGCGAGCATAAAGCCATCGCGAACATCAATACCGAGGCCTGCACCACCGCCCGACAAGGTAGTGATCATGCCTATCTTGGTATCGGACCAGGCATTGCCGGACAGAATACCGAACATGGCAACTATGGCTGCCGAAACAGCGAGCGATTGTTTCTTCATGATGACCTCTAATGGTGGTTCGTTAAAGACTGCTGGGGTTAACCATACCAAAAAAGGCGAAGCTGAGGGACGCTTGCTGCGGGGGGTGTCGCAGCTATGCAGTCAATAGTGATCCATGATTTTGGAACCCGTGTCTCATTTGAGGTTCCGCGTGACGTAAAATGGTCATTTTCAGGCGTTGGCCCATTCTCAGGCAATGGGGCCGTTCTCTGGCAATGGGCCCATTCGACCCATTCGACCCATTCGACCCATTCGACCCATTCGACCCATTCGACCCATTAGGCCCATTAAGCCCACTAGCTCCATTCGAAACCGAGTTTCGCCTGCAACTAGTCAGCTGAAAACGACGCCGCTTGCAGGCACTTGAACCGGCCTCAGGAGGACGGACCTGCAGGATCCGATTTGAATCGAATAAAATCAAACCAGCTGGTTGTGGCATTACCTGTATTATCGCCGTCCACCATGACGGCATAGCCATGCAACATCGGTGGATCGATACCATACAGTTCCTTGAAATCCTGACGCACATTGCGTTGCAAGGTCACCCATTCACCCTGTCGATCATTACCGGTTGCCACCACCATCATACGAGCGTTCTTGCTGTAAGGGTTAGGCCATTGAGCTCCTATGGGTTCTTGCGTCGACCAGACATAGTTAATGGCCTTTGCATCACTGGGTAAAAAGCCGGCTTGATAAACAACATAAATCCGGGCGGGAAAATCATCACCACTTTTTTTACGCTCTTGAAGTTTTTCTTCTATCGGGTAGACGCCGCTGATTTTCCAACTCCATTCGATGACAGGGGTTTCATTGAGATCTATGGCGCGTTGCCTGAACAACAATGATGCTGTGCCATCAGTACTCGCTTCAAGTGCAGTTCGCCCATCGACAGTCACAGCACGATAGTTTGAATTGCCACGGAAAGAGCGCTCTTTCCAATGCACCAGTTCGTTCTCGCTGAATTGTTCTTCGATCGTTTCATTCTCTGCGCCAACAGAACTTGACGGTGCGGACGAGGGTCTAGCTGTACCACTTTTGAGATCGGTAAGTGACGGGCCGTAACCACAGTTAACCATCGCAAGAGACAGAAAAATGGCAAACAATGGCTTGAATAGCCTTGCATTGACCACGCTGGATACAACACAGTCAGTATGGATGTTACTACGACTGCGACCACCCCATCTTGTATCACTCATGTTCAAAAACTTTGAAAAATTTTTCTGACATATCACTGTGACTACAGCTGTACGAAGAGAGTTCAATCGAGATATGAGCTCTCTGACAGAACAACTCGTGAATTAACTGGTGGACAACTTCACGTACTGACACTCACAACAACATCATCCCGCCTGGCTACATCCGTTTGCAACGCCATACCCAGACCCGGACGACCGGTAACGGTTATTTTTCCACCCTCGAGAGGTGGCGGTGTATCAACATAGTCATGATACCAGCCGTAATAAAACGCCCGGGTGATTTCCTGCTCCCTAACATTGGGACATGACAAAGCCAGATGCGTGGATGCCGTCAGTGTGACCGGACCTGAACAATCATGAAAGGCAATGGGCAGAGCTTGTGCCTCGGCAAGTGCCGCTGCCTTTTTCGCAAACGTGACGCCACCTCCCCAAGTCACATCCACAATCGGATGACTGATAGCAGTTGCATTAAGCAAATCATGCATTTGGCCTAATCCACCAATCGTTTCACCCCCAGCTATTGGCAATCGGCTAGCCGATGCGAGTGTGCTTAATTGATGGGTTCTATCCATCCACAACGGATCTTCCACCCAGTCAACAGACAAAGGTTCCAGTGCCTGACAAATATTGATAGCAGCCGGCAATGTCCACAGCCCGTGCAATTCAGCTTTAATCCGCATACGATCGCCATGGGCCTTGCGAATTTTCTCAAACGGCATTAAAGCCGTGGACATCTCCTGTGCCGATAATGTCTGGCCATTGGCGGCACTGGCGACAAAATCGAACGGCCAGATTTTCATTGAACAAATATCCATGTCCAACAGGGATGCAGCCAGTTCATCAGCACTTTGCATAAAGGCATCGAGATCCTGATAGACAGTACCGGCAAGATCACTCTGCCCGCCCAGGCCAAAATTTCCGGGCCGCACATCCGATGCTTGCGACACATAGTCCGGGCCGGCACAGGTGTTATAGACATCCACAGCATCTCGACATCGACCTCCGAGCAAATCACATAGTGGCAGGCCTGCAACCTGCCCGGCGATATCCCAAAGTGCCACGTCTACAGCAGAAGCTGCACGCAATTCAGCACCGCTGCCACAATAGCCGGTGTAGGGGCGCAGAAGTTGATTGACACGTTCGATGGCCGAGGAATCTTCGCCGATTAGTAACGGTGCTATCCGACTATGGATATCAGCCTCAATGGTTGTCGATCCAAACCAGCTTTCCCCCAGACCGCAGACACCATCAGAGGTATGTACCAAAACCCAGATCAGACTCGTCCGCGAAAGCGGGCGCAGGGTTTCGATTCGAATGATCTTGTTGCTCATAAGCTTTTATCTCTGATGAATACCAGTAACGAGCATGAGATTTTACCGAACCTGAAAAAGTTGCCCGGTCAATCATACACAGAGCGCCACGATAGCGAACAGATATAACCGTAAAATTACTACAAATTTCAAGGTGATGGTTCAACAGTGACCTTACAGCCGACACTCGAAAATCATCTTTATTTTCAACGCTTTTTCACCGCTCGTTTTAGTCTTTTGAAAGGGGTCTGTCCCATGCTAAAGTGGTGTCGCTATTCGTTACGTGCTTCCACAAGACACGTACGGACAAGGAATGCCATCGGCACGGACATTATGATCCACCTGCGAGAGCCAACTTAACGCGTCAACAAAGGGTTAAATAACAGCCTGACAATCAAATCTAGACGCTGCGGTAATTGATGCGGCTACCGATGCAACTTACTAAAACAATAGAGGAGACAAGCATGAAGAAGCTTTTGATATCACTAGCAGTATCTACGGTTTTATCAACCAGTGCACTTGCACAAAGCAATCTGCAAAAACTCGGATCTTTCAAAGTTACCGGTACCAAAGAACATTCCGTAGTAGAGCAGAACACCTCCGGTGCTGATTCCATTCGCGATGTTCTGTCTCGCATCACTTTGCCGGAAGGTTTTAGCATCGAGCTGTATGCACTGGTACCGGATGCGCGCCACATGGCGATGGCACCACAAGGCACAGTGTTATTTGTTGGTACCAAAAAAAACAAAGTATGGACGGTTATGGATCGCAATCGCGACCTTGTCGCCGATGAAGTTAAAGACTTTGCGCCTTCGCTTGAATTTGATGTACCTAACGGCGTGGCATTTTCAAAAGACGGTTTTCTCTATATTGCAGAACGTAATCGTGTTCTGATGTTCCCGGCAGCTGAATTTTTTCAGGAAAGCCCCGATGTCGTCGCTATACCCGTGCTTGCGCAAGGTGAACTGATCCCCGTAGAAGAAGAAAGCTATAACCACACTGCCCGCGTCATAAAAGTTGGTCCCGACGGCAAACTGTATATCTCTTTAGGCCAACCTTTTAATGTTTCGCCTAGTGACAAACAGGATCTGTACAACGAAACCGGTATTGGTGGCATTATCCGTGTCAACAATGATGGCAGTGATCGCGAAGTCTATACCTACGGTGTCAGGAATTCCGTCGGTCATGACTTCCACCCGGAGACAGGAGAACTCTGGTGGACTGACAATCAAGTGGATGGCATGGGTGATGACATTCCTCCCGGCGAGATCAATCGTCAAACAGAGGCGGGACAGCATTTCGGGCATCCCTATTTCGGTGGTGGTGATGTACGCACTAATGAATATAAGGGCGAGGAAGTGCCAGTTGACGTAATCATGCCTGCGGTCGAGACAGTTGCTCACGCAGCCGACCTGGGTATGAGCTTCTATACGGGCAAGATGTTCCCCTCTAAATATAAAAATGCCATTTTTTCAGCGCAGCATGGTTCGTGGAATCGCACAACGCCCGTTGGCGCACGCGTGATGGTGACATTTATTGATGATGAGGGTAACGCCTCCACAGAGCCCTTTGCTGAAGGCTGGATAGACGAGAACGGCCAATATGATGGCCGCCCTGTAGACATTGCGCAGATGCGTGATGGTTCGATACTGGTCTCTGATGACTTTGCTGGTGCCATTTATCGTATTTCCTACGAAGAAGGCTAGCAGGCAGAGAGTTGAAACTGGCGGCTTCATCTATGCTTTTACAACAGCAGGATGAAGCCGTCATTTATTTACTGAAGCAGCAGTCAAACGATGATAGCCAGAATGACATGCAGAGCAATTGTATTCGCTTTAAATGTATTCGCTTTAAATACCACAGCGATTACCACAGCGAGCACCGCAGCAATAGCCACAGTAATAGCCACAGCGCTAGCGACACCCACAATGGTGTATGCAAGCGATGATGGACGTGAACTGGCAAAACAATGCTCGGTCTGCCATGGTAGAGATGGCATATCCAAAGACCCGGAAGCACCCAATCTTGCCGGGCAACAAGCATATTATCTGGAAAAAAGCATGAAGGACTATAAAAACGGTGCCCGTCAGGACAGGCGGATGTCGATCATTGCACAAGGCTTGAGCGACGCACAGATAAAAGCACTCGCCAAATGGTATGCATCGATTAGCATCACTGTTGAATTACCCGAATAGAACCCGCCGAAAACTTCAAGCACTACTCGATAATCGCCTGCCCTGCGAGAGTTCCAATCCAATGAGACCAGATAATACGCAACAGACGTCTCATGTCGAACACGAAAAAGAAATCCAGCAAAACGCGCTTACTTTGCGTGGCACTTTATGCATGCCAATCAATGGCGTTCCGTCAACCACTGTATTGATGCTAGCCGGAAGTGGTGAGCTTGATCGTAACGAGAATGGCGCAAGGCTACAGCTAAATATTTTCAATGAAATCGCTCATGTACTCGCTGAAAACAATATTGCGAGTTTCCGCTACGACAAACGTGGCTGTGCTGAAAGCGACGGCGTCTACAACGAGACAGGCTTTTTCGATCTCGTCGATGATGCCAGGGCATGCCTGAGCGCGGTTCGCAATTTTTCAGAAACCGCTCAATCGGAAGTATTGCTACTCGGTCACAGCGAGGGCGCACTAATTGCAGCGTCATTGGCGGTAACAGATAAAAGTATCAAGGGTCTGATACTACTCAATCCATTTCTCGAGTCACTGGAGAAAACACTGGAAAGGCAACTCAGCAATACGCTAGCAGAAATTGATCAATTGGAGGGCTTTAAAGGTTCGGTGATCCGAATGTTCCTTAGAATCAATGGCGATCAGATAAAAAAGCAACGCAAGTTCATGCAAAAGGTAAGAAAATCCTCAGCCGATTCGATAAAGATAAAACGCACAGTGGTCAACGCCAAATGGTTGCGCGAGCATCAGCGAATCAAACCTGAAGAAATCTATGCCAAGGTGCACGCCCCAACCCTATCGATTGGCGGCAGTAAGGACGTGCAATGTCTACCACAGGATGCGCATGACATCGTCTCTTTGATTGAAGCGCCGACAGAGTCACAGGTAATGGAGGATCTAACGCACATCGCACGGCTGGATAGTCAGCCGGCCTCGACGTTTCGCTATAAGGAATTGACCGAACAACCAATTGCACGCCAAGTACCGGAATTGATGATTCGCTGGATTAACAACCTGATGATCAATTAAAAAACAATGACAGCGCATGACAGTCAGTCTTTGGGTCTTCCTATTTATCACAATTGTCCTCGCTTGCACATTCGACCCGGTGCGATCGATCTAAACGAACACATCTCGCAAAAGTGCTGCCGCCCTGACTTTTTCCGCACTCGGCTTTTTGCACCGCTAATACTACTCATAGCCAGCGCCGTTGCGTCACCAGTATTTGCAGCGACAACAAAAACAGCTGCACAAGTGGGCTCAACAGTGCCCGACCAGAACAGCGCTGCCGGCATAGTAAAAAATATCAAAAGCTTTTTCGACCTCGATGCACAAACAACTTTAGTCACAAAGCCGGTGTGGGAATTGGGTGTGGGTGCTGCCTACTTCAGCGGCCATGACTATCCAGCATCAAACGATCCGAATGAAACCGGACTAGCATTGCCATTTTTCCTCTATCGAAGCGAGCGACTCAGGGTACAGGGTCGCGGCATTGGAGCCGTTGCCATCGAAAGACCTCGCTTTAAACTGGATGTGTCTGTTGGTGGTTCGCTAAACGCTGAATCATCAGGCAATGCTGCGCGGGAGGGATTGCCGGATCTGGATTTTTTGTTCGAACTGGGGCCACGCCTGAATGTTGCTTTGTCACGCAAGCTACATTCAAACGGTGCCGTCAGCACCTGGCGGTGGCTCAATAGTCTTCAGGGCGTGGTGTCGACTGATTTTGCAGGCATTAACGGTCGCGGCTATTTATTTAAATCCGAACTTGAATGGAAACACGCCAACGCCTTCGGTTCAGCAATGGATCTGCAAGTGCAATTAGACGCACAGTGGGCAACACGGAATTTACACGACTATTTCTATAGTGTTGGAACCGAATTCGCGACACCTTCGCGAGCGGCCTTTCGTGCGCGTTCAGGTTATCTCGGCACAACCGTCAGTATCGGCCTGCGCTACCGGATAACACCGGCATTACGATTTTTTACGGCAGTACAATTTGAAAATTTCAGTGGCGCTGCGAACAGTGACAGTCCCCTATTCGAGACAGAGAACACGATAAACTTCGCCACAGCACTCGTCTGGACACTACGCAGCAGCGAGCGCAGCATCACAGTCTTTGATGACGATTAGTTATCAGGTACATATCAATAACGGCTAGGCGCATCCGTTAAGTATTACTTGAATAATACTTAACGGATGCACTTTTCCCTATTTTCCAGTGTTCTGCTCTGTCCAGCAAAACAAGGAAAGCTTGTTCCGGTGCGGGCAAAACAAATTTAATTCGCGTTGCTCTGTCTGGAAAAAAAACCAGCTAACAAGGTATTTTTATCCATACCCAATTATATTTTGTGGGTGAAACAGGCGACTGTGATCGCTTGACGCGGTACTATCCTTGGAACTGCAATTGTCTATTTTTCAAATTCAATACTCCCTGAAACCGTATGCCTGATTCAATAACACCTCACGGAAGCGAAAAACTTCTGCCGCTTTATATCACTGATGACAGTGCCCGAAAAGCCGCGATCAGCGAAGCCGAGACGCTACCTTCTGTCACGGTGAGCTCAGCGACGGCTGCCAATGCCGTGATGCTCGGTGCCGGCTACTTCACGCCATTATCAGGTTTCATGGATACAGCAAACGCCCTATCGGTAGGCGAATCCATGACACTGGAATCAGGACTATTCTGGCCCACTCCTGTCATGAACTTGTTAGAAGCCGAACCTCCTGCGGGTGTTGGCGAGCGTCTGGCATTACGCGACCCGAATGTCGACGGCAATCCGGTCCTGGCGATCCAGACGATTGACAGCATTGAACAATTGGGCGATCAACAACTCACCACACTGGCGCAACAGGTTTACGGTACCAGCGATAGGGAACACCCCGGCGTCGCGGCATTCCTGTCACAGGGGAACACGGTTGTTGCCGGATCGATTGAAGTTCTCAACTACAGTTACTTCAGTGCTGACTTTCCTGACACCTTTCGTACAGCAGTAGAAATACGTCAGGAAATTGAAACACGTGGTTGGCAACGTATTGTTGCTTTTCAGACGCGCAATCCCATGCACAGAGCGCATGAAGAACTCTGTCATATGGCAATGGACAGACTCAATGCAGACGGTCTGGTTGTGCACATGCTACTCGGCAAACTCAAGGCCGGTGATATACCGGCAAACGTGCGAGATGCTGCCATTCGCAAAATGATCGACGTCTACTTCCCGGAAAACTCGGCCATGATTACTGGCTACGGTTTCGATATGCTTTATGCCGGGCCGCGCGAAGCACTACTGCATGCAGTATTCAGACAGAACATGGGTGCAACACATTTCATTATTGGTCGTGATCACGCTGGTGTTGGAGACTACTACGAACCCTTCGAAGCACAAGATATTTTCAAGAAAATACCTGAAAATGCATTAGCTATCGAGATGTTCATGGCGGACCACACAGCCTATTCCAAGAAGCTCGACAAAGTCGTGATGATGCGAGAAGCACCGGACCACACGAAAGAGGATTTCGTGCTCTTGTCTGGCACAGCGGTCAGGGAAATGCTATCAAGAGGAGAAGCACCACCAGCTGAATTCTCCAGGCCTGAAGTCGCTAAAATTTTGATGCAACACTATCAATCTGCTGAACAAACGTGATGAGGTTAAATAGAAATGCAAACAGCTTTAATCGCACGAGGCAAACTCCATAATTGCTATCGCTGTAGTCGTCTTTAAAGGCTACAGCTTACAAACGAGTATATTTGGTCGACTTGCCACGCGACTTCTCAGCCGGGTACTTGATAGCGTTTTTGGTTATTTTTTCCGCAGCTGCTTCGGATAAATCAAATTCACAACGCTCGGCAATCAATAGCAGGTAGTTAAGCACATCAGCGCACTCTTCTCTGATTTGTTGATGCGTATCATTATCACGGCTGGCGAGCTCAAAGGCGGCATCTTCAGACCATTGTGTTAGCTCCAGCAATTCAGCGGCTTCCAGATTCAGAGAAAGAATCAAATTTTTTAAGGAGTGGAATTGACGCCACTCGCGCTCGTCTCGAAACTCGATTAACCGATCTGTCAGTTGTTGCAAAGTAGGCGTGGCTTCAGTCATGGATTGGTATCCGAATAAATAATTTACAAGACATGGCATTCAAACTAACACAAATTACAGATACCCATTTGACACAGGATCATCCGTCACGCACCGCTGATCTGGAAAAATGTCTCAGTGCCATTAAAGCGGAACCAATCCCACCGGATCTGGTTATCCATAGCGGAGATGTCACACACAACGCACTAGTAAAAGAATACGCATTGGCAAGAGAGTTATTTCAGACACTCGACTGTCCGGTCCTGGCAGTACCTGGCAATCGCGACAGGCGCCAGCCGTTTATTGAATGCTTTGCTGCGGACGGTTATCTCGATACGAATAACCCCTACATACAGTACGAGATCGAACATGCAGGATATCGGCTGCTCTTTCTGGACACGCTTTGCGAGGAGAGTAATAAAGGCGAACTGTGCGACGCCAGACTGCAGCAGCTTTCAAACATGCTACAAAAGGATAGCGTCAAACCAGTTGCCATCATCATGCATCACGCGCCCTTTGAGGCGCAAGAGATTCCGGACCCAAAACAGTTTGTAGACTGGAATGATGTCTTAAAACTGTCTGCACTGCTGCAAAATCATCCTCAGGTAGAACGAATTATTTGCGGGCATGTTCATCGTACTATTGCATCTCGGGTGGCCGACATACCCGCAGACGCCCTGACCTGCCTGGCCGGTGATCTACGCAAAGGCCAAGTGGAGGATTCCGAGCGCCTATTGCCAGTATTTCGGCATTTTCAGCTGGGCAAGACGTAGATACAAAACTGACGCGATAGTTGGCTAAAAGTGCATGGACTTATGACTTTCAGACTCATAAACTGACGACAGCTCTACAACCAAACCGACCGATTGCAACCAAGGATACGCGTCCATGAAATTAGTCTATGCAAAGCCCTCGCCCTTCGTGCGTAAGGTTATGGTGATCCTGGAGGAAGCAGGACAGACAGCCAATGTTGAACTGATTGATGGTTTCGGTTCACCCATTGCGCCTAATGCTGATGCTATAGCCAGTAATCCCTTGGGCAAGATTCCCAGTCTGCAACTCGATGATGGCACAGTACTCTATGATAGCCGAGTCATTACGCGCTATCTCGATCACCAGTTCAAACTCGGCCTGTATCCAGACGATGAACGATCTTTCAAGACTCTTACTCTCGAAGCCCATGCTGATGCCATACTTGATGCCGGCATTCTATGTGTCTACGAAGCTCGCTGCCGCGATGAATCTATTCACAGTAAAGAATGGCTAGAAGCGCAAGGAAACAAGATAGCCCGTGGTTTGGATGCACTGGAATCGCACTGGATGCCGCATTTACAAACAGCCGATAAGGCTCTTGATATAGGTCATGTAGGTGTTGGCTGTGCACTGGAGTACCTCGACTTTCGACAAGAGATGTGCGCCTGGCCTGACTGGCGTACAAAGCACCCGGCATTGGATCAATGGGGCAAAGAATTTTCCAAGCGTGCTTCGATGCTCGCCACAGTGCCGGAATAAAAGCCCCGGAATAATTACTAAGCGATCCTTTTATCCAAATCGTTTATTTAGTCGCAACCCGTTACCGGAACCACTCACTGCTAACACTATGAACATCGCAGATAACCCACAGGACAAAAAAGGGAGTGCACCCAAGAGCGCACCCAAAATGCCAACGGAACCCGCTCATAACAACTACGATATCGTGATTGTGGGCGGTGCTATGTATGGATCATCCGTTGCCTGGTGGACTATAAATAATCCAGACTTCGATGGGCGGATACTGGTTGTTGAGCGTGACCCCAGCTATGAATTCTGTTCAACCACGCATACCAACAGTTGCATAAGGCAACAGTTTTCCAGCAAAACCAATATCAGTATTTCGCAATTCGGTGCCGAGTTCATCAACAATTTTCAGCAATTCATGGGAGATGATCCGCGAGTACCGCCGATAGTGCTGCAAAGCTACGGCTACCTCTACCTGGCAGACAACAACGAGTTTGCCGATGTTCTTCGTGAGACCCAGGTGATTCAGCAGTCACTGGGTGCTGGCACGCAAATTTTAATGAAAGAAGATATTGCTAAAGCCTACCCCTTCTACAATCTCGAGGACATTATCCTCGCCAGTCACAATTTGGTTAACGAAGGCTACTTCGATGGTGGAACCATATTTGACTGGTGGAAGCGTATGGCAAAAGAAAAAGGTGTTGAGTACATCCACAACGAAGTCGTTGACATGACACTCGACGCAGGTGGTAAACGCGTGGAAGCCATTACCTTGAAATCAGGGACCAAGGTTAGCTGTGGCAAGGTTGTTAATTCATCAGGCCCGCGAGCCACAGTGACATCGAGAATGGCAGGCATCGAGCTACCTGTCGAACCACGCAAACGCTACACATTTATATTTGATGCTGCCGACCCGCTGGACAGAGATTTACCGCTGACGATCGATCCATCGGGTGTGCACATGCGAAGCGACGGCGCGTATTATCTTGCTGGTTGTCCGCCCGATAGTGACAATGACCCAGCAGTTGATTACGACGACTTTGTACCGCAGCCGGATATCTGGGAAGAGAAAGTGTGGCCTGTACTCGCCAACCGAGTACCAGCATTCGAGGCAATCAAGCTCGTTAACATGTGGGTTGGTCACTACGCATACAACACAATGGACCAAAACGCTATTATCGGTGCTCACACGCAAGTGGAAAATTTCTACTTCACCAACGGCTTCTCCGGTCACGGGCTTCAGCAATCACCTGCACTAGGGCGCGGCACATCCGAGCTACTGATCCATGGAGAATTTAGAACGCTGGATCTATCTCCACTAACCTATGAACGCATAGAAGCCAATCAGCCTTATCTTGAGAAAGCGATAATTTAAAGTGCGTTAAGCATCGCAAGCAGTAAACGCATAATCTACATGTCTATTGCGGGAAAATCTTCGCAATAGGTGAGAAATAGGGGTTCCGCTGTGAATCCCCCTACCCCCTAGCCCATGGAAGATCTTTGTAGCTCAATCATAAAACATGTGCCCTTTGGACTGCTGTATTCAATCTTCAAATCGCCATCCATACTTTCAATAAATGAGCGCGAAATAGTTAAACCCAGTCCCATTCCGGTGGCATGGTCTCGTTTGGTAACAAATGCGTCGAATATTCGATCTGATACGTCCAGGTCAATACCAGGGCCATTGTCGGTCAGTGAAATCTGAACGATGTCAGATTTAACTAGAACGGATGCTGAAATACTTGGAGCATCCTGCTCTCGACAAGCATACCATGCGTTTGTCAATAAATTGGCAAGCACCTGTAGCAGTCTTACGCGCCCAGCCAAAACGACAACATTGGCACTTTCGTTATTTTTAATCAGCTTTACATGTGGTTGTGATTGGGGAAATCGGTCATAAAACTCATCGTAAGCTTCGATCAAAACTGGTTGCAAATGCATGCTGCTAACCGGCGACGAGTCGCTGTTGGCGAAACTTCGCAAATTAAAAACAATTCGCGCAATCCGATCGCAAAGTTGTTTTATGTTTGTCAGATTGGATGGCAGGCGGGAAATTTCATTACGCTCAACCAAACGATGTCCACTGACTGCGTAATTTTTTATTGCTGCTAACGGTTGATTTATTTCATGACTGATAGAGGCTGACATCTGGCCTAGCAAGGCAAGTTTTTCAGAGAGAATAAGCCGTTTTTGAATTTTCTCCAACTCGGCCGTACGTAAATTAACTTCGTGCTCGAGGCGAAGCGCTTCGCTGGCTCGTTGTGCGGCAAGTTCAGCAAGAAAACGCCTTCGTTCGAGTAAACTGAAAGTCAATGCTCCACCCAATAAAAAAAACAGAGACAATATCATTGAACGCAGAGTCCACTGACCGAACAAAACAGCTTGATCAGTGGATACTTTCAGAATTGCATCCATCGAGGCATGCTCCTTACTAATTGAGACAGCTTTGGACGGAGCTGAGCCACCATTATCGAACCAAAAATCTCCTGACGTTGAATGCAGAGAAATGTAGTTACCTGAAACCTGCCAACTATCCCGGATTAATCCAAGATCAATCTGTACAATCAAAATCGCCGTAACATCATCGTTATCATGTGGAATTAATGTGTAGAAGACATAAACCGGCCTATCGTTGTTATCAATATAAAACATTCTACCCAGGCTTCCATGAAAAGCCATCGTAACGCCAGTTTCCCAGTCGTCTCTGAAATCCGGATTAGCAGGCATTGTGAACGCTGGAAATCCTTCTTCTTGACCCTTGATCATGACATGAGCCGAACTGATACCAGATAACGCCTGAAGGTAAAATAATCGATCAAGATTTTGTTGATTGACTTCACCGTCTACAATAGACGCCACGATATCGGTTCTGGCAAGAAGTACAGATGCCTGGCGATATTTGGACATGGCGAAACTCAAGGCCTGACTTCGCAGATCCGCTTCAGATTCAAGTATCTGTTTCAAAGAATTCAATTCGGCCGTGCGATCGGGTTTACCTACCAGTAACCAGACTGTTATGAGCGGCACCAGAACAACTATGAACAACTTTATTAGAGCATTTCGCATATGAAAGATTGATCAATCTCAAGCCTGTGGAAAAAAGCCTTAATTTAATCCGACTGATTTATCAACTACGAATTGTAACGCAGGTAGCGGTCGTTGAAAAAACGGCATAAGCATCGATACAGATTGTTGATTAGAATAATCAGCTAACGATAACCAGAACACATTATTGGCGAAGAGCACTGGCTGAAGCGTCTACTGATCTCTGTGTGCCAACGAACATGCATGTACCATACAAAAAATACAACTAGATCACGATAATGAGTAAAAGAGATAGGAATATTGTAATAATCGACGATGACAGGGATTTTTCAAAGTCACTCGTAGAGCTGCTGCAGCTTGAAGGCTATGCGGTGACCGCATTTTATGATGCAAATATAGCTTTAAGGCAAATTGATAGCTCTTTCGATGGAGTGATTTTACTGGATATTCGAATGCCGGAATTGTCAGGTGAAGAAGTACTGCTTCAGTTAATGCAAAAAGATAGCGCCCTGCCGGTAATTCATATTACCGGCCATGCTGATATACCTGCCGCTGTCAATGCTTTAAAGCACGGTGCATACAGCTTTTTCTCAAAGCCATTGGAAGTCGATTTTCTTCTTAAAGATATCAATAATGCGATGAAGGGTCGACACACTGAAATAGAGCGAAGGTATCTCGAAAATCAACTTCTGGAAAGAGACAATCTCTCGTTTTCAATAACTGGCGCCTCTCCTAAAATCGAAGCGCTACGAAAAGCTATATCGACAATTGGAAAATCGGATGTGGACGTTTTAATACGTGGAGAAACCGGATCCGGAAAGGAAGTCGTTGCAAAAGCACTAGTTCAACAATCAAACAGGGCCAATGATGTATTTTTAGCAGTAAATTGTGGCCATTTAACGCATTTTCAGGCCACAGAAGAGCTTTTCGGACTGGAAACTTTGTTATCAAATGGTGAGATCAGTGTCAGACAGGGACAGCTTGAACGGGCAGTTGGCGGAACATTATTATTAGACGAAATAGAATGTATGCCACTGGAAATGCAGTCCAGGTTACTGAGGGTGCTTCAGGAAAGAAGCTTCGAGCGCATAAACGGATCAGCATCAGTGCCGTTGGATATACGCGTGATAGCAACAACAAAAGTCAATTTAAATCTAAATGTATCAAATAACCTCTTCCGGCAGGATCTCTATTATCGGCTGTCGGGAATTGAACTGGATGTACCCCCATTGCGCGAAAGACACACAGATTCAGTGATGTTGTTTATGCAATTTCTTTCAGAATCCGGGCATGCGACAGAGATTTCACCCGGCTTGATAAGTGATATTTTAAGCCACGATTGGCCGGGAAATGTGCGTGAACTACGTAATGCTGCGAATCGTTTTTCTGCAGGACTAAGTGTCTTTGCCGGAGACGATGCCAAGAGAAAAAACAGCCTGGCGGCCAGAGTATCAGATTTCGAAAAAGGCCTGATCGAAGCATCGCTAACTCAAAATGAAGGATCTGTAAAAAGAACCATGCTTGATTTGGATGTGCCACGTAAAACTTTATATGACAAGATGAATAAGCATGGAATACGTAAAGACAAATTCAGTAGTGACAAGTAAACGTAATCGATTCAGATTGGAATTGCTCTGCAACACTCCAGACTAAATTCAAGCCAGGATCGGATAAAGGGATGCATAGGCTCGATAGAAGCCAGTTGTTCGTTTTACTGCAATAATTTTAAAACTTGACTGGTTTGATTCGTTTTCAACCGGTCTGAATTCCCTACGATGTTCTTCAGCCCTGAAGGACCCCTTCTCACCCTAAAACGTTTTCCGGACCGATTTTATTGTGGCCAGCAATCTACACTGTGAACCAATATACAAATTCATTTCATAGATATTATCTATATAAATCAAACACTTATATTGGATCTATTCTATTCGACCTCTGAGTCACTACCAACCAGGCGCATGTGGCGGAAATCCAGACATAACCAAGTCAGAACTGTGCGGATATTTACCCACGTAATATCTGGACGATCAATCCACTGAGGTTCATCATCCCTTACAACAAATTACCTAGTCTTCTAAAAAAACAGAGGAAATCGTTGTGAAAAAATCGATACTCAGCGCTGCCATACTGTCTACATCAATGGTGGGCTTTCTTGCACCAACCACTTCTTTCGCTGCTAGTGAAGCATGCCAGCCAGGTGAAATTGTCATTAAGTTCAGTCATGTGACAAATACTGACAAGCATCCGAAAGGAATCGCAGCTTCATTGCTTGAAGAACGTGTTAATAAGGAAATGGATGGCAAAGCCTGTATGGAAGTATTCCCGAACTCAACTCTTTATGACGATAACAAAGTTCTTGAAGCACTATTGCAAGGAGATGTTCAGCTAGCCGCTCCCTCTCTTTCAAAATTCGAAACGTTTACCAAGAAATTCAGACTGTTTGATCTGCCTTTCATCTTTAAGGATATTGCTGCAGTAGATGCATATCAATCTTCCGAGGGTGGAATCGATTTACTGAATTCGATGCAAAGGAAAGGGCTACAGGGTCTGACATATTGGCACAATGGTATGAAGCAGCTTTCTGCTGACAAACCACTACTAGCTCCAAGCGACGCAGCAGGGCTTAAATTCCGCGTTCAACCTTCCGATGTTTTGGTCGCTCAGTTCAAAGCGTTAAAAGCAAATCCTCAGAAAATGGCTTTTTCAGAAGTGTACGGCGCTTTGCAAACTAAAGTTATCAATGGCCAGGAAAATACATGGTCGAATATATACGGAAAAAAATTCTTTGAAGTCCAGGATGGTGTGACAGAAACTAATCATGGAATTATCGATTATCTTGTTGTCACATCTACAAGCTGGTGGGACGGTTTACCAGATGACGTACGTGATCAGTTCAGTAAAATTCTGAACGGAGTCACAGCAGCCAGAAACACCGCAGCTTCAGAAATAAACCAGGAAAACAAAGAATTAATCAAGCAGTCAGGTGGCACGGTTAGAACATTATCTGCCGAACAACGGTCACAATGGCTAGAAGCCATGAAGCCTGTCTGGGAACAGTTTTCCAACGATATCGGCAGTGACGTAATCGAAGACGCACTCAAATTTTCAGAATAACTTTCTTTACAAATATCTAATATTGTCTCACTCCAGCGCAATGCTGGAGTGTTTCTCCTCTACATTTTTCCAGGATTCAGAACCACCGAATAGCGTTCGCAGTAGCGAGCGTTAGGTTAGTTGTGTTTCCTTGAAAAATATCATTAGGTTCATTTTTAAGGTAATGGTCGATTCAATCGAAGAGAAGATTATTTCCGTCATTTTGGGTTTGATGACAGTTATAACGTTCGCAAATGTAGTGGCAAGGTATGTTTTTAACAGCAATATACTTTGGGCACTTGAAGTAACTGTTTTTCTCTTTGCCTGGCTGGTACTGATCGGCGCTTCCTATTGTGTTAAAAAAAATCTACATCTTGGAGTAGATATTTTCGTTAATTCGTTACCAGCAACAGTGTCCAGATATGTAACGTTTGTTGCGTTCGGATGTTGTTTGTTATTTGCCATATTGGTGCTGTACGGTTCATGGTCCTATTGGTGGCCATTTGCTTCGGAAAGGGCGTGGTACGAAGTAGATGACATACCCATGCCTGAATTTCTTCAATTCTTTAGCAGCTCTATGAACGAAGGAGAGCGATGGGAAAAATTACCGCGTTTTATACCTTATTTCTGCTTGCCTTTTGGTTTTGCATTATTGACCGTTCGCATAGTGCAAGCTGGCATATCTATTTGGAAAAAAGAGCAGACGTTTTTGATCGCCAGTCATGATGCTGACGAGATACCCACGTCTGAAGTGAAATCATGAGCGTTGTAATTCTATTCGGAATGGTTATTGGCATGCTGTTTATCGGCGTGCCTATAGCTATCAGTCTGGGTTTGTCTTCCATACTGTTTCTAAAGCTTTTTTCTGATACATCTTTGGCATCTATTGCTCAGACATATTTCAGCGCTTTTTCAGGTCACTACACCCTGTTAGCTATACCCTTTTTTATATTGGCATCAACCTTTATGTCAACCGGTGGTGTAGCTCAACGAATTATTCGATTTGCAATTTGTTCAGTAGGTCATTTTAAAGGTGGATTGGCAATCGCTGGTGTATTCGCCTGCATGCTCTTTGCTGCGTTATCCGGTTCATCTCCAGCCACCGTTGTTGCTATAGGTACCATCGTCATTGCTGGAATGAGACAGGTTGGTTATTCGAAAGAATTTGCGGCAGGTGTTATCTGTAATGCCGGGACTCTGGGCATACTGATTCCGCCGTCAATTGTCATGGTGGTGTATGCCGCTTCTGTTGATGTTTCAGTGGGTCGAATGTTTCTTGCCGGTGTTATTCCAGGTCTTATAGCTGGTTTAATGTTAATGCTGGGCATTTACATATGGGCAAGAGTTAAGGGGCTTCCTTCCAACCCAAAAGCTTCATTTTCAGAGTGGTTTGATTCAGCACGAGAAGCAGGCTGGGGTCTGTTTCTTATAGTGATCATATTGGGCGGTATATACGGTGGCATATTCACACCGACTGAAGCTGCTGCCGTAGCTGCTATGTATGCATTTGTAGTTTCCAACTTCATATATCGGGATATGGGGCCTTTGAAAGGTGTTAATGGAAACAGCATAAAGTTGACTAAAAAGCCTTTCGCACTAATTACAGCCTGGTTTCACGCGGATACCCACAAAGCCTTGTTCGAGGCTGGAAAGCTCACAATTGTATTGCTTTTCGTAATCGCCAATGCATTGGTTCTGAAACATGTATTAACCGAAGAGCGCATTCCTCAATCTATAACTGATCTCCTGCTTTCAGCGGGACTGGGCCCCATCGCGTTTCTAATAGCAGTGAATTTGTTGTTGTTGATTGGCGGCCAATTTATGGAACCTTCCGGACTGATTGTCATTGTAGCGCCACTTGTATTTCCGATTGCTATAGAGCTGGGCATAGATCCGATTCATTTGGGAATCATTATGGTGGTGAATATGGAGATTGGAATGATTACGCCGCCTGTTGGACTTAATCTTTTTGTCACTGCCGGTGTAGCAAAAATGTCGGTAATGAATGTGGTGAAGGCAGCCCTCCCCTGGGTGGGAATTATGTTCGTGTTTTTGTTACTAGTGACTTATTTGCCTGAAATTTCAACTTTTCTGCCCACTTTACTTATGGGGCCAGAAATTATAACTCGCTAAATTTAGATCAATTAAATAAGGCGAACTATGCAATACCGTCAAAGCCCATTTGTATATTTACTGTGATGTTCATTAAACACTACTCTTTATTTTGGAGGTAACCATGAAAAGATATTTACCTGTCGTTATAGCGACCTGTCTTTTATCGACGGCATCGGCCCTATATGCAGAATCAGATGTAAAAGTCACACCCTACGCATCTGTACGATTGATGATTCAGGACAATGAAAATTCAGACGACCCGACCGGTCAAAATGCATTATCTCGTTTTGGTATCAAAGGCTCGCAAACTGTGTCACCGGGACTGAAGTTCTTCGGTGGAATTGAATACGGTGTAGATGCGGACGATACAAATTCAGACCCAACACTTCGTCTTGGTTTTGCCGGTCTAAAAGGAGCATGGGGACAATTATCATTTGGCTCACAGACTCAGATTTGGCATAAATTTGTGCGCGGTGCCAAATTTAGTGACGGTGTAGACTCACTACGATTAGGTGCAATTCGAGATCAGGATTCGCTGCAATTTGCCGGAAAAATTGGTAAAACAAAAATCGGGATAAGCCGAAGCTTTGAAGGTAACGGCAATGAACACACACAAGTTGCTGCAGCTATCCCTTTCGGTAGCGGCGGATTCTCCGGGAAACTTGGTGTGGCGTTTCAACAGGATGAGAACGGAGGTTTGTTAGGTCTACGTCCCGAAGCTACTTTTGGAAAAACACATATTACGCTTTTGTACTATCAAGCTGACGCTGATTTCACAGCTCATGGCGCTAATCTGTGTGGTGATGGTGGAGATACTGTATCAGCTGGTATTTATCTGAGACAAAAACTGCCGCAAGGTTTCCTGATACATGGTCGTGTAATGGACTATAGCTGCGATGTCACTGACGATGGTGATTCGGTGAAACTGGAACTAGTGAAAGCTTTCAACAAAAAAGCACGAGTTTGGCTCGCTTATGAAACAGGTGAAGGTGGAAACGTTGTAGATCAGGAAGCACAGTTGGGTATTCGTTACGATATTTAATACTGCAATGACATGCTTTAGCGTTTTTTACTATCGATAGCTTTTAGTAATTAAACCTTTAGTAATTATAAAAAGACTCACTCTTTTGTTCCTGTACAGAGTGAGGTATGAATGGATACCCGAGAGTGGGTTCGCATCTCGGGTATTTTTATCGCTCAACTGTTATGGTGCGAAGCATCAGATTCAGGATTCTTCAGTGGAATAGAATACAGTGTGGATGCACACGGTATAAATTCGGATCTATCCTTACGTTCTCGCCGGGATGACGCTCGCTATAGTTTGCAGGGAGTGTTTTCAGGTTTTCAGGAAATGACAGGAATTTTAAGTAGCGATTTTTTATAGAGCTCGTTCAAGAACGCGATAGGCAACATCATAATCTTCGATAC
>CAYPMR010000020.1:0-51839 GCA_964411665.1 uncultured Granulosicoccaceae bacterium | reverse complement strand
ACAGCAAAGTATTCAGAGTAATTGGCTCTGGTGTACAGGCAGGGTTGCCGATCAGAGATGACCTTGTCTGCGTGGCCCCTTCCGCAGTTCCTACAATTTGAAACGAATTCAATCTGACCAGAACATCTTCATCAATTTCGGTCAGTTCATCACACCCAACTACGGCAAAACTACCCAATACCATGCCGAACACAGCTAATTTTTTCATATTTTTTACCACATAGAGCAGCCCGGAGTAGCCGGCTGCTGAAGACAAATTATTATTAAATTGTCTGCCACTTATCGGATCAGTTGCGCTGTGGTTAAACCATGAGGCGGGAGAGAATGCGAGGTTATGCAAAAAATAACAGGTAACGTGCGCTAACACACGCTTTGGCCCGAAAAGTCAGCGGGAGCTAACACCGAGCACGTGTCATGACAGGAAAAAGACGAACCCTGACACCAGAGTAAGCTGGTGCCAGGGATGGAACAAGCTGGAAGGTTTGGTAAACCTAACTACTAATCAGCTCGCAGCTTGCTGGATTGCAACCGGGATATCCTTGAACTTCACCTTTGCAGCATCAGCAGATGTCTGAAAATTCTCTATCTCATTGAAGTTGAGATAGCGATAGATCTCGTCGCTCATCGTATCGAGGTCATCGACGTACTTCATGTACTCAGCCACAGTCGGCAATTTACCCAGCAACGCGGCAACAGCCGAAAGCTCGGCAGAGGCGAGATAGACATCTGCGTCCTTACCAAGTCTGTTGGGAAAATTTCGCGTCGATGTCGACACGACACGTGCACCGGGTTTCACCCGCGCCTGATTCCCCATACACAGTGAACAGCCCGGCATTTCAAGACGAGCACCGGCTGCAGCAAACACGTTGTAATAGCCTTCTTCCTTAAGTTGATGCTCATCCATACGAGTTGGCGGCGCTATCCACAGTACCGTATCAACATAGGCCTCCGAGGCTTCTATCAACTTGCCGGCAGCACGGTAGTGACCGATGTTTGTCATACAGGAACCGATAAATACTTCGTCGATCGTATCGCCTGCAACCTCTGATAATGGCTTGACGTCATCCGGATCATTCGGACAGGCAAGCAGCGGCTCTTTAATAGTAGCGAGATCGATCTCAATGGTCTCGAAGTATTCAGCATCTGCGTCCGCCTGCATCAAGTCCGGTTTGGCGAGCCACTCTTCCATTTTGCGCGCTCTGCGCTCCAATGTGCGGGCATCGTCGTAACCTTGGTCAATCATCCATCGCAACATGGTCACATTGGATGTGATGTATTCAATCAAAGAATCCTTGTCGAGTTCAATGGTACAGCCACCCGCTGAGCGTTCGGCTGTCGCATCTGCAAGCTCAAAAGCCTGCTCAAGCTTCAAACCCTTGAGCCCCTGAATTTCAATACAACGTCCCGAGAAGATATTCTTCTTGCCCTTTTTTTCAAGAGTTAAAAGATTACGTTGAAGAGCAGCATAGGGAATGGCATTGACCAGATCTCTCAGGGTAATGCCGGGTTGCATTTCGCCGGTGAATTTAACCAGTACGGACTCAGGCATATCCAGTGGCATAACACCCACAGCAGCAGCGAAAGCTACCAACCCCGAGCCTGCCGGAAATGAAATTCCCATCGGAAATCGCGTATGGGAATCACCACCTGTTCCAACCGTATCCGGCAGCAGCATGCGGTTCAGCCAAGAGTGGATAATGCCGTCACCGGGGCGCAAGGTCACGGCCCCGCGGTTTTGCATAAAGTCCGGCAACTCATGGTGAGTAGTGACATCAACCGGCTTGGGATAGGCTGCAGTGTGGCAAAACGACTGCATGACCAAGTCAGCTGAGAAACCCAAACAGGCCAGATCTTTCAGTTCGTCACGGGTCATAGGACCGGTTGTGTCCTGCGAACCCACCGTTGTCATCATCGGTTCGCAGTACTGCCCCGGGCGAATACCTGCAACACCACAGGCCTTACCCACCATCTTCTGCGCGAGAGTGAATCCTTTGGAAGATTCTTCTACCGACTCAGGCCGTTGGAAAACTGTACTCATTTCCAAACCCAGTGCTTCTCGTGCCCGATCAGTCAAAGCCCGACCGATAATCAACGGAATGCGTCCACCGGCTCGTACTTCATCGAGCAGCACGTTGGTTGCCAGTTCAAACGTTGTCAGCACCTCATCCGTACCGTGTTTTGTTATCTTTCCATCATGCGGAAAGATATCGATAACATCACCCATAACCATACCGTTCACATCACATTCGATGGGCAACGCGCCAGCATCTTCCATGGTGTTGAAAAATATGGGCGCGATCTTGCCGCCGAGGACAAAACCCCCATCACGCTTATTCGGGATGTGGGGAATGTCGTCACCCATGTGCCACAGCACTGTGTTGGTTGCTGATTTTCGCGACGAACCGGTACCAACCACGTCACCGACATAGGCGACCGGGTGGCCTTTCTTTTCCAGCTCTTCGACCGTTCCAATTGGATCATCGGTAAAGCCTTCGCGTTCAAACTTGAGCATGGCATTCGCATGCAGAGGAATATCAGGTCGTGACCACGCATCAACAGCTGGTGACAGATCATCCGTATTGGTTTCGCCCGGCACCTTGAAAACCGAAACAGTAATTTTATTAGGCACTTCGGGTTTGCTGGTAAACCAATCAGCATCAGCCCAGGACTGCATAATTTGCTTGGCGGGTTCGCTGCCACCTTCGGCCTTTTCTCTAACATCGTGAAAGGCTTCAAACATCAACAAGGTGTGCGACAAGGCCTTGACCGCATGTGGTGCCAATTCAGCATCATCGAGGGCAGTGATCATCGGCCCAATGTTATAGCCGCCCAGCATGGTGCCGAGAAGTTCAATGGCCTTGACCCGATCTATCAGCGGTGATTTGGCCTCACCGGCTGCCACTGCGGACAGGAACCCAGCTTTGACATAGGCTGCGTCGTCTACGCCAGCAGGCACCCGATCACTGATCAGATGCATCAAAAACTCGTCTTCACCAGCCGGTGGTGACTTCAGCAACTCGACAAGTTCCGCAGTTTGCTTGGCTGAGAGCGGCAGCGGCACGATACCATCGGCAGCTCTTTCTTCGGTGTGTTTACGATAGTCTTCTAACAACGTGACGTTCCCTTTAAATTCAGTGACTGACCGGTGCAACTATCCCGGACTGCTCAACCAGTAAAAGACAAAGGCCTTGGTGGTGCCTTCAAGAAAAATACAGATAAAACTACCAGTGCGAAGCACGAGTCAGCAAAAAACGATATTTCCCGAGCATTTCCCCATGGAGGACTAAATGCGCAGGAATAACATTGTCGGCTAATTTACAATGCAGCATTGGTAACCCGGGACGATCTTCGAAAACCCGGGAATATCTTTACAACTTAAATTTTAGCGCATCTTCCAGCAAAGCAACGGCTCTGGTGGTAATGGATACAATAAAGCAACCCCTAGAATACCAGAAATCGACAATGTCAACTCTGAGCCGCCTTTAATTCGTAAGTTCGGACCTTCGCTGAAAAATTGCCGATACACCACCGCTCAATTGTTGCAGACGTGGTGGCAATTTCGCAGTGACCACAAAATGCCTGTTCTTGGTGAATTCAATGTCGCGAAAGCCATTTTTCAGCAGCAATTTCCTCATTCCGATTTCCGTCTGGAACGACTCATATTTCCTGCGTCGTATTGAAGAATTGCATCGCAGAAGACTGGGATAAGGGAACGCCAACATGCGTCCGAAAAAATGCATGAAATACCCGTTCGCGAGAACATATGAACGAAAAAAAACGTCTTTGTACAAACCTTTGCGTATCGATGAATACAATTGATTCCAGGTCATTTCCTGGCGATGCATTGAGATCCATATATGACCACCCGGTCGTACCACCCGTGCTATTTCCTTTATCGCCAGAGGGATATTAGTGTACGGCAAGGCAACACGAGAAAAAACGAAGTCGAAAGTGTTGTCAGCAAATGACAGTGCTTCTGCAGTACAGCAGGTAAAATGTACAGTATCGAAATTTTCGCGGCCATAGGCGAGCGAATCCTCATCGATATCGACGCCAACGACAAGCCGTTCGCCGTCCTGCACCAGATTCATACCTACCAGTGTTTGCCCTACACCACACCCTATATCCAATATGGCGCGATCAGTGGGCAGAGTATCTGGCAGGTTCCGATGTTCGGATTGTGGAGTTATTGCAACCTCCAACTCTTCCAAGTGATACGCGATTTTAGCTGAAATCATACTGAACCGATTAAATAAAAGACTCGACAGGAAATACGTTTGTGCAACCCGGTATCAGACACGGCTCGTTAAGCGACGTACTGCCAGCTGCTGCGGATAGCTGACACCATAAGTGCACGATCAATAAAACACGTGCCGTATACGGTCGTCTAGCTCCAACACACACTGACATTTCGCACCAGAAACTTGCTCGGAATTTTGAAAAGAACACTTATAAAAGAACGCTTATATGAGAGGCATATCTCTGCGCACAAGGCTAGGTTTGTCTTGTAATCCACAGGCCAGTCCTGCCTTGTAGCCACTGTATACTGCGGCCGCGATAGTACCGGGTGCCGAACAGTCTCCGATAATTGCGTGAATGTTACCCGAGGTGCCATCAGTTACATCCGGCACGTCGTGAACCAGACGGGTTTCAAGAGTATTGTCTGGCTCGCGGCAGGTTAACGGCACGACCCAATCGACAGCGAGCCGAGTTTCTCGGTCTGAATAAATACATCTAACCGTGGCGCTAGCGTGATCGACGCGCTCAAGCACCTGATTGGTTAACACCGTCACACCGGATCGATAGAGCTCTACATTGCTGACATGCTGCTCATTGGTGTACCTGCCCCAACTGCACACCTGACCCTGGCTGCAGGCGATCGTGACCTGCGCCCCCGTAGCGCGTAATTTGAGCGCCAGCACAGTACTCAGGTAGTAATGATCATCGTCGAATATCAGATAATGCCCGGGATCGACAGCATCTTGCTGCAACAGCAGATCAGCTGACACGACATTGTCGCGCTCGTAGCCTGCGAACGCACTCTGTCGAGCACGACCTGTCCCGTCTGTGCGCCATTTGGAACCTGTCGCCAGCAGCACGTAGTCCGCATCGATTTGCCGAACGTCAGCAGCGCTCAACTGACTATCCGGATAGAACCCGACATTCGACATTTTGTTGATACGAGTCATTCGCCAGTCACGAACCCTCCCCCATTCGGCCAACCCTGGCAATCGACTTTCAAGGCTGACCCGGCCACCGGCTTCAGTGCGCCCATCTGCCAACATTACCTCGAAACCCCGTTCCCCGAGGACGCGAGCAGCTTCGAGACCTGCAGGGCCTGCTCCGACAACCAGCGCCTTGGGAGCCTCGCCAGTGGTGGTGGACACCGTGGCTGAAGGCGATCCGAGTTTCTCAGGGTGCCATCCGCGACGCCATTCCTCGCCGAAGGTTGGGTTTTGGGTACAACGCACTGGAACGCCCAGCGAATCGTGGGCGTAGCACAGGTTACAACCGATACACTCTCTGATGTCATCAAGACGACCTTCGATAATTTTTTTCGGCAGGAAAGGGTCAGCTATCGATGGCCTGGCAGCACCGATCAAATCCTGTTTACCCTGTTTGATGACAGAGACCATTGTGTCAGGCGACGTGTAACGGCCGACTGCAACTACCGGTTTACTGGTTAACGCACGAGCTTTGGCGACATGATCTGCAAGAGCTGCTTCACGACCGAAACGTGACGGTGCCATTTCGACATCATAATCATTGACCGTTAGATCCCATAGATCGGGTAACTCTGCCAGCATCGCAAAGGCATCGTAGGATTCGCTACTGGCAAGATCAACACTGAAACGGGTTGCAACCGCAGCTTTGCCGGCAACAGACTCAAGTGTTATTTCAATGAGTTCACGAACAAGTCGTACTCTGTTTTCAAGAGCGCCACCGTACTCGTCCTGACGCTGGTTTATCTGCCCATCGAGAAAAGTGGAAAGCAGATAGCCGTGAGTAGCATAGACATATACGATATCAAAACCTGCGTTTACTGCACGCTTTGCAGCATCACCTTGCCAACGCTTTATATCGTCAATATCCCGCCTGTTAAGACGCCTGCTTTGCACAGGATGAATGCCTCCCGCAGCCGGTCGACTTTGCAGTCCAATTGGCGCAATGCGGGTATCAAGATTGGCAACTGAACCGCCACCGTGCCAAAGCTCAACACCGGCAAGTGCACCATGTTCATGAACGGCCTCCGTCATTAAGGCATGGACACGGATATCATCGTTATCCCACAACGTTGCGAATGGGAAACCGGCATCATCCGAAGACGGGTGCATGGAGCAGTATTCCGTGCATACGACACCCCAGCCGCCCTCGGCCTTCATACCTCGCATGGCTGCCAGAGTACGTGGACGCGCCCGCCCCATCCCGGAGCAATGTGGTACCTGATAAAAGCGATTGGGAGCCGTTACAGGGCCTATCGTGACGGGTTCGACAAGTATGTCGTAACGTGGGTCGCGCATATGACAATGGTCTTTTGCTTTACATCGGGGCAGATTATACACTCGGAAGGAATTACCAAACAGTGTAATCTGACCGCAAAGGACTGGCGCACTCGAGATTGTGAATGACTCAGACAACATCGCACCCAGCAACACTTAGCGATGCCCATGGCAATGCCAGCGCGGTCGCAAGCGATATGAGCCTGTCTGATAATTCCGATTTACTACCTCCCTGGACTTACCAGTCTCCGGCTTTCCTGCAGCTCGAAATCGAGCATCTTTTTAAACGCCACTGGATGCTGGTCGGGCACGAATCCGATATCAGGGAACCCGGTAGTTTCCTGACCTTCGATGCCTTTGATGAACAGGTTCTGGTGATTCGTGGCAGAGATAAACAGATAAACGCATTCCACAATGTGTGTCGACACCGTGGCGGACGCGTTGTAGCCGATGAATCAGGTCGTTGCCGTGGTGCACTCACCTGCCCTTTCCATGGCTGGAGTTATGACTTCGACGGCAAGCTGTTAAACATACCGTCGGAATCAACGTTCTCTAATCTGCAAAAAGACAACATCTCTCTGGCTACGGTTGAACATGAAGTGTGGTTCGGTTTTATATTTATCAGACTACAAAGTGGCGGACAAAGCGTTGCCGAACAATTGAAGTCTGTGGCCGATGAGGTAGCACTTTATAAACCGGAGTCGCTCGAAGCCATTAGTCCTGTCAGTGTGGAACTCAAACCCTTCAACTGGAAGTGCATTCACGATATAGACAACGAGGGCTATCATGTGCCAGTGGGTCACCCCAGCCTTAATGAGCTGTACGGTGAAACCTACAAAGACACCATAGAAGATGGAATCATGGTGGCGCGCGGCGACATCAGCAGTAAGATTGCCCGCAACTGGAGTGTGCGCAACTATCAAAAGCTGCTGCCAACATATTCTCATCTGCCAAAGGAGAAGCAGCGTTCATGGTTCTATTTGATGTCCTATCCGAATCTGGTATTCGGTTTCTATCCGGATATGATGGAAATTTATTTTACGCTGCCTGAATCAATTAATAGTACGCGTTATGTTTCTCGTGCCTACGCACTACCGGATACACGTCGCGAAGCCCGCGCTGCTCGCTATCTGAATGTGAGAATTAATAACGAAACCGTCGAAGAAGATGACACGTACATTGGCTATCTACAACAGGGCATGAAATCATCTGCCTGGCAAGAACCGCACCTCTCTTCACTTGAAGAAGGTGTTCGATACTTTCATCATTGCATCCAGCAAAGTCTGCCCGTTGGTCGCTTGCACACAGCACCTCAAGAATCAGCTGTGGCGAACACCAATCAGGAAATGTTGGCCAATTCTGGTGTAATAGCGAGGTGATAAATAGCAACAGCGTGAACAGAATTCAACGAATAACCACAAAGCTAGAATAAGACAAGTAACAATAATCCATTCCGTCTTACAACGGATTTTTGTACAAACGAACATCCACAATTTGGAGAACATGGTGAAAAAGATCCACACAACCACAACAGCATTACTTGCCGTCGGCTTGATGCAGGGAGCACTACTCTCTACAGCAGCAGCTGAAGGTACTCTTAACGTTTACAACTGGGGTGAGTACATAGGCGAAGAGACCATCGCGAATTTCGAAAAAGAATTTGATATCAAAGTCACTTACGACAACTATGACTCGGTCGAAACAGCTGACGCGAAATTGCTTGCCGGTAGCTCTGGCTACGATGTCGTCTCACATTCGGGCAGCAGCATTGGTCGATTGATACCAGCTAACATTCTGCAACCGATCGACAAGTCCAAGCTTGAAAACCTCAAGAACATGCGCGCAGATGTTATGGGACAACTGGCTGCCAAATGGGATCCGGAGAACCAGTACATCATTCCTTACATGTGGGGCACTCACGGGGTTACCTACAATGAAGAACTGGTAAAAGAAACGCACCCGGATGCACCCATCGGCTCTATGGATCTTATTTTTGATCCTGCTCACATGGCCAAGCTTGCAGATTGTGGTGTGTCATTCCTGGATTCACCAAACGATGTCATCCCGATGGCACTCGCTCACTTAGGCCTGGATCCCAGCACTACTGACAAGGCTGACTACGAGAAAGCCGGTGAACTACTTGCCAGCATACGTCCTTACATAAAGACCTTTGATAACTACGCCTATCAGCGCATGCCGGAAAAAGAATTCTGTGTATCGGTTACCTGGGGACCTGATGGCCTGCTCGCCATGTCAGGTGCTGCAGAAGCTAACACCGGTGTAGTACTGGATTTTCAACTGCCCGAGGGTGACGGAAAGGCAAACGTCTGGGTCGATGGCTGGGTTATTCCTGCCGACGCTAAAAACGTTGAGAATGCACACTTGTTCCTCGACTACATGATGCGCCCGGATGTGGCAGCTGGCGACAGTAACTTCACCTGGTATGCAACAGCTAACGAAGCAGCCATTCCGCTGATAGACGAAGAAGTGACCGGTAGTCCGGCGGCTTTCCCGCCTGCAGAATCGGTAGCGCAAATGTACACGCTGGATGTGCTACCACCTAAAGTTGAGCGTATCCGTACGCGTATATGGACCAACTTTAAGGCAGGTAATTAGCGTTAAGCAGCAATAGCTGCGGTATGTACGCTGTTTTAAACAGACCAACCGGGCACAACATCCAAGATGTCGTGCCCGGTTCACGTCTGACCTACCCGATGCCCGTGTGATTTAACTATCGAGCTAACTTTAAGTGTCAACGACTGAAAGCAATCCACTCATTTCAATCCGCAATGTCAGCAAGGCATTCGGTGACTTCACCGCAGTCGACAATGTCGACCTTGAAATTAATTCCGGTGAACTGTTTGTTTTGCTCGGCGGCTCAGGCTGCGGTAAAACAACACTGCTGCGCATGCTCGCAGGATTCGAGCGCCCGACTGCAGGTTCTATATCAATAGATGGTGTTGATATGTCAGGAGTGGAGCCCTACTCCAGACCGGTCAACATGATGTTTCAATCCTACGCACTGTTCCCGCACATGAGCGTTTTTGCCAATGTCGGATACGGTCTTAAACGCGAGGGTGTTGCACGCCGTGAAAGACGTGAACGTGTAAAAGAGATGCTTGACCTGGTAGAGCTTGGTGAATTTGCCAAGCGAAAGCCTGATCAACTCTCCGGCGGTCAACGCCAACGCGTGGCACTGGCTCGTTGCCTGATCAAACGGCCCAAAGTACTGCTGCTTGACGAACCTCTGGGTGCACTTGACAAGCGCTTGCGTGAGCAAACGCAGTTTGAGCTGATGCAATTACAGGATAAGCTCGGCACCACCTTCGTTGTGGTGACACACGACCAGGAAGAGGCTATGACACTGGCATCACGGATCGCTGTGATGGACAAGGGTAAGTTCGTGCAAATAGGTACGCCGGCAGAGATTTACGAAACACCGCAATCACGCTTTGTTGCAAGCTTTATAGGTTCCGCCAATATGCTTGAAGGCACGGTGACAGACATTAGCAACGGGATTGCGACTGTGCAGGACGACAATCAGGCGTTTAATTGCAAAGTTAATAGCACTGCAGATTTATCCGTAGGCGATGCAGCTTGTGTAGCAATTCGACCGGAAAAAATATCAGTCAGTGCTGATTTAAATGGCGATATGTCAAGAACTGACCCTGGTATGAACACATTTGAAGGCACAGTTAAAGAGCTGGCCTACCTTGGCGGTACTTCTGTACTGCGTATTGAGACAAAGGCCGGAACGACTGCAAACGGTGCAACAGGCGAAGGCCGTATTTTTCAAGTTACCTCGCCGAACCGTATGCGCTCGTTGAGTGGGACACATGATTTCGACTGGGACGACAAGGTGCGTATCAGTTTTCCAGCGTCGAACGCCATACTGCTCACCCGCTAACGCACGAGATAGTGATGATGGAGAACAATGCCACAATAAGCGATTCACTATCTGATGCGGCACATGCGTCGCACTCCAAACGCCCTGTTCTATCCGTGATCGGTAGTTGGATTCAGAAGCATTGGAAAGAGATCGTTATTCTGATCCCCATGCTGTGGTTGTTGTTCTTTTTTCTGACTCCGTTTTTTATCGTCATGAAGATCAGTGTGGCTGAATCACTGATCGCAAGCCCACCTTTCTCAAACCTGCTGCAATGGGGAGATGGACTAGTACCGTCAGTCAGAGCGAGTGTAGATAACTATGCGTATCTTTGGGAAGACTCGCTATACGTTAAAACCTACTTCAACTCGGTAAAAATCGCAGCGACGTGCACTGTACTATGCCTGTTGATCGGTTATCCCATGGCCTACGGTATTGTCAGAGCTGACGGCAACATGAAATTCATTTTGTTGCTGTTAGTGATGCTGCCCTTCTGGTCATCCTTTTTGTTGCGTGTCTATGCATGGATGGGATTACTCGCCGATCAGGGAACGATCAACGATATATTGTTGTGGCTAGGTTTAATCGACAGACCAATCAGATTGCTTTATACCGAATTCGCAGTCTACGTCGGCATCGTTTACACCTACCTGCCGTTTATGATTCTGCCGCTTTATGCAAATATCGAAAAGCTCGATTTCTCACTCAATGATGCGGCAGCTGATCTCGGCGCAAAGCCAGCCTCTACCTTTTTTACGGTGACCCTGCCACTGACCTGGCCCGGCATAGTCGCAGGCTGCCTGTTGGTGTTTATCCCGGCTACCGGAGAGTTTGTTATTCCCGACCTGCTTGGCGGCGGTAACGTGCTGATGATAGGACGCGTGCTTTCCAGTGAGTTCAACGCCAATCACGATTGGCCGGTTGCAAGCGCTGTCGCAGTCGTACTGTTACTGGTACTAGTCATACCGATGATGCTGTATCACCGGGTACAAGGCAGAGAGGAGAACGCATAACAATGGCTGGTAAACGCTCCCCATTTCTTACCTCAAGCCTGTGTTTCGGTTTTGCGTTTTTGTACGTGCCGATAATTCTGCTGGTAATCTATTCGTTTAATTATTCGCGTCTGTTGCCCGTTTGGGGTGGCTTTTCAACCCGCTGGTATACCGAGCTTTTCAACAGCCCCGAAGTATGGGCTGCAACTTTATTGAGCTTAAAAATTGCTGCGATTACGGCAACCTTCGCAACAGTCCTAGGCACGATGGCAGGAATTGCCATCACCCGTTTCAGAAAATTTCGCGGACGTACTCTGTTCACTGGCATGATCTCGGCACCGCTGGTGATGCCGGAAGTCATCACAGGTTTATCATTGTTATTGCTTTTCATTACCCTCAAACAAATGTTCGGTTGGCCGGAACAACGCGGCATGTTAACCATAACCATTGCGCACATTACCTTTTCCATGGCCTTCGTTGCGATCATCATTCAGTCTCGACTCAGTGGCAGCGATTTGTCACTTGAAGAAGCAGCTCGTGATCTGGGTGCCCGACCGTTCCGGGTTCTTTTCGATATAACTCTGCCGTTACTGACACCCGGCATGATGGCCGGTTGGTTACTCTCTTTCACCCTGTCACTCGATGACCTTATTATCGCAAGCTTCGTGACCGGCCCCGGCAGCACAACCTTGCCGATGTTGATATATTCTCGCATCAGGCTTGGCCTGAAACCGGACATCAATGCACTGGCAACCGTTTTGATAGGCGTCGTTGCACTCGGCGTGTTGATCGCTGGTATATTGCTGATCAGACAACAGAAACGCATGCAGATGTCACAGGCAAACGACAACGCCTGACTATTAGCATGAAATTGCGAACTACGAACTAAGAACTGCGAACTACAAACTGCGAAACGATTAAAAGTGGGGACAAAACTATGAAACCAGTAGCACAAGGTGCACGCAAGGTAGCTAACATCGCCGACGCAAACTTTAAATCCTGGGCACTTGAAGACGGCAGCGTTGATGAAGACCAGACGATACTACAACTAAACGATTCAAAGCCTATAGGTGTTGGTTTCCATATTTTTCGCATGGCGCCGGGCGCGACCACCACAGCCCATGTACACATGGGTGACGAAGAGTTCTACATCATCGAAGGTGATCTAACTGACAACGATGGCACTGAATACAAACCGGGTGATCTGGTTTACATGAAAAAAGGCACCGAACATAACTCAACCACACGCAACGGCTGCACCATGGTTGTGTATATCGAGAAAGAAGAAGTATCGGTTTAACTATCGACGCGTTACCACGACAACCCCTCCTATCAACTACAAGCAGGATTCCAGCAAAGCGCGCGTATTGCTTGCCGTCATTTCAATTGGATTACCACCGGTGCTTGGATCAATCAACGCACCATCGACAATCGCATCCATATCAGGATCGGACAAACCCAGCGCTGTGAGATTCTTCGGAATGGCCAACGCGTCATTCAATTCACCGACAAAGCCATAAAACCCATCGAAGCCATTGGCAATACCTAGATAAGCAGCTGCATCTGCAATTTTCGACTCAATTGCTGAGCGATTAAAATTCAATACTTGCTGCATGACTACCGCATTGGTCGTACCGTGATGCGTATTGTAAATAGCGCCAATCGGATGCGACAGCGCATGTATAGCACCCAGACCTTTTTGAAAAGCCGTGGCACCCATTGCAGCAGCACTCATCATATGGGCTCGTGCTTCAATATCATCAGGTATCTGGTAGGCACGAAGAAGGTTTTCTTTAACCAGGCGCATACCTTCGAGCGCCATACCCTGGCTCATCGGATGATAGTGCGGTGAACAATAGGCTTCGAGTGAATGAGCAAACGCGTCCATACCTGTTCCGGCTGTGATCATCGGCGGCATACCCACCGTTAACTCCGGATCACAGATGACTTGCAGCGGCAGCATCTTTGGATGAAAAATGATTTTCTTCTGATGTGTCTCGGAGTTAGTTAGTACACTGGCACGCCCCACTTCAGAACCGGTACCTGCCGTTGTAGGCACTGCGATAACCGGATGTATACCGTCAGCATTGGCACGCGTCCACCAATCATCGATATCCTCAAAATCCCACACAGGGCGACTTTGCTCGGCCATAAATGCGACTGCCTTGCCAAGATCAAGCGCAGAACCACCACCAAAAGCCACCACACCATCGAAATTTGCCTCGCGATAAATGGTTAATGCTTCAGCGAGGTTAAGTTCTGTCGGGTTGGCATCGACACCTGAGAATACAACCCCTTCCATGCCACCCTGCTGCAGGTGCTTAACAGCCTGCGCTGTGACTGGCAAGTCGGCCAGCCCCCTGTCAGTAACCAATAGGGGTTTGGTAATACCGGCGGCACTGCAGGCGTCGCATAGTTCCTCTATACGCCCGGCACCGAAACGAATGTTGGTTGGATAGCTCCAGTTATTTTTTAAAATCATGCCCTTGCCTCACACCGCTCAACTATGCGGATTCGATGTTCAAAAAATCATCCCCGCCAAAAACGACAGCACGCACCTTCTCAAGCTTATCGCGCACTTCTGCGGCCTGTTCAAACTCAAGATTGCGCGCATGTTCATACATGGCTTTTTCAAGTTTCTTTATTTCGCGCGCACCTTGTAAAGGCGACATGGACGCGTAATCAAGTGCTTCGCGATCCGATATCGCACCCTTGGCAGAACTCCCACCGCTCTTAACGGACGCATTTCGCCCCTTGTTCTTGCGACCAGACGAGCCGCCAGCTTGCATAACATCGGTTATCGACTTTTGAATGCCCTGCGGGGTTATACCGTTTGCCTCGTTATGGGCTATTTGTTTTTCCCGTCTGCGATCCGTTTCATCCATTGCGCGTTGCATGGAACCGGTTATCTTGTCGGCATATAAAATGGCGCGTCCATGCAGGTTACGTGCAGCCCGGCCAATGGTCTGTATTAACGAGCGCTCTGATCTGAGAAAACCTTCCTTGTCAGCATCAAGGATCGCCACCAGAGAGACTTCCGGCATATCCAACCCCTCTCGCAGCAGGTTGATACCCACCAGCACGTCGAATTCACCCAGACGCAAATCGCGGATTATTTCTGAGCGCTCTACCGTATCAATATCAGAGTGCAGGTACCTGACCTTGACGCCATGATCGGCCAGATAATCAGTCAGGTCTTCTGACATGCGTTTAGTTAATGTTGTAATCAACACCCTCTCGTTCTTCTTTGCACGAATATTGATTTCAGACAGCACGTCATCAACCTGCGTTCTGACGGGACGTATTTCGATTTCGGGATCGACCAGCCCGGTTGGACGAACCAGCTGCTCGGCGATCTGGTCACCGTGCGTCTTTTCGTAATCACCCGGCGTCGCAGAAACAAAAATCATCTGTGGCGCCATGTGCTCGAATTCTTCAAACTTCAGTGGCCTGTTATCCAGAGCCGACGGCAGCCTGAAACCAAAATTAACCAGATTTTCCTTACGCGAACGATCGCCTTTGAACATGGCACCGAGCTGCGGCACTGTCACGTGGCTTTCATCAATGAACAACAAAGATCCTTTAGGCAGGTAATCGAACAGACACGGCGGTGGCTCGCCAGCCTCGCGCCCGGACAGGTAGCGCGAGTAATTTTCGATACCGGAACAATAGCCCAGCTCATTGATCATCTCCAGATCAAACAGCGTGCGTTGCTCCAGCCGCTGGGCTTCAACCAGCTTGCCCATATCGCGCAACTGCGCCAATCGCTCACGCAATTCATCCTTAATCAGATCAACAGCACTTAATAACCGCTCACGCGGCGTCACATAATGCGTTTTCGGGTATATCGTTAAACGCGGTACCTTGCGGTGAACCTCACCGGTTAACGGGTCAAAGAAACTTAAACCTTCGATTTCATCGTCGAACAATTCAACGCGGATAGCCTCTTGATCCGAATCTGCCGGATGTATGTCAATGACCTCGCCACGCACCCGGTATGTCCCCCGGCGCAGTTCAAGATCGTTTCTCTCATATTGCAACTCGGCCAGGCGGCGTAAAAGCGTGCGCTGATCAATCAACGACCCTTGTGACAAGTGCAGCACCATCTTGTGATATTGCTCTGGATCGCCCAGACCATAAATGGACGACACAGTTGCGACGATAATGGTATCCGGGCGCTCAAACAGTGCCTTGGTAGCGGATAGCCGCATCTGCTCGATGTGCTCATTGACCGAAGCATCTTTTTCGATAAACAGATCCGAGGCTGGCACATAGGCCTCTGGCTGATAATAGTCGTAGTAGGAGACAAAATACTCGACCGAATTATGCGGGAAGAATTCCTTCATCTCCCCATACAGCTGAGCAGCCAGGGTCTTGTTAGGGGCGAGAATAATGGCAGGGCGCTGTACGCTCTGGATAGTGCTGGCGACAGTAAAGGTTTTACCCGAGCCGGTTACCCCGAGCAGGGTCTGGTAGGACAGCCCATCCTGTAACCCGCCGACCAGCGTCTTGATCGCCTCTGGCTGATCCCCGGAGGGCTCAAAGTCTGTATTTATGGCGAAGGCTCGATCATTCATCCGGCTGGAACTGGGTCGATCTGAATTGAACGATAGTAGCACGCGGGCCTTTCAACAGCAGCATTTGAGCACCTCGCCGACAACCCATGCCACAACCCAAAAGCCCACGCGGGCGCGATTTTTGTATTGATCCCGGTGACTTTTGTCATTGACCCGCAGCGCGGATTTTCGTACACTGCGCGGCTTCAGTTCCCCGATAGCTCAGTTGGTAGAGCAAATGACTGTTAATCATTGGGTCGTAGGTTCGAGTCCTGCTCGGGGAGCCATTTAAATCAGGTAGTTACCAGTACCTGATTTTCTATGAGCCCACCCCATGTAACCCACCTGTAACTACTCTTTGAGATTTCTAGATCTCCAAAAATTTTAACCCAATTTTCCTGAAGAAAATTCCTTTTTGGACGTCTTGATGACCTTCGAAATTAACGTCGCTACACTCATAGCCGGTGCTCTAATTTTTCTGTTAGCCATTTTTACAAAACCATTCGTTTTGATTTTGAGAGATAGAGCGGTTTGGTGGTGGATAGAAAAATATCTTATAAATGAAAAATTTAGAATTGAAATGAATAACTATCAATTCCTAAATCCAAGTATTTTCAATCGATTAGATATGATTAACACTTTCCACAGAGATAAAAGTACAAATGAGTATGTATATGCAAAGAACAAATTAGAGATTAAGCTTTCATCTGATGAATTTAATGCAATGATGAAAGACAACCGAAAAAAAGCTGACTGGTGTGTTAAAAAGAAAGTGGAGTTTGCCAGAGCATCTAGTCTTTTCAATAGTGTGGTTAAACACTACGATCAAGAAAAATTAAATCCTATAGATGCAGAATTAGCAAATCAAAGGAAAAAAATAAATGAACACAGCCAAATTCTATTGATAATTGCTGAGATGTATCCTGAAAAGGTTATGAAATACTTCAAATTTTCTAAAGAGTAGGACACCCACTATTTCAAGCAACAAACCCTTAAACTGTCTACGACAGTTAATGTCGTTTTAATTCTTACTTAAAAAGAATGTGGCAAATCCGATAATTACTGACAACCACTGTTATGGTTGTCCGGCTCAAAACGAGAATTTTCCATCGACTGAATTTATTATTCAGCAGACTCTAATTTAGATACCAAACTACCAGATCCAGCGCTGACCGATCGCTTCACAGTAATTTTTGATCGATACACTACTTCCAACTGCCCGTTGCATCCGCGACTTGGACCGAGCTTGTATCTTGGACCAACCTTTCACCGAATAACCTAGCCTCTCCATGATTGGTGGTACTTCTGGGCTGATATATCCTTGCTTACCAGCACGAATGATTCGACCGGTGTAATCAAGTAGAGAAAGATAGTCTTTCATGCCTATCGGTATCTCCTTGAAACCAAAATTGCTTTCGCTAAACTTATGATCGGTTTCTTCAGCAAAGGGCATCAACCCTGAAACCTTTGTCGTTATTCGTCTTCTGATCGACGTGTAGAGCGATGATTCAGGTGTTTTCGCCATACGAGCTCTAATGGGATTCAAGTCCACATAACACAGAGTCCGTAACAAGGCTTTCAAATCAAGAATGGCTTGCAGCTTAAAGCGCGATTCCCAGAATCGACCCTTACATCTATCCTCCTTGTTAGCCCGTCTCGCAATTGTTTGATTCAGGTGACCCATGAACCTACTGATATTGCTCAGTTGTTCTCGCCACTGCTTTATGATTGTCCTGACTGTCTCGATCTCTTGTTCGGCAAGTGTTTCCCCGCCCAGGTAGCGCCTGATTAGCTCTGGTCCCTTGTACAGCTTATGCCAGCGTTGTATCACTTCCAGATCCGAAAGCCTCTTAGCCTTTTCCTGATCCACATGGAGTACCACGTGATAGTGGTTGGAGAGCACAGCGTAACCTGCGATATCGATACAAAATACTTCTGTCAATACAAACAGATGCCGTTCGATCCACTCTCTCCGGTGGCTGAAATCCTGGCCCGATACTTTATCGCGCCCACAAATAAACGCTCGTCGTACGCAACGAGTGACACAGTGATAGTAGGGGGTGATATCCAGGCGCAATTGTTTGCGTCGTGCAATTGTCATAGCCAAATCCTTTTAGCTGTGGTTTCTGTTGACTAACCTTCTCTAAGTAGACATTCTCTGTCAACTAGTTTTTGGGTGTCCTTTTTATTCTTGACATATATGGACGCTCTTTTTTATTTATGCTGGCGCCTGCCGCTTTGAAAAATCGAACGCTCCGGTATAACCAAACAATGCAGCTGACCCACCCGTGTGCAGGAACACAACCTTTTCACCTTTTTTAAACTGACCTTTACGAATCAAATCTATAAAACCAGCAGCACCTTTCGCGGAATAAACGGGGTCCAGTAAAATGGCTTCCAG
Source organism: uncultured Granulosicoccaceae bacterium (assembly GCA_964411665.1). Classification (GTDB taxonomy): domain Bacteria; phylum Pseudomonadota; class Gammaproteobacteria; order Granulosicoccales; family Granulosicoccaceae; genus CALFCE01. The sequence goes on along the minus strand of CAYPMR010000020.1, from coordinate 33,504 downwards.
TTCAGCGAACATAGCTATGGCCTCCAGGCCGCCTTCAGTAGGTATCCCGTAGCCTTCACCGACATAGTCAGTATTCGCAACCACATCGCTACGTTGTACCAGATCCGGGCATCCAAGTTTTTCGGCTGTTGCAACGGCAAGTTTGTATACATTTTCTTCTTGCTGGGCCTGTGCTGCTCGTACGCCAATTCCTAATAGTGGAATTTGCGCGTTTATAGCTTTCAGGCCAGTTATCAGTCCTGCCTGGGTGCCTGCACTACCGGTGGCATGAACGATATGGTCTATTTTTAAATTGCGATCGTTAAATTGAGTAAGCATCTCAAGTGCGCAATTTACATATCCAAGCGCTCCGGTCGCGTTAGAACCACCACCAGGAATTGTGTACACCTTGCGACCACCAGCGCGCAATGTATCAGCCAGCTTTTCCATTTCAGCGTTCATGTCTTTACCACCAGCATACTTCTCTGTGGTAGCGCCATGAAGGTGATCAAGCAGCACGTTACCGTTTTCGTTGTAGTCGATGTTATTAGAACCGGTGCGATCTTCCAGTAAAATATGACAACCCATACCTAACTTACTGGCGAATGCAGCTGTTTGTCGGGCATGGTTTGATTGCGTTGCACCTTGGGTTAACACCAGGTCAGCGCCTTGCAGCTCTGCCTCAGCCATAAGAAATTCGAGTTTTCTCGTTTTATTGCCACCAGTGGATAGACCAGTGCAATCGTCACGCTTAATCCAGATTTCAGGTCCGCCCAATTCTTTTGTTAGTCGATCCAATCGTTCAAGGGGCGTTGGGAGATGTGCCATAAATCGGCGGGGAAAGCGGGCTAAGTGCATATTGAAACTCTTCTAATAATGAGTGATGGGAATAATAATGAGTGTCTTTTGCAAATTCAAATGCGAAAAATCAATAATAAAATGCAAAAATGGAATGTTAACCAATTGATGGCTCATTGATCAACTGGCCATGGGACAACGCATCAGGTTTCTTGATAGATACTTGATAGATACGAAAAATCACGAACTCAGTGTTTGGTATTCGTTAGCTACCTGCATCCATACTTCCTCAGCCAAATCGGAAATTGCCATTTGCAAACGAACTATTTTAACGTGGAGTTCTTGTTTCGGTAGCCTATCTGATATGTCGAGAAGACGCCCACTGGTTAAATCATTGGCGGCGATAGACTGCGGAAGCCAACCTACTCCAATGCCCTCAAGGGTGTAGTGCAAGGCTGCCAGTGCGAGTCCGGTTTCTGCAGTACGGATAATTTGATAGTCAGCTTCCATATTAGTCAGAAAGTGGGTATCAAAAAGTTGCCCCAGAAAAATCTCTTTCGGGTAAGTCACCATCGGAATATTTCGCTTGTCCAAAGCTGTCAGGAACTCGGACTCATAGTCGGCTGCGATAACCGGCACCATCCAATCGGAACCGAGACTTTCGTATAAGTAGTTTCGTTTCTCTGTATGTAAAGCCTCTTCAGGCGTTTCGAAAATGACGGCGAAGTCTACCTCCGATGAAAGTAACATCATTAAACAATTATCGCGATTGCTGGCTCTAACCTTTACATTCAAGCGTCCATTTTTTGTGAGATCCCTGATAAGTTTCGGCGAGATTGTCGTTGCGATCGTGTGTTGACAGGCTATTGAGACTTGCAAACTTGAAGGGGTTGCCGGGTCAGCAAACGATTGTCTGAGAGCATTCATACGAACAACGATATGACGCATCTCTGATTCTTGTTCGCGCACATGATCCAACAGTTTTACCGGCTTTTTGGATCGATCAAAAAGTTCGGCGCTAACAGATTCTTCAATTTGCCTGATGCGCCTTGTGAAAGCGGACTGCGTCACAAAGCGTTTCTCTGCAGCACCGGTCAATGAGCCGGTATCAAGCACTGCCAAAATATCTTCTAACCACTCTACCCGCATACGCTACCCTAATATTCAATATATGCATATTAGAGTAATTTATTTGCAATAGATACATGTTTACACCTTGTTATTATTCATATTATGACAGTTATATCAAAATCAGACAGGCTGCCAATAGCTGCCGCGCACGCGTTGAGTGTCTAACGCCAATGTCCAAACTCAAAACAGTCGGTGTGCTGGGTGGGATGGGGCCGCAAGCGACAATATTGTTTCAACAACGTATTCTTGCCGCTGTAGAAGCCGAAGATGATGCTGATCATCTGCCTTTGATTATCGATATGAATCCACAGGTGCCTTCGCGATTGCGCTGGCTACTAGAAAACAAAGGCGAAGACCCAACTCCAACGCTAGTCAAAATGGCATGTGGTTTGGAAACTGCAGGTGCACAAGCCTTAGTTATGCCATGTAATACCGCACATCATTTTGCGCCGCAGATAGCGGCCGCTGTCGATATCCCGTTCATTGATATGGTTAACAGGTCGTCTTGCATAGCATCCAAACATAGCAGTCCTGGTGATCAGGTCGGCATTCTCGCATCACCTGCCACTGATAAAATCAAGTTATTTGAAAACGCACTTTCTTTTTATCAACTACGCGCCCTTTATCCAACCAACCCGGTTGAACTGCTTGCATGCATCCGCCGAATAAAATCGAATGGAGCCACAGTGGCAGATGAAGAACTACTGGCAACCACTAGCAAGCTTCTAGAGCAATCCGGTGCAAGCTGCTTAGTTGTTGGCTGCTCTGAATTCTCACTAATTACCGATGCTATTCAAGTAGACATACCAGTGATCGATACCATAGACGTGCTGGTGAATGAGGTTCTTAATTTTTCTACGTCATAGCTAAATGCGTATCAGCATTTTTTTCAATAGCTCATGTAAGTTTTTATGTTTCAAAATCGTTCTTGTTAAACCCTCTTCCTCAAACCTCGTCCACACTATCCCCCAATAAAAACCGCGGACCAGATCCAAACTGTACAGCGGCATCACCGGGGTTATACAGTTGGCACTTAGACATCGACAGGCATCCGCAGCCAATACAACTGCTGAGGTTTTCTCGCAATGCCTCAAGCCCTGTGATTCTTGCATCAATGTCGGCTATAAATTGTCGGCCCAATTTTTCCCAATCCCGTTTTGTCGGAGTGCGCCCAGCCGGCAAGCTCGATAGGGCTATGCGGATTTCAGCCAATGAAAATCCTAGATTCTGACAGACCTTGATAAAAGACAAACGCCGTAGATCCGCCCGTCTATATTGCCGGTGCCCACCACTATTTCGTTTTGGAAAAACCAGTTCCTGTTCTTCGTAAAAACGAATAGCAGTAATCGCGAGCCCTGTTCTGTCGGCCAACTGCCCTATTGTTAAGGTGGATTGTTGCCTCGCTTTTACCATGCCCGGGTCTCCCCCTGAAATATTTTCGAACAATGCTTGACCTCTATATTACTAGAGGTATTAATATTTACCCAAGCTTTCAAATATCTCGGGCGAAAAGGAGCAATAAACATGGCTGAAGCAAAACTGGAACATATCAACATGACAGTAAGAGACCCCTTAGCAACAGCGGCAATACTGTCTGAGCTGTTTGACTGGCATATCAGATGGCAGGGGGACAGTACACAGGGAGGATTTTCTGTACATGTGGGCGCTGAATCTAGCTATCTTGCCCTGTATGCACGCGGTGAGCCCCCGGTAGAAGGCATTGACACTTACGGTCAATTAAATGGTTTGAATCACCTGGGTGTTGTGGTGACCGATCTCGATAAAATAGAACAACGCGTTATTGCCGCTGGGTTCAAAACGTACTTCCATGACGACTATGAACCTGGAAGAAGATTCTATTTTGAGGACAACGAGGGTTTGGAGATCGAAGTCGTGTGCTACGACTAGATGATCAAATAGCAGTTTTAAGAATCAGTATAGATGGCATAGGTTATCCGATGAAAGTATTCGTTTTGGGTGGAACCGGTTCTATTGGTGGAGCAGTTGTTGATGTCCTGCAACAAAGGGAGCATAAGGTATTTGCCCTTGCTCGATCTCCACAGTCCTGCGAAGTGCTTAAAAACGCAGGAGCAGTTCCGGTTGAAGGAAATCTAACCGAACCCTCCAGATGGATGGATATCTGCGATAGCGTTGATGGTGTTATCCATGCGGCGGCAACCTGGGATGATCAAATGGGAGATATTGATCGTCAAACAACAGAGGCTGTAATACACCATCAGCAATCAGCAGACTCAAGCAAACCATTTATTTATACAGGCGGCTGTTGGTTGTATGGGGAAACCGGAGATGCGGTTGCAACTGAAGATTCAGCATTCGATCCCTTAGCCAGCTTCGCCTATTCAATTCCCACTATTCAATTGGTTTTATCTGCCAGTCATATTAAAGGCATGGTGATACATCCGGCCATGGTCTACGAGCGTAATGGCGGCGTGTTCGAGCATATTTTCGAAGACGCTGCAAAGCTTGGGCTTGTTCGTGTTATACGAGGAGAACATATTCGTTGGCCGTTAATCCATCGGATGGATCTAGCACATGTCTACGCTCTCATGTTGGAACAGGGTGAACAAGGCGATGTGTACAACGCTGCCACAAATCACGGTGTAGAGATCGGTGAGATTACCCGTACAATAGCGACCCGCCTGGGAATCAACACCGCCCCGGAAGTTTACGATACAGACAAAGCCATACGAGAGATAGGAAGTTGGACAGAAGGTTACGCTATTGATCAACAGATGAGCGGTGACAAAGCGAGAGCACAACTCGGTTGGCGTCCACAATATGAAGATGTATTTGCTGAAATATCCTAACCGGCAAATAATCGATTGTCTCATTCTGCCCTCGTTGACCTGTATTTTTCTTTACTGCACAATGTACCCAAGGGGCAGCGATAGCCTCGTGAGGCGTCAGCCCAAGAATCGCATCCTGACTCGTAAGTACCCATTGCATTAGTTTGGTTTTGGGAACTTTCACTTTTTAAGAGGATGCATCATGGCGTCACCTGTTCAAATTTCCATTCCCCAACTATCCCGTTTAATAGGCACACCTGCCGCACCCGTTGTACTGGACGTTCGCACGGATGAAGACTTTGACGATGATCCGCGCATCCTTCCGGGCGCACAGCGATACCCGTTCGATAGCGTTGAAGAACTGGCTGATCAATTGGTTGGCAAGAAGGTCGCGGTTTATTGCCAGAAAGGGTTAAAAATAAGTGAAGGTGCTGCGGCAATCCTTCGCTGCTGCGGCGTAGAGGCAGAAGTTGTCAGCGGCGGACAATTTGGCTGGAGAGATGCGCAACTGCCCATGGTGCCAGTCTCGAACATGCCTGAGAAAAACAGTAATGGCCAAACTGTTTGGGTGACAAGAGTTAAACCAAAGGTCGACAGAATCGCCTGCCCCTGGTTAATCCGCCGTTTTGTTGATCCTCATGCGCGTTTTCTGTTTGTCACCGCTTCACAGGTAAATAAAGTGGCTGAAAAATTCAATGCGACACCCTTCGATATTGAAGATGTGTTCTGGAGTCATCGAGGTGACAGGTGCACTTTCGATACTATGATCGAAGAATTTGATTTAAATACCGATACACTGCTGCGACTTGCTGAAATCGTCCGTGCTGCTGACACGGACCGCCTCACCGACGTACCGCAAGCAGCAGGCTTACTGGCAGCATCCCTCGGTTTGTCGCGTATGCACTCGGATGATTTAACGCAGTTGGATGCGGGTATGCAGCTTTATGACATGTTCTATCGCTGGGCACGCGACGCTACTGGTGAAGGCCACACATGGCCTGCCACCAAAGTATCAAGCTGAGTTTCCAGTATGAACAAACCAACCGTAGGCTCCATTGAAAGTGCAGGTGACAACGAAGCTACAGTATCGCCCAGCGTTAACCAGGCCTTTCCTGTCTGGTTAAAAATCGGCTTGCTATCCTTTGGTGGTCCCGCGGCTCAAATTGCGTTAATGCACCGTATGGTCGTTGCAGAGAGGCGATGGCTTTCGGAGAAACAATACCTCAATGCATTGAGTTTTTGCATGTTGCTACCCGGCCCTGAAGCTATGCAACTGGCAACCTACGCAGGCTGGCGCATGCATGGTACGAAAGGCGGTTTGATCGCGGGGCTGTTGTTCGTCATACCGGGTGCCATTGTCATTGCGATACTGGCGATAATTTATGCCTTGTATGGCGATGTACCGCTTATCAATAATCTCTTTATCGGCATAAAGGCGGCTGTAATAGCGATCGTATTGCAGGCACTGCTGCGCGTGGCGAACAAGTCGTTAACGTCCACAGTGCATTGGGTTATCGCGCTAATGGCGTTTGTTGGTATATTTTTTCTTAACCTGTCTTACCCCTTGATTGTACTCGCAGCTGCGGTGTTTGGTTTTTTCCAACTGCCATCAGTTGCAAGTAGTCAAAGCACACAAGCCCCAAACAAAACCATGCTCGCGGATACGGTTAAAACCGTCACTATCTGGATTTTTATCTGGGCCGCACCCATTGTGTTAATTGCCCTGTTATCTGATCACACCATCCTGTTGCAGGTGGGTTCATTTTTCTCAAAGCTGGCTGTTGTGACCTTTGGCGGTGCCTATGCCGTTCTGGCCTATCTGGGGCAGCAGGTGGTTACCGACTTCGGCTGGTTGAGCGCTGGGGAAATGATGGATGGCCTGGGTCTGGCTGAGACAACACCCGGCCCATTAATACTGGTCAATGAGTTTGTCGGATTTATAGCAGGCTTTAGAGAGGGTGGCGTTGGATTGGGATTAGCGGCCGCTATGCTGACGCTGTGGGTGACTTTTGTCCCCTGCTTTTTATGGATTTTCGCAGGCGCACCCTATATTGAATGGATCAGCGATCAACCCAGATTAAAAGGCGCCTTGTCGGCAATCACGGCGGCGGTTGTCGGTGTCATACTGAATCTGTCTGTGTGGTTTGCCTTACATGTGCTCTTCGACAATGTCAGCCGAATCACCTTGGGTCCGCTACAGCTATGGATTCCGCAATTGTCCTCGGTAAACTGGATTGTGCTGGTGCTAAGTATATTTTGTACGATCGCTGCATTTAAATTGAATTGGAACATAATCCGAATCCTGATCGTCTCGGCTGTTGCTGGCTTGATATTGTCATCGCTACTCTGATCCAGGTAGCGACAATTGCATCAGGCTGTGATTATATTCTCTTCTGATAGCCTATCAATTACCTGCTGGAACGATTGATCCGGCTTTTCATTCAATGTGATTTTTTCACCCGTCACTGGGTGATTGAAGACAAGCCCTGTGGCACACAACAATAAACGCTGGCTGTGCAGGCTGTGCCTGAAGAAACGATTGTGGCTGGAGTCACCGTAGGTGGTATCACCGATAATGGGGTGATAAATATGTTTCATATGGCGGCGCAATTGATGACGAGCACCCGTAAGCGGCTTAAGTGTTACCCGTGAGTAACGCGCTGTTGCATAGCGCCCGACAGCCTGTGCCAATTCAAACACTTCCCTGCATTCAAAATTGGTTGTCGCTGTGACAGTTTTTTCGCGATCATGTGTTGCAGCGTCACGTTGATCGAAGCGCTGCACGTAGTTGTAATCGATCTGCCCCTGCTGGGTGATATGACCACGCACAATAGCCTGATATTGTTTGGCCACCCGACGTTCCATAAAATCCTGCGACAGTGTACGAGCGCTCTCCTCATCCAATGCAAACAACATTAAACCTGAGGTGGGTTTGTCGAGTCGATGAACGGTGTACACTCGTTGTTGCAATTGATCGCGCAGGGTTTGTACTAAAAAACGCGTTTCCCGTCTGTCGATTTCCGAGCGGTGCACCAGCAGTCCTGCCGGCTTGCAAACAGCGACAAGATTGTCATCCTGATAGACAATAGATAACACTTCGTCATCAAGCTGGTTGTCCAATCAGCTTCTTGGCTCTTCTATTAACAGATCAACCAGCAAATCGTTGGATACTTGATGCAGGGTCTCCTCAAGCGATTCGAACGCCATGTCCTTGGGCACATCAACTGTCAGTTGACCCTTGAACATATCACCACCACTCATGGAACCGCTGAAGCACTCTGTCTCCATGGCGGAGATCGTGACATTGATGGCAGCCAGTGCCTGGGTAATGTCGAGAATGATGCCGGGATGATCCCGGCCTAAAATTTCGATGTCGAGGTATTGACCCTTACCAACAGTCGCTTGAGTGGGCTCAGCTATCGCCACTTGCAGCCCCTGCTCGACAAGCGTCTGCAGTGCATCGCTCAAAGCCTCTTTGTTTGCAGGTTCTACCTGAACCTGCACAATGCCGGCAAACTGTCCGGCCAGATTCGCCATATGGCTTTCCATCCAGTTGCCCTGATGCCGTGCGACAATGTCAGAGATTTCAGCGACGATCCCGGGACGATCCGGACCGATAATTGTAAATGCAATAGTTGTCATGCCTGGCATATTATCCCACCTGCGCGAGCAGACCAATAGAATAACGATAACCTGCATGGCTAAGCGGTCAGTTAGAATGGACGCTCATACAAGACAAACGACAAATAGCTTCCTGTGGAACTGATAGACGAACGTTACCTCGGTAAACCGCTACGCCTCGAAGCCAATATGGCAGGCTGGCAGGCGTTGTTTCTGGATAATCAATTGGTGTGCAACGGGTTGCACAACCAGCACAACCCGGCACTGATGGTGATTCTGATGTTGAGATGATTCAGCATAACTTCGATGTCACCACAGACAAAGGCACACAACGTTGCGAATTACAACTGGAACTAGCGTGGCGCCCCTTTCATTTACGTTACAAGGTACTGGAGAACGGCCAGGAAATACTCTCGGGAGAACGTACACCAAAAGACTTGAACGCAAGTGCGCCTCAACAGGAAATACCGGTAAAACAAAGAATCGGTATTGCAGGCCTTGCCTCCCTCGGCTTTAAACTCCTAAAGAGTGCCAAGGTTATCAAAGCATTGCTGGCAGCTGGATCTCTGGCAGCCTATTCCTGGCTTTTTTCATTCCAGTTTGCCGTTGTGTTAATCGGCTGCATTGTGTTTCATGAATACGGACACTTGCGCGCCATGCGATATTTCGGCTTTCCGGTCAAGGGCATGTTCCTGATCCCCTTCATTGGTGGCATAGCAGCAATGAATAAACCGGTGAACACGCGATGGCAAGCAGTTGTTATCGCGATCATGGGGCCAACGTTTGGACTGTTCCTGTCACTCGTTGCGATGCTGCTTTACTACCTCACCGGTAACGTTTATTTCGCAGCAATAGCCTCCTTCAATGCCTTGCTTAATCTGTTCAACTTGTTACCCGTCTTACCGCTCGATGGTGGACGTCTGTTACAGGCGATTACCTTTTCAATGCACAGCATCATTGGGCTGGTGATGTGTGTAGCAGGCGCGTTGTTGGGTGTTTTCTTAAGCTACACCCTCGGACTGGCCCTGCTGGGCTTTTTGTTGCTGATCGGCAGTATTGAAATTTTCGCTGAATGGCGACAACGCAAACACAGTTTGTTACTGCCTCTGGATCGCTACGGACAAGTGTTTTCAACGCTTTGGTATATTTTCACTGTGGCCGCGTTTGTGGGCGTTATTGCCATACTCGCTCAGACGGGTGATCAACTGCTTGGGTTACCCCTGCAGTTGTTAAATAGTTAGAGCGATGAGTACCTCCCCGGTTGTCCTACTGCACACGAATAAGCCCGCAGACACCGAAGCCAAGGTGCGGGAGCATCACCCGGACCTGTCTATACATACCTGCGATTCCTATGCAGCGCTACCGTCCATGCTCGACAGTACAGCGGCGGAAGTTGTCTATAGCGTCAGATTCGCAGGCACCCCGGATTTTCCACGCGAGGCATTGCTAAGCGCAAAACAGGTTAAATGGATTTCAGTCGGCGGTTCCGGAACAGACCATCTGCAGCCCTGGGATATAAACAATATTCAAGTCACCAACGCCGCTGGCGTCGCAGCGGACATGATGGCTGAGTATGTTCTCGGTTGTCTGTTGTCCTTTCGCTTATCGTTGCGTGATTTTCATCAAGCACAAAACGAGAGTCGCTGGATAGCCGGCCAGGTCAGCCCTATCAAAGGCAGCACAGCGTTGCTGCTTGGTCTCGGCAAAACCGGTTGCGCAGTTGCAAAAGTGTTCAAGTCGATGGGTATGCAGGTATTGGGAACCCGCGCACGACCCGAGGACACGCCTTGTGTCGATGAAGTGCATGGCCCGGATAATTTATATCAATTGCTGCCACGTGCCGATGTCATCGTCTGCACACTACCACTGCTTGAATCAACACGCTCGATACTATCGTCAACACATTTCGCGTTACTGCGCAGTCATTGCATACTGATTGATGTATCACGCGGGGGAGTAGTCGATGAGACAGCGCTACTGAATGCATTGAACAATAAACAACTGGCCGGCGCTGCATTGGATGTATTCAGTCACGAACCCCTGCCCGAGGATCATCCCTTCTGGCAGATGCAAAACGTCATCGTCACACCGCACTGCTCATCAGTTTATGCCGGATGGGAATTGAATTCTGCCGAGATGTTTGCCCACAATCTCGCGCGATACAGGCGTGGCCAAACCCTGCACAATGTCGTTGATCCCACCCGGGGATACTGAGGCTGTTTGGCTTACACCGGGTCAGGCAGGAGTTAATTCCTCAGCCTGACGGTTATTTGAGGTTGCCGGGCCCGAAAGTTCAAGACCAGTAACTGCTTTTTCTATGCGCTGTTTGGCCTCTGTGCTGAGCTCAACAACTGGCAAACGTGCATCAGACTCACACAGTCCTAAAAGAGAGGCTGCGTACTTAACACCTGCCGGGCTGGGTTCTGCAAACAAGGCATCATGCAGTGCCAATAGACTATCCTGTATTTTCATCGCACCAACATAGTCTCCATCGATACAAGCCTGTTGCATCTCACTGCATAAGCGCGGAGCAACGTTAGCTGTTACAGATATACAACCATTACCACCTGCAACGTTGTAAGACACGGCACTGGCATCCTCGCCTGAGAGCCATGAAAAACCTTCTGTGCCAATCGCCTGCCTCTCACGCATAGGTCGGACTATGTCGCAAGTCGCATCTTTAACACCCACTATGTTTGGCAGCTCAGCCAGGCGCTGCATAGTCTCGACGGATATATCAATCACAGCACGTGGAGGAATGTTGTAGACATAAATGGGCAGATCACTGCTATCGTTAAGCGCCTTGAAATGTTGATAGATGCCTTCCTGACTGGGGCGATTGTAATAGCCACACACGTGCAAAGCCGCATCTGCACCTATCGCCTTGGCTTCACCGTGATACTCAAGCGCTTCGCGCGTGCTGTTGGACCCGGACCCTGCCATCACCGGGATTCTGCCCGCAACCTGCTCGACCACCGTTCGGATAACGTCGACATGTTCAGTTGGCGTCAGGGTTGGCGATTCGCCAGTCGTACCAACAGGGACGATACATTTAGTACCCTGCTCAATATGCCAGTCCACCATCCGTTTTAGCGCATCCAGATCAACCGCATCATTTTTGAACGGAGTAATAATGGCTACACATGAGCCGGTGATCAGTGAATGTTGCATGCTTAAAACCTCTATAAATTCTTTGGTGACATATGCCTATCACAGACACGCCTGACAATCAGACAAATCAACACGATTACCCATGATCGCAGATTCCATCCAGTGCAGACGGATTGCCTGTATAGACTGTGTCGCAAGCCGCAGATTGTAACCTGAGAATCGTCACTAAATCTGCACTTCAGAGCCAATAAGCGCTCAGACAGGGCGGAAAACAGAATATAGGGTATGAGGGCCTGAGTGACTGGCCGGAGCAGTTCAGACAACATGAGCGAGGCCAGCCAGATAAAATATCAACGGGGCTGGGAAAATACGCCTGTCATGGCCCTGAGCGATTGAGTGACCGCACTCCCGCTTGACCAATTACGGACAAGATATCACCTCACGAGCGATCTTCCGGGAAGAAAAATGAGACTGAAGTGTTATTCAAGCAGATACTTTTTACAATTTAATTGAAATTGATTTAAAATCTCTACTGACGCTGGGGGCCTGCCAACCGCAAATGGACTGGTGCAAATGGACAGGTCATAACTGTTACAGATTGCAACAAACAGTCAGGACAGACCTCAAACGTCCCGTAGCAGTGCACAGATCAACCCGCTGAGCTATAAAATACGCTGCAACCGAAAGACTATTTTATCCTTAACATCGCATTGTCTCCCTCCTTTTATCCGTGCACTAATTGATAGAGGGCTGAATTAGACTGTAATGCTGAAACATAATCTTCTAGTAAGCTCGAAGCAACACAAAGGCGAATACGCCATACGGCAAACCGCATGACAGGTACTATGTCCAAACCGCTAAAGATTGGCTTGTTGGTAGATGGCGACAACGTACCCCTGTGGGCAGCAGAAATTATCAAGCGACTGACAGCGGGTAATTATGCAGAAGTCACCCTGATCGTAAAGAACATACTACCTGGCGAACCAGCGCAGCTACGCGAAAAACAAAGTGCGCCCAGAGGTTCTGTCTTGTCATTTGCGCTGAAGCTACGGCGTAACGCCTCGAAGCTTGGTTATATCGGTTTTGGATTTTTAGACACCGGCCTCAACATACTGGAGCCAAAGAAAAGAAAGTCCGAAACAGCTTATGATTCCGAACAACCCCTGTCCGAATTACTACCAGGAATTCGTGTAATCGAAGTCGAGCCCAAAAAGCTTAAATTCTCAGATTCTCTTACCAGCGAAGACGTCGAAAAAATCGAGCAGGCTGAGGTAGATATCCTTTTTCGCCTCGGTTTCCGCATCCTGCGCGGCGGTATCCTAAACGCTGCCCGTTATGGCATTTGGTCTTATCACCACGGCGATAACCGCATGATGCGTGGCGGGCCTTCCGGATTCTGGGAGTTGGTTACCGGAGCTCCTACCGTCGGTGTGATTCTACAGATTCTCAATGAAGACCTTGACGGCGGCACAGTGTTAACGCGCTCGTGGCATCTACCCGATATCGTTAAATTGAACAGACAACGTCAGAACGTGTTTATGCAAGCTCTGTCGCATTTTCCGCGTCAGGTCAAGCGACTCCACGACATGGGTGAAGAAGCCTATTTTGCTGAAATTGAACGTCAGAATCAGCACCCGGATTATTATTCGAAACGCATGTTCGTGGCACCTAACAACCGCAGAGCACTGTGGTACATAGGCGGGCACTATTTACGCTATCTTGCGGAAAAATTAAAGCAGCTATTCTTTTTTCAGCAATGGATATTACTCGCGAGCTTCAGGCCAAACTCGCAGATTGCAAAATCCATGTGGCGTTACAAACCTTTACTCCCACCCCGGGACCGAGGCTGGGCAGATCCTTTTGTTATTGAACGTGACGACAAATACTTTGTATTCATGGAAGAGATCGTCTATGCAAAAGGGCGTGGACATATTTCGATGATGACCATTGAGGTCCAACCCAATGGAAGTTTTGAATGTACCGACCCAGTGCCGGTAATCGAACAGCCCTACCACATGTCATACCCTTTCCTGCTTGAATACCAGGATGAGCTCTATATGATTCCAGAGACAGCTGAGAATCGGACCGTCGATCTCTATCGCTGCACGGAGTTTCCGAAAAAGTGGGAACTGGTATCTACACTGATGGACAATGTGATCGCAGTTGATACAACCCTGTTAGAACACAATGGACGCTGGTGGATGTTTGCAACAGTTCGCGAGAACGAACACACAAACTGCCTGGATGAATTACACATTTTCCATGCTGATACGCCACTTTCGAACAACTGGCAGCCTCACGCGAAGAATCCTGTTTCAACCGATGTACGCAACGCCAGACCCGCTGGTGGCATTCAAATACACAATGGAAATTTGTACAGACCCGCTCAAAACGGTAGCGTTCGATACGGCTACGGCATACACATAAATTTGATCGAAGTACTTAGCGAAGATGACTATCAAGAATCAATAGTCAGTAGCATAGAGCCAGATTGGGATCGGACGATCAACGCAACACATACGTTAAATCATGCAGGCAAACTTTCGGTCAGCGATGCCAGCAAGGCACGCTTTCGCTTCTTTCGCGACCAGCTGTAACACCCCCTTGTGAAAAGCAGAGTTGTTAGCTAACTGAGAGAATTAATCGGGGAAATTAATCGGGGACTATCGATCCCTGTTTTTAAAACCGCGAAACATGTTGGTGGGCTGAGCCTTTTGTTCATTTACCGGAGCTGGCCGACGTAAACGTTCCCGCTCTTGAAGGTAGTACTTGTAATGCTCATCCTGCTGCCCCGAACCTGATGGCGTTGGGACATGACCCTCAAGATCAGCCCCTGACAGCCTGTCGGCATAGCCGTAGGTATCCATCGCCTGCTTTGCGAAGCCCTGCTTTTCACCCTCATTATGATGTGGCCGCTTTTTCAGGGTTCTGACATTTCTATCAGGGTTTGCCACAGTAGGTGCCTGACCGACAACCGCCCCACTTTCAAGGGCTAACATAACACCCTGATACATAGTGTCATCGATGTTTTTGAGTTCATCAATATTGAATGCACCCAATTCGGCAAGTTTTGCCAGATCATCAAAAATCGGTATCGAGCGAACAACAACGGACAAGTCAATTTCTTCGTACTCGCGAAATTGCTCCAGAGCAACAGGCAAGGAGCCAAGCACGGTTTGCAAGGCTGAAATGCCTTCGGCGTCACCGACAAAAACCAAATGCTTTTCGGGGTGCCCAGAAATTTCACGTAACTGCAAATCGGCGGCTGGCTTACGTGAAAGACTTACACTTGCCGAATAGATCATATCTATTCCGTCAATGGCTCGCGCGATTCTATCTGGATCAGATGCTCTCTCCCCAGCGTCTTTCAATATGACGGCCATGGAATTTTCACCACTGCCGGTGTTGATTGAAACAGGTGTTGAACTTGCGCTTGAAAGCAAACCAGTCAAACTCGGTAAATGACTGGAGGCGAACATGATGCGGCTAAACAATTGTACGAGTTCGGCTTGCTGCGCCTTTTGATCACCATTCTTGTTCAAAAGAGCCTGCCAATAATCAAGCGAACCAATAGAACTTAAGTGCAACTGAGAGCAGACTTCTTTCTCGGCCACGGAGAAATCTTTGGCATCGCGAAGCAAAATCTTCGCTGATTGCGCCAAACGTGCATGTGTGCCGTCGTTACGGCCAGCATCGCTAGCATCGCGATGTTGTCGAATACTATTCAACAAATCCGACTTTTTGAGCACCGCTGCTATCGTATCCGCAGCGTTACACAGTTGCTCAGTGCGCATCCAAGATTCCCCAAACGAAATAAAACCAATCCAAGCAGAAAGCGGCATCTAAAGAGAATTGTTTAACCCGAATTGTCTAGCGATCACCATGACCTAAACAGCTACTTTCAACCCTTGCATTATAAAACAGGTAATTGCTACGAAATACCCACCTACTTCTTACGAAAAATACAGATACTGCCAATAGACACGCAAACCTGTGAATTAATTCCATAAATTATGTAAACGCAAGAATTGGTACTGGTGGATCAATCCCACCTTATGGGGCCAATTTTCAATGAATTCAGGCCTGATTAGGCCAGAAAGAGTAAATATAAGGGACTGTTTAAAAGTATCCCCGAAGCTCAAAAAGGCAGTTGCGATGGAGCGAGCTGTTAGCTGACAGACGTCGAAACTGCCAAAAGAGGATTGGCAAACCAGGCGAGCTTAATGGGCATGATCAACTGACACAGATGTATTTAACCACTGCTACTTACAGGAGGTTGCTGTAGTAACTTTGCAGAATAAAAGTAAGTTCAAAATTCGTTCGAAACGACTCGTTAAAATCTTTGCTAAACAAAATTTCAACAAGGAAAATATTTGCAACTGTGCACACGTGCTGACGCGTAACTGTTAAAATTCACATTCGGGCGTTTCTCATAAACAACCCGTTGTTCATTGTTTAATTTTCCAGCAAGTGAGACACATGACTGCAGCTGAAGCTGATGTAACATCGACGTTTCCAAAACCCATTGCTTTGAAAACTACCCTGTTAAATAAAGGTAGTAGTGAAGAAAAACGTCAGGAAATTTTGGAATATTTTCATAAAAGTTTTGATCTGTATGAAAGCCTTTTCGAATGTCTCGCCAATGACGACGCCTACACCAGACGAGCCAATCCACTGCGTCATCCGTTGATTTTCTATTACGGCCATACTGCCGTTTTTTTCATCAACAAATTGAACGTCGCAACACTCATTGATGAACGGATTGATCCTTCCCTTGAGTCATCACTGGCCATTGGCGTTGATGAGATGTCATGGGATGACCTGAACGAAAATCATTACGAATGGCCAACACCTGCGAAGGTAAAAGCATATCGCGATCGTACTCGCGAGATAGTCGATAAGTTTATCCGAACCTGTGATGTCTCCATGCCCATTGGATGGCAGGATCCGCTGTGGATAATCATGATGGGTATCGAGCATGAACGAATACATCTGGAAACATCTTCAGTGTTAATCAGAGAGCTTCCTCTGGAATTGTTAAAGCCTCACCCGATCTGGAGCCAGATCTGTACAACTCAAGGGGACGCGCCTGCTAATTCTTTACTACCAGTGAAAGGCGGTGAGATAAAGATGGGTAAAACGCGAGATAACCCTCTCTACGGCTGGGATGTTGAGTACGGGGAGCAAACCGATACGGTAGCGGATTTTGAGGCCAGTCAATACCTGGTATCGAACGGCGAGTGGCTGGATTTCATGGAAGCTGGTGGCTACACGAATCAAAGTTTCTGGTCAGACGAGGGATGGTCCTGGGTGCAATACCGTGAAGCGGATATGCCTGTATTCTGGACAAAAGAAGAAGATCAATACCGCTACCGGACGATGCTGGACGTCATCGATATGCCCTGGGATTGGCCGGTTGATATTTGTTACCTTGAAGCGAAGGCTTTTTGTAACTGGAAGTCCGAAACAACAGGACTGCACATCCGCATGCCAACCGAAGCCGAATGGTATGCCTTGCGCAATAGCATCGATACAGATCAGCCCTACTGGTCTCAGGCCCCGGGCAACATCAATCTCGAATACTATGCCTCGTCCTGCCCGGTTAACCGACATGCTTTTAGCAGTGGATTTTATGATGTCATCGGCAATGTCTGGCAATGGACAGAAACGCCAGTCAACGCATTCGAAGGCTACGAAGTGCATCCAGCCTATGACGATTTCTCTACGCCAACTTTCGACGGTAAGCACAACATATTCAAAGGCGGATGTTGGATATCAACCGGCAACTACGCTATCCGTGACGCACGCTATGCGTTCCGTCGCCATTTCTATCAACACTCCGGCTTACGCTATGTGGCAGGTAAACCGCTTGAAGAGCCCAAAATGAACGTTTATGAAACCGATGCCATGGTGGCGCAGTACATAGAATTTCACTATGGCGATACCTACTTCGATGTACCCAACTTCCCGGTTGCCTGCATTGAAGAGATTGCCAAGCACCTGAAAGGCAAGTCCGTCGATCGCGCTCTTGATATAGGTTGCGCGACCGGTCGGTCCAGCTTTGAACTTGCGCGCCATGCAAAGCATGTCGATGCGCTGGATTTCTCAGCACGCTTGATTGTGGCACCCAGCACCTTGCAAAAGGACGGCTTACAGCGCTATGCCATACAAGATGAAGGCGAGATAGTGTCGTTTAAAGAAGTAACACTTGAATCACTGGGCTATACCGACGTAGCTGATCGCGTGAATTTCATGCAGGGAGATGCCTGCAATTTACCGGAGAAGTTTAACGACTACGATGTTGTCTTCGCTGGTAACCTGATTGATCGCCTGTATGAGCCTGATAAATTCCTCGACCTAATAAAGGGCAGAATCCGCAGCGGCGGTTTACTTATCATCACATCACCTTACACCTGGCTGGAAGAATTCACAGAGCGCGACAAATGGCTAGGTGGCTTCAAGGCACAAACCGGTGAGAACTACACAACCCTTGAAGGTATAAGAGATGCCTTAAAGCCGGAGTTTGAATCAGCAGGACCCACAGTTGATGTCCCCTTTGTTATCAGAGAGACAAAACGAAAATTCCAGCATACCGTTGCTGAGTTATCGGTTTGGGTTAAACGTTAATGTTGGATGGACCCCCACCTTCGTGGGGATGACGATCTAATATTGGACTGCGTAATTGAGTTATACCTGTCATCCCCTACGCACTTGTTGTCATCACCCTACGCATTCGTCATCACACTACGCTTGTCATCACACAACGCATTTGTCGTCATCCTCGCGCAGGCGGGGATTTATCTTCAAAACTCGAATGAGTTGTTGTTGTTTTTCGGCTCTTCCCTTCAAGCAACTTTGTCAATCAACTGACACTATCAACGTGTTGAATAACACGTTGAGTTTGACGAACTTTCGAACCGTAATGAATCGGTAACATTCTTTCACTTATAGCGCACTGATACTTTAAAACACACCGACCCTACGGAATCTACAGCCAATTTCGCGATATCGATAAAATATAAATAACAAACAAAAAAATTTGAACGCACCCCTTGACGCACGAAATACACAGAAAGTTCCCTGGAGCTTTTTGACAACTACATCGACGTATGTAGAATCAGCGCCGGAATAGTTATGAAAGGCAATCATCTAAATGACGATTGCTTAATAATTAACAGAGCAGGAATGCTCGGGGCAGCTTAAAATGTCAAGACCGATCTCTACGGTAATCAGACACGCTTTTTTCATTATTGCGCTACTGGTTTGCACACCTTCAATCTTGTTTGCACAGTCAACGCCGCCACTTGATATAGAGCCAGAGACACTACCCAGTCAATTCAGAACTAATACATTCATTCCTGATTTCCTTGGCCCCGGCTTCATTACGCTTGGTACCAACAGTACATTTGATTTTGCCTTCGAAGTGCCAGCTGGTGAAGAAGGCTTGTATCAAATACAAGTACGACACGCGTCGAACAATTCAATTAGCATACTTGTCGATGGCAACCCCATCGTACCCGATCTGGCATTAAGTACCAGAACGCTTGGTTTCTGGTTTGACAACGAAGCGTATGTCACTTTATCAGCAGGTCCACATGTCATCTCTTTCGGTGGACCTGTTTTCCTTGATACATTCCGCATCTCAAGGACACCTCCTGATGCAAACCGTTTTCTAACCTACCCCACCAGCGTTAACGAAATCTTCTTTGGCGGTAGTGAAGAGAATTCGATCGCTTACTACAACACCATTGATCCCAATGGCACACGCGCAACGCTTGATGGCTTTCTGGAAGTAAACGGATTCACTACGGGTGGTGTCACTAACTACAACCGATTAGATCCCGTCGCGGTAGCACAACAGGAAGCCATAGCCGGTACTGACTTCTCGCACGCGGTTTATCAGAACATTGCCGATCTTGATTTAGGTCGAAATATGTTTGTCTTGAAGTTTAATGATGGCAATGTTGCCTCTTACGTACAGAATTTCGCGACACCGGACAATGCACTGATCGGACGTAACATATTGGCGACGGTTGCGATGGAGTATCGCGCAGATACACGTCTAACAACCTTCTACGCCTACGATGGGCGCGGCAACCGTGTCACTAAAGTTGATCTTGATGGTCGCGGCCAGAAGTTTGTACCCACTTTGTGTGCAGCTTGCCATGGCGGTAAGCCAAAAGACGATATCAATGGCGTCTATCAAAACGGTGGCAACATCGGATCAAAGTGGATCGCCTGGGATTTGGAAAATTTCGAATTCTCTAGCCGACTCTCTCTGGAAGATCAGGAGGACGAATTTAGATCGATGAACCAGGCCGTATTGTGTACAACACCTAGTGTCTCCAATGCTGAATTGATACGTGGTTGGTACGGTGCTGATTCGACCTCCAATTGCACAGTGCCCTTGCCTGATGTTCCCTTCGATGGCGAATACGTGCCCGACGGCTGGAACGAAACACCTGAACACCGGGAACTCTATTTAGGCGTTGTGCGCCCCACGTGCCGATCCTGCCACGCGCAACGCGGTACTTATTCTGACAACACGTTAAATGAGCTTAACAGTGAGCTGGAATTTTCAACATTCGCAGACTTCGAAATATTTAAAGATCGAATTGAAGAGCACGTTTATGATCAGGCAACCATGCCATCAGCACTGGTCACCTATGAAGCATTCTGGCGAAGTCGTGGCAGCGCAGAGGATCAACCTGAAATTCTTGACCGTGTGTTGTTCGGCGGATTGGCTCATGCCAACCCACCAGAATCAGTCTATTCATCTGAAGCGCAAAATATCTATGGCCCAAGACGCCAGCCCGGACGTCCGATCGCAGAAGCGGCCGAAACGGAAATAGTAACGACTGGTGTTGAAGGACGCTTAAATGCATTACCAAGTGATTTTGCAGCCAACACTAACTGGTCTGTTACTGGGGGTGATCCGCTGCCCGGCTTACCCAGTAGTGAATCGCTGCTAACCGTTAATCCAATAGGTGACCACGAGGTGACCTTATCGGTTTCAAACTTTGAAGGCACTTTCACAGATTCCACCACCGTCACAGTCAGTGCCGATGATGAACAACTGCCCTCTTCCGTATTGTTTGTCCCGGACGTTCTGGACATGTTGCAATCGAGCAGTGCTGGACTGTCGTGTACGTCGTGTCACCAACCCGGTGGTCGTGCCAACACGGTTTATCACTTTGCTGAACCGAGTGGATTTCTCGGTGGCCTGACACCCGCGCAATTTGCCTACAACCAGGCTTTGACCCGCGTTGACTGTCGTGATCCGGAAAGCAGCTTATTGTTACGCCGACCTACTGACCCAAGCCACTTTGGTGGAGCCTTGTTTAACGAGGGAGACAGTAGATGGACCTTGCTACGACGCTGGATCGCCGAAGGTGCCCCCTTCGATGAAAACAGATCCTTTACCGAAGCAGGTAGCGATTGCGGTGTAGTTATCAATGACCCTGACCACAGACCTGCTCCGGAACAAACAGATAGCGGAATCGGTGCTGACTATCCACGCATAATCGTTGTCGAGAATACCGGCGATACAAGTACTGCCTGGGTAGAGTTTTCAGATAACACAAAACAGTTTGTGAATAACTCCTGTCGCCAACAACTGGTAGAAAACGAATCTTTTGATGTGATTCCGCTTTCCTCGGCGGCTGTAGATGACATACCCAATAGCACAAACTCTTTATCGTGTGATGCGATTGCCGCACTTCCAAGAGAGCTTATTAATTCCGTTCCAACACCCGTACAACCCGGTCTTGATTTACAGATTCGGGAATTCGCGATTATTCCTGACAACACCAGTTTCGGCACTCTACGGCTTAAGCCCGGTTTACTGGCCATGGCAAATACCGGTGGACGTTTGTTTACGGTTGAACAACACGAAGGCAAGATCTGGGAATTCACCGATGGTGTCGTAGGTAGTGAACCCTGGTTTAACGTACATCAAGCGTTGATCGATCACACGGGCGACGGTATTTCAGGATCAAACCTGTTTCACGGTGGATTGCGCTCTATGGCATTTCACCCTGAATTTGCCACTAACGGTAAATTTTATACCTCGCAAATGCGTAACCGCCCCGATCAACGTGAAGGTGTTCATTACATCAGTGATTCAGCTGGACTCAATGTATTTACTGATAGCACATTGTCGGAGTGGACCCTTGATGCAGCTGGCAACTTGATTGCTCATCGAGAATTGTTCCGCATTGGTTATCCGGCTGAAGATCACTTGATGAAACAAATCATGTTCAATCCGGCAGCAACACCGGGATCGCCTGACTATGGATTACTGTACATCGCGCATGGTGACGGTACACCCGCTGATTCGTTCGGCAACGCTCAAAATGATGATGCACTGGGTAAGATTCTGCGTATCGATCCACTGGCCGATGGTGATAGTCCCTATACCATCCCTGAATCCAACCCGTTCGTTAATGACGATACATGGGAGACTGACGAAGTCTTTGCTCTGGGTTTTCGTAACCCGCACCACATCGCGTTTGCAGAGGATGGCACCATCATGGTCGTCGATGTCGGACGAGCCAATGCAGAAGAAGTTAACGTGATTTCAGCTGGCTCCAACCACGGCTGGCCGGATCGCGAAGGTACCTTCACACACTTAAAAGAAGATGGCGGTGGATTTCTAACCGGTATCGCAGCATTGCCAGCTAATGATGCAGACACAGGCTTCACCTACCCTGCCGCACAATACGGCCACGTCGGTTCCTATGGTAATCCATTCACCGGGCATTCGATTGCTGGTGGTTTTGTTGTTGAAAACGGCTCGGACTGGGATGGACAGTATCTGTACGGTGACTTTGTCAGTTTTGGTGACATCTACCACACGAGCTTGCAAGGGCTTCAGGATGCTGTCACGCAAGGAGCGCCTGACTCACTAACGCAATCCACAACACGTCGTGCGCGCGTGCAGTTCGATCATGACAACAACCCGGCAACGCCCGCACAGAATTTCGACACGATGCTGGATGTGATTTTCGATTCACCGCGTTACTTTTCACACAGTGGTTCACGCCGTGCTGACTTGCGCTTTGGCCAGGGTCCCGGTGGTGAGATCTATGTGATGAACAAACGCAACAATACGATCTATCTTGTCACCAACTCGGTCAATGGACGCAGTATTGTTGATGGCGGTGGTGTTAATCCGCCTTCAAACATAGCGCCCACTACCCCGGAGAATTTCCGTCATGAGGTGTACTCGCCAACAAAAGCTGAGCTATTCTGGGATCGCTCTACGGATGATGGCTTTGTGCGTGGCTACGAGATTTTCCGTAATGACGAACCGCTGGGTATTTTCGACAGTTTAAGTTTATTCCAGGGCGATCTGGAACCATCTACCCTTTACAACTACACGATCACTGCGATCGATACTGACGGTAACCGATCCGGAAGTGCTTCAATGGCATTTTCGACTACCGGGGATGTGGACGTTGATACAGGAAATCCGCCGACAGACTCTGCGCCGAACTTCATCGCTAATTTGCGAAACGAAGTGTATTCAGCGACAACTGCGGAACTCTTCTGGGACCGCGCGACCGATGATGGTTTCGTACAAGGCTATGAGGTCATCCGTAACGGTGAACTGCAGGGTATTTTCGATGCTTTGAGTTTGTTTCAGGACGGTCTGGACCCATCTGTAATAAACAACTACGTAATCACCGCGATTGACACTGACGGTAACCGATCCGAATCTGCCAACATCAGCTTCTCGACCGGCGGTGACGGTGATACAGGGACAGGCACCGAGCCAGGTTCAGCCCCGAATTTCGTTGCCAATTTACGGCACGAAGTGTATTCGCAAAATTCAGCAGAGCTCTTCTGGGATCGTGCGACCGACGATGGGTTTATACAGGGCTATGAGATCATTCGTAACGGCGAATCTCTGGGAGTACGTGATGCCCTGAGCCTGTTCGAAGGCGAGCTCGATCCATCGGTTATTAACAACTATGCGATTACGGCGATCGATACTGACGGTAACCGATCTGCAACCGCCAATATCGCCTTCTCGACCGGTGGTAACGGTAGTACGGGCAGCAACAATCCGCCCGCAGCTACCAACGGCTCCGCACCGAATTTCGCTGCCAATTTGCGGCAGGAAGTGTACTCACAAACTTCAGCGGAGCTTTTCTGGGATCGCGCAACTGACGATGGGTTTATACAGGGTTATGAGATCGTTCGTAACGGTGAATCACTGGGAATACGCGATGCGCTGAGTCTGTTCGAAGGTGAGCTCGATCCATCCGTAACCTATAGCTATGCAGTCACAGCAATTGACACAGAAGGCAACCGATCGGCTGCTGCCACAATAACTTTCTCGACCAGTGGCAATACCGGTGGTGGCGGCAATACCGGTGGTAATAATCAAGCGGCAAATACAGGAATCAGCTTCCCTGCCAATCTCCGACAACAGGTGCACTCGACTACTGCTGCGGACATTTCATGGGATCGCGCCACAGATAATGGCTTTATCCAAGGCTACGAAATCATCCGCAACGGCGAATCACTGGGCGTTCGTGATGTACTGAGCATATTCGAGGGCAACCTCGATCCAACCGTTACCTACACCTACCAGGTAACCGCAATTGATAATGAAGGCAACCGATCAGCAACCGCTTCGATAACCTTCTCGACCAGCGGTGACGGTGATACAAGCGCTAGCGTTGATACTGGTGCCAGCAATACACCTACGACTAATGGACTCAGATTCGCTGCCAATCTGCAACACCAGGTGCATTCAGCCACCGCTGCAGATATTTTCTGGGACCGCGCTACTGATGATGGTTTTGTGCAAGGCTACGAAATCATCCGCAACGGCGAATCACTCGGCGTAAGAGATGCACTGGGTATATTCGAAGACAGACTGGACCCTGCGATTACCTACAGGTACGAAGTAACCGCGATAGACAACGAAGGCAACCGCTCACCTGCTGCTGTTATATCGTTGTCGACGGGTAATCTATAGAACAAACTGGAGATATGAATTCCCGGGACCACGGATCAGGTCCCGGGTAACAGATTTGGATGTTTAGCTACGAATGAAAAAACTCACGTGAGTTTTTTACCCTGATTGATGCAAACTAAATCAGTGCATAGCAAATCAGTGCAAAGTAAATCAGAGGTAAGATTCAAGCGTATTACCCTCTTCCATCTTTCTGACCTTGCCTTCCCCCTGGTAAACCAACTCGACAGCGTCTTCCTTGACTCTGTACTTGTGACATCCCTCATCACCCCAGCCTTCTACAGTGACACACATCTCGCCATTGTCTTTAATACGCCAGGTACCACTTAACTTTTTCCCGTCCCACACAGCCATTAGCTTTCCATCGGGTGAATAAAACCCAGCGCCTTTTGTCCATTCTTCGGTTTTATTGCTGGCATGAGCAAGTGCTTCTTCTTTGTTGAGGTATTTGCCCTCACCGGCATAAGACGCTGAACTAATTGACGCCACACAAACAAGTAAAAGCGCAATGAAAGCTGAACTGAAAATAGATTGGATTTTATACATGGCAGTAATTTATTAAGTTGGGACACCACAAACTAGAGAT
This sequence comes from uncultured Granulosicoccaceae bacterium, assembly GCA_964411665.1. Classification (GTDB taxonomy): domain Bacteria; phylum Pseudomonadota; class Gammaproteobacteria; order Granulosicoccales; family Granulosicoccaceae; genus CALFCE01. The sequence continues at coordinate 8,483 of CAYPMR010000020.1, read as the reverse complement.
ATTAAGTGTATTCACGTTGCTAAAAGACTTACGTGAGTTTGCATGGTAACTGGCCGCTCGGAAACAACCAAGCCCAGAGAGAAGGTTGACCCTCGTCCCTTGCAATATCGCTTACTAATGTTTAATGGAAAGTATCTATTCCAACACACTGAAACTTAACAAAATACAGCCTGTATCCAGTATACGCTCTCGTCTTTAATTTTGTGATGGCATCCGGATAATCGCATCTTATGTAATAAAATGCTAAAGACGAGGAATAATGCAGTCGTTATAAAAACCGTCGGACTACACGATCGGCAACACCAGGTAGAGGTGCCTAACGGAAGATTGCACACTATCGCCTGGTGCATTTCAGGAGTCGTTCTACAGGGAGGAGTGAACGCACGGAGGCACATCACGGAAGAACAATCTATAAGAACACCCGCACTACGTTCTATCCCACCCACTGTGTGCTCACGATTTCTTTGTAAATATACAGAGAAAAGAGCATGAAAAAATTTCTACCTACGGCCGTTGCTGCAACTATCTCCGCAGCCTTTGCTACGTCCCAGCAACCTGTCCATGCCCAAAGCATTGAGAAACAGGCAAAAAAACAAGTTGTCCAGGTTCAACAAATACAGGTTCCTCAAATCGCATTCAGTATTGATGCGTTGGCCAAAGTCAACTCACTGAATGCATCAAACTATGTGGTAAGTGGTGATTGCAGTACGACATCCGGTGATCTTAACATTGGCCTGGTGACTGAGAAAACACAGTCGGTCACCCAATGTGTTGCCGGGCGATGGCAGCGTGAATTCAATTTTCAGAAAATTGCGGATGGCCCTGAAGCGTTACAGATACGCGTAGCACAGATGAATCTGAAAGGTGTTGAAGCAGCACCAAAAACAGTTACGATCGCAAAGGACACAGTAAAGCCTGTGATTCGACTGTTGGCTTCAGGTGCTGGCAAAGATAATCTGATCAGCGCTGTGGAACTACCCAACATGTTTTTCTCAGGCACTGTGGAAGACGCAGAACCGGGCACTACGGTCAATCTTGTAGCAGCCTCGAGTGTGGCCAAACTTAAATGGCAGGCCGTCGTCTCAAAAACACTGTCGTGGGAAGTTGCACCGGAGCTGGTCAGGGAAATTACAAGTTTTCCAGACGGCCCGTTAACCGTCACTGCAAACTTGCAAGATGAAGCTGGCAACCCGGCAGATGCGTTGGTTGTCGAGTACGTTAAGGACACAACACCACCCCTCGCACCAAGCGTCAATATCGTCGAAGACAGCAATAATGATGAGTTTTTGAATCTGGCAGAAACACAGGGTTTGAAGTCGATTTCAATTGCCGTATCACTTAACGGCACCGGAGTAGTCGCTGGCGAGCGCCTGATTTTCGGTAAAGAAGAAGTTGTGTTGAGTGAAACCGATCTGAAGCAACAGCAGGTTATTCGTCAGCTGGCGCTACCCGCACATGGAGAACAGATCAAGCAGAGCGTCCAGATCGTCGATGCTGCAGGCAATCTGAGTGAATCTGCCAGTGATCAGGCGATTGTCAGCACGGTCGCACCCACAGCAAGTATCGTAAAGACTGGCGCAGGTGAAGACCGTGTCTTGAACGCCATAGAATCAACAAAGTTTTCGTTGCAGGGCACGGTCACAGGCGTTGCCCCTGAAAGCCCGGTTAAAATCAAGTTACTGGCCCTGAATGTAACGCCCCCACGTTCAATTGAGTACCAAGTGCCAGTGAAGCCAGATCTCACCTGGGAGTTAACGCCCGATAAAGTTTTAAACCTGCAAGAACTCCCCGATGGTCCAATCCGCGCTGAGGTATCTGTGGTCGATACCGCCGGCAATCCTTCACCCGAATCTTTTGTAGATATTATCAAGGATACAACTGCACCCGGCGCGCCGGTGCTTGTGATCGCCGACGATTTAAACAACGACCAGTTTTTAAATGTCGCAGAACTTGATGGCAAGGAAGGTCTTGCAGAGATACAAGTGAGTCTGGTGAATACCGGTGCACTGGCTGGTGATTCATTGGTACAGGGTGATCAAACAATCAGCCTTACTGACAGTCATATCGCAGATCAGACCGTCTCTTACACCATACCCGTTCCGGCAAATGGTGAATGGATTCGGGAAACTGTTCTACTGGTTGATGTGGCGGGTAATGACGGACCTGCCAGTAACTCTGATACCGCTCTGGTGGATACAACAATACCGCTTGTTTCTGGTAATAACGTAGGGCCAGTCAGTGATACAACACCCCTTATGAACGGGGCCACTGACCAGCCGGACGGTGCGCTGATTTCTATATTCAACACGCAAGGCACAAACATTTGTGTCACCCAGGCTGCGAATGGAGCCTGGGCCTGTGAAAGCGCAATCGCGTTCGATCAGGGCATACATTCGCTGAGTGCAAACGTAACTGATGAGGCCGGGAACCCGGCAACAGGGTCTTACACAGTCGAAATTGTTCTGGATGCCGATGCAGACGGTTTGCCGGATATTGTTGAAGGCAATGGTGACCAGGATGAAGACGGTGTACCGGACTATCTGGACACCGACAGTGATAACGATGGTATTGCAGATGCAGACGAAGATACCGGCACACCTGAATTAACCGGCAAGGATACTGATGCGGACGGTATTGATGATGCAATTGATGTCGACCAGACCGGTGGTCCGGACAACGATGGCGATGGCGTTGATGACACATTGCAGCCAACAGATACTGATGCTGACGGATTACCCGATCATCTGGATCCGGACAGTGACGGCGATACAATCGACGATGCTTACGAGGCAGGTGTTGACACGGATGGTGATTCGTTGCCCGACCATCTCGATCTGGACAGCGACAATGACGGTCTGCCTGATTCCTATGAGGGCACCATGGATACTGATGGCGACTTGCAAGACGATTACATCGATGTGGACTCCGACAACGACACGATTCCCGACACTGTAGAAGCTCAGGGATTAGCGGAATCGATTGATACTGACGGCGACGGTCAACCGGACCACCTCGATACCGACAGTGATGATGATGGCCTGCCCGATGAGTTTGAAGGTACGCAAGACAGTGACGGCGACACTGTCCCTGACTACCTTGACCACGATGCAGATAACGATGGTATCAGCGATCTTGTCGAAAGCCAGGGATCACCTGAGTCCGTCGACACAGACTCTGATGCCATACCCGATCATCTCGACACAGATAGCGATAACGACACGATCCCGGATGCAGTTGAATCACAGGGTTCCCCGCAATCGGTAGACACAGACGGCGACGGTCAACCGGATCACCTCGATCTCGACAGTGATAACGATGCCTTGCCGGATGCCTTTGAACAGACAACCGACACAGATTCCGATGGCATCGCAGATTTCCTTGATGTCGATTCTGATAATGATGCCATCCCCGATGCAATTGAATCGCAAGGACAGCCGCAATCTGTTGATAGCGATGCAGACGGTCTTCCCGATCATCTGGATACGGATTCTGACAACGATGGTCTCAGTGACACCACCGAGGCACATTCGGCAGCAACCGATACCGATCTTGACGGTATCAATGATTCCTATGATGTCGATGTGACAGGCGGTAACGATGCTGATGCTGACGGTGTTGACGATGCATTAGAAGCATCCCATACCGCAGACACCGAAGGTGACGGCATACCCAATGCGCTCGATGTCGATTCGGATAACGACGGCGTGCCTGATGCTATTGAAGGTGATAGCGATACCGACGGCGATACCGCACCTGATTATCTCGATGTTGATGCAGACAACGACGGCATACCCGACGGAGTTGAAGCACAAATCAGCGGTCAGGATAGCGACAATGACGGCATCGATGATCGCTTTGATGCCGACAACACCGGTGGCGAGGATCTCGATGGCGACGGTGTAGACGATAGCATCGAAGCCACCCACACCATCGACACTGACGGTGACGGTGCGCCCGACATGCTGGAACTTGATTCAGATGCAGACGGCATTCCGGATGCGATCGAAGCCGGTTCCAACCCGTCCGTACCGGTGGACACCAATGCTGACGGTCAGCCTGACTATCTCGATGTTGATTCAGATGGTGACCTGATTCCTGACGCTGTAGAAGCAGGTGCGCAACCCGGAACGCCGGTTGATTCCGACGGCGATGCAACGCCGGATTATCTCGACAATGACTCCGACAACGACGGCATCGAAGACGCGATTGAAGGCGGTAGCGATTCAGCATTGCCGGCTGATACTGACGGCGATGGCGTAGCTGATTTTCTCGATCTTGATTCTGACGGTGACGGATTGCCCGATGAGCAGGAACAGACACAGGACGTTGACGGCAATAACATACCCGACTTTCTTGATCCCGCATCAGATGCGGATTCGGACGGGCTGGCTGATGTGATCGAAGGTACGATAGATACCGATGGTGACGGGATTGAAAACTTCCTCGATACCGACTCGGATAACGACGGCGTGCCTGATGCTATTGAAGGTGATAGCGATACCGACGGCGATACCGCACCTGATTATCTCGATGTTGATGCAGACAACGACGGCATACCCGACGGAGTTGAAGCACAAATCAGCGGTCAGGATAGCGACAATGACGGCATCGATGATCGCTTTGATGCCGACAACACCGGTGGCGAGGATCTCGATGGCGACGGTGTAGACGATAGCATCGAAGCCACCCACACCATCGACACTGACGGTGACGGTGCGCCCGACATGCTGGAACTTGATTCAGATGCAGACGGCATTCCGGATGCGATCGAAGCCGGTTCCAACCCGTCCGTACCGGTGGACACCAATGCTGACGGTCAGCCTGACTATCTCGATGTTGATTCAGATGGTGACCTGATTCCTGACGCTGTAGAAGCAGGTGCGCAACCCGGAACGCCGGTTGATTCCGACGGCGATGCAACGCCGGATTATCTCGACAATGACTCCGACAACGACGGCATCGAAGACGCGATTGAAGGCGGTAGCGATTCAGCATTGCCGGCTGATACTGACGGCGATGGCGTAGCTGATTTTCTCGATCTTGATTCTGACGGTGACGGATTGCCCGATGAGCAGGAACAGACACAGGACGTTGACGGCAATAACATACCCGACTTTCTTGATCCCGCATCAGATGCGGATTCGGACGGGCTGGCTGATGTGATCGAAGGTACGATAGATACCGATGGTGACGGGATTGAAAACTTCCTCGATACCGACTCGGACAATGATGGTATCCCGGATTCAGTTGAGGCAGTCTTCCAGGGACAGGTGCCTGCTGACAAAGATGCTGACGGCATACACGACTACGTCGATGTCGATGCGGACAATGACGGTATCAGTGATCAGACTGAAGGCAATGGTGATGTAGATGCCGACGGAGTCGCCAACTTCCGTGACCTGGATGTCGATAACGACGGCATATTCGACATCATCGAAGTTCGTATGGGACTGACGGAAGTGAACGAGTTGGACACGGATCTTGATGGTGTTATCGACATGAGTTTTAACTACGGCGCCAATGGCATGGCCGATGTGGTAGAGAACGCGCCAGAGTCGGGTGTCGAAAACTACTCGATTCCTGATACCGACGGCGACACAATTCCGGACTGGGCAGATCGTGATTCAGACAACGACGGATTACTTGACACTATCGAATCCAATCACATCGACAACAACCTGGACGGCATCATCGATGAGGTTGTTGAATCAATGGAGGGTGTGTTGATTGATAACCCAACCGCTCAAAGCAGTAGACCCCTTGTCGATGAAACAGGTCTGGCACAAGCAGCTGGCGGAATACCACGAGATACCGATGGTGACAGGCTACCCGACTTCCGGGACGGCGACAGCGATAACGACGGCATAATGGATACGATTGAATCGTTCGGCATATCTGCGGATAAAAACGGAGACGGTCGGTTCGACGATTTCATTGATGACGATCGCGACGGCGTTAACGATTATTACTCAGACGCACCAATTTCTGCACGCGATACCGATGCTGATGGCGTCATCGACGCACGACAGCTCGATGCCGACAGCGACGGCATTCTCGACATAATCGAGAACGGTGGTGTTGACGCAGACGGTAACGGAACAGTAGATGCGTTCAAAGACATAGACGCTAACGGTATTGATGACGGCGCGAGTTTACTCGCGCAACTACTAGTTGACACCGACAGCGACGGTACGCCGGACTATCAGGACATTGATTCTGACAACGACGGCCTGACCGACCTTGCAGAATCAGGAGCTCGGGACATCAACGGTGACGGATTTGCCGATGAACCAGTGCTCGGCTCAGCTTTTCCGGACTACGATGCAGATGGCACACCCGATCATCTTGAATCGAACGACCCATTGTTCATTCGTACCGGACTGGAAGGAGCAGGCTGCAGCATTGCACCGATAGACGGTAAATCAAGATCGATCGATCCGGCCCTGCCGCTGATGGCGCTTTTGGCTGGCATTGGCGCCTGGTTTCGTCGCAAGCGTGAGGAAGCGTCACTAACGTAGTTATCGATGAGCCCGGGAGCGTCTGGCTGCCGGGTTCTTTTCACGTTTGTATAATTACAAATGCGGACATACCTAAACAAAACGCTTGCTTAGAATTCATTGGCGTTCACACACGTGTCCAGAATAATCCTCGTGTCACCATCTAGCCAGCATTGGTCGGTAACAATCAGTCGCTAGGCTCAGTGATTTACAAAACATACTAGTTTACAAAGCGAATATTGTACGAATTTTTCTAAACATCCAAGTGCTGGGTAAGTCGTGATGAAATCGGAAATTAAATTTATCGAAAGTGATAACAGCCGAAACAATTCAACATATACCATTGCTTAAATGAATATGATTTAACCAGTACTCAATTTGAAATCCTCATTTAAAGTAGTTTCTATATGTTTGATTGCTTCGCTTTCAAAAATATCACGATCTCCATAATTCTTATCTTTCCCATAATTAACGTGGGAGGAATTGCTTGCAAATTTACACAAGAAATGTGCTCTATCGCTGTCATCAGATGACCCATCAATTCTCTCCGAAGTCATAAACATGATCGGCTGTTCGTCTTTATTAACTACACAAATTACATATTCATACCCTATCGGACCAGCGGAAGTAATGTTATCCAGTAAAACAGCTCTGTAACTAACGGATACGTATTCCTTTGCAACATCATACGAACTGACATGAGGCGAGCGCATAATTATGTCCTTTAGTGATTTTTTGGTGTAGTTAGAGTTTTGAATGTAAATAAATCAGCGGTATAAATTCTGTTCTTTTGTTTATTTTCCAATTTTAAATGATATTGACACAAGCTTGCTGAGCAAAAGCACGCGCCCGAAAATCATGAAACTGCTCTGTGCAGCACCCATGATCTACGCAGAAATAATGATCGAACTGATAATCGAACGGATTCTGAAGCTGATGGTTGCAGGTAATCCAGATAGAAGCGTTATTATGTACCCAAGTTCAGAAAAGTACTCGGGCAAGCCAAGGAAAGGGACGTCAATGAATCGGATACAGTAACGATCGTCACCGATATGCTGGAGTATGTTTTTGGCTTCGACAAGTATGCAGACGTTACAAGAGAATTTGCTATTCAAGGCACCTATTGTGATCTGGCTATTAAAACTGGCAAACAGGTCGATTACTTGATTGAAGTGAAAGCCATAGGACTTGAACTGAAAGATAACCATTTGAAACAAGCTGTCAATTACGCTGCTAGGGAAGGAATAAAGTGGGTTGTACTGACAAATGGATTAATCTGGCAAATTCATAGGGTCGCACTCGATACACGAGTAGAAAGCGAATTTCTCTGCAGTATCGATTTTTCCACAATAAACCCAAAAAAGGCAGATGACGCTGAATTGTTGTTTCTGTTATGCAAGCGATCTTTGATCAAAGACAATATCGATAAATTTTACGAATACAAACAATCTGTGAATCGTTACACCATCGGCGTTCTTTTAGGAACCCCACAGGTTGCGAATGTTGTGCGCAAAGAATTGAGGAAGATCAAACCAGGTATAAAGGTAGATTCATCAGAAATTGAAGAACTTATTAAAAATCAAGTGGTAAAACGAGAAATCTACGAAAGCGAATCTGGGAAAGAAGCGGAAAAGTCGATTGATAAATACTATCGGTCTGAAGCAAGAGCAAAATCAAAGTCCGCGAAAAAATCATCGGAACCAGATACCGAGCAAACAACGGAATCTTAAAAATTCTGTGGCTCCGTAACCTGTCCTGTTTAAAGCGGCGGCTTCTGCCCTACCCCCAGCGGTTTCGCCTATCACGATCCGCATGAGCGCGAATGCACATCCAATACAACGGATTTGCCATGAACAAGCGCGCCACCTGAGCGCCACCATGAGAGAAATTAGGGTTGGGATTACCGCGATATAAAGCTTAAACACTTGATATTGCTGGTCGGGGCGAGAGGATTCGAACCTCCGACCCCCACAACCCCATTGTGGT
>CAYPMR010000019.1:0-52567 GCA_964411665.1 uncultured Granulosicoccaceae bacterium | reverse complement strand
ATAACCATTCTGGCGCATTGACGCCGTTAAGGGGGAGCGTCCATCACATCACCCGCTTTTCGTTGCTCCAATTTGGGACACCCACTTTTCGTGATTCAGTAAGTCCGGGCTACAAGATCATCAACATGTATAAATTGTGCAATATACTTCCTTTAATTTGCCATAAATTTCTTCTGAATCTATGGATCCACTTCTGATGCACTACTTCTGATGAAGTGGAAAAAATCGACTATGGTTAAGGGTTCTGTCGATAATTTTGGCGATTGATTGGAGTTGAGAGCAGCATGAGGGTTGTCCCGCTTCTGATGCGGTCCGGATTTGGCTGTTCCCAGCGCATTTCTCGGCCTTTGCGATTGCCCCTGTGGCCTGTGAGAGCCGTTATTAACATTGCCCTGTGTCTGGGTATTTTCATGGGTGTCCTGAATTCTTCGCAGGTCCTGGCAGCCGGCGGAGCTTATCTCGATCGTGATGATGTGATCGATTGGGTTAAGACGACGGTTGCCCAGACTGATCTCGACATAGACTATGTCCGCTCGCAGTTGGCTCTGGCGACCCGGCAAGAGAAGGTATTGGAACGAATCTCGGCACCAGCCGAGAAAACGCTGACTTGGGGTGAATACCGGAAGATTTTTATTCAGCAAAAACGTATTGCTGCCGGTCGGGAATTTCTCAACGAAAATCGTGCGCTTTTCAAACAGGCTGAAGAGCGTTTTGGTGTGCCGTCGGCTGTCGTGGCCGCGATTATCGGTGTCGAAACTTTTTATGGCCGTTACAAGGGCAAGGATCAGGCTTTGTCAGCGCTGGCAACGCTCGCCTTTGATTACCCGCGACGTGGCAAATTTTTTCAACGCGAATTGCGTGAATTTCTACTCCTGGCGCAGGAAGAATCTTTTGAACCATCTGCCATTCGCGGCAGCTACGCGGCCGCCATGGGCATGCCGCAGTTCATTTCAAGCAGCTACCGCAGTTATGCCGTAGATTTTGATGGCGACGGGCGTCGGGATTTGTGGGAGAGCAAAGCCGACATCATCGGTAGTGTCGCCAATTACCTTGCAACTCATGGTTGGCTTGAGAACGAACCTGTTGCGGAACAGGTGAGGCCCGATGGCAAAGCCTATCGCAAGTTGATTGGTAAAAAGCTGCTACCGGATCTCAGACGCAAGCAGTTGCATGCTGCTGGCGTAAAAACTGAGGCCAGGTCGGTTAAGGAGAAGTCACTGATGGAACTCCAGGCGGTTGATGGCAAACAGGTTTGGGTTGGTTTCCATAATTTTTACGTAATTACCCGCTACAACCGCAGCCGGTTGTATGCACTTGCAGTTCACGAACTTAGTAAAGCGCTAAATGAAAAATCTTAGATTTGTACGTTTTTTCGGTTTTATGCTGGTTGTCGCCACGAGTGCCTGTACCACTCTCCCGCCAACGCCGGATAACCCTGAAAACTACCGTCAGACAAAAGTCGATGGCCCCGGCGTACAGTCCTATCTGGTACATGGGAAGGCCGAAAAACCGCGTGATTTGCCGAAATCCCGGATCGGTAACCCTGACAGTTACAAAGTATTTGGCAAGCGCTATCACGTCATGGATTCTTCCAGGGGTTTCATAGAGCAGGGTATTGCCTCCTGGTACGGGAGTAAATTTCACGGTCGTAAAACATCGAGTGGGGAAACCTACAACATGTACAACATGACGGCGGCTCACAAGCATTTGCCTCTACCCACATTTGTACGAGTTACCAATCTCAACAATGGTAAGCGTTTGGTTGTAAAAGTGACGGATCGAGGCCCGTTTGTCGACGGTCGTATTATCGACCTGTCTTATGGAGCGGCGGCGCGTCTGGGTGTGCTGGCCACCGGCACTGCGCCAGTTGAGATAGTTGCTATTTCAACTCATGAAACAACTCCACTCATTGCCACCACGCAAGACAGTCGTAGCAAGCCAGAAGCCGAGACAATCAATGCTGAACCGGTGCAATCAGTTACGCCCCCACAGGCAGATGTGATCGTTTTAGCGAGTGGTAAAACAACCGCGAAAGGGTCACCATCGGCAGGTGTGCCGGTTAACTACCGCAATACAAGCACAGCAGTCGATTCCGTAGTTGGTGTTTCCAGCCCAGTGAAGACTACTACGTCGATGGCTAGTTATAAAAGTCTGGCTGCCTCAGGTACGGTTATTCAGTTGGGGGCTTTTTCGGAGCGACGCAATGCTCAAGCCTTGCAGCGTAAGGCGAATCAGGCAGTCAGCGATGATGCAGCGATCATTGCCCTGGATCAGCAGAGACAGTTGCATAAGGTACAAATCGGCCCTTTACCTGATCAGGCACCGCTGGAAACCATTCTGCAGCGTTTGCGATCGGCAGGGATTGACAGCTATAGCCTGTTTGAACTTTAAACTGGCGCGAAAAAAGACCTCATCGCAAGATCGGGCTGCAAAACAAGGTAGCCGGCAGTTACATGCTGCCTGCTTGCGCGGAAAGCGACCAGTCCTTTAGCCAGCTCACCGTGACCGAGCTTGTGTACTCAGCATTTTTATCTGTTGCCAACCTTGAACAGGCTTGCGTCAGCTATTTTGAAATTATTTCAACCGTTATGACACATGATTAATGCGTCAAGGTGCGCAGTGCACTTATAATGGTCGAAACAGACATCATAACGAGAACTATGCGGCGAACTTCCTTTGGTAATTTTATCGGTAGCCTTATCGGTAACAGGGTTTGGAAAGTCGGCAGGCAAAGCGGATGTGCTTGTGCTTGTGCTGGCGCTGGCGTAATGCGTTCTCGTCAGGCATTGTGTGTGCGGTTGTTGTTATGTCTTTGCATTTTGCCGCTCGCAGCGCTTGCTGGTCCTTTGCCAGCACCCCCTCAGTTATCTGCGCAAAGCTACATGCTGCTGGATTTTAACAGCGGTCAGGTTTTGGCAGAATCCAATCCCGATCTGCGCATGGAGCCCGCATCCCTGACTAAAATGATGACTGCCTATGTGGTCTCGCGTGAGGTAGACAGAGGCACTGTCGCCTGGGATGACACAGTATTGATCAGTGAGAAAGCCCAATCCATGGAAGGCTCGAGGATGTTTATCGAGGCGGGTAAAGAGGTCAAGTTATGGGATCTTTTAAAAGGGCTGATAATTCAGTCAGGCAATGACGCGAGTGTCGCGGTTGCTGAACATGTAGCTGGCAGTGAAGAAGGTTTTGTCAGCATCATGAATCACACGGCGCAAGAGCTAGGCATGCGTGACTCGAACTTCGTGAACTCATCTGGCCTGCCGCATGAAAATCATTTCACGACAACCAATGATCTGGCTATTCTCTCTCGTGCTCTGATCCGTGACTATCCACAAGAGTATATTCTTTATGCCGTACGCCAGTTCGAGTTCAACGAAATCAAGCAATTGAATCGTAACAAGCTGCTGTGGCGTGATGAAACGGTTGATGGCATTAAAACCGGACATACAACGGCAGCAGGCTATTGTCTGGTTGCGTCAGCTGTGCGTGACGATCATCGCCTGATCAGTATTGTCATGGGCGCCAAGAGTGAAAAAGTCAGAGCAGATGAAAGCCAGCGGCTGCTTAACTATGGTTTCAGATTTTTTAAAACCAAACGCATTTATGCAGCCGGTGAAACTGTTCAGGAAGCACGTATATGGATGGGGCAGGATGATTTATTGCCACTAGGTGTCGAGCAGGACTGGTATGTGACTGTCCCGCGTGATGAAGTTGATCTTCTGGAAAGCCAGATCCAGCTCAGTCAATACATAAAGGCGCCGGCACGTATTGGACAACAATTCGGTCGTGCTGTGTTGACATCAGGTGATCGCATTGTGGGCGAAGTGCCGCTACTGGCATTGCGTAAGGTAAAAGAAGGTGGGGTGCTTACCCGCGTCAAACACGGTATTTTGCGATATTTTCAATAAGCGTTTCACTGGCCACAGGCGCCCGGGGGCAGTGTTGAAGCAGACTAATGCGGGACGATGCCATGACTGAAGAATCACTGCTTGATTTTCCAGCGACCGTAACTGTTAAAGCCATGGGCCTGTCTAACTCATCATTTGCAGACACTGTGACCAAGCTAGTGAGTCAACACCTTGCTGCCGGGGCGACCTGCGATGTACGTGCTAACCAAAGTAGCAAAGGCAAATATACATCCGTGTCGGTTACCTTTGTTGCGAGTGATCAGCCCCACCTTGAGACGGTATATGCATCGTTACATGATTGCGATGACGTGATCTTCACCTTGTGATTCCCACCCCTGAGATCAAACGACTCGGCAGCTGTGATTACGTCGATGTCTGGCAGAATATGAAGCGTTTTACTGCTGAACGAAGTGGGGAGGCAGTCGATCAAATCTGGTTACTAGAGCACAATCCCGTTTTTACGCTGGGTCAGGCAGGTGACATGCAACATGTGCTGGCACCTGGGGATATACCTATTGTTTCCTGTGATCGGGGGGGGCAGGTTACCTATCACGGACCGGGACAGATCGTCATGTACGTGCTGTTGAACCTGCGACGCGCCGGTCTAGGGGTGCGTGATCTCGTTACCTTGCTTGAGCGCACAGCAATCGATTTTCTGGCAGGCTACGATATAGCCGCTGAAAGCCGCAGAGATGCCCCTGGTGTCTATGTGGGTGGTGCGAAAATCGCAGCGTTGGGCCTTCGTATCAGCCGGGGGTTTTCGTTTCACGGGTTGTCCTTTAATGTGAACCCCGATCTGGAGCCTTTCGAGCGTATAAATCCCTGCGGCTTTGAGCGTTTGCCGGTAACATCACTTGATCAAATCGATGCGCTTGAAAGAGTACTTGGCTCCGCTGACATCGCAGACAATAAAACTGCAGCGGATCAAGTGGGTGATGAGTTAGCAGGTATTTTTCAATCGTTGTATCTTGGTACGCAAGCATCAGCTGCGTGCAATGAATCAGTAAACAGGAAATCATAATGGCTTACACAGCGCCTTCGCGTCATGATCCAGAAAAATTTCAGCGTGGCGCTGACAAGCTTTCGCGTATTCCGGTCAAGGTCACACCAACGACAGAGTTACCGCGCAAACCTGCATGGATCCGTGCCAAAGCACATAATCATCCACGTGTGCAGGAAATCAAGAAAATGCTTCGCGATCTGGGGCTTAGCTCAGTCTGTGAAGAAGCAAGTTGCCCGAACCTGGGTGAGTGCTTCAGTCACGGTACCGCCACTTTTATGATTATGGGAGGCATCTGCACAAGGCGTTGCCCTTTTTGCGATGTGTCCCACGGCAGACCCGATCCGCTCGATCCGGATGAACCCGTTAATCTCGCCAAAGCAATTACCCAACTTGATCTGAGCTATGTTGTTATCACTTCAGTTGATCGTGATGATTTGCGTGATGGTGGTGCTGCGCATTTCAGTGCTTGTATCAGTGAAGTGCGAAAACGCAATCCCGGTATTCAGATCGAGGTGTTGGTGCCTGATTATCGTGGCCGAATGGACAAAGCATTCGATTCGATGGAAGGCTTTCCACCGGATGTATTCAACCATAATCTCGAAACGGTACCGCGATTATATCGCCAGTGTCGACCGGGATCGGACTATGAATGGTCTTTGTCATTATTGTCCAATCACAAGGAGAAGTTTCCGGATGTACCAACCAAATCAGGCATGATGCTGGGTCTGGGTGAAACCATTTCGGAAGTTCGCGAGGTCATGCGTGACATGCGTGAACATAACATTGATATGCTGACACTCGGTCAATATCTGCAACCGTCTCGTGAACATCATCCAGTTGAGCGATTTGTCACACCAGCTGAATTTGATGAACTGGCCGATTATGGTTACGAGATCGGCTTTGCACATGTCGCCAGTGGACCGATGGTGCGTTCTTCATACCATGCTGACAGGCAGGCGGCGGGTGCATTGGGAGCCTGAGGTTTGTTTTGCCGAATTGCACTATAGAACATCAAATACCATGACATAAAACACCGCAATCGACCGCAACCGTTATCTGCGATTCACACAAGTGTGATGAAACGCTACACTCAGGCAATGACGACAAACAACAGTTGCGGTACTTTCGATGGCAACAGCAGTCCCGACTTGCTGGCCAGCACACTTCCCCAACCAAACTACCGGTCACCAGTGCTGCTGCACTGGCTATGCTTTTTGGCGCTAGTGATTTGTTGGCCACCGCAAACGGCCCTGGCGCAATGGAACGGTGGCGTTGAAGGTGGTACGGTTTTTCGCGATGGTGGTACGGCAACCCGCTTGCGACTGAAGGCTGATAAAAACGTTCGTCCTCTGAGTCATTTTATTTATGCGGACTGGATACGTGCTGATGGCGGCGAGAACATTTATGAAATCGGCTATCGCCCGCGCTATTGGTTTACCAATAAGTTCTATAGTTTTGGCGAGGGCAGTATTCGCGTTGACCGTCCCTTGCTCATTGATAGCCAGACACTCATTGTAGGCGGCATCGGGTACAGCCTTTTCTCGTCTCCAGATAAATCACTCTTCGTTGAAGCAGGGCTTGGTGCGCGCCGTACCGAATTCCTCGAAAGTGACGGCCTGGCCACTGGTCTGTCCGGTTCTGACACAAATGACACACTGTCGTTATTGCGTGCCAGTTATAGGCAGATCCTCAGTGATTTGTTGCGCCTTGAATTCGACCTTGATTTTTTTGACGGTGACTCATTACGCCAAACAGTTGCCGAGGCGGGTATTTCGGCCAGAATTCCCGGCGGCGCTATCAAATACAGTTATCGCATCCGGCGTGTTGATCCGGATGATGGCGCCAGTGTCGAAGACGACGATTCTTTTGTGAGTTTTACCTACGGATTTTGATCGAAATCCGCTCAATCCCATTCACTGGCCTGTGCGGCTAATAGCCACGTTGGCATAATAGGATCGATTGTGTCTGGTCCCGGGTACATTGGCCCGAACCCGTTGACAAAGGTTTCTTTGCAAGAATCCCTGCCAATGGGTCAGGTTGCCCCGTATCCCCATAGTACAGGGAACCAAACCTTGTTTGCCCTATCTATCGATGGACATGTGGATATTACATGGCCTTGGTTTGGGTCAGTTGATCCAAAATACGGTTAAATTGTTATGACGGAGATGTAATGAAAAATATTTATGTAGTGACTGGGTTTGCCGGTTTGTTAGCGGCAATACTGGTAGGTATAGGCGAATATTTGCTGCACTACGATACTTTGGCTCGATTCAGCCAAAGTAGCTACGACTTCATGCTCGGCATCTCCGCCACGCGTTCCACCATTGGTCATTTCTTCGGTGTTTTTGGTGCCACGTTATATCTTGTCGGTTGCTACCACATCTATTTGATGTTGCGCCCTGCCAACCAGCGAGTGGCCGCCATCGTCTGTTTGCTTGCAGGTTTTGGTTTTGTCGTTGGTACTGTCTGGATCGGTTCACGGGCCAGTATTTCTGCTCTGACCCAGTTGCCTCCTTCGGAGACCGTCGATCATCTTGTAGCACTGTATCAAACGCGCTATGAAACGCTGTTACAGATTATCCGTCTGACGACACTGGTGCTGTCAGTTGTGATTATCTGGTTGTCTTTGACCGGTCGTACTCATTATCCTCGCTGGATAGCTATTTTTAATCCAATCATGCTGTTAATTCTAAATTTTGTTTTATTTCTGACCGTACCGTCGATTGGTAAACATACAATGCCAATTGCTTTGAATGTGGCTTTTTTCGTGTTCTTCTTTTTCTCTATTCTGGCAGCGCGTAAAGTGACTGCTGATGCTCATACTGTTTAGGAGGTAGCGCAGCTGAAACTCGCCTGTGTCGAGTGCGTCGTTTTTTGGTGCTTTTCAGAGATCATTTACGCCGCTTAGAGCCGACTAGGCTTCTCGAGTAAACATCAAAACGAACTCAAACCAGCTGCACTCGCTACAACGATCTCCCGCGCGCCACCACTTGGCTCAAGCTGGCTGTTTTGGTGATGCAGCTACTGTTGCTGGTGTTTTTTAATTGTAATTACATAAGGATGTTGGTTTGCCATGAGTATAAAAAAGTTACTTGTTTCAATTGTGATTTTTTTGATCGCTTTGGTCGTGTTTGCTTTTGCCGCTCTCACATTTATGGCTGGGCGGGATCGCTCCAACGACTATGAAAGTAATCTCGATGGTCTGGTGATACCGGCGTTTGACGAACAATCGATAGATTTTGTACCGACTTACGACGGTACCCTGACCTTACCATTCACAGCAGGTGCCATCGTTGATATTGATGGCGATGGGGTTGAAGAGGTATTTCTAGGCGGCGGCATCGATCAGCAGGATGCGATATACCGGTTCGAGGATGGTGGATTTGTAGATATTACTGGCGACACGGGTTGGACCAAACAAACCCCGGATAAAACCTTTAGCGCCTCTTCGCTTGATCTCGATAATGATGGAGATAGCGATTTGCTGGTAACCCGGCAGTCGGGCGTGTTTCTGTACACCAATGACGGCGGCAGCTTTTCGGGTCAGAAACTGGCACTCGAAATGGATCCCAAAACTGTGCCTCTTTCAGCTGCGATAGCTGATTTGAACCGTGACGGTTTTTTCGATATGTATGTGTCGGGATACATAGCGCGCAAGCATGTTGAAGGCGAAACCATATTCAATCAGGAGTACGGTGGCATCAGTGGATTGTTCCTGAATCAGGGAGACAATACCTTCAAAAATATCACCGAAGAAGCCGGTATGTACTATCACCACAACACTTTTATGGGGATCTTTATCGATGTCGATAATGATCAGCTTGAAGATCTTGTTGTAGCGCATGACACTGGCCAGGTTCTGACCTGGAAAAATTTAGGCGACCTGAAGTTCGACAGCATACCCAATCCAAGCAGCGACGTATTTGCTTATCCCATGGGCATTGGTGTCACAGATCTGAAAAATGACGGACTGCCTGATTTCTTTTTCTCCAACGTCGGCTCAACGGTGCCAGTGTCATTGGTGCGTGGCGATTTGCGTGAAGAACAAATACTGCATACGGACTGGTTTTTGTTCGAGAATGAGGGGGATTTTTCTTTTAAGGACAGTGCAGACGGTGCCCGTGTCGGCAGTCACGAATTTTCCTGGGGTGCGATCTTCGAAGACTTTAATCTTGACGGTCGTGATGATCTGGTGGTGTCCGAGAACTATGAAGGCTGGCCGTTGCATAAGCTCGGTTTATGGCGACTTGATGGCCGCTTCTTCCTGCAGTCGGACGATGGTGTCTTTATGGACGCGGGCGGTAAAATCGGTGTAAGGAATCGTCAGTTCGGTATTACGCCGCTGACGGCTGATTTCAATCAGGATGGCCATCCTGACCTTATCCATATCAATTTGCTCGGCAAACAGAAAGTCTTCATAAGCAAAGCAGGTGATAACGGTTACTTGAAGGTAAAACTACCTAATGTTGTCGAGTCAATTGGCGCAGAGGTTAGTGTGACGCTTGATGATGGCAGCAAAGTTATTCAGACGTTTGTGATCGGCGAAGGTTTGTTGTCGGATCAATCGCACACGTTGATATTTGGCCTTGCTGATCGCTCGGCAACTGCGGTTGATGTGACTCGATTGAATGGTTCAAACGATCAGCAAAATGGCTCATTCCGAAATGAAACACTGACATTTTAGCGCGAGCTTTAGACCGGTAGACACCGTGTAACTTTATTCGCTAAACAAGTGAATCGACAGGAGAACAGGGTATGATTACGCAAAGACGGGGCTGGGTTGATTATCTTTTATGGTTGCTATTGGCGATAGGATTTTTGGGTGCTGTCAAAGTCAGTTTTGACAACATGACAGGTAGTCCCTGCCCACACATTATGACAATACCTATTTGTTATCTGGTACTTGCCGGTTATACATTGATGGTGATGTCGGTAATCATCTATCACAAAGGCTGCCGACATTATTTCTTCACCACTGGCTGGTCTGTTGCCGCTGCTATTGCGCTGATCGGTACGGTGGCAGAAGTTGTTGCAGGTGGTGGTGTGTGCCCGACCTCCGGTGGCGGAAGCCTGCGTGGTGCTGCCAATAGTGGTTCGATACCGCTTTGTTATGTTTCGCTGGCATTGCTGATCGGCATTCTCGTACTGTTTTTGATGGGACCCTACAAGCGTACTTGTGCTGTTGCCAACCGCCACGATGGGGCTGGATCGGATGCAGGCACGCCCGGGCAAAGCGCCTGACAGTCGGTCATAATACGTTACAAGTGGCTGTGCATCTGTTGTCCTTGATGCGGCGCTAAAGCAGTCCCGCGGGGGTCGCCATGTCAGAAGATCACGTACATCAGGTACATCATAGAGTCTGCAATCTTTGCGAGGCGATGTGTGGTCTTGAGGTCACCCTCGATTCTACGGCCCTGGATATCGGTGTTTCGCCAGCACAGGCCACACCCGCGATAACGATCAAGCCTGATCGAAAAGATCCGTTCAGTCGCGGCAGCATGTGCCCGAAGGCGCCCATGCTTGGCGCTATTCATACAGATCCGGAAAGACTGCGAGAACCGGTAAAGCGTGATGGAGATCGCTGGGTTTCGGTTACTTGGGAAGAAGCCTATGAGATTGCGTGCCGTGAGATAAAACGCATTCGTAGCACCCATGGTGCAGATGCCATGGCAAGCTATCTTGGCAACCCGATCGTTCATAACCTCGGTATGACTCTCTATATAAAAGAGCTCACTGCAGCAATTGGTTCGCGCAACGTGTTCTCGGCAACCAGCATGGATCAGTTGCCACATCATTTCGCCGCACACTACATGTTCGGTCACGAGTTCAGAATTCCGGTACCGGATGTTAACCGCACCGATTTCATGATCATCATGGGTGCCAATCCGATTGCCAGCAATGGCAGCATCATGACATCAGCCGGTATTCGTGAACGCCTGAAAGCCGTGCGCGAACGTGGCGGACAGCTGGTTGTTATCGATCCGCGCCGCACAGAAACCGCTGAGCTTGCGGATACGCATCATTTTATCCGCCCGGCAACGGATGTGTATTTTCTGTTGGCTTTTGTGCACGTGCTGTTTCGCGACTCGCACGCCGATGCCGGTCGTCTGACTGAACATATTCAGCCGCAAGCGTTCATGGCATTGGCCGGGATCGTCTCTGCGGAGCAATTCAGTCCTGTAGCGGTAGAGGGCATTACCGGGATATCTGCAACTAACACCGAGTCGCTAGTGCATGATTACATGCAACAGGGGCGTGCCGTGCTGTACGGGCGTATGGGCCTGTCAACACAGCCACATGGTGGACTGTGTCATTGGCTGATAAATACCATAAACATACTATCCGGACACTTTGATACACCGGGCGGCATGATGTTTCCGACTCCGGCCATCGAATTGGCAAGAGGGCGCAAGCAGCCGGATGCCCACGGACGCTGGGTGAGCCGTGTTCGTTCTCTGCCGGAATTCTATGGTGAGTTGCCAGTGTCTTCAATGACTGAAGAAATGCTCACGCCTGGGCAAGGACAAGTTAAAGGGTTCGTGACAGTGTGCGGCAATCCGGTGCTCTCGACACCTAATGGCAAGCGACTTGAGCAGGCACTGCCCGAGCTTGAATTCATGATGTCGATCGATAACTACATCAATGAGACCACACGTCATGCGAACCTGATTCTACCGACGCCTTGCGGGCTCGAAATCGATCATTACGACATTATCTTTAATCTGATATCCGTCTCTAATAACGTTAAATTTTCACAGGCTCTGATAGCGGTGGACGAATCACGTCCCTATGATTGGCAAATCCTTAAACGCCTGATAGCAGGTGTGTCACAGCGTCGAACCAGCTGGTTGCATCGCTGGTCAACCCCGCGGCGACTGATCAATCTGGGTTTGATGTTGGGCGCTTACGGTTGTCTCAGTCATCCCAAACGCTGGTTTAAAGGATTAAGTCTGAAAAAGGTGATAGCGTCCGGGCATGGTATTGATTTGGGCCCCCTGCAACCGCGCGTGCCGGAAGGGTTGTTAACCGCTGATCACAAAATTCATCTGGCACCAAAGGTATTTACCGATGCGATCCAGGCATTGGCAATACCGGATCAATCTCATTCAAACGCCAACCTGCAACTGATTGGACGTCGCCATGTCAGTACCAACAATTCATGGATGCATCAATATCGCAAGCTAAGTGCGAGTCGACAGGTACGTTGCACGGCGATGATGCATCCGCTGGATGCACAGGCGCATAAGGTCACTGCTGCCAGCAATGTACGGGTGAGCTCCGAGGCTGGCAGTATAGAATTACCGGTCGAGATCACCGACAGTGTGATGCCCGGGGTTATCTGCATACCGCATGGCTTTGGTCATCACGGGCAGGGTACCCGTGTGTCGGTTGCGACCTTGAAGGCGGGCGTAAGTGTTAACGATATTACCAGCGAACTGCAAATCGACAGCGTCACCGGCAACGCCGCGTTCTCCGGTTTACAACTGCAAATCGAAGCGGTTGATGCTCCGGGTGGGGACGGGGTTGCACTCGAAGCCGTGTTTACGGGCAAGCCTTTACTTGTCGCTTATGGTTCGCGTACCGGCAATGCTGAATTCCTTGCCCGCGATTTGGGTGATCAGGCACGCCAACACGGTTTACTGGCCGATGTCCGTGTCATGAGTGATCTGACACCGGCGGATTTACAGGCAGCGACGCGTGTATTGATGATATGCAGCACTTACGGCGAAGGAGATATGCCCGATAACGCTGAATCCCTGTGGCAACAGCTGTTGCCTTCTAGCGATGAACACAGTCAGCGTGAAGCTGATTTTTCCCAAATCGGTTTTGCAGTTCTGGCGCTCGGCGATCTTGGCTACGAGACGTTTTGTCAGGCGGGCAAGAACTGGGATGCGAAACTGGCGCAACTTGGGGCCAAGCGCGTATTTGATCGACAGGATTGCGATGTCGACTACGAGCAGGCGGCCAGCACATGGATACCTGGTGCACTTGATGCGTTGGCCAGCTTTGGCGATCAGAGCACTGTGTTCGTGTCGGCCGATGCGCTGCAATTGGAAAAAAATAAAACATACTCGCGCAAGCAGCCATGGGATGCGCGCCTGATGGATAAACAATTGCTCAGTGGTGCCGGATCGTCACAGGAAATTTATCACTATGCGTTGTCGATAGACGGCGCCAACTGGGATTACAAGACGGGCGACTCGGTGAATGTGATTCCGGTGAATTCCGATGCTGCTGTGGATGCTTTACTACAGTGTTTCGCAAATGCTTCAACCGCCGAACCATCACAACGTGCGGTGCCGGCAGACGAACTATTAATGCGACGATTGGCGAACGACCTGGAATGGGTTCGCCCCTCGAAGGCGTTATTGCAGCATCTGGTAACGCAAGCGCACGATTCCGATCCATCCTTGCAAGAATTGCAGCGTGTATTGCATAGCGCCGCTGCTCTTGATACATGGCTTGATGGTCGCGATGTCATAGATTTGCTTAACGCTTATCCGCAGAGTGTCCCCGATATCGAGACCTTGTCCAGTTTGCTGACACCGATGCAGGCGCGTTCCTATTCAATAGCATCGAGCGTCCTGGTGCATCCTGATGAAATGCATATCACAGTATCCACTGTGCGGCGCGAGCGTGGCGCTCGCGACTACCCAGGATTGGGCTCCGGTTATCTCGCTGATCAGGTAGAGATCGGCAGCAACCTAAAGATCTACCCGGCCCCATCGAGTGCTTTTACCTTGCCGTCAGAGATTGATGCGCCCATTATCATGATCGGTCCCGGAACGGGTCTGGCCCCGTTTCGCGGCTTCTTGCAAGAGCGCTCGCTTGAAAAAAATGCTTCTGATGCGTGGCTCTTTTTCGGAAATCCTCATCGCAAAACTGATTTTCTCTATGAACAGGAGCTGCAATCCTACCTGGACACAGGCGCACTGACCAAGCTTGATCTGGCTTTCTCACGAGACCAGTCAGAGAAAATCTATGTGCAGGATAAAATTCGCGAGCACGGTGCCGAGATGTATCAATGGCTGGAGCGCGGCGCCGTGTTGTATGTCTGTGGTGATGCATCGCGCATGGCAGCAGATGTAGAACAGGCTCTGCTGGATATTCTCAGAGAAAACGCTCAGTTGGAACCTGCTGCTGCCTGTCAGTATCTGGTAACGCTGCGAGAAAATGGACGGTATCTGCGCGATGTCTATTGAAAACGCGCATTCGTCAGATATCTTCACACAACTTACCCGGTCAATCGGTGTTCGCCTGCATGCGCGTCCTGAACCACCTTACGAGAGTCAACATCTACATGCGATTAACTGGTTTGACGTGCGGGCTCTATGGGCTTACGACCTGTACAATGCGCTAGCAGCCACGTCGCTTCGCAAGGTTGGTGGTGTGCCAGTGTTTAAAGGACGGCTTGGCAAGGTGCTCGTCGGTGATGAACAGAACCAGCGCGATGTCCTGTTACTGGTGCAATACCCCGGCGCTGAAGCGTTTGCCGGGATGCTCGCAAATCGACGGTTTATGCTGGTAAGTCTGTTGCGCGAACTGGTCGTAAAACGTTTCAGTTTTGGTTTGAGTGCGGCATCAATCGCGTCTATTTCCCCCTGGGGTACGCACGACTCTGCGACCTATCTGGTTTATCACTGTCGTTGCGACCTGCAGACTCATTTGCAGCTTCTGACCGAACTGCAAGCGAGTGCTGAAAAATTCGCGGTTGAGCCTGTCTTTGCCACGCGCATCAAATACACACTGTCGCTTGAGCGAGCAGATAAGCCTGACGAAGCGGTCGATTGCCTGATGGATTCGTTTTTTGTATTACGTCATAGCTCTGCTAGCGTATTGAGCGATCTTGCTGATTCCTCGCATTTCCGGAAGATACTCAGTCGCACCAACAGTGCTTATGTCGCATTGTTTGAACGTTTGAAATAGTGCTGTGGTTGTGCGCTTGCGTTGTACCGGGACTGTTTTTTAAAAGGGAAAATACAGGAAATATGAATGAAACAACAACAGGCTGACCATGCCTTGCAGTGAATCAAACTCGTCGATGATAAAAGCATCACGCTCTGTTTGTGATGAAAGCAGGGCAGTGCTGATAACAGGCGTATCCAGTGGTATCGGCCAGGCAATGGCTATTCACTTGATGGGACAAGGTTTTCAGGTATTCGGCAGTGTCAGGCGTCCTGGCGATGCCGAACAGCTTGAAACGATGCCTGGCGAGAGTTTTACCCCTCTGCTATTCGATATCTGTGATCGCGACGCACTGCTGCGTGCACGGGAGCAGATGATTGATAAATTGTGCGATCGGCCGTTGCACGCGATTGTCAACAATGCGGGAGTTGCAGCATTTGGCCCGCTTGAGTGTCTTGATGACGATCATTTTGAGCAAAGTCTGCGAATCAATGTGATTGGAACGCGTAATGTCATCAATGTATTTCTGCCGCTCCTCGAAGGTTATCCACGGGCACCCGGGCGCGAAGGTTCAAGCGTTGTTGACAAAGCCTGGCGCAACACGAGAACAAGGAAAGGCAAGATTATTAATATGAGTTCGTTGTCAGGCATACTTAATACGCCCATCAATGGCGCTTACTGTGTTGCAAAACACGGACTTGAAAGTCTTGGTGAAGTATACCGTCGCGAATTGCTGGGATTGGGTATAGACGTCGTCTCTATTCGCTCGGGACCTGTGCAATCGCAAATCTGGAACAAACATGCGCAACCCGATGTGAATGTTTGTCCGCATTCACTATATGATCGAATGAGTGCCAATGCTCATAAATTGATGCAATCGGCAGAACGTGATGCTTTACCGGGCAGTGTTGTGGGTCAGCTTGTGGTCGATATTCTCGACGGTCGAAAAAAGCGCGCGCATTATGAAATAGGCAAAGGTGCTGGTTGGGCGAAGCTGTTATCACGCTTGCCGTGTCGCTGGTCTGATCGATTGATTCAGCGGGCTTTAAATAAAAAGCTCTGAATTTCGCACTGATACCGCACTGATACAATAGTATGCGACAATTTCGCAACAAGGTGATGGCATCAAACCTGATTCCCTGATCCGATTCCTGGATGATCAAACGCCGACATGTCTTCGCCAGGTCCATCTTTTGAGATCTTATGAGCGCACACTTTCTGCAATATCTCGGTGCAACTCTTGCCCTTCTGGTCGGTTTCACAGGGCTATTAAGGCCGCTTAAAATGGAAAGTTTGCTGGGGCTAAAAGCTGTGACAACTGTCGGGCTTATCGAGATCCGTGTTTTGTTCGGCAGTTTTTTGGTCGCTTTGCCGATTCTTGCGATGATACTGGGTCAGGCCGAGTATTTCGTTTTCTACGGTGTGGCGGCTCTTGCAGCCGGGCTTGTCAAAACAGTGTTTACGATTATAGACAGGTGTCCGTGGCGTGACATTGCGATTGGCATAGCAACCGATTATGTGCTTGCCTTCTTATTGATGGCAAGTCTGTATCTGTAGAACTGGCCACTGTATGTAAACGCCCAGTAATCACATCACTGCATTTACCACCCTTCAGTCAGCAAGCTGGAATCACGATTACCAGCAGTCACAATCATTGCACAGTATTGTTTGCAATAGAGATCACGTCAATTGGCGCAAGCCCTGGAAGGTGATCCTGCTGGAAACTGTAAGCTGTTGTTATCATTTTTTTAGAATTAATTAAGGCTCAATGGTTGGCTGCTGAAATGGCACGGAATCTGCCGTTTATGGGTATGAATATAGCTTTCGATCACACCCTGGTGCCAGTACACCAGACCCATTGGCGAGTGCTTGCTGCCTCGTTTGCCTTTACGGTAATGTTACTTTTATCAGCTTGTGATTCTGTTGAACCGCCAGCTCCGCTTGATCAATCCGATACTGTCGCCGCTTCAGGAGCACCGGCAGTCTCTGCGGCCAATGCACGGGGCACACGCCCGAATATAGTGTTGATCGTCTCGGACGATCAGCGTTGGGATCTGATGAGCAACCGGGGTCACCCTTTCGTCGATACGCCTTCGCTAGATGCCATGGCCTCAACCGGTACATTGATGCAGAATGCATTTGTACCTGTTGCCTTGTGCTCACCATCGCGCGGTGCACTTCTTACCGGACGTGATGTACACAAAGCAAGCACACCGCGTATCGTCTGGAATAACAATTCCTTTTTACAGACGCAGCGCACCATCGGCGAAGATCTAAAAGATGCCGGTTACGATACTGCCTATATCGGCAAGTGGCATTTGGGACAAGGCAGCCAACCAAAACCAGGCTTTGATCATTGGGAAGGTTTCAACTGGCTGGGCGATTTCTTTAATCCGCGTATCACCATCAATGGGGAAGAGCGCCAATTCGAAGGGTTTGTCGATGACATTCTTGCCGAACGTGCGAAAGCGGTCATCGAAGCGAATGAGTCATCCGACAATCCGCTTTTTATGATCGTGGGATTGAAACAACCACATCTGCATTTTGAACACCCGCCACGCCAGGAGCGCGCGTTTGAAAATGTGTTTGTTCCTCAACCGGATACCTATAACGAAGATTTTGCAGAAAGTGGCAAGCTTCAGGAAATTGATGATTGGCTGGGCATCGAGAACTTTCCATGTGGGCTCGATTGCTTCGACAACGATTGGGATACTTATATCCGATCTCATTACCGCGCGATTCAAGGGCTTGATGATGCTATCGGTACTATTCGCAACGCGATTAACGACAGCGGTAAAGGTGATAACACGCTATTCATCTATACGAGTGACAATGGCTACAGTCTGGGTGATCATGGTTTGACTGAAAAACATTTCGTTTACGAAGAACCGATCAGAGTACCCTTGCTGGTTGATGCCCCCGGCAATGCTGGCGCCGGGGTTGCCAATGCTGATCTGGTTAGTACGATAGATATTGCGCCAACTATTTTTGACTATGCCGGCCTTCCCATGCGTGCGGAATTTACCGGTAAGTCAATGCGCCCGTTGATAGAAGCTGTCGCCGGTGACACCCCTACTACCGACACTACCTGGCGCGAACAACTTTTCTTTATGTATGAAAAGGCACAGGTAGCGGTACGCACGCAAGACATGAAACTGATTCGTTCATTGACAGTGCCGGGTCATTTTGAACTCTATGATCTGGCTAATGACCCGAAAGAGACTCGCACGGTATACGATGACCCTTCGTATTCAGCCACCCGAGAGGACATGCAACGTCGTTTGAAATCGATCATTGAAGAAAATGACTGGTCTCACCGCAAAACCTATCCAGTACGTCAGATGCTGGTTAGTCAGCCGATAGCAACCGCTGATGCTGACGCTCTGGCACGTGCTGTATCTGCTTTGCCAGCCTACCCACGAGGGGATGACTCAACGTCAGTGATCAACGATCTTACTCTGCAGTGGCGCGATTTGCGTGTGGGTACTGATAAATCTGGTGACCGCTTTCTGTTAAAAGAGGATCCATTGGCAAATGATGGTCAATCGGTTTTGGCAATATTGCCGCTTGAACTACTGACCGAATGGGATTCGTTTATAGAAATAAAAATACGTCGACGTACTCACGCCACGTTTTATCATGGCGGGCAAGAACTCTACAACAATACTGCCGAGGAACGTTTGCCGCTCGACATAGCTAACCCGCCTCTATTTCCCGGTGAAAACTTTGCTGTAATTCGTTTCGATGATCTGGGTGCCATGGATGTGAAGCTTGAAATCGAATCTCCCGAAGATACCATCAGAATGCCGCTGGAGCAGGGTAGATTACTCGGTAATGCACCCGGTCGATTTTTCGCACTCGACAGTTGGCAGCCGCATAATAATATTTCGTTGAGCAAGGGCGTCGATGCAATGGATGTTGTTGCCACTGGTGTTGATGCGCGCATGCAGACAGAAAATGTCTATGCAGAGCAAGCCGTGAATGTGCGTGTGACTTACAGTGCAACCGAGAGTGTTCCTGTTACGGCATTTTGGCGTTCACAACACGATGTGTTCTCAGCAGAAAACAGTGTTGCTGTTGAATTACCTGCAGCTGAAGGTAACACAGTCACAGTAATGCTGGACGGCATTACCCGGGAAACGCCGATGGATGTATTACGGTTGGATCTTGATCGTGTTGACGCACAACTGTCAGTGCAGTCTATCGAGGTGTTCGCCACACAAGGTGCTCTGTTGCACCAATGGCAGTTCGGTGGCGAGGTTGCTCAGAATTGAGGGTTAAGCAAAATTGAGCGCTATGCAGAACTGCATTGATAGTTCAGTGGTGTATAGCTTATCTGCCAAGCCGATCTATCGGGCCGATCTACCAGCCGATGCGTACCTGATCACTTGCGGCCCATGCATCGGTACCGTCAGCCATCATTTTTACAAACACTGACCCCCCCTGACGCAAAAATCTTCTACCCTGCCCAAAGATAAGGTCGTTCAAATCGCTGGCCTCAGTGTATCCGGTTCCGGACGCTGACGGGTTGCCTGGCAAACCTGCGAATTCCAGTGTCACTGTATCACCCGGGTGCAGGAAATCCAGGCTGACGACAATACCGTTTGTTCTAGCAATGGCTTCTGCACTCAACTGATAACCGTAGTAGTAACGGTTATGGTTTACCGAGACGACGCTCTGATAGTGAGCGCGTTCGGGGTGCGGGCTTGCTGTAACCTCACGACCGTCACTGCGAAAATGTGTCATAGGCGGCAATCCCCTTCCACCTATCTCCATTTGGACTCGCCCGTATCGATTTTTACAAATGCGCCCTGTACCAACTGGGTTGGAACAGGTGTCATCTGTCATCAACGGATGCTCGGATACCAGTGCCGTTCCGGCACCCATGCCAAAGCTGCCATCTTCGTCGTGAATAGTTGCACCCCAGCGAGATGGACGTTGCATTTCCAAAGGCCCGCGCCTGTCATACAGAAACGGTGAGTTTTCCAGAGTCAGACCCGATATAGGATTGTTGGTAAAGCGAACATCAGCCTCACGTGCCCCAAACAAATAACTGGGACCGTATTGATTGTCAAAATTGGCAAAGTGGCTATTTCTGATATCGACACCGAAATCGTATATGCCAAAAGCAGAGCGTTGTCGTCCGCGTCGACCTTCGGATAGTTTCGAATTCGCTACAAACAGGGAATCGGTCACACCGACAGGTCTTGGTGCAACAAACGTTGAGTGATGTGCGTGACCCGTGTCACTGACCATCAGGTTGCTAAATCGCTGATTGCCATTGCAGGGCCAGACTGCTCCATCGCCACCTGAAAATACCGTCAGACTGGTATAGTTTGCAAGGTTCGATGGTCTGTAGCCGATTGGCCCGGATGCAAAACTGCAGCTACTGAATGACATAACCGATGAATGTACCCGGTTATTAACAAATTCCTTGAACGGCGAATTGACGGGTCGAACATCGCGATAACGCCCTAATGCGGCAGAAACACCGGTCACTCGCTCGGGTGTGTCGTACCAGAAGCCAAGTCCGTCGGAGCCTGCTGCGGCATTGTTACGGAAGGTATTATCGCCGTTTGAAATCCAGAAGGTTGCGGGTCCTTTGGCCGCTTCCCCATCGAGAAAATCTCTTGGGGTTAATGCTTGCTCCGGTGTTGGGCGCCGAGTAAGCAGTCCCAGGTTATGTTCAAAGAGGTTGCCGGTCTCCCCACCATCTTCAAGAAAATAACCGTGTCCCAGGTGATCGAAACAGACGTTATCGCTGACCACGGTGTTATGGGTGCCATGTACCGTTACGCAACGACTGAAACTGCGCGTAATGGCTGAATTTTTAAAGTACTGACCTGATGCATCATTGGTCAGGTGCCAGTGAAACGGATAGCGCGCAAGTATGCCGGTTTGTCCCATTCGGTAAAGTTCAATACCAGCAATAAACGCACTGGAATTGCGCATAACCATTATGTGTCCACCAAATCCGTTTTCCTCGGAAGAATCATCACCACTAATGCGAATATTGCGTGACAGAAGTGCAACCTCGGCTCGTGTGTCGAGCGTCCAGCTGCGTTTGCTATTGGCAAAAGTTTGGGTTTCGCCAAAGTGACGGTGTGTGAAGGCCTGATTGACATTAATATGCGTGCCGTTAATACCGGTTATCTGTCTGACTTCGGCATGATGCATATTGTCATCAGTTGATGTCACAACGATGAGGTCACCTGCTCGCCAGGAAGGAGGGTATTCGACAGACAAACTGTCGTCTCCTGAATTGATCGTGCCATCGAGCATTAGCCAGCTTGTGCGTTCCTGGCCATGCAACGAAATGACGCCACCGCCCATCGCACCAATGAACTTGGTACCCATATCCATGATCATCTCGTTTGGATCATTGCCGACAAGCTCAATGTCCAATCGCTGTTGATAGGGTTTAAATTCAGTGCCGCATTGCAGCAGTCCGTGCACCATGATCCAGCGTGCGCGTACATTCAGATTACGCTCGGCACAAATAAGCTCACCGTTGATCTGTAAACCGGAGACATCGATATCAGTGTCGAGAACCACTCGTTGACCAGCAGGTATGGTGACTTGCGTTCCTGCCTGAGGCACGTTGCCACCCCAGGTTGCCGGGTCCGACCATAAACTACCGTCGGTGGCGTCGTTATTGGGTGGGAGAAAAGCGGGTGTCACCGGGCCTTCGTTGAGTTGCCCGCTATCGCTGCCGCCACCACAGGCTGAGAGCAGAAACAGCAGTGCGCCAAGTACCAGCCAGGACGAGTGGCAAAAATTATGCTGTAACTTGTTTCGACACATGTTGTTCAATTGATTGCTTGAATTTTTGTACATGATTGCACGGGCAATCCCGATTGCTCGAATGCCAGTACCACTTACTGAATATCGACCAATGTATCAATCAACGCATGATACAAATGTGCTTCGTTTCAAGGAATGAGAGAGCACTTCCGATAAGTAATGAGAAATGAATCCAGGCGGAATGGTAGTGCAGGGTGTACCAGCCGTTCTGGCTGACTCTGTTAGCGGCTTGTAATGCAGTTTTGTTAGACGTGCCGTTTATGAATTATCCAACAAAAGACGTAAAATTCGACACTGTCTTCACTGTCAGGTGTCCAGCAACCTAAATTGTGTTTCGGTGGTTGTGTAATCCACTGTCCTGAGGTGCGTATTTGTCTATTGTGTGTGCGTCAGACCGGTTTTCACCAGTAACCGCTGTACACGTTTCTTGTTTTCACCCAGGTCACTGCGACCCACGCGTGAAGCACTGCGACAATGCAAGGTGTTTGCATCGATCAAACACTCAAGATCATCGGTAAATCCCATTAGCCCGGTTGTAAAGGTGGCGTAGAGATAATTCTCGTTAATGTCGACAATGCGACTGCCTGGCATGGATTCAACTGATTGCTGTAATTGTTGTAGCAAGTTAGGAGAAGCTGAGTGTTGCTGGAGATCTACAGATACGAAATAACACTTTAATGATGATGGACAAGGTGTGAGTTTGTTATCGTTAGCCAGGTTTTGAGCTTGTGGGCCAAAGAAATGCAGCCATAGCCTGATGGCTAGCCACAACAGTGCGATAACCAAGCTGATCATTCCGATAGTTTTCATGGCGATAATCTGTTGATCTGCCAATTTCCGTAATCAGTATTAACAGGTGTTTTTTGCTGATAGACAAACCTGTCGTGCAGTCGATCATCACGTCCTTGCCAGAATTCGAAATAGTCTGGTACTAATTGATACCCACCCCAGTGTTGCGGACGCGGAACAGCTCCATCGGGGTGCGCTTCATGTAGAGCCTGCACCTGAGCTTCAAGTACTGCGCGATTGGCAACAACGGTTGATTGCCTGGAAGCGGCGGCACTGAAACGGCTCCCCTGTGGGCGTGAATAGAAGTACTGGTCGGATACGTCAGCTGCTACCTTGTGTGCCCGACCTTCAATGCGCACTTGCCGTTCAAGTTCACGCCAGAAAAACAACATGCAAACGGCAGAATTCGCAGCGATTTGTTGTGCCTTGTCACTAGTCTGATCGGTAAACCAGACAAAGCCCTGCTCACTGAAGTCTTTCAGCAGTACAACCCGTGTATGTGGACGTCCATTCGCATCAACAGTTGTCAAAGCTACTGATGTGGCATCAATGAGCCCGGCTTTGCGCGCATCACCCAACCAGGTCTCGAACTGCTGAAACGGCGATTGTGCCAGCTCTGAACGTGCAAGCGTTCCTGTCGCATACTGGCGTCGCTCTTCAATCAGTGTGTTGTTGGCCGCTGTTTTCGCGGTTGATTTTGGTCTGTCAGAGGAGTCTGTCATTGCGTATCTCTACTGCGCAGCTTACTAAAATTCGATCAGTCAATTATACTCTGCTTTGACCTAAACAGATGTCAGTCATTCTGCTAGTCGCAATATTCATGGACGCGGTTGCAGCACAACGCGGTTGCCAACAAGCGGTTTGCTGACAAGCGGCTTTCTGACACGCGGTTTTCTGACCAATAGGAGCGAACAGACGATGCCTTCATTCGACATAGTATCTGAAGTAGATAAACATGAGCTGACCAATGCTGTGGATCAGGCTCACCGCGAAATAACCAATCGGTTTGATTTCAAGGGTTCAAATGCGAGCATTGAATTACAGGATGAGAAAGTTGCATTAACCGCTGACAGTGATTTTCAGGTGCAGCAAATGCATACGGTGCTCTATCAAAAACTGACTACCCGAAAAATAGATATCTCGAGTCTTGATCCGGAAAAGATCGAGAAAGTTGGCAAGGGTGCGAGACAGTACATGGCGGTAAAGCAGGGTATAGATAAAGAGACTGCTAAAAAAATTGCCGCCAAGGTCAAAGAATCAAAACTTAAGGTGCAAGCGGCTATACAAGGTGAGAGCCTGCGCGTCACTGGTAAAAAACGTGATGACTTGCAATCAACTATGGCTTTGCTGAAAGAACTTGATCTGGGCTTACCCCTGCAGTTTCAGAACTTCAGGGATTGACCCATATACACATCGTAGCGTGTGTTCTTTGATTTGTGCGTATGGGTAGGTTTGACTTGCCATGGGTTGTGCAGCGAATCGCCACTGGCTGGCCTTTTCACCACGACACGTTCAATTAAACCATGCCTGGCTGCATCCAATGCTGCGGTTAGTAGCTTTTCGCTATCCGTATCCGCGCCGATCAGTTGATGCAATACCTGCATGTCTTTTTTTACTGCCGCACTTTTTTTACGCTGTGGATACATGGGGTCGAGATAGATGGCTGAGACCTTACGGGGTTGCAGATCGCCGGACCTGTTATGTGCTGACCAGTTCTTTAACCAATGCGTGACATCGCTGCGTACAAGCGTCAGTCGGGCAGCGCAGGCATGGGTGTCAGGATTGGCCAGAGCTTGTGCAAGTGCATCCCGTTGCATCCAGTTAAGCCAGGCTGAACGCTCGAACGCGATTACCGGGCATCCATAGGCTGCCATGGCCCAGGTATCACGGCACAAACCAGCGGTCGCATCCAGGATCGAGTGGCTGGTTGTGTCACGGCGGGTGGCATTCTTACCGAGACCTATCGCGCGGGCCAGCGTATCACGCCGTCTGCCACCGGCCTGCATGCGATAACGATTGCGCCCTTCGGTAAAACTCAAGCTCAGCGTGCCCGGTGAGGGGTCACGCCATTCGAGGCGGGTAGTATGACGATCGACCAGTAGACGAAATTGATATGCTTGCGTTTGTATTAAATCTGGATCGCTGTTCGGCGTTTGTGGATGGTCTCGTGCGCTGTGAATGTCAGTTTGAGTCGCGCCGAGCAAGCTGGCAAGCGCCGCCGCACGGTCCTCAGCCTCGGGTTCGGTGCTAACTACTGTAATATTGCGTTCATCCATAGTGCGGCTGGCGGAGTATCAAATATATACAGTGGCCGGTGAATGATATTTACAGTGATTAAACCAGTATTCAGGCGATGAGTTCGAGCAAACAATCCGATGAACTAACCAGCGAAGATGATCCTTCGCAGTCGATTGAGCATAGCATGGCAGCCGGGTCGTCGCGGGATACGCTATCGGAGTTTAATCAACTGACAGCGATTGAGCCTGCCATCGGTATACTCAGGCGGCAGCGATTGCGAGTGGCATCAAAACTATTGTTGCTGTTCGGTCTGGTTTGCCTGCTATATGTGTTCGCCGCTTCGTTTTTAACCACTTTGCCAAATGAGCGTGCCTACGAGACCAGGCGTGTCTCGCTGGGAGAACAACCTGCTGGTAGCATGCAGTTGTATAACTGGAACGGTCGTCCGATTCTGGTACTGCACCGAACCCAAACGCAGATTGATTCATTGTCACTGCATGAAAGTGAATTACAGGATGCTGTCTCTCGCAGATCGCGTCAGCCGGAATTTGCGCTAAACAGGCAACGTTCACGTGATGTACGCTGGTTTGTAGCGATAGCGGCTGGCACTGATTTGAGTTGTGCTATCGAGTACCTGCCACCGAGCACTGAGGCGTTTCGCGATCAGCCCTGGCCGGGCGGTATGGCGGATGCCTGTCGCGGTGCTCGCTACGATACTGCTGGTCGCGTCTATGCTGGCCAACATGCACGTAAAAATCTGACTATTCCGTACTACACAATCGATGGTGATGAGTTAGTGCTCGGTGGGCGCTAACAGCTGCTGAGTGCGGTTCGAAACTGGTTGTTGGGATAGGTTGTTGGGATCAATAGTGAGGAGGTGGGGGCTCGTTGGCTGGATCATCTGCCGAGTCACTCGTAATCTCACCGACCCGGTCCTTGAGCCTCTCGTGATTTTCCGCAAGACGGTCGATCAGTGCGTATTGGCGGATGATCACCTCATTGAGCTCAGCCACCGTGTTTTCAAGATCCATCAGTTTCAGCTCCAGTGCTTCCAGCCTGTTGTCCATTGGCTCAATTTGCCCTGCATTTGCTGCCGGGTTTGTTGGCGGATTATTACTCATGCAATTGTCGTTGTTGTCCCGTCATGCTAGATTGACAGGCTACCAGAATCTCTGATTTAAGGCTTATGTCCATTACTCCCGATGACGTCCGCAAGATCGCGCATTTGGCGCGACTCGGTGTCGAAGAAGATCAGCTGGCTGACTATGCCGGCGAGCTGTCGCGCGCGCTTGAACTAGTCGATCAGCTTAACCAGACAGATACCTCGATTGTCGAGCCGATGGCTAATCCGGGGCAATGCCAGGCCAGATTACGCGACGATATTGTGACCGAAGAACGTGATCGGCAAAAGCTGCAAGCGGTGGCGCCACAGGTGGAAAACGGATTTTTTCTTGTACCCCGCGTTATCGAATGATCCACTGATCAAAGTTGATAGCCGACGTCATAACAAATGGAGCTAGCCGGAATGGATACTAAATCCGGCTGATCAAACCGGCTAACCCAGTTACCCAATTAATATTGCCGACCCAGGCACTTAAAATAAGTATGCATCAACACACGCTGACGCAATTGTCCGGACTGCTCGATCGCAAGGAGATCAGTAGCCGTGAACTGACGACACATTATTTTGATCGTATCGATGCATTGGATGCGCGTTTCAATAGCGTTATCACGCTTGACCGTGATGCGGCAATGCAAACGGCAGATGCTGCAGATGAGCGTATTCGCAACGAAGGCGGTACTGCCTCGGCCGGTAATCCCTTGCTTGGCATGCCAATCCTGCACAAAGATATTTTTTGCACCGAGGGTGTAAAGACGTCTTGTGGTTCGCGCATGCTGGATAATTTTGTTGCGCCCTATGATGCGACCGTGGTTAGCAAGCTCAAACAAGCCGGTACTGTCATGCTGGGCAAATCAAATATGGATGAATTTGCGATGGGTTCATCCAACGAAAACAGTTTCTATGGTCCAGTCAGCAATCCCTGGGACGAATCGCGTGTCCCTGGTGGATCATCAGGTGGCAGCGCTGCTGCAGTTGCCGCAGGTCTTGCACCTGCTGCCACAGCAACGGATACCGGCGGTTCGATTCGTCAACCGGCTGCATTTTGCGGTGTAACCGGCCTGAAGCCCACCTACGGACGTGTGTCCCGGTACGGCATGATTGCATTTGCATCCAGTCTTGATCAGGGTGGCCCCATCGCACGGACGGCTGAAGACTGCGCGCTCATGCTGCAATCAATGGCAGGGCTTGATCCGAGAGATTCGACATCAGTTGATCAACCGGTCGATGATTTTGTCGCAGCTCTCTCCCCTGGTGGCACAGATGGGGCAGGGCAAAGCACCAGTAAGCCGTTACGAAATATCCGCGTGGGTGTACCGCAGGAATATTTTACCGAAGGCCTGGATGCTGCCGTTGCAGCGGCAGTTAAATCAGCCATTGGGGTACTTGAATCGCTGGGTGCGACCCTAGTAGATATATCCTTACCCAATCAACATCTTTGCGTACCGGCTTACTATGTATTAGCACCTGCTGAGTGCAGCAGTAATCTGTCGCGTTTCGATGGTGTGCGTTACGGGTATCGTTGTGAATCGCCAACTGATCTTGAAGATCTATACAAACGTTCCCGTGGTGAAGGTTTTGGGCGTGAGGTTAAACGACGCATACTGATAGGTACGCATGCGTTGTCGAGTGGCTATTACGATGCCTATTACCTGAAAGCGCAAAAAATACGGCGATTAATCAGTGATGACTTTGCCAGAGCGTTTGAATCGGTCGACCTGATAGCAGGACCTGCAACGCCAACGACAGCATTTCTCAAAGGCAGTAAAACGTCCGACCCAGTTGAGATGTACTTAAATGATCTCTACACCATCTCGGCAAATTTATCAGGCTTGCCGGCTTTGTCAATGCCGTGTGGATTTGCAGACGGGCTACCGGTCGGCTTGCAGCTTGCAGGTAATTATTTCAACGAGTCGCAATTGTTGTTTGCAGCCCATCAGTTTCAACAAAGTGATGATTCTCATCTGAAGCAGGCCATCGACTAGGGTCTTTGGATCACCGGGCAACAATCTAATGATCAGACATAACATTAATAAACTGGAGCGATAAGCGAAGTGGCATGGGAAACAGTCATAGGGCTTGAAATTCACGCCCAGCTTGCAACATCGAGCAAAATCTTCTCGGGCGCAGCAACGGCGTTCGGGGCTGAGCCAAATACCCAGGCATGCGCTGTAGATCTGGCACTGCCTGGCGTGCTGCCAGTCGTTAATCGCGAAGTGTTGAGTATGGCTGTGCGGTTTGCCTTAGTGACTGATGCCGAGATAGGCAGACGTTCGGTGTTTGCTCGTAAAAACTACTTCTACCCGGATCTACCCAAGGGTTATCAAATTTCCCAGATGGAACATCCGATTGTTGGCCAGGGTGCTGTGGTTATTACCATGCAGGACGGCAGTGAAAAAACGGTACGTATCACCCGTGCTCATCTGGAGGAAGATGCGGGTAAATCCGTGCATGATGAATTCGCCGAGTTCACTGGCATTGATCTTAATCGCGCAGGTACGCCGTTGCTTGAGATAGTCTCGGAACCTGATATGCGTTCGGCACCCGAGGCGGTAGCCTATGCCCGGCATATACATTCGCTGGTGCGTTACATTGGTATTTGTGACGGCAATATGCAGGAAGGATCGTTTCGTTGTGATGCCAACGTATCTCTGCGACCTGTTGGCAGTGATACGCTCGGCACGCGTACAGAGATAAAAAATGTTAACTCGTTTCGCTTTCTGGAGCGTGCGATTGATTTTGAGGTAGAGCGCCAACAGGATGTGCTTGAATCTGGTGCAGCCGTTGTTCAGGAGACCCGTCTTTATGATGCAGACCGGGACGAAACCCGTTCCATGCGCTCAAAAGAAGAAGCGAATGACTACCGTTATTTTCCTGACCCTGATTTATTGCCAATTGAAATTGATGATGCGTTTATAGAGTCTCAACGTGCACTTTTACCTGAGCTGCCACAAGCGCGTGCGGAGCGATATCAATCGCAATTCGATCTAACACCTAAAGAAGCGCAGACCCTGGTCAGCGATAAATCGACCGCTGATTACTTTGAGCAAGTGATATCAAATAAGGCTGTATCACCCAAACTTGCTGCCAACTGGATGCTCGGTGAACTGTTTGCGCGGTTAAATAAGGATGCGCTTGACATTGATGCGTCACCTGTTGGTTCAACGGCTTTCGCAGGCTTGTTGTTGAGAATTGAAGACAACACCATCTCAGGCAAAATTGCCAAGCAGGTGCTGGATGATATGTGGTCGGGCAAAGGCACAGCAGATGAGGTTATAGAGGCCGGGGGCTTGCGGCAAATTACCGATACCGGTGCCATAGAGGCGATGATTGATGAGGTCATTGCAGCGAACCCTTCTCAGGTCGAGCAATATCGGGGTGGAAAGGACAAGTTGTTGGGGTTTTTTGTTGGTGCGGTTATGAAGGCGTCAAAAGGTAAGGCCAACCCCGGACAACTGAATGACATTCTGAAAGAAAAGCTCAAGGGCTGAATCTTAGGAGTCTGCGCTGAAAAGGGCCGAGCAACTATTTGCAGTTGTGTTACTGCTTGCCGCTCGCCACGCTCGTTGGGTATTACTCGGTGGACTGGTTCTTGGACTGGTATTTCATCAGCTCGCTTTTCTGACTCGCCCCAGTATTCCGTTTTTCATAGCCTTGCTGTTGATGATGGCGAGCTTTCGTATTGGACCTGCCGGTCTGATAGGTGCGCTAGGTCAATTACGACAACACCTGATATTGACTCTGTTAAGTCAGGCTTTGTTACCTGTTTGTTTAATAGTTCTCCTGTCATTGCTTGGTATCTCGGGTTGGTTGGTGATGCCGTTGTTACTGGTTGCAGCTGCAGCCCCAATTTCAGGCAGTCCGAATCTGGTGATTATGCTGGGCCATGACCCCGCGCCCGCGCTTCGCCAGTTGGTGGTTGGTACGGCATTGCTGCCGTTGACACTTATTCCGGTATTGATGTATTTGCCTGAAATCGGCAGCGTCTCTGCAGTTGCACTGACCACCGGGAAATTGCTACTGGTTATTCTGGGTGCCGCTTGCGCAGGTTGCGCATTACGTTTGCTGCCGCGTTGGCATGATCTCGATGAGCAAGCCGTTGCAAAGGTCGATGGGGCTTCCGCAATTCTGATGGCGATGGCGGTGATCGGATTGATGTCTGGAATCAACCAGGCTTTTGCCTCGTCACCGTTTGAATTGCTGTTGTTGCTGGTGTTTGCCTTTGTGTTGAATATTGGGTTGCAAGTAGCCGGATCGTTTTTTTGGGGGCGCTGTTTCGGTGCTGAATACGATGTACCGATGAGCGTTATTAGTGGTAACCGCAATATTGCGCTTTTTCTGACTGCTCTGCCGGCAAGCGTAACTGAACCCTTGTTGGCATTTATCGGTTGCTATCAGTTTCCGATGTACTTAACGCCCTTGTTGATGCAACGCCTGTATCGGCACAAGCGTGGTCACCGATTGGACTAACAGTGTGCCAGTAGCCACTTCATATTTTGAGATGGCTTCTGGAAAAGGTGGCTTCTGGAAATCGTCTGTTGTTCCTCGTAATACTGTATCTCATTCAGTAACGATTTAATTTGACAGGGAATCTCAATTTTTGCGCTTTCAAAGATGCTGCCAACAGCAATCGGATAACTCACAGGGCAGTATTGAGTGGATATTGCCATATAGTGTTTAGACGCTGGATTAAGCATAATAATGGCTCATACCAAACAAGAGAATCTGGCAATGCCCGCTTACGCAATCGTTAGAGCCACCATCACAGATGCTGAAAGATTCAAAGACTACGTTGCCGGTACACCTGCGTTACTGGAAAAATATGGTGCACGGTTTCTCGCACGCGGTGGCGATGTTGTCACGCTTGAAGGAGAGGAAGAGGAGCGGCGGATCGTATTGATCGAGTATCCCTCAAAGGAAATAGCACTCGAGTTTTATCGCTCTGATGAGTATGCAAAGCTGCTGGACATAATGAAGGAGTCCGGTACACGTGAATTCATACTCGTCGATGGTGTTTAACGGCGTGCCCGGTAAATAGGCATCCCGGCAGTGTTCGCAGCATCGTACGGATTTGACATTATTTTACCGAGTAGGTTAAAAAGCGTAACGAAATCAATTAATTAGGGAAGCTTATAGTATCTTGTCCTCTGGCAAACAAGCCTATATAGGAGCAAGAGATGAGTATCATGAGTTTGGTTATTTGGTTGGTTCTTGGTGCAGTAGCTGGCTGGTTGGCGGGCATGATCATGAAAACCGGAACCGGCAGTATTGTCACTAACATTGTTGTGGGTATAGTCGGTGCGTTTCTCGGTGGCTTTATCGCCAGTTTGCTCGGCATTGGTGGCGCGACTGGTGGCATCTCCATCGTTTCGGTAATAACCGCTGTCGTGGGTGCCTGTGTCTTATTGTTTATACTCGGGATGATTCAGAAGGGACGTGCAAAAGTATAAAAAATTAAAGCGTTCAATATCTGCAATGTTGATTTGAAATTAGCTTATAGAACAGCTAATCATAGTTAAACAGAAAATCATAGTTGAACAGGAAATCATTGAGAGCACCTTCGGGTGCTCTTTTTTTATTGTAGCTTTCTATCTCTTATATAATGCTATCACTGTTGGTTCATTGATCACGTTGGCGCACTAGTGTAGCTACCGTATCAGTTAGCTGCTCATTCAGAAGACCTTGTTTTACACTGTCACGATCCTTGTCATTTTTATTCTGGCTGGCTTTCCATTTACCTTCTATCGATCGAATAACGATCTCGATGCCAACGATACTGTTTATTTGTTGTTGAATAAAATCTGCAGGTGCATCAGATACTTTCCATGGCTGAGCTTGTTGTTTTTCACGCCTACTAGTGTTTTCAACTAAATGGTTCATGATCCATTGCTTATCATCGAAAAACGCAAGCTCACCTTTGGCATGTACCACG
Source organism: uncultured Granulosicoccaceae bacterium (assembly GCA_964411665.1). Taxonomy (GTDB): domain Bacteria; phylum Pseudomonadota; class Gammaproteobacteria; order Granulosicoccales; family Granulosicoccaceae; genus CALFCE01. The sequence continues at coordinate 20,864 of CAYPMR010000019.1, read as the reverse complement.
GCATAGTTCCAGGTAGGCACAACCTTGCCATGTTCTTTTTTGGAGGCATACCAGTTGGGTGTGATGTAAGTATGGGGTCCCTGAAATATCACCAGAACATCCTTGCTGCTTGCCTGATTTCGGTAAATCGGATTTGCTTTGGCTATGTGTGCTCGGATAGTTCCCTTATCCGAAAGCTCCGGGTGTATGAGCATAGGGATATGATCTGCACTTAGTTCGTTGTTTTGTGTGGTAATGAGTGTTGCGAAAGGGTGGCCATGCATTAGTTCATGCATGACATGGATTCGATCTTCTTTGAAAAAGGGCGGTTGATACATGTTGGTTCATTTTCCCGAAAGATAACAGGCAGATTGATAAGCAGATATCGCAATAGGTTATCCGATAAGATACATGATAGGTTTCTGTTGTGTATATCCTGTTCAGGAGATTAAGTATGCATGATCACGTGATGTCATTCTGGTTCGAGGAGCTTGAGCCAAAAATGTGGTGGAAGAAATCAGCGGAAATGGACGCCGCTATCAAGTCTCGTTTCTCAACTGTGCATAGTGCTGCTACGAAAGGCGAGCTATTCAACTGGCGCCAGAGCGCGCAAGGGTCACTGGCTGAAGTGATTGTGCTCGATCAGTTTTCGCGCAACATGTATCGAGATACACCTGGGGCCTTTCAGCACGATTCAACTGCGCTGGTGCTGTCTCAGATAGCAATAGATAAGGGTCTTGATAAGACATTGCCGGATACACAGCGGTTGTTTTTCTACATGCCGTTCATGCATAGTGAATCAGCGCTCATACATGAAGATGCGCTGGTGCTTTTTACCGAACTGGGATCGGAAGATAATCTTAGGTTTGAGCTGGCACACAAGAAGATTATTGATCGCTTCGGTCGTTATCCGCACCGAAACGAGATACTTGGACGCGAATCTACACTGGAGGAAATAGAGTTTCTTAAAACGCCGGGTTCGGGATTTTAAATACTTGCATCGGGTATCGTGGGCACTGTGGGCACTGTGGGTACGTTAAATTAGCCCGCTTCTATATCACCCGGCGTCGCGACACAGCGCCTGCGCCATGCAATGCACACCACCACCGCCAAGGGTAAACATCGACATGTCTGGTTCATGGACTTCAAAGCCCATCGCGCGCAATTTGCTGTTCAACTCGGTAGCACCTTTCATGGACAAGACCTTGTCGTTACCCAAGGCAACCAGATTGACGCCGAGGTTTGTCGCTTCACGATAGGCCACGTCAACGAATTCGAATCCCCAGTCCTTTAACTGCTGCACTAACCAGGGTTCCATCGCATCAAGGCAGGCAACCAGTAGCTTGGGCGCCAGTGGCACAACCAGGCCATCCATATGCACAAATTCACGGCTTATGGGCGCTGTCATGGCTTCCCAGCCTTCTTTGCGCACGAATTCTGCGACCTGTTCAGACCCCGCTTGCTCTGATCGTTCACCGCAGTACCCAATCAGAACTTTGCCGGGTTCGAGTATGACAAAATCACCGCCTTCGAAATGCCCCGCAGTGGCGTATTGCCAGATAGGAATATCGTTTTCCTGATAGAAGCGAATGGTGGTGACGTAATCTGCGCGACGGACCTTAAGCTGCATATGGCAGATCAGTGCGCCCCAGGGGGTCATGGCTGAGCTATCACGGGCGAAGAAATTTCTATGCAGTACCGGGTCTGAATCGATGTAATGGCATTTGACACCATTGTCCTCATAGATTCTAACCATCTCGTTGTGCTGCGCCATCGCTAACTGCAAATCGAACTTCACACCCGTCTTGTGAGCGTTGGCGAGTGTTCTGCCAATCAACGGGCCAGCTTCAACCCATTTAAAATACTCTGGCACACCCAGCAGCACGTCATGTAACGGTGCGTAGTCGTTGTCAATTCCCCAGCTTCTAGAGTTGTCTGATATAGACATAACGTCATCCCGATGTTGCGGTTGAATGTTGTGGTTGAATTTAGGTGCGAGCTTGTTGCCTTAGTTAACAGCCATTTTTTTACGATACATTCCTTGTGCAATACGATCAATGACCATGGCACAAAAGAGGATTGCAAGACCGGCTAGCAGACCCTGACCTTTAGCAGCGTACTGTAATGCTTCGAGTATCGATGCGCCCAGCCCTTCGGCACCTATCAGTGAGGCGATAACCACCATCGACAGCGACATGAGTATTGTCTGGTTGATGCCGGTCATGATCGACGGCATGGCTAGCGGTATTTCAACATTACGCAGTAACTGCCATTTGGAACAACCGAAGGCAACTGCTGCCTCTTTGGTGGTTTCGGGTACACCGCGCATACCCAGTGCGGTTAATCGGATAACAGGTGGCATCGCAAAAATAATCGTCGCCAATACCCCTGGTGGTTTACCGGTGCCAAAGAATGCAATGATGGGAATCAGGTAAACGAATGCAGGCATAGTCTGCATGAAATCGAGTACGGGTTCAGCCATCGCATACGCTCTTTTCGACTTTCCAAACCAGATGCCAAGTGGAATACCAAAGAGTATGCACAAGAATGCGCCAGCGCCGATAAGTGCAACAGTAATCATGGAGATTTTCCATAAGCCCATAAACGCGAGATAGAACAGGGAGGCTGCAGTGAATATGGCAACCCGTATACCGGCTAAACGAAATGCCATAACTATAATGACTACCATGACCACAGGCCAGGGCGTGTCGATCAAAATAATTTCAAGACCTTCAAGCACTGTTCGGATGGCTTTGGTTATGCCGTCAAACACGTGACTGAAATTAGTTGCCAGCCATTCAAAGCCGGCATCGCCCAAGCGCGCTAGCTTGGCGAAAATTTGTTTGCCAACCGGAAACTCGGTAATCGGAATTTTTCCGCCAAGAAAACCACCGGTCATTGCGCTAAGTTTTCCGTCCGGATCTGCCACAGTGAATCGAAATAGTGTCAGTGGCCAGATAGCGATCATTAAGAAAACACCGAAAATCACACCATTTTTGCTGACACCTGATTGCACAGGTGCATTGGCACGCCATCTAAGATATTGTTTCTCGTAGGCAAAGTTCGCGTAGAGGCCCTCGATTAATTTGACTAGCAGCAACAGTCCTAGCCCGATTAATAAAATACTGAGTGCTTCCTGTGAGGCAAGTTCTGCCTGGTCCTGTGCTTTGGCTGCGACCTTTTTCAGGTTCTCGGCAATCTTGAGTTTTGCATCAGCATCTGCCTGGTTACCTGCTGCAACCAGTTCTTTGGCTTGTTGTTCGCGCTTGGCAATGTTGGACAGCAATTTTTCATAGCGCGCTGTCTGGTCAGCGCCCAGATCACCCCATAAGCCACGTCCAATTTGTACCAGCGCAAATAGTTCCAGTATCAGGAATGTCCAGAAGAAACCCCAGGCACCACGCAACGCACCCCACAAGGGTCCTAGTAGCGCAGCTGCCATGTTCCAGCTAATGGTGAAACCCGTCGTGCCTTGAATTTTTGCGAAGGCACGCGAGTAGTAGTCGGTATTCTCGACCGCGAAATCGCCGATATCCGTGCTTTGAGCGCTGCGCTCCGGGATGAGTCCTGAATCGTTCATGCCTTACCTCCCTGAATACCTTTGAGAAGTGTTGTTTTGTCTATCACACCGACATCCTTGCCATCGTCATCGGTTACGACTAGCGGATGTTCGGTTTCAGAAGCCAGATCAATCAGCGTATCGAGATCCGTGTCGTGTGGCACACGCGGTGAACTGGTCAAATCGCTTTGTTTGTTTGCAGTGAACTGTTCAATCGTCTGCATGATCGAGTGGGCAAAGACAAGTTTAAGACGTGAGATGCCTTCGACGAAATCGCGCACATAGTCATCAGACGGGTTGGTGACAATTTCTTCCGGCGTACCAATCTGTACGATACGGCCGTCTTTCATTATTGCAATCCGGTTGCCGATGCGAATCGCCTCATCAAGGTCGTGTGTAATGAAGACAGTTGTTTTGTTTAACTCTGCAGACAAAGCCATAAACTGATCCTGCAACTGTCTGCGTATCAATGGATCGAGTGCCGAGAAAGGTTCATCCATCAACAGCACTTCTGGATCTGATGCCAGTGCTCTGGCGAGCCCGACACGTTGTTGCATACCGCCTGACAGCTCACGTGGAAAACGGTCTTCATAGCCTTCAAGGTTAACCATGTCCAGACAACGCTGCGAGACATCCCAACGCTGTGATTTTGGCTCACCGCGAACCTGCAAAGGAAAAGCGACATTGTCGCGCACGGTTCTGTGCGGCAACAAAGCCATGTGCTGAAACACCATACCGATGTGACGCGCGCGCATTTCTCTGAGTGCATCGCCTTTAAGCGCCATCATGTCTTTGCCAAGCACATGGATGCTACCAGCGGTAGGTTCGATCAGTCGGTTCAGATGACGAACCATGGTGGATTTGCCGGAGCCGGAGAGTCCCATCACGCAAAAGATTTCGCCACGCTCAACAGTGAAGGAGCAGTCAGCGATACCCACTACGGCTTCAAATTCTTCTAGAACTTCAGGTTTTGATAATCCGCGTTCTTTTACCGCCTGCATGGCTTCATCTGCTCTGTCGCCAAAAATTTTCCAGACGTTTTCGAGCACTACAACTTCTTCGCTCATACAGCGTACCTGAGGGATGGTTAGAATGGTGCAAGAGCACCTTTAGTGGTGCACTTGCGATCAAGCAGAAAAACGCAACAGGTAGTAGCACCTGTTGCGTGTTGTAACAGCGCGGTTAAGACGCTTTGTGGCGCTGTTTTAGCCTTTCTTAGTTAAGCCAGCTGTCAACAGTATCCGCGTTTTCTGCCAACCACTTCTTGGCAAACTCAGCTGGATCCATTTTGTCGACAACCAGTGCGAAGGTCATGGCAGATACGGTATCTGTATCGAGCTTGACCTGGGACAGCATTTTTGCAGCTTCAGGCTGAGACTCTTCCAGTGACGCTGCATAGTGGATGTGCAGATAAGCTGTGTTCCAAGCCACTCCTGCTTCTGATTTTTCCAGCCATTCTGGATCGTCAGTCGGTTGAATGACAGTCCATTTGCTTTCGTCGTATGCAGGTTCTTTTAACTGTACAAGCTCATGCAAAGCAAACATGTGGTGTGGTGTGTAACAGAAAAAGACGATGTCTTCGTTTTTCGCAACAGCGTTATCAACTTCAGCCAGTGCAAGCGACTCATCGATTTCTTTCAGGTTCATGGTTTCGGCATAGCCGTACGACTTGGCGCGAATTTTCTCGATGTTAGTTGATGCCCAACCGGCAGCACCGATCCAGACTTCACCTTTGCCGTCGCCGTCAGTATCGAAGTTTTTCGCCATATCAGGGTCAGACAGATCAGAGATCTCGCTAATGCCAGTACGCTCTGCAGTACCTTTGGTGACACACATACCCTGGTCACCAGCAACACCGTTAGGATTTTGGCGAACAGTACCTTTTTCCTGTACAAACTTGTCATTCAGGTTGACCTGGTTAGGCAGCCAGACTTCGGGGTGGACGTGCATCGCACCAGAATCCATTGCTTCGAAGACAACCGGATTGGTGCCGTTCTGCAATTCAACTTCAAGGCCCAGGTTTTCTTCAAGCGCACCTTTTAGTACGTGTGCAGTGGCAAGAACCGAAGGCCAGTTAGGGACACCGATAACGACATCGGCAGCTTGTGCCGTAGCACCGAAAGTGACAATGCTGCTAATTCCAGCGGCTGTCAGTAATTTCATCATACGCATAACAAATTCACTCCAATTAGGGTGTGGTGGTTAGGGTCGGTAGTAACTAATACCAACTTATTTTTGTTGTAGACCAATGATGTCATACTCTCTGGGGACTGTCTGATTTTGTTGGGAAAATTTCCCATTTTGATCAGTGCATGGCGTTATTTTATGTGAATTCTGTCAAAACCGTTGGGTTACAGTGCCAGTCGGCAATGTTCAGTTGTTGTTCAGTTGTAGCTTAGTCAGGGCTTGCAGGAGTGGTTGGAATGAGAGGGCTGGCCCGGTCCTCGCTCACTGGGCTATTCAGCCAGGCGGATAACAATAACACCCAGCACCACTATGGCCGAGGCGATTACTCGTCGACGCCCAAACGGTTCGCGCAGAAAGAGGGTGCCGATTAAGGCAGCAAAGATAACGCTTGTTTCGCGTAGCGATGACACTAATGCAATAACACCGAGGCTCATGGCATAGATCACCAAACCATAGGCGACTGCTGAGGCGATGCCACCTGTGATGCAAGTGGTGATATTGGCTGACAGATAGTTTGTAAAGCCCTGACGGTCTTTTAGCATCAGATAAGCACTGATTGGAAGAGCTTCCAGAGCAAACAGCCAGACAATATAACTTAAGGGATTACCGGCTTCACGAACCCCCAGTCCGTCGATTACGGTGTAGCAGGCGATCAGCACAGATGTGGCCAGTCCCCAGGATAGTGCCTGACGTGAGAGGCGACCCTTGATGTCCGGATGCCATGCGATGGCTAACAACCCTGTTGTAATGATGATTACCGCTGACCACTGCACGGGGTTCAGCCATTCGCTGGCAAACCATGCAGACAGTATGGCCACCAGTAACGGCGATATACCGCGATACAGAGGGTACACTTGACTAAGGTCTGCTGCTTTGAGGGATGCGGCAGCGGTAAAATAATAAACGGAATGTATCAGTGTTGAGACCAGCAAGGCCCACCAGCTTTCCTTAGCAGGCAGGTCGACAAACGGGATAAAACAAATAGCACAACCTGCACAGACCAATCGAAAGCTACCGATGCCAAAAAGCGGATCGCTACTTTTCTTCGCCAGTGCATTCCAACTGGCATGCAGTATTGCTGCGGCTAATACCAACGTTATTACCGTTAACGACATGGGCGTTGATTCTTAAGCATGCTTACAGGACATTTAGAAAAAATTGCTTACTGTTTTTTTACTTGCCCGAAATGTGCAAAAGCACCTTTGTTACGTCCTTGTATATAGTCCGCCGCTGCAACGGGTTCAAAGTTGTTGCTGTTCGAACGCATATCATTGGGGTCGATGCGCGCATCAGCTGCTGGGTCATGAAAGATGGCAATCGAGTAGCGTGCTTCGCCGGTCAGGTTGCGCACCCGGTGGCGAGTAGAAGGCAGGCGACCATCGGTCCAGCGCTCAATTAAATCGCCGATATTTATAACCAGCGTATTGTCTATCGGTGGTGCAGCTATCCAGGAGCCATCGCGCATCTGTACTTCCAGCCCGGCTGTTTCCTGAAGCAGTAGTGTTATACAACCGAAGTCTGTGTGCGGTGCCACGCCGAAATCATCGTGCTCACCCTGCGTTGGCGGGTAGTGGATCAGCTGACCACGTGTCATGGGTGTGTCGTAGTAAGGCGCAAAGAATGTTTGCGGCAGGTTCAGGGCCAGCGCGATGGCCTGCAACAAGCGCTCACCCAGATGCGCGATTGCCCCGGTATAATCGAGTACAGTCTGTTTAAAACTTGCCGGTTGTTCCGGCCACTGGTTGGGACCACACAACGCCAAGCCAGCCAATCGGTGTGGGTGATCGTCGGCAAGTTCTGCGCCCCAGAAAAAGACTTCCTTCTGATCGTGTTTTTGCGCACCGTGCATACGCGCTTCGCCCTGGCCAAGGTAGCCGCGGTTATAACCGTTTATGTTGATCTGTCTTTTTTGTTCCAGGGATTGAGAAAAAAACACTCGTTGTGTGTGGCGTAAATTTTCGATCAGCAAACCGTCTATGCCGTGATTACGGACATACATAAAACCGTGAGTTTGCAAGGCTCGTTGAATTTGTCCGGCCACCTCATTCAGCGCATGTTCTTTGTGCAGAGCCTGCAGATCAACAATTGCCAGGGATTGTGTAGAGTCAAACGTGTCATTCATCGGTCGACGTGCACGCAACAAGGATAGATCGAAGTGTAAAGCTGGCAGTCAAAACATCGCGGCAGAAAATTACTGACCGGACAGTGCCAGGGTGCGAACGAATAATACGTCGGTGGGATTGTAAAAAGCGAGTATCAGGCGGCTTTTATCTGTTGCTGACCGTAGTAGCCACGATTTTCTGCCGAATCCCGTGATTCGTATTTCTCCGGGTAAGCTTTTTCGAGCATTTGCTGAGTGACCAGTGTAATACCGTTATCAGTGACGTGGAAGTGTTCTCGGTCCTCGCTCTGGCTGTAGCCGATAACAGTTCCTGCTGGTACGGCGCAATAACGATCCAGTACAACACGTAGCAACCGGCAGCCTTGGCCTATTGTGCAGTCTGGTAAAATGACTGACTCGTCGACATCACTTTTTTCATCGACTGTCACGTTGGTAAACAGCAGTGAATTACTGATGCGTGCTCCAGAGATAATGCAGCCATCGCAGATCATGGAATTCAGTGCCTGACCACATCGTTCCGCAGAATCAAACACAAATTTGGCGGGCGGTGATTGCGTTGGAAAAGTCCGAATGGGCCAGTCGGTGTCATACAGATTCAGTTGCGGCACAACCCCGATCAATTCCAGATTAGCCCGCCAGAATGCCTCCAGCGTACCGACATCGCGCCAGTAAGCCGGTTCGCCTGATGCCGGATCATTAAAGCGATGTGTTACCACTTTATTGGTTTTGATTAACGAGGGGATGATGTTCTTGCCGAAATCGTGCTGTGTCTCTTCGAGCTGATGATCCTGTTGCAAAATGTCATAGAGCAGATCGCTGTTGAAGATGTATATACCCATGGAGACCAAAGATCGATCAGTGTCACCGGGTATGTTTTTTGGCTGAGCGGGTTTTTCTTCAAAGCCGCAAACACGATCCTGCTCATCGACCTGCAAGACTCCGAAATTTGATGCCTCTGCGCTGGGTACTACTGTGCTTGCAATAGTCAGATCTGCGCCGCTGGCTTCATGCTCTGCCAGCATGCTGCGGTAGTCCATTTTATAAATATGATCACCTGCCAGAATCAGCACATATTGTGGCTGGTGCTTACGGATGATATCGAGATTCTGGTAAATCGCATTGGCCGTACCCGAATACCAATTGTGTTCAACCGTGCGTTGTTGCGCGGGCAATAGTTCGACCATCGGATTGCCGTTTGCTGCTGTCAGACGCCAACCTTGTTGTACATGCTGGTTCAGCGAGTGAGACATGTATTGAGTCAAAACGCCTATTCTGGAGATACCTGAATTGAGGCAGTTGGACAGGGCGAAATCAATCAGGCGGTATTTGCCACCAAATGGCACAGCAGGTTTGGCACGCCAGTCTGTCAAGCCTTCAAGCCTGGAACCGCGACCGCCAGCGAGTACAAGAGCGAGCGTCCTATCGATAGGACTGGATTGGAATTGGCCCTGAGCCTGAAGTACCCCTGATGAATTTTTGATCATGCTATCAATGGTTTATCAAGGATCACGCCACTTGAGCGTATCCATGGGTGACTATTCGCGCATCTACAAGCCGCGCCGGTACAGCATGTCTACTGATGTAGTAACGACCGTTTGCTGTAATGCACAAGTGACCTATTCTGCTGATTAGCCATATCCGAGTGTAAAATATGCGGTAGGTAGCAGGATGCGCCTGCCTGTCGGCATTTTAGTGCCTTGTTTAGTGAGAAATAATTCATGCGTCAGCAAGACTCCATCAATCACTTTGTTATTGAGAACAGTGAAGTGCGCGGACTGATAGTGCAGCTCGACAAGACATGGCAGACGGCGCGGCAGCGTTGTGAATACCCTGCTGTGATCGAGAAGGTTCTGGGGGAGGCGTTTGCAGCGGCTGTGCTGATGTCTGCCTGTATCAAATTCGATGGCAAGCTGACTTTACAAGTGCGTGGTACGGGACCGGTGCATTTGTTGGTTGTACAAGTCACCCGCGATGGCGCAGCCCGGGGCCTCGCCCGCTGGGAATCTGTGCCGGAGGATGCCACGCTGCAGGGTGTCTTTGGCATCGATGCACGTATGAGTGTCAGTGTAGAGGCTGATGCTATGGGTCAGCCCCATCAGGGTATTGTCGAATTGCTGGGAGATAGCTTGTCCGATGCGTTGCGTAATTACTTTAAAAATTCCGAACAGCTGCTGACCGAATTTTATCTGCATGTTAGCGACGATACGGCTGCAGGGTTGTTACTGCAGAGACTACCCGGCACTGCCAGCGATGAAGATGGGTGGGATCGCGCACTTGCGCTTGCCGCAACGGTGGAAGCGGACGAGTTGTTATCACTTGATGCTGAAACGATCGTGTATCGGTTGTATAATCAGGAGAGTGTGCGGCTGCTGGATAAAAGAGATATTTGTTTTAAATGTTCCTGCTCGCGAGAGCGGACCAGCGGTGTCATACAAGGTCTGGGTGCTGAGGAGGCTTTTGAGATACTGCAAGAGCAGGGGGAGATATCCATCACCTGCGAATTTTGTGCAGCTCAGTACAGCTACGATTCAGTCGACCTGGGTACCTTGTTTAGTGGTTCAGCGGCAACTGAAAATCCGCAAACGCGACATTGATTGCGTTGGCACTAGTTTGCACTACATACCGGGCAATCCGGGCTTTTTACCAGCTTGATAGTGTTCCATTCCATATTAAGCCCGTCCATCAGTATCAAGCGTGAATCCAGATCTTGACCGGCACCGGTAATGAGTTTGACTGTCTCAATTGCCTGCATGGTACCCACCATTCCGACAAAGGGCGCGAGGACCCCGGTTTGACTACAAGTCTCAGCCGTTTCCCCGCCTTCCTTGTACAGGCAGCGATAACACGGACCACCGGATTTGTCGTTTCTGAAAACAGTGAGTTGTCCGTCAAACCGGATCGCTGCACCGGAGACCAGTGGTACGCCTGCTGCGACACAGGCTTCGTTGACTAAAAACCGGGTAGGGAAGTTGTCACTGCCTTCGATTACCACTGTGCAGCGAGCTACCTGTTGAAACAATTCATCGCGTTCCATTTCATAGTCGATGGTATCAATAGTGATGTCGGGGTTCAGTTCCAGGCAGGCAGTTTTGGCCGAGTGGGTTTTCAGTTCGCCAATACGGCCTGTGGTATGTGCGATCTGTCTTTGCAGATTGGACAGCTCGACAATATCGAAATCGACGAAGGTTAAGTGACCAACCCCGGATGCAGCAAGATACAGGGCTGCAGGTGAGCCCAGACCACCCAGGCCGATGATCATGACATGACTGTTGAGCAGTTTACGTTGGCCCTCATCACCGAGTTGCGGCAGGTTGGTATGCCGGCTGTAACGTTCCTGTTGTTCTTCGTTCATGGTTTATGCTGTTCTACATTCATGGTTTGGCTAAGACTTCAGTGTTAGTCTATTGCGACTTGTTCGGCGTTTGTAGAGGACTATTAGCCGCTCGATAATCTATCGCCAACACATTGTTCTTTAACTGACAATAGAATCATACACGCTTGAATTATCTCGCCCATAGTTTGTTCAGCAATAACGACGAGTTTGTTCTTGTCGGCCAGTATTGCGGGGACTTTGTACGTGGCTCTGATCTGGGTCATTATCCTGATGGCATTCGCAAGGGCATCCTCTGGCACCGCCGTATCGATTCATTCACTGACCAACATCCAGCCAACTTGCGAGCCCGGAATTACTTCGCCAAACCGCATAGACGATTTGCCGGGATCATTACGGATGTTCTGTACGATCACTTTCTCGCTCAGAACTGGCACCACTACAGCGACACGCCGTTGCAGGCACATGTCGGTTTTGTGCATAAGGCGTTGCAGCAGCATGTAGAGCTGATGCCACCGCGATTGCAGCGCTTTTCACGGATTGTTGTCGAACAGAATGCACTGATGTCCTATTTGCAATTCGATAGCGTGGAACAGGTTCTGCAACGTATTTCGCAACGCTCACATCGATTTGTCCCACTGGCCAGTGCCGGTGACCCGCTGAGAGAGCATCAGCTTGCGCTAAAAGCTTGTTTTGATGATTTTTTTCCTGATTTGGTGTCGCACATGAATACTGTCATCAAACTGTCCTAAAGCAACGACAAGATAGAAGGATAGGCCCGATGTCCGGCAGTCAAAAGAAGAAAAGAATAAAAATAGCGTCGATGCTACATCCGCGTCCAAAACCTTCTGTGCGCGTATCCAACCGGGAAATTGGATTTCTGCGTTTTAACGAACGTGTGCTCGATTTGGCGGAAGATAAATCCGTACCACTGCTTGAGCGTCTGCGCTTTCTGTGTATTAGCACCAGTAATCTGGATGAGTTTTTTGAAGTTCGGGTGGCCGGGCTGCGACAAAAAATATCCGGCGGTCTGGATTCGGCCGGTACTGATGGCTTGTCTCCGCAACAGGTTCTTGATGCCGTGACGCGGGATGTTAATGGATTTGTCGATCGCCAATACCGGGTCTTTAACGACGTGCTAACACCGGAGCTCAGTAGTCAGAATATACATTTTCTGCAACACAGGGACTGGGATGAGAATGTCACTAAATGGGTGGCTAAATTTTTTGCTAACGAAATTGCACCCGTATTGAGTCCACTCGGGCTTGATCCCTCTCATCCGTTTCCGGAACTTGCTAACAAGAGTCTGACTTTCATTATTGATCTGGAAGGGGTCGATGCCTTCGGTCGCGATTCCGGTTACGCACTGGTGCGAGCGCCACGTTCATTGCCCAGAATCACGCGTGTGCCACCTGACGTTTGTGGTCACGAACATTGTTATGTATTCCTGTCGTCGATTATTCACTCGCAGATGGCTGAGTTGTTTCCTGGCTTAAAGCCATTGGGCGTCTATCAGTTCAAGGTCACACGCAATAGCGAGCTTTATGTACAGGAGGAAGAGGTTGCTAATCTAAGGCGCGCTTTGCAGGCGGAGTTGTTACAGCGAAATTTCGGGCAGGTAGTGCGCCTGGAAGTAGTCGCCAGTTGCCCTGAGCGTATTATCAAATTCCTGTTGCAGCAATTTCGCCTTGATGAAAGTGCGTTGTTCAAAGTTAACGGCCCGGTTAATCTTAATCGACTGGTTTCATTGCCCGATGAAATTGATCGCCCTGATCTGAAATACCGAAAATTCACCCCTTATGCGCATCCGATTTTTGAAACAGGCAGTGATATTTTCGGGCGCATCAAATCACAGGAACAAATCATTCTGCATCATCCCTATGAATCCTATCTGCCGGTTGTTGAATTGGTCCGTCAGGCAGTTGCTGATCCTGACGTGTTAGCGATCAAACAGACGCTTTATCGCACCGGTACCGAGTCTGTATTTGTTGACTTGCTAATGGAAGCATCGTGTGCGGGCAAGGATGTGACCGTGGTGATCGAGCTACGCGCGCGTTTTGATGAAGAGGCCAATATTCACCTGGCATCCAAGCTCAGTCGTGCCGGTATACAGGTTGTCTATGGTGTTGTAGGTTTTAAAACGCATGCCAAGATGTTGTTAGTGGTCAGGCGTGAGAAAAAGAAAATTGTGCATTACGCTCACGTCGGCACAGGCAACTACCATACAACGACTGCACGCATCTATACCGATCTGAGCATGCTCACCAGCGACACCGGTATTTGTAATGATATTCAAAAAGTGTTCAGTCAACTGACAGGGCTTGGCACGGCTTCCAATCTGAAGAAAGTGATACAAGCGCCTTTTTCGTTACAGAGTTTTCTGTTGAAAAAAATAAACGCTGAGATACACAATGCTAAAGATGGTCGGCCAGCCCGTATCATTGCGCGAATGAATTCCCTGGTTGATGTCAGTATTGTTGATGCGCTTTACAAAGCATCAAAAGCCGGTGTCAAGGTTGATCTGATTGTGCGAGGAATCTGTGTATTGCTGCCCGGAGTAGACGGTTTGTCAGAGAATATTCGTGTTGTCTCTGTGCTGGGTCGTTTTCTCGAGCACTCGCGTGTGTTTTATTTTGCTTCCGATGGTGCACCCGAGCTGTATATGAGTAGTGCTGACTGGATGCCAAGAAATTTGTATAACCGGGTCGAGATCGCGATACCGATAGCAAGCTCGTTGATACCGCGTATAGTGGAAGAATGTCTGGAGTATTATCTGAAAGACAATTGTTTTGCCTGGGAGCTACAACCCGATGGTAAATACAAACGTCTGAGTAAACGTGACAGCCGCCAGGCTGGAAGCGGCGACATTTCCAAAGAGAAAGTGCGCTGGTTCAGTGCACAGCAAAAACTTATCAAATCACTCGGTCACCCTGAGTTACAGGAAGACTGATCACGGATCTACCGCGCAAGCTGGAGCCTGCGTGGCAGAACCTCTCCTATTGTGCAGGCTCAAACTTTAAATCAATACCTGCGTTGTCCAGATGCCGGGCTTCCTCTTTAAGGTTTGTCAGTGTCAGCGGATGCGCTTCACGCCAACTTTCATCTGCGTGAAAAACAATTTTATCTGACTTGAATATGTGGTTTTTGACAGGGTATTCGAAATCACTGCGTGAGCGATTGATCAACACTGCAAGGCGCAGCAGAGCAGTCAGTTTAAGTACGTTTTCCTGATCCGGGCGGGGTAGAAATTCAAAGTCTTCAACATCAAATTTACGTCGATGGTAGCGAACCATCAAGGCAAGTGCTGCTTGTTCTGACTGTGTAAAGCCCATCATGTCAGCATGCTCCAGAAGATAAGCGCCGTGTTTGTGGTATCCCGAGTGTGCGACCGACAGGCCGATTTCATGCAATCGTGCTGCCCAGCGCAAAAGATTTTCATTGGCAGGGGAGTCGATTTCCCACACTTTACTCGCCAGCTCATAGAGCTCCAGTGCCATTGTCTCTACACGCTTTAATTGGGACTCATCTACCTGAAATCGTCTGGCGATATTGTTAACGGTATGACTCTGGATATCAGCATGTCTTGACTTGCCAATCATGTCGAAGATCAGCCCTTCACGTAAAGCGACCTGGGAGATGTATATCTCCTTGATATCCAATGTCTTCATGACACCCATAAGGATACTGATGCCACCAACGATGACCTGCATACGATCCTTGGTGATGGATTCGAGGCGCAGTTTCTCAATCTTCCCAGCCTTGATTAATTTCTTTTGCAGGGCTTTAAGGCCTGCCCAGGTGATAACGTCTTCAACTTTAACGAGTTCCAGTTCATGCAAAACGCGGGCGGTGGCTTTTATTGTGCCGGAGCACCCATAGACCCGATCCCAACCTGAACGTGCAAACGACAGTGCTAATGGTTGCAGTTCCAGCTGTGCATGCAACATGGCTGTGCGAAAATTGTCCTGTGAGATCTCGTTGTTATCAAACCAGTTATTTGTAGAGCTAACACACCCGATGTTGATGCTCTCCATCAGTACGGGTGTGACGCCAGATCCGGTGACTAGCTCGGTACTGCCACCACCGATGTCTATCACCAGTCGCCTGTCGTCGTTGTCGGGAAGCGTGTGAGCAACAGATTCAAAAATAAGGCGCGCCTCTTCGCGTCCGGAAATAATTTCGATTCGCTTGCCAAGTATCTCGAAGGCTTTGCTGGCAAATTGATTGGAATTGCGTGCGCGACGTAGCGTGCTAGTGCCGACCATGCGGATGTTATCGCGTGGAATACCGCGTAATCGCTCGGCGAATTTATGCAATGTATCGAGTGCCAGTTTTTCGGTTTTTGTTTTGATTCGTTTTTTTGCATCCAGACCGGCGCCGAGTCGAACCGGCTCGCGCAAACTATCGAGCATACGAATAGAGCGCCCTTCAGGGGTTGCAATTGCCATATGAAAACTGTTGGAACCGAGATCGATAGCAGCGAAGGTTTCCTGTCCGTTGCTCTCTTGTGTGTTATCTGGATTATTCATAGTGCGCGATGCTGAGTTGATCTGTGTGCGAATGTAACCCTCGGAACCTGGTATTAACTTATCGATTTGTATGCATGGCTATCATCGTGAACGATGCTCGCAGTAGTAACGCGTTCATGGTTAGCCGCATCACGATAAGTTGCAACCTGCTTGTAGCCGGCTTGTGAGAGATTGTTACGCAAAGCCTTACCTTGATTGTAGCCGTGTTCCAGCATCAGTGATCCTGCCGGTTTTAAATGCGCCTTTGCCTGTTCGAGAATGTGGTGCAAATCATCGAAGCCTGTAACGCCACTGGTTAGGGCTTGTTGTGGTTCATAACGGATCGATCCAAGTAGATGCCAATCGTTTTGTGCGATGTAGGGTGGGTTGCTGACGATAAGGTCGTACTCGTCAGTTGAAGGGTCGATCAGGTTGAGTTGCTCAAACCAGTTGGACTGCCCAAATGTGATGGCGATCGGGCGTTGCAATTCGTTGGCGATTCGTTTCGCATTGAGCTTAGCCACTAGTAAAGCCTGTGCCGAGTTATCGATGGCAACCAGTTGCGCATCCGCTCGCTCGGATGCCAGTGCGATGGCTATAGCACCACTGCCTGTGCCGAGTTCCAGCACGCGAGGTGATGGGACCTCTTTGATGGCGCCAAGTGCTGTCTCGACCAACAGCTCGGTATCGGCACGAGGAATCAATACTTCGGGCGTGACGGCAAAGCGCAGTGACCAGAATTCCTGCTCACCGGTGAGGTAGGCCAGCGGGTAGTCGCTTGCGCGTCTCTCCAGTAAGTCATCAAAGGTATGGATTTCATCCTCAGTGAGTCTATGGTCCGGCCATGTGTAGAGGAAACTGCGAGGCTTGGCTATTACGTGGCTGAGTAAAATTTCCGCATCCAGTCTGGCGCTGTCACGTTCGCTAAGGCTGGATTTGGTTAAACGTTCGGTTGCCCAATGCAATGTTGCTGCAACGCTGACGCTGTTTGCGCTCTGCGTTCTTTTAGCCACTTGGGTTAATCACTGTGATGAGTCAATGAGGCTAGTCACCAAGCTCAGCCAGCAAATCTGCCTGATGCTCTGCGATCAACGGATCGATAACCTGGGACAGTTCGCCAGTAATGATGTCGTCCAGTTTGTAGAGGGTGAGGTTTATTCGGTGATCGGTCAGTCGCCCCTGGGGAAAATTGTAGGTGCGAATGCGTTCAGAACGATCACCACTACCGACTTGCAGCTTGCGCGATTCGGATTGTTCAGCCTGTTGTGCCGAAACCTGGTCATTCATCAGGCGCGCTTGCAATAACGACATAGCCCGTGCGCGGTTTTTATGTTGTGAGCGCTCGTCCTGACATTCAACCACGATGCCGGTCGGGATGTGCGTCAGACGGATTGCCGAATCTGTCTTGTTGACATGCTGACCACCGGCGCCAGAGGCACGAAACGTATCAGTACGTATGTCAGCGGAATTGATTTCAACTTCCTCTATGGCCTCGACCTCGGGCAGTATCGCCACCGTTGCTGCTGAGGTGTGTACGCGACCCTGCGATTCCGTTTCCGGGATTCGCTGTACCCGATGTGCGCCTGATTCGAACTTGAGTTTGGAGAAAACACCCTGGCCGTTGACTTTGCAGACAACCTCCTTGTATCCACCGTGATCACCGAGCCGTTCGCTGATCAACTCGGTTTTCCAGCGTTGCGACTCGGCATAGCGCAGATACATGCGAAGTAGATCGCCTGCGAATATTGCTGCCTCGTCACCACCGGTACCAGCGCGAATTTCAACAAATACATTAGCCTGATCGCGCGGGTCAGTTGGCAGCAGCAGAACCTGCAGTTCATTCTCAAGTGTCTCGAGTCTGTCAGTAACGCCGCTGAGCTCTTCCTCTGCCATGGCACGCATCTCGGCATCGCTGTCATTGGCCATGTCCTTTGCACTTTTCTGATCATCAAGTGCGTCAACGTAGGCAGCAAATGTTTTTACGACGGGCTCAAGTTGCGCATATTCTTTGGACAGGTCTCTGAATCTGTCCTGATCAGCCATGGTGTCGGGTTCACCGAGCAGGGCGGCTATTTCTTCATGCCGCTCGGATACACCTTCGAGTCTGGTTCTGATTGAATCTTTCAAGTTGGTATTAACGCTCCACCGATAAGCGCAATATAGTAACAAAACCGTTAGCAAGCAGCTAAACTGCAATACAGCATGGGCGTTTTAGCGCCAGAAAATCGGTGATTGTCGGCAAAGTCGTGACTTGCAATCAGCGGTGATGCACTTTTTCTATATTGAGGCATGGATGCTGCGTTGTTACGGCAATACGCTTGTAGTGGCAGCTGTAGTAGGCTGTTTGCACTATCCGGTCTATGCCAGATTTGCTCTACAACACTGAATGCGGGGTTTGAATGCAGTCACAGTCAAATACAGCACCGACAGGGTCACTTTCTTCATCGCTATGGTCAAGGCGTTATGTGCCGCTGGCTATCGCTCTTTTATGTGTCGCAGGTTGCAACGCATTGCCGGTCGCCAATTCTCCAGTATTTGCGGCCGATGGCAGCGATACTCAGCAGACGCAGGGACAGCCAGAGCACCAGCATCTGGACGCCGCTACTCGCTCGCAATTGATGTATGAAATCATGATCGCCGAGCTCGCTGGCAGGCGCGGCTATCTGAATATTGCTATCGAAGGCTATAGCTCAGCCTCTGGCCGAACCAATGATGCGCGCGTCTCCGAGCGCGCAACCCGACTTTCCGTTTACGGGCGTAATTGGCCTGTGGCACTCGATTCTGCCAACCGCTGGAAAGAACTTGATGCCGAGAATCCGGAAGTGTTCAGAATCCTCTCGCAAGTGCATTTGCGTCGTGGCAATGCCGAAGCGGCTGCGGATGAGATGGCCGGTCTGATTGATCTGTCCGATGAGCCGGTCGATGCTGTTGTAGAAGACCTTTACATCATGCTGACGCGTGAGGCTGACAGCCAGACTGCGTTGCAGGCGATGCGTGGACTGCGAGAGCGATTACCCGAGGAGAAGTCAACCAACATCGCTTACGCGCGTCTTGCAATGACTCACTCGGAACGCCAGCATGCGCTTGAGGCCATAGAGAAAGCGTTGGAGATAGACCCTGAAAGCTCTGAAGCGCAAATCGTGCGTGCACAAGTTCTTATGTCACTGGGTCGAGGGGATGAGGGTCTTGAACAATTAAGCGTTGCGGTTAAAAGTAATCCGACAGACGTGAATTTGCGTCTGGGGTTGGCGCGCTTGCTGGTCGATGCAGAGCGCTACGATGAAGCAGAAGTTGAATTTGAAGAAATATATGCACGTGCACCAGATGATCCGCAAGCGATGTTTACCATTGGTTTGCTGGGTCTTGAATCGAAACGCAATTCAGCAGCTGCTGTCTATTTCAAGCAGTTGCTGACGCTTGGCGAATATGAATCAGAAGCGCATTATTATCTTGCGCGCATTGCCGATAGCCAGCAGAAATATGAAGAGGCGATTGAGCATTACGAACAAGTTGTAGAGGGCGAGTCATTTTTCGATGCACAAATTCGTGTCGCTGAGCTGTACGGCACGACGGGTGATGTGGAAAAAGGTCGGGCACGCATTGCCGAGCTCAGGCAGTCAAGCAATGAAGCAGTCATGCCGCGCCTGATTCGTACTGAAGCCCGCATGTTGCGTGACGCTGGTCTCGATGAGGAAAGTCTGGAAGTTCTCTCTGCCGGTGTGGAGCAGTTCCCCGAAGATGGCAACCTGCGTTACACACGTGCGCTGGTTGCGCAGCGTCAGGGAGAGGATGAGTTGTTCAAGCGAGATCTTGAACTGCTGATAGAGACAGAACCTGAAAATGCACACGCCATGAATGCGCTTGGATACCATTACGCTCAAACAAACACTGAACTGGAAAAAGCGGAGCAATTGCTGGTAGACGCCAATCGCCTGTTACCGCAGGATCCGGCTATTCTCGACAGTCTTGGCTGGCTCTATTACCGGTTAGGGCGTATGGATGAGGCTCTGGAATATCTACGTGCCGCTTATGCAGAATTAAAAGATCCGGAAATCGCCGCTCATCTGGGTGAGGTTTTGTGGATTACCGGTGAGCAGGATTCCGCGCGTGACATCTGGGACAAGGCTCTGGCCGAATCACCTGACGATTCTAATCTTAAAAGTGTTGTTGAACGATTTATCCAATAATCAGCAGCCCGCTTTGACCTGCAGCCATCATTGAGTAAGCTTTCGGAAAAAAACGGCTTTGCTGTCTGGCTACCGTGGCTTGCGCTGCTGTGGTTGATGTCTGGCTGTGCGACGCCTGCACCCAAACCAAAAGCGGAACCACTTGTTTATAACAGTGTGGCCGAGCGCCAACAGGCACTGGCCAGTCTGATGGACTGGAACGCCAGCGGGCGTATCGCGCTGACTACCCCTGATGATGGATTCACTGCTGCCATGCGATGGCAACAGCAACAGCGTGATTATGACGTCACCTTGACCGTTACCCTGGGGCAGCAGGCGATGCGTGTCACGCAAATTGGCAACTCGGCTACCCTGCGCGCCTATCGACGGGCACCGGTAGCGGGTGTCGATGCCGAGTTATTACTGTTACGGGAACTCGGTGTGCGTGTGCCGCTCGGGCAGTTTGGCTACTGGATACGTGGGTTGCCTGGTGACGTGGGTCGCCCGGTCTACGATGCGGCCGGACGCCTGCAGCGGTTAGGCTATCTCGACGCAGATGGCATAGACTGGACGGCCAACTTTAAGCGCTACCGTATTGTTAACGATATGGAGTTGCCAGAGTTGATCGACATCAGCGGCGGACAATTCAAAATTCGACTACTGATAAAGACCTGGACGTGGCAACAGCAGACGTCACCCAAGAGCACAACAAGTCCTCCCCCCAGGCGCCTGAGGATTCCGACAGCCTAATCGTTACCGTCACGACTAAAGTGAAATCCGCAGTGGCAGGCCTGGCTGTTGAATAGGTGTGACCAGGAACATCACGGGGGCAAAGCATTTTTTGTCAACTCGCGCTGAGTCTGGCGCGTCTGGAAAATGTAGCTGATACGGACTGTGTCTTTGCAGCTGCGCAATTGACAGGAAATTGTTCTCCGAGCACAATAGCGTCCTTCTGCAAGGGTGCTGGCAGGCACTAAACTTGTACGATGATCTACAGTACACACTGGAAGAT
>CAYPMR010000018.1:36336-55887 GCA_964411665.1 uncultured Granulosicoccaceae bacterium | reverse complement strand
TGGTTATGCATCGTGGAGAAGTGATGGAATCAGGTACATCGAATCAGGTACTTGGTGATCCTGAGCATGCCTACACAAAAATGCTGTTTGGAGCGGTGGCAGAAATTCCTGATCATTTTCCCGACACTGACACCGTTAAGGCCGAATCAAATGATGTTATTCTCGAGTTGAACAACATCAGTAAAACATATAAAACAAGCGCTCGCGTACCCTGGAAAAAGCCGACAATTGTGCACGCGGCCAGAGAAATAAATCTGTCGCTGACTCGGGGTAAAACGCTGGCAATAGTAGGCGAGTCAGGTTCCGGAAAATCCACATTGGCAAGAATTGCGTTAGGTGCAGAGACACCAGACGAGGGTGGAGTTGTACTTTTTCGTGATCTGCAAGGCGGTCCAACGATAGATGTGCACCAGCTCAACGAAGCTGGCAAAAGCGGCTTCAGAAGTAAAGCCCAAATGGTTTTTCAGGACCCGCATTCATCCTTGAGTCCGCGCATGCAAATCGTAGATGCGTTAACCGAGCCTCTGGAAATCCACAACATTGGTACGCGCAGCGATCGTCAGGATATGGCTGTGGAGTTACTGAAAAAGGTCAGTCTCGATCCAGCGATGCTCCGGCGCTTCCCCCACGCTTTTTCGGGAGGACAACGTCAGCGTGTATCCATCGCGCGGGCGCTGGCATTAAATCCTCAGTTACTGGTTCTCGATGAACCCACCTCTGCTCTGGATGTATCGGTACAGGCGCAAATTCTGGATTTACTTGAAGATATTCGCGAAAACATGAAACTGTCTTACCTGTTTATTTCACATGATCTTGCGGTTGTTGCACGAATAGCTGATCATATCGCCGTTATGCGTCGCGGCTATATTGTAGAGCAGGCTGCAACTGACGTTTTGTTGTCTTCGCCAAAGCACCCCTATACAAAAGCGTTACTAGCGGCTCATCCTGAGCCTGATATTAACAGAAAGATCGATCTTGATATGGTAGCCAACGGAGCAGGTGAGCCTGATACATGGGCTGAAGAGTACCGCTTTGTTAACGACAATTTGCCTCCTTTGGTAAAGCTCTCTGGCGAACATTGGGTTCGAGCAAACACATAGTACGATGATTATTACACCTTGTAGTTATGCGTTCATACCCGGATTCGGGCGAACAATTAATCAGTTTGTGCAAAGTTTATTCAGTGCGCTGATCGCCTTTGTTTTTACAGGCACATTGTTACTTTCCTTTATACCTCAAGCCAAGGCAGATGATTCGTTAAACAAGGGCTATCGGGAAAGCCCTATTCTTGCTGAACTAGTTAAAAACGGCCGGATTCCATCTATTGAAAAACGAATTCCTTCTGTCCCCTATGTTGTGGATCTCGAATCCAGAGGGCGTAAAAATGGAAAGCAGGGCGGAACACTGCGCACTATGATTTCGCGCAAGAAAGATGTTCGACAGATGGTAGTTTACGGTTATGCGCGACTGGTTGGGTATGACGACAATTATCAATTGCAACCGGATTTGCTGCGCGATTTTAAGGTTGTAGATAATCGGGAATTTACATTCCATCTTAGACCCGGCCATCGATGGTCGGATGGGCATCCTTTTACGTCAGCCGATTTTGAATATTGGTGGAATGATGTATGTCTGCACCCCGAGCTGTCACCGTCGGGACCGCCGTCGATTTTGCTAGTCGATGGTCAGCCTCCTGCGGTTACCTTTCCAGATGAACACACAGTTGTGTACAAGTGGGATAAACCTAATCCGTATTTTCTGCCAGCCCTTGCTCAGGCGCGTCCACCGTTTATTTTCAGACCTCGACACTATCTTGAGCAATTCCACACGACTTACACTGATGCAGACACATTAGGGTCCCTTATAGAAGATCGTCGGGTGCGCAGCTGGATGTCACTGCATAACAAGCTCGATAACATGTATAAGTTTGATAATCCGGATTTGCCAACACTGCAGCCATGGATTGCCACCAGAGAGGGATCAAAAAGTTTACGGAATTTCGTGCGTAATCCCTACTACCATCGTGTTGATAATCAAGGTCAGCAATTACCGTATATCGACAAAATCTCAATGAGTATCGTCGGTGGCGGATTGATCGCTGCCAAATCGAATGCAGGCGAAGTTGATCTGCAAGCACGAGGGCTGGATTTCAAGGATATATCCATACTTAAAAAAGGCGAAAAAGATGGCAATGGATATGAAGTCAAGCTGTGGTCCAACGGATCGGCTTCCCAAATTGCTATCTACCCAAATCTCAATTACACAGATCCGGTGTGGCGAGAATTACTGCGTGATGTCAGGTTTCGCCGTGCTTTATCAATGGGTATCGATCGCAACATGATCAATCGTGCGCTTTATTTTGCGCTTGGTGTTGAGAGTGGTTTACAAGCGCTAGAAGCAAGCCCGCTGCACGAAGAGTTGTTCAGATCAATGTGGTCGCAATTCGATCTTGATGCAGCGAATGAACTGCTCGATGATATTGGATTGGTGGAGCGACGTGGTGATGGCATACGTTTGCTTTCTGATGGCCGGCCGTTGAGGCTGGTGATCGAGACCGCTGGTGAGCGTGAAGAAGTTGAAAATGCCTTACAGATAATCACAGATACCTGGCGTGAGATCGGTGTCGAGATGATTATGCGTCCTCTCGATCGGGACATATTGCGAATGCATGTTTATTCCGGCGTCGCCATGGCTTCTGTCTGGTTTGGCTGGGACAACGGCATACCTACATCACAGACGTCCCCTAGCTACCTCGCGCCAACGGAACAGGAATTTTTTGCCTGGCCCAAGTGGGGACAATATCACCAAACATCCGGCCAGGCTGGCGAGCGCCCTGATTTGCCAGATGCTGTTGAACTGATAAAACTGGCCAAGGAATGGGAAACTTCTACCTCAGAACAACAGCGTGAAGAAATATGGAATAAAATGCTCTATATCCACGCTGAACAGGTGTATGGCATTGGCATTGTTGCTGAAACCCCGCAACCTGTTGTCGTGTCCAGTCGGCTGCGTAATGTGCCGGACAATGCGTTATGGTCCTGGGAGCCGGGCGCTCATTTTGGTATACACCGAATGGACGAATTCTATTTTGACGATAGTGAATCTGCGGCAAACTGATGGTTATTCTGCGATTTGCATGTTTTCGTCTAATGACAATGGCACTGACACTATTGCTGGTGTCAGCGCTTGTATTTCTTATTATCAATCTGCCGCCAGGCGATTATCTAAGTAATCAAATTGCGGAACTTCGTGCAACAGGACAAGAGTCCGGTGTTGCCAATGCAGAGTTTCTTCGCAAGGAATATGCACTCGACCGTTCTCTACCTGAACAGTATTTGATCTGGATTGGCCTGATACCAGGGCCTCATGGCTTTTCCGGCATTCTACAAGGCGACTTCGGTTGGTCTTTCGAGTTCGATCAACCGGTTGCGGATGTGGTTGGGCAAGCCGTATGGATGACGATACTGGTTAATCTGGTTGCAGTCCTTTTTGTTTACATGGTGGCCTTACCGCTCGGCGTTCTCGCTGCAGCGAGATCCAGAACCTGGGTGGACTACAGCACCTCTTTTATCGGCTATTTAGGTTTGGCAACGCCTAATTTTCTTCTTGCCCTTATTTTGTTTTATTATGGTAATCGCTGGTTCGACTTGCCCATAGGTGGCTTGATGGCTCCTGAGCTCGAAGGTGAGCCGATGAGCCTGGCCAAGATTAAATCCATCTTGTTGCATCTGATCGTCCCTACATTTGTCATAGGTACAGCCGGAGCAGCTGCGATGATGCAGCGTCTTCGAGCCAATATGCTGGACGAATTAAACAAGCCTTATGTAACGACAGCAGTAGCCAAGGGTGTTCCACCGCGAACGATGCTCAGAAAATATCCACTTCGAGTCGCTCTTAATCCTTTTGTTGCAGACATCGGCAATCTTATCCCGTCACTGGTGTCGGGTTCAGTGCTGGTCTCTGTGGTGCTAGGATTGCAAACAATCGGTCCTGCATTATTGGCAGCTCTAAAAAGTCAGGATCAATTCCTGGCAGGATTTATATTGTTGTTTGTAGCCGCGCTAACGTTGCTAGGGACAGTTATATCGGATGTGCTGCTCATGCTGCTGGATCCACGTATACGTTTTGGATCGCGTGACCGATGAGCATTCAATCTGATGGTCGATATGTAAACGATGCTTCCTTTGATCTGAATCAAGGTAGCGGGCAAGTCACTGAAAATCCCGAGTTCGATGCGCCAGATTGGGTGTTGATATGGCGTCGATTCAAGCGTCATCGACTTGCTTTGATTTCAGGTTTGTTTCTGGCTTTTTCCTATCTTATGCTGCCGTTTGCAGGTTTTATTGCGCCCTATACGGCAAATGAGCGTCAAGCCTCGCATTTGTATGCGCCGCCTCAAGGTATATCCTTTTTTCATGATGGCAAATTTATAGGCCCTCATGTTTACAAAACGACTGCCAAAGCGGATCTCGAAAATTTTCGCTGGAATTATGAAACTAATGAATCTGAACCCGTAGCGCTTGAGTTTTTTTGTAAAGGCTCAAGTTATCGCTTTCTGGGACTGCTAAAAATGGACAGGCATCTATTTTGTGCACCGGGTGAAGCGACTATATTTTTACTCGGATCAGACAGACTTGGTCGAGATGTTTTCTCACGTATCCTCTACGGTGCTCAATTATCGTTAACCGTTGGTTTGATCGGTATTGCCGTATCATTTACCTTGGGTATCTTGTTCGGGAGCATCGCCGGTTATTTCGGCGGCAAGACGGACTGGACCATACAGCGCGTCATAGAGATTCTGCGATCGCTACCCGAGCTGCCACTGTGGCTGGCACTTTCAGCAGCAGTGCCTTCCCACTGGGGTCCGGTAGTCGTTTTTTTTGTGATCTCCATAATACTCGGCATACTCGATTGGCCAGGTCTGGCGCGTGCTGTCAGGGCCAAATTTCTGAGTCTGCGTGAAGAACAATTTGTGCAGGCGGCTGAAATGATGGGTGCGAAGCCTTCGCGGGTTATTCGCAAACATCTTCTACCGAACTTTGCCAGCCATCTTATAGCCAGTGCCATGTTGTCCATACCAGGTATGATTCTTGGTGAAACGGCACTGTCGTTTCTTGGTTTGGGGCTCAGGGCACCGGCTGTTAGCTGGGGAGTTATGCTGAACGATGCGCAAAACCTGGCCGCGATAGAAATTTATCCGTGGACTGCCATTCCCATGTTGCCAATAATTCTGGTGGTATTGGCGTTCAATTTCCTGGGCGATGGTCTGAGAGATTCACTGGATCCCTATAGTCACTAGAAAAATATTCGATTCAACGCAAAGTGGGGGATTGATTAATGATCAATCCCCATTAAGTATTTATCGGCATTTATCGATTAACGATCATCGCCGCCGGTTTTGCCTGAATTTCCGGCCATCTCCTCATCGTCACCCAGAGCAGCAGCTGCTATAGCTTTTTTGTCTGCATCCGATATGCCCTCGACATCATCGCCTGCCAGACGCACCGTTACCTCGCGATGTGCGAATTTGATTCCTTCGCGATAAAACAGATCTCTTATTTCCTGAAACACACGTTTGCGGATTGTCCACTGATCTCCCGGGCGAGTCATGAATTTTACGCGCACAATCATTGCTGAATCCTGCATCTCGATAACACCTTGAGATTTAAGCGGTTGCAGGAAGTTTTCTCCAATCTCCGGATCATCGGCGAGTTGCTGTCCGAGTTTCTTGATTAGCTTGCGGACTTTTTCCGGGTCGGTATCATAAGTCAAACGCAAGGGAAGTTTCATCATGACCCAGTCACGGGAAAAATTGGTTAGATGTTGTATCTCACCGAATGGAATTGTGTGCAAAGGCCCCAGATGGTGGCGCAATTGAAACGAACGTACTGATATATTCTCTACTGTCCCTTTAACTTCGCCAATGTCAACATACTCACCCTTGCGAAACGCATCATCAAATAGGAAAAAAGCGCCAGAAAATATATCTTTTACCAGTGCCTGAGAACCAAAGCCAATTGCTAACCCAACGACACCGGCTCCGGCAAATAATGGACTGACATTGATACCGAGCTCGAGCAATACGCTGAATAAAACAGAAACGGCTACAACCACTAACATGAAATTACGAAATAATGGCAGTAGCGTAGCAATTCGGCTGGAACCTGATGCTCCGCCTTCATCACCAGGTGCAACTGCTATCTCATCAGCGCCCTCTTCGTGGATCTTGTTATCGATCCAGATACGCACGATCTGATAGACGATATAACCGATAAAGAGAATAAACAGTACATCCAGGCCACGAGTGACGATGCCGTTGTAGAACGAGTTGCTATTTAAGTCCCATATACTGGTTAATGCCCAAAAACCTGCCATAACTGACAAAATACCCGCGACTCTGCGTGAGAGATCTTCATAGCTGTTAAGTACATAGCGACTGTCAACATCGTGAGACTCCACTTCCATAACTTCTTGAGCCACATCATCATTTTGCTCAATTGAACTGGAAACTGGATCAATAACCATATCATCCGTTGTAGCATTTTTTGCTAACGCTCTTTCACGCTGAAAGAAGCGCTCGATAACATAGTTGATAAGTCCGTAGACAATGATAATTGAAATTAAAATACCGTAGGCTCCGGCGATCAACGGTGTGGAAAGAGTTAAATCCATCACCAGTCGATAGCTTATTTCAAGCCACGAAAACAGAAAATATAAAATCGAAACGGGTACCCAGAGGCGCGATATGAAGCGCATCAATCCTGAGGTTGCCTCCAGGGATTTACCATTTCTTAGTGCTCGCGAAATGGAACGTCTGTTGGTCACCACCATTGCCGTGTTATACAAGGTTATAAACAACCCGCTAACAGACATAAGGGCTGCATCTATCTCGCCGTTCTGTGCAACTTCCGTAATCCAGATTGAAGATAAATCGGCGATGATATTGATAATCGCGCCAATTGTCAGCCAGTAAAAAAGACTGAGTGCATCAGAATTGTTGAATTGTGGAATTCTGTATTGACTTAGATAGGGCACCAGAATAATTCGCCAGGTAATAGCTACAATCCGGCACAGTGCATATCCAAGATAGATCACAGCAATAGTGAACTGCACCGGAGGCGTAATCACGGCGTTTGCAAATAAGTATGACCCCAGAGTGTATGCAACAATCATTGACAGTATGACGCCGCCGAACCTCAAAATCGCTCGAGAGATAAGTACTGGTAGTTTTTCTGTATAGCCTTGAGGGTTTTCTTTTAATCGGCTCTTGAGAAAACGATTGACGACAAACTTCGTGTATAAAAGATACTCAATTAAAATTCCGAATATCAACAAGGCTATCGACCAATAGAAAATCCTGGAAAATCCATCAAGGTCGTTACTGGGACTTTTAGATTTAATCGTGCTTACTGCTAATTGATAGGAGTAGGGCAATGCGGACAGCTTGGCTTTTAGTCGATCTCTGAATACCAGTGCCGAGCTCTGAATTGACATGAATGCCGTGAATTCCACGCTTGAATCGCCATGGTCTTCCGGGGCAATCTCATTGAGAGCATTTCTGCCGTTATTTTCGCCATTGGATGACGGATTAATGACGATAATGCTGGCACCGCTCTGTTCGGCACGAGTGACCAAATCATCGATCAAACTGGACTCATTCAGTGCAGTTGAGGCGCCTGGCTCAGCGAGAGATTGTGCTGAAACAGCCCCTATCGATATCAGCAGCAGAAAACACAGAGTCAGGACGACGGAATTACGGGATAATCGTCGAATCATGAATTATGATCCCCTGCTATAGTTGATAATGTATTGTGCAAAGGAATGCTCGCAAAGCACTGTGGGATAGTCACAGTGTTGGCCTGAATAGCTTCCGGAAAGCTTGTGTAATAACGTCCGGGATAATTGATTGACCATCACAATTTGTCTGAGTTTAAAAAGGCGCTTGGCCATGTCCGATAGTTGCGAATAACCTGCCAGGCTATTGTTTAGGCTATTGGTGTGCCAGATTATCCAGCTTTCTTCCAGAAATCTGTCTGATATGCAATATC
This sequence comes from uncultured Granulosicoccaceae bacterium, assembly GCA_964411665.1. GTDB lineage: Bacteria > Pseudomonadota > Gammaproteobacteria > Granulosicoccales > Granulosicoccaceae > CALFCE01. The sequence continues at coordinate 47,839 of CAYPMR010000018.1, read as the reverse complement.
AAGAGAATAGTATCTCGTTTTGCGTATTCGAGATGTTGCCCAAAAACAGGTGGTTCGAAGTATGAACGAGACAATCAGTAAACCGGAAAGTTCACCGTCTGCCCAGTCCGCCAGAGTGCTTTTCTATAGTCATGATACTTTCGGACTAGGGCACTTGCGTCGCAGCAGGACGCTGGCAACTGCATTGACTGAAACCAATAACAATATTTCAGCACTAATTATAACCGGTTCCACCGTTGCCGGACGCTTCTCTTTTCCCGAACGTGTTGACTACGTGCGCTTGCCAGGAGTTACCAAGCGCGCTGACGGTTCCTATATATCGGATAAACTGAGTTTCGATATCGACGGTATAACTACTGTTCGTTCTGCATTGATCACAGCGCTGGTTAAAGAGTTTAAGCCTGATTTATTTATTGTCGACAAAGAGGCTACCGGATTTCGTGGTGAACTTTTACCTGCGCTGGATTGGTTAAAAAGCAGTCATGATACAAAGCTGGTACTGGGCTTACGCGACGTTCTTGATAGTCCTGATCCATTGCGCGAAGAATGGCAACGTAAGGGCGTACTGGACGCCGTTGAGAAATTCTATGACGAAATATGGATATACGGATTGAAATCAATATACGATCCACTACAAAAATTTAGTCTGTCGGAACGGGTGCAATCGCGCATGCATTGGACCGGGTATCTTAAACGTGAGTTTTCAGGCGCACCAACTGATTTAGGTAAACCTTATGTGCTCGTTACTGCAGGTGGTGGTGGTGATGGCAGGGCATTGATTGATCAGGTAATCAGTGCCTATGAACAGGCACCTGATTTGTCGCCCGATGCCGTACTTGTATACGGCCCATTTCTCAGCGGTGATCTACGTGCTGAATTTGATCGACGTGTTGATGCTCTTCAGGGCAGGATAACAGCACTCGGTTTTGAGTCACAAATGGAAAACCTGATGGCAGGCGCAAGCGGTGTGGTGGCTATGGGTGGATACAATGTGTTTTGCGAGATTCTGTCCTGCGACGTTCCTACGGTTATCGTGCCACGTACCAAACCTCGTCTGGAACAATATATACGAGCCTCCAGAGCAGAAGAGCTTGGCCTTATTCGTATGCTTGACAAAGAGCGAGACGGTACTGGCGCGACAAGTATGATTAACGCTATTAGCCAATTGCCGAACCAGCCACCGCCCTCTGCAGGCGGTGCTACGGATTTACTCGGTGGTCTACCCTTCGTCGCGGCCAGAGCAAACAAGATTCTCGGACACCAATCGTCTGTTGCTGATTAGCGATGTCTTCCAATCCCGCCAAACTTGCTATCGTGGTCAAATGCTGGCCTCGATTATCAGAGACATTCGTTGCTCAGGAACTTGCCGCCCTTGAAGCACGAGGCGTGAATTTCACAATCTGGTCATTACGTTACCCGGCTAATGACAAAAAACACCCACTACACGAAGCAGTTTCTGCTGATATTTATTATTTGCCCGAATATCTGCATACAGAGCCGCTGCGTGTTCTGAAAGCCTGGTGGAAAATTCGACGTAAACCGTATTATTCGATAGCTTGGAGGCTCTGGTTTAAAGATTTAAAGCGAGATTTCACTCGTAACCGAATTAGACGCTTTGGTCAGAGCCTGGTTATGGCAGCTGATTTGACACCTGGAACGCACGGGATCTATGCGCATTTTTTACATACACCGTCTTCAGTTGCACGCTATGCGGCCATTATCCACAGGTTACCCTGGGGGTTCTCGGCGCATGCCAAGGATATATGGACCTCACCTGATTGGGAGATTCAAGAAAAACTGGATCCAGCGAATCACGGAGCCCGTTTTGGAGTTACTTGCACAGCTAGCGGATTGCAGCAGTTGCAGCGCTTTACAGATACGCCATCCATGATTGAATTGGTCTATCACGGACTTGATCTGAACCGATTTCCTCCACCTCCGGAACGTAATGCAAGCAATGACACACAAACAATTAAATTTGTTTCTGTCGGCAGACTGGTAGAAAAAAAAGGATTTGATCGATTGATCCAGGCGCTAGCCAAATTACCAGACACACTTGATTGGCAATGGACACACATCGGTGGTGGTGCTTTAAATGATCAAATGCAAACACTGGCTACTGAACTGAACGTCTCCAATAGAATTGAATGGCTGGGGGAATGCGAACAGCCACAAGTGATTGAGACGATGCGTGACTCAGATGTATTTGTCTTACCCAGTAGGGTTGCACAAGATGGTGACCGAGATGGTCTGCCTAATGTGTTAATGGAAGCTGCCTCGCAAAAATTACCCATCATCGCCACGCCAGTTAGTGCTATTCCCGAGTTCATTCAACATGATGTTCATGGCCTTCTGGTAGAGGATGACCCGAGCATCCTTTCACAAGCTCTACTGCAATTGGCATTGGATGCTGACAAACGATCAACATTGGCAGAGGCGGCTTTTCAGAGACTAAGCTCTGAATTTGGCGTTGATGCAGGATTGGATCGATTGCAAGGTCATCTACAAGAGATGTTGAAGGCACGTTCGGTGTAGTGAACATATCGAGCTAATGAAAATGTTAGCGTTTTATGCGCCGATGAAGTCGCCAAACTATCACATTCCATCAGGCGATCGAGAGATGGCCAGAGGGATATTTGCCGCTCTAGGTAGAAACGCATCTAGTTGGGAGATAGAGCTAGCATCCGAGTTGCGTATATACGATGGCGCTGGAGATCCTGATGTACAAGGTAAGCTATTAGCGGAATCTGAGAAGGAGATCGAACGACTACTCAGTCTCAATGATAGGCACAAGCAAAGTGACAGTGGCAATAATCGCTGGCTTGCCTGGATTACTTACCATAACTACTACAAGGCCCCGGATTTAATTGGGCCCGTTGTTAGCAAAGAGTTAAACATACCCTATCTTCTGATTGAAGCGAGCATCGCAAAAAAGCGATATCAAGGTCCATGGGCAGAGTTTGCAAGACTGGCTGATGTTGCCTGCCTAGATGCTGATGCTATCTTCTATCTGACCGAACGTGACAAAGATGCTTTGCAACAACATAAACCTGCAGATCAGGCATTAAGGCATTTACCACCGTTTTTAAATGTTACGCCCGATGAACTGCCCCCAGCGGCCGAACTTAGCGGTTTTCATCTACTGTCCGTGGGCATGCATCGACCGGGTGATAAGATGGAATCATATAAAATTATCGCTGAGTCGCTAAAGCACCTTGGATTCACAGAATGGACCCTGGCAATTGTTGGTGACGGCAAAGCCCATAAGCAGGTTCGTGAGCTGTTTAAGCCATTTGGAGACAAGGTCAGTTTCAGAGGCCAACTGGATCCAGCTCAAATGATAGAAGAATATCAACGTACCAGTATCTTTCTATGGCCCGGTGTTAATGAGGCTTTTGGCATGGTATATCTTGAAGCACAGTTAGCAGGATTACCCATAGTGGCGGAAAACCGTCCAGGTGTGCGGGACGTGGTAGTTGTTAATGAATCTTTGGTCACTCCGAATGAGCCACATATTTTTGCTGCAATGGTAGATAAACTTTTGTCATCACCAGAGTTGCGTGAAGAGTGGGGCGCTCGCGGTCGCGATGCAATAATAGATAAACACTTGTCTGATACAGCTACTGATACTTTACTGTCAGAGATCAAGCGTCTTGTCATCCCATAAAACAGATCGAATCAGGCAATTCTATGGTTAAACTCGCACTGTTGCGCCACGGTCATACTGCCTGGAACCATGCCGGTCGAATCCAGGGCAATACGGATATTCCCATTACAGAGGAGTCTGCAAAGACATTAGCATCTTTTGAATTGCCCAAAGACTGGCAGCATGCAACCTTGTTCAGTAGTCCGTTAAGCAGAGCACATCAAACTGCCACTGTGCTAACTGAACGACAGCCAATTGTTGTAGATGATTTGATAGAAATGTGCTGGGGCGAATGGGAAGGTGAGCGAGCAGAAGAACTTCTTGCAGATCCTGCGACTGGCTTTAAATCGATAGAGCACTGGGGTTGGCAATTCAAACCTCCGGGTGGCGAAAGCATCGCTGAAGTCCGCGATCGCGTCGTCAAATGGGCTATGCAATTGTCAGAGAACAGTATAGCTGTGTGCCACATGGGAGTCATGCGCGTACTATTGGCAGTAGCGTATGACTGGCATTTTAAAGGTAGAGCACCTTTCAGAATAAAACGAAACAGGTTATATGTACTTCATGTGTCTTCCGAAAATCAATCACTTGAACTGGCGGATCCAGCTGTAGTTCGTTTGGTAGAACGAGATGACAAAGGTAATTCGTCTTGAATATCGCGATAGTCGTAACGCATCTACTGGGTGCTGGGCATTTGCGTCGTGCTATTAATCTTGGTAATGCAATTAAAAATTCCGGGGGCGATGTCACTGTTATTAGCGGAGGTGTACCGGTCGAGCATTTTGATACACAGCATATCAATCTTGTTCAGTTACCAGCAATAAAATCAGACGGCACCAATTTCACTAGTCTATTGCAACCTGGGGGTAGGCCAATAGATTCAGCCTATATGAATAAACGCAGTGAAGAGTTGAACCGTCTTATACGTAAACTTGATACAGATGCTGTCATTACGGAGCTATTCCCATTCGGGAGACGTGTTCTGCGTAATGAATTCATCAGCCTGCTCGATACTATCCAGACTTTACCCAAGCGCACGTTGGTGCTCTCATCAGTACGAGATATTCTTGCTCCTCCATCAAGCGAAAAAAAGGCACAAAAAACTGAAGAATTGATTTCCAGATATTACGACGCTGTACTGGTTCATGCAGACGAGAAAATTATTGATCTGTCAGCGAGCTGGCCTGTATCAAGATCACTCCAGGATAAATTATGCTACACAGGATTTGTTTCACCAGAATTTGATTTTGATTCAAAAATAAAAAGTGATACACAAATCGATGCTGAATCGACATTGGTTACAGATAAAACCGTAAACATAGTCGTTAGTGCGGGCAGTGGTTCTGTCGGTTTGGACATATACAAAACGGCAGTACATGCCGCAGCCCAGATGACAGGCTGGCATTGGCATATATTGGTTGGTGGTAGCGATAACAAAAGCCAGATTGATCAGTTGAAAAATATGGCTCGCTCGACCAATATTTGTATTGAACCAGTACGTAAAGATTTTCGAACTTTATTAACAAACTGCAGCTGTTCGGTAAGCATGTGCGGCTATAATACGGCTATTGATCTACTTCAAGCTGCCACGCCCGGTGTTTTGATCCCTTTTGACAGTGGTGGCGAAACAGAGCAAACACTGCGGGCGCAAAGCCTGGCAAAACGTCAAAGTTATCAACTGCTTTTATCCAAAGATTTGACCGCAGAAAATTTGATTAACGCCATTGATACTTTGAATAACGCTCAAGCTGACACTAATCCTGGCGTAAACACTGGCAGTCAAACCATCAATTTCAATGGGGCAAAAAAATCGGTCAATATCATCGACAGACTCTTATCCCAAATGTAAGAAATGTGATTATAAAAGCACAGGCAGAATTAACTACAAATCATGACTTACTTTGAATCATTAACTGATGTGCTGAGCAGTAGCACTTGTCCTGTAAAGGTATTTTTTCGCAATGATGATGGTGGTTGGGCAGATACGCAATTGGAAAGAATGTGTCTGTGGTTCAAGGATCGTCAGTTACCACTGGACATAGCTGTCATTCCACAGGAGATGGATAGAGATTCGGTATCACTTATATCCAAATGGATTAACGATGAATACTCAAAGGTACATATTCATCAGCATGGTTACACTCACGAAAATCATCAACAGCAAGGCAGGGGATGTGAGTTCGGTTCGGACAGAGACTATGAGCAACAATACAATGACATTTCACGCGGTTTAGCTCAGCTACAACGGCATTTTGGCAATGCAGTTGATCCTGTCTTTACACCGCCTTGGAATCGTTGCACTGATGATACTGTTACAGCACTTAAAAAGAGCCATTTTAAGTATTTATCCCGAATTTCAGGCTCTACGCCGCTTGATGCTTTAAACAGTGATGGGCACGGATTAAGCACACTTGATGTAGATGTTGATTGGCTAAAGAAAACTAAAGGCGAGCGCCTTGATGATCAAGCGCTTATGGCTTATACAACGAAAATCTTGACCTCTCGGCTGGATACACGTACCGAAGAAGATATTTGTGTAGGGATCATGCTGCATCATGAGCATACGCACGAACAAGAATATCAATTACTTGATAAGTTGGTTGAGGTTTTGCGTGAATCCAGTAACGTGAGTTTTTGTTCGATGATGGAGTGTGCTGATAGCTAGTCCATCACCCCCGCTTGCGCGAGGATGATGGGCCATATCGTGTAACGTTTCTTAAACGTCTACGCCTTGGGCTCGAAAACGTGGCTGTCGCCATCTTTCTTGATCTTGCCAGCGTTGGGAAAGCCAAAGTGATACCCGGCTATCGTGATGTCTTCAGCAATTGCACGTTCAACTACACTTTTTCGTGTAGCAGTTGCCATATCTTTGTCCGCATCAAAGACAAGCTGCCAGTCAAGGTTAGCCAGGAATAGAGCCGGGAGGTTGATGATGTCACCAACGAGCATCGCTTGATCATCACCGGATGCCAGGTGGAATGCCGTATGACCAGCAGTGTGGCCGAAAGTATCCACAGAGCGAATCCCGGGTGCTAGTTCCTGATCGCTTCCAAATTTCGACACGTTTTTCCATTCAGGAAAAGTTGCCTGTATACGTTTCGCCAGTCCTTTACGGCGTTCAGGAAGCTTTTCAATCAAACCGTCCTGTGTCCAGAAGGCGAATTCTGTTTCACCGACCATTATTTCTGCATTAGGATAAACCTGAGCATTGTCTCCCTTGCCCATCAGACCAAAAATATGATCAGGATGGAAATGGGAGATCAGTACCATGTCGATGTCTTCTGCCTTAATGCCTGCTGCAGCCATGCCCTTAACACCAAGGCCTGCACTAGGCGCCAGCTGGCCGCCCGTTCCAGAATCTACAAGAATCGTTTTGCCACCAGATTTAACTATGGTGTAAGTAAATTCAATAGGTATAGAGCTGTCATCGATACCGCCTTTACGCAAGGCCGCCTTGGTTTCTTCTATTGACACACCGCCAATAAAGCTTTCATCGTGAGCTTTGTTCCAGATACCATCGTAAATTGAAATAACTTCTATGTCCGATCCGACTTTCCAGGAATGGTATCCTTTGTCTCGCAAACTACCTGCGTGAACTGCAGGTAGGAACGAAAATGAGCCAGTAAGTCCCATGGCGGAGACGCCGGCAGCTGACGCCAAAAATTCTCTGCGATTTAATTTACTCATGTGTGATCCTTGCTGTGTAAAAAGTTAGAAGATGTTCGAGCGCAATCGTCGCCTCACTGTATATCAATCCATCACCCTGAACGTGCGATTTGACGCTTGCAGAACAAACAAGTAGCGGAGCGCGTTCAGTTTCGACCGAATTGACAAGAATTTGTTCCCGACTCTGATATTACAATACGTTTTTGCTGGTTATAACTTCCATTTGTGATCAGCGACTCTGCCCGGACTCTGCGCATTGTTCCGCTTCTTGCCTCAATTTTGCTTACCATATTGCCCCATTATCGTATAATTTACTTAAATTCCAATCATGGATTCCAGTTGATTTGAATGTAAAAGAGCGCATTAATAGAGGGCATAATGGAATATAAGAAAACGGATCAGGCGCTAGAACAACTTACGCCTGAACAGTATCGGGTCACACAGCAAAATGGCACAGAACGGCCGTTTACGGGTGAATATAATGATCACGTGGCGATTGGTATTTACGTTGATGTAGTATCAGGAGAGCCGCTATTTGCATCATCTGACAAATTTGAATCCGGTTGTGGCTGGCCGAGCTTCACAAAGCCACTGGAAAAGTCGAACATAAAAGAGCTGAGCGATACCAGTCTCGGTATGACTAGAACGGAGGTGCGTTCTACCAATGCGGATAGCCATTTGGGACATGTATTTCCAGATGGTCCAGCGGCTACTGGGGGCTTAAGGTATTGTATTAACTCTGCCTGCTTACGTTTTGTGGCTAAAGAAGATATGCAAGAGCAGGGTTATGGTGATTACCTGTCACAACTGGAGAATCAGTAAAATGACTAACAGAGCTGTATTTGCCGGTGGTTGTTTTTGGGGTATGCAGGACTTGATACGCAAACTCCACGGCGTTGTTGATACCCGTGTTGGCTACACCGGAGGTGATGTACCAAACGCCACGTATCGCAATCATGGTACCCATGCGGAAGGAATCGAGATTATTTTCGAGCCATCCCGGATAAGCTATCGAGAGTTGCTCGAATTCTTTTTTCAGATCCATGATCCAACAACGCCAGACAGGCAAGGTAATGACAGAGGCCCCTCGTACCGCTCAGCCATTTACTACATCGATGATGATCAGAAAGCTATCGCCTTGGCGACCATCGACGACGTCAATGCATCCGGTCTGTGGCCAGGCAAAGTCGTGACCGAGCTTGAGCCGGTTGGCGACTTTTGGGAAGCGGAACCCGAGCATCAGGACTATCTGGTACGTGTGCCAAACGGATATACTTGTCATTTTCCGCGGCCCCATTGGAAGCTGGAAAAATCAGAAGCAAAACAAAGCCAGACCGGTTAGCTGTATCTCGGTTGTAGCTGAGTTGTAACTCAGTTCGAATAAAGTTACTGAGTGTTTTTCTCCCGATCTTATACGGGTCAGGAACTAAATGGTCGACTAACAGACAAAGGTTCGACCAAATTACAAACAAAATCTAACAAGCAAAATCCATAAACAGGACGGAAATTATGCGCATATCCACTTCACGATTAACCAGCATTACTGCTGCGGCATTGGTAGCCGTTAGCTCGTCAGCGGTACTTGCTGATAAGACCTATGTATCGGATCAGGGGCACACAGAAGTGCTTTTCGGTTGGAGTCATGTCGGTATTACTCGCCAGAATGGTGAATTTACTGAGTCAAAAGCTGTATTGAATCTGGCTGAAAATATCGCTGACTCTAGTGTCAGCGTTGAAATTCAAACAGACAGTCTCTCCAGCGGTTTCGGTGCACTGGATGATCATCTGAAAAATGAAGATTTTCTTGAGGTAGAAACCTACCCGACCATTACTTTTGAAAGCACTTCAGTTGAGATGGACGGCGATACCAAGATGGCTATAACTGGCGATCTGACCATACACGGGGTGACCAAATCAGTCGTTCTGCAGGCTGAAATGACGCTTAACGGCAAACACCCTCTGGGTGGACGCATTGATTACTATAAAGGTGACTGGGTTGCTTTCAACGCATCAACTGAAATTGATCACCAGGAATTCGACGTTGGCGGTTTCAGCACAGGTCCTATTGCGATCACTATCAATACCGAAATGAAAGCAGAGTAATTTTAATTCCTAAAATTGCTTAAATCGAAGATCAGCCCTGTCTGGACTGATCTTCGACATTCCTATCATCAAATAGCTTTTGACTTCATCTGCTCTTCAATATAGTCAGCCTGACGAATAGCCAGTGTCACTATTGTCAACGTCGGGTTCTCAGCACCGCCCGTTGTAAATTGACTGCCATCAGAGACGAACAGATTTTTGATGTCATGACTCTGCCCGAATCCATTAACCACACCATCTTCCGGTTTTTCGCTCATTCGGTTGGTACCGAGATTGTGCGTTGAAGGATAGGGTGGCGTGGGATAGGTGTTTGTGGCACCAACCGAGTCATACAAAGCCTTGCCTTGTTGATAAGCATGGTTGCGCATAGAGATGTCATTCTCATGATCATCGAAATGCACGTTCGCGACCGGCATATCAAACTGGTCTTTCTCCTCAGACAGGGTAATGCCGTTTTTCTCTTGTGGCATATCCTCCCCAACAAGCCACATACCGGCTAAATTGGCATAGCTGTCCATGGTGGCAGCAAATTCTCGGCCCCATGCGCCCGGGTTCAAAAAGGCGGCAGTAAACGCCGGACCAATTGAAACCGTTTCCATTTCATAACCACCGACAAATCCACGACTGGGGTCGTTTATTGATTCGTCGGTAATAATACCGGCCATAGTCGTACCGCGATACATATGCACAGGATTCTCAAAAGATGCATAGACAGAAGCAGTCATATGACGCATGTAGTTCTTGCCGACCATGCCAGACGAATTAGACAAACCGTCAGGGAACATGGTTGATGCAGAATTAAGCAACAATCGGGGGCTTTCAATCGAGTTACCAGCTACACAGGCAACACGACATTTTTGCAGGATTTGATTGCCATCCTTATCAGCATACAAGACACCACTGATCTTGCCGCTATCATCGTGCTCAATTTTCAGGACATGTGCATGTTCTCTGACTTCAAGATTACCCGTAGCTTCACCTTGCGGTATATCGACATAGGCAGATGACCATTTCGCGCCCATCTTGCAACCCTGAAAACAGAATCCCAGTTGTTGACAGGAAGCTCGCCCATGGCGGACTTTGGAATTTATTGCCATACGCCCAGTGTGGCATTCCTTGTAACCCATGTTATCCGCGCCGGCTTTCATTACCTTGAAATTATTGTTGCCAGGTAATCCTTCTATGCCGTTGGTACGTGTAACACCGAGTTTGTCTTCAGCCTTGTCATAGTAAGGCTCCAAATCAGCGAGTGTCAGTGGCCAGTCAAGCAGATTGGCACCCTCTATTTCACCGTATTCAGATTTAATACGAAATTCATGCTCTTGAAGTCGTAAAGACGCGCCGGCCCAGTGAACTGTTGAACCACCTACTGCCTTGACGATCCAGGCGGGTAAATTCGGGAAATCCTGAGCCACTTGCCAGCTACCGGAAGTGGTGCGCATATCAGTCCACGCCAATTGACCGAAGCTTGGCCATTCATCATTGATATAATCGTCAGGTAAGTGACGGCCGCCTGCTTCGAGTGCGACAACGCTAATACCTTTTTGTGCCAGTTCGTTTGACAAAACGCCACCGCCGGCGCCTGTTCCTATAACCACTACAACAGAATCATCATTAACATCAAATGGTGCACTCATAACTTTTCTCCACAATATATTTTAGGTTTGGTTTATGTCGAATGTATGCCTACAGCCATTCGATATCGTCAAACCCCCTGTAGAGATAGCCACCTTTGTCAAAGGATGGTCCTTCGTACCCTAACTTCTCCCAAACCGCCGGTTGGTTGTACAAGCTGACAACCAAACCGCCACGCATGGTTTTGAAAAAGTCTGAATCTTCAATGCTACGCAATATTGCGACACGATCAGACTCCCATCCAACTGCGAGGTAATTGGCATTACCGGTTTCACCTGCTTTTTGATCGAGCATGGCAACACCGTCTTCAATCATCGTCTTGAAATCCGCGTCACCTGAAGCAGTCTCATCATGGCCCTTTACTGCGGCAGCGTACAAGGCATCCGGAAAGCTGTCATGGGGATAAATATCGCGAGCTACCTGCGTCAAGGTAGCCATTGCTTCCGGTGTCAG
>CAYPMR010000018.1:0-36236 GCA_964411665.1 uncultured Granulosicoccaceae bacterium | reverse complement strand
GGGGATAAATATCGCGAGCTACCTGCGTCAAGGTAGCCATTGCTTCCGGTGTCAGCGATTTCAGTTCCATTGCCCAGGCAGCATCACTCGCTGCCAGAAAAGATCCACCCACTGCAAAACTGCCGCTAATGGCTATGGTTCTTTTGAGCAAATCCCTGCGTGACATTTTCAGCAAATCTTTTGATACAACTGATGTCGAATTTCCTATCTGATCAATATTAATTTGTTCTGTTTTCATACCGCCTCCAGATATTAATAGTAGTGACTTCAACTAATGGTTCTTATTTAAATCTCCCGTGACGTTGTAAAACCTCTATGTCGTAGCCATCGGGGTCTTGAATAAAAAAGAATTTTGCAAGCAAAGCACCGTCACGTTCAAATTCGACGATATCTTTAGGTGCAAAGCCAAGATCCTTGATGCGTTTATGCTCGCTATCAAGGTCGTTAACAGAAACTGCCAGATGGCCATAGCCATCGCCAAGATCATAAGGATCTTCACGTCCTTTATTGACAGTTAACTCCAGTTCGAAATCTTCTTCGTCGTTGCTAAGGTAGATTAAGGTGAAGCTATCAAAATCAAGTCGATCAGCAACGTCTAATTCAAATGCTTTGCGATAGAAGTCAACTGAACGAGCCTCATCAAGTACACGAATCATCGAATGAATTGTTTTCGCCACGATCAATACCCTCTGTTGTTTTTCTGTTAGAACATTTAAACATCGTGCACGCCAATATGATAATAGCAATATAATGCGAAATCGACTCTAATGCGAAATCGACTCGCAAATTTAATTGATGCAAACTATTAAGTGATTTGCCAAACTGCTTGACATAGAAGTCGAAGTATCACGTTACAATTGAAACCTGAAACAACTGCGGGAATACATCAACGCGTAGTAATGCAATCTCGGGAATAAGTCCACATGTCTAGCCAAGCAACTGGCGTATTATCAGGCGGTCGAGCGGTTGCAAGTAGCGCCAGTGCAACCCTGTACCAGCAGCTGGCAGAGGCGATTGTTACAGCTGAGAAGCTGGAACTGACACCTCGACTTATATTGGCAGTATTCGATGATCTGTATCTTGAGTTGTGTGAATACCCTCTGCGCGCAAAAATTGCTTTCGAGTCCAGAAATGCACAGGAATCAATTCAGATAAGTAAAGAACGACTGAATTTGTACAGCTCGTTTGTCTCCATACATGCGCCACAAATCAAATCGCGATTCCCGCAGCTTGAAACTGTAATCGCGCTGTGGGATGAAATTGATTCTCGCTTCGAGCCTCTAATCACTGCACGCTACGAAGCTGATATTGCTTTTGCCTTCGTCCATTCACTGAAACGAAACATCTGCAACGTTGTATGGACGCCGGTGGCCTATTCGTTTATCGGTAGTCCTCGTGATCGCGGCCTGTCCAGTGCGATGGCGCATCAACGGTTTGCTGTAAACGAGCAAATCGAAACCGCTCTGTTTATAAGCGCCTTGCAACTACCGCGTTTTAAGGTCACTTATGCTCGTATGTATGAGGATGCAAAGAAAGTTGCTACGCGCCTGAACGAACTCGTGCAACAGGGTGAGCTTGATATAAATTCTGTATCCTCTATTGAATTCATAGAGGGGGCTTTCTTTCGAGACAGAACAGCGTTTCTGGTTGGACGAATGGTTGCTAAAGACGGGAGTCTTTGTCCGTTGGCACTGGCATTACTCAATGGTGACGACGGCATAGTGGTAGATGCTGTTTTATACCGTACAGCCGATGTTCACAATCTGTTTAGCTCGACACTTGCAAATTTTCATGTGACCAACAATCTGTACTACCAGATTTGTGTTTTTCTAGCCTCCACCATGCCCCTAAGGCCTTTAGGCCTGCATTACTCGACCATTGGTTTTAATCACGTTGGAAAAGTCGCGATACTCGATGATATTAAGCAACAGATATCGCAGAACAAAGCGCGATTCAGCTCGTCACCAGGTGAAGATGGCACCGTTGCTATCGGTTTTACCTTCAACAAGTGCTCTTACCATCTCAAGGTTATTCGTGATCATCCAACAAAATCGTACAAATGGGGAGAATTTCAGGGGGTTGATGCCGTGCTGGACAAGTACCGGCAGGTGCATGAAATAAACCGTGCAGGCAGTATGGTGGATAACGTGATTTACACGAACCTGGAACTTGATCGCTCTATGTTCGTTAGTGAACTGCTGGAAAATCTGCTCGCCAATGCCGGTGGCAGTGTGCAAACCAAAGGTGACAAGGTTCTGTTTCGTTGTCTGATTGTGCAGTTAAAAATCATACCGCTCCCCGTCTATTTTGAAACAGCAAATGACGATGAAATTGAACGTACTGTCATTAATTTAGGCCATTGCATCCAGAATAACCTTGCAACGAATATCTTTAATAAAGATCTGGACGCCAGAAATTACGGGGTTGGTAGATACGGTCGCGTGTTTCTGTTTGATTACGATGCGGTTGAACGTTTTACCGATGTGCATCTGGCTTCGACATCAGATATGGACGAGGGGGAAGAGGATGTTCCTGACTGGTTTTTTTCCAAGGATTTTGTATTTCTGCCGGAAGAACTCGAATCAGGTTTACAAATCAGGGATAGATATATTCGACGCCGATTCAGAGAAATAAACGCGCACCTTCTAACTTTGTCCTATTGGGAGAAAGCGCAGCAAACTTTACAGCAAGGCGGTGTCCTTGAGACAACTGCCTATCTGGATCAGAGACGTCTGTAGTTTTTAGTTACTACAAATGTAAAACGACACTGATCATCATAGACATCAGCCTTGTCAATCAAGAATATCATTCATATGTAAAACCTATAAATAGTATAGCGAACGCGTTATCATTTATGTAGGTTTACAACATAAAGGATAAGGCATGGCGACGCTCGAAAAAGAAGTCAGTAAAACAGCCACGGACACTTTGGCGAAAAAAAGCCGGGATAAAGACGTTGTCTCTGGCGGTCACCTGGTCGCAAAAGCGCTGAAAGCTGAAGGTGTCGATACTGTTTTTACCCTCTGTGGTGGCCATATTATCGATATTTATGATGGCTGTATTGACGAAGGAATTCGCATCGTTGATGTACGCCATGAGCAGACAGCTGCGCACGCTGCCGACGGCTACGCACGACAAACTGGCAAGCTTGGCTGTGTTGTGACCACTGCAGGACCTGGCTGCACCAACGCTGTAACCGGTGTCGCGACGGCATTCCGCTCTGAAAGCCCGATTCTTCATATCGGCGGCCAAAGTTCTCTTACCCAGCACAAGATGGGTTCTCTGCAAGATCTTCCGCACGTCGATATGATGACGCCTATTACGAAATTCGCTGCGGGCGTGTTCTCTACCGATCGCGTCGCTGACATGATTTCAATGGCAGCGCGCGAATGTTTCAACGGCCAATACGGACCGTCTTACCTGGAAATTCCCCGTGATGTACTGGACAGGGAGATCCCCTTATCTGAAGCACGTATACCAGAACCCGGTCATTACCGCGCTTCAGTTAAGTCAATTGGCGATCCGGCTGATATAGAAAAGCTCGCAGATATTCTGGTTAAAGCTGAACGACCCGCTGTGTTACTGGGCCAGCAGGTATGGGCTTCCCAGGGGCATAACGAGGCTATCAGCTTTTTACGCGCGCTCGACATCCCAGCCTATATGAACGGTGCGAGTCGGGGCATGCTGCCACAGGGTGATCCCCATCATTTTGATCGCACACGCTCCGATGCTTTCAAAAACGCTGACGTGATACTTATTGTCGGTACACCGTTTGATTTCAGAATGGGTTACGGCAAACGTATCTCGGACAAGGCGACGCTGGTGCAAATCGATCAAAGCTATGCAACCGTCGGTAAGAACCGGGATATTTCGCTTGGGTTGGCGGGTGATCCGGGCGCCATACTCGCAGCAGTTGAACAAGCTGCATCAGGTCGTACCGATAAAGGCGCGCGTGCTGCCAGACAAAAGTGGATGAAAGAACTACGTGAGATCGAAGCGACCAAGCTTGAAAAGCTCATGCCGATGTTCACAACCGATCAAAACCCCATTCACCCTTATCGCCTGGCCTACGAGATCAATGAATTCCTCGGTGAAGACTCTATTTACATCGGTGATGGTGGCGACATAGTGACAATTTCTGCCCAAGCGGTTAGACCACGTAACCCTGGCCAATGGATGGACCCGGGTGCACTGGGTTCTTTGGGCGTAGGTACAGGTTTTAGCATGGCTGCCAAGCTTGCTCACCCGAATAAAGAAGTGGTTTGCCTGTACGGTGATGGCTCTTTCGGTATGACCTCGTTCGATATGGAAACGGCGCAGCGCTTTGGCGCACCTTATCTGGCAGTGATTGGTAACAACTCTGCGATGAATCAAATCCGCTACGGCCAAATTTCCAAGTACGGACCTGAAAGAGGTGACATAGGCAACAAGCTTGGGGATATACCGTTTAGCAAATTCGGTGAAATGATTGGCGGTTATGGTGAAGAGGTAACCGAGGCCAGCGAAATCCAGCCTGCCATGTTACGTGCCCGCGAGGCCATAGCCAAAACAGGCAAATGCGCAGTTGTAAACGTATGGGTTGATCCCAACGAATACGCGCCGGGTACGAAAGCACAGACCATGTACAAATAGTCCGCTCCGAATAATCAGCGCTCAACATAATGAGCGCTTGAAAAAATAAAAAAGGGAATCAATTATGCGAATTGTTGTTCATGGTCAACAGGCGTTTGGCGAGGCTGTGCTTGAGAAGCTGTTGCAGCACAAAGAAGATGTTGTTGCCGTTTGCACAGCGCCTGATAAAGAAGGCCGACCTGTTGATCCGCTAAAAAAGCTTGCTCTGGAAAACAATATACCGGTACATCAACCTGCTTCATGGAAAACGCCTGAAGCCGTCGATCTAATGAAGTCATTCGATGCAGATATCTGCATGATGGCTTATGTCCTGTTGTTTGTGCCTCAACCTGTGCTTGATGCGCCGCGGCTGGGTTCATTTCAGTATCATCCATCGGTTTTGCCTATGCATAGAGGGCCATCATCGATTAATTGGCCCATCGCCATGGGTAGCGACAAAACGGGACTGACCATTTTCTGGCCAGATGAAGGGCTTGATGAAGGTCCCGTATTAATGCAGAAACACTGTGATATCGGACCCGATGAAACTCTCGGTGATGTGTATTTCAAAAAGCTTTTTCCAATGGGTGTTGATGCCATGATCGAATCACTCGCTTTGGTTAAAAAGGGAGAGGCACCGCGTATCGAGCAGGACTTGTCTGCCGGCAGTTATGAATCCTGGTTTGGTAAAAAGGAAGCGAAGATCGACTGGTCCAAACCCAATAGCGAAATTTTCAATATCATTCGTGCAGCTAATCCTCAGCCAGGTGCATGGGCTTTGCACGGCGAACAGGAAGTCAAAATGTTCGATGTATCTATTGCCAGCGATTCGGGTGATGCCGGTCAGATCCTAAGTGTCGACGACAAAGGTTTTACTGTTGCCTGCGGTCAGGGATCGATCACTGTGACACGGGTCAGAGCCTCTGAAGGCAAGGTAGGCGCTGGTGAATACGCTAGCAGCAATGGCCTGGCTGCAGGTGACAAGCTGGGCTAATAAAGCCCGGTAACATCTGATTGCCCGTTAATGGGGTATTAGTGTAACTTGGCACTCATATCCCTATACCAATTAAGACATGAACGTTTCTAACACCGTTTCACAGCCACAGCGTCAAACACTGCGTGCGCGTCATGATGCGGGCAACACGCCAGCCATGCAGGATTGGTATCTCAAATCCGAAACCGGTGCTCTCAAAGACGTTCTGTTGGGGCCGTCTGAATCATTTCGCTGGTTAGGCGAGGAAAACGCCGAGTGGAGCTCTCTGGTACGTGAATCCCTGCGTAAGGGCAGGGTATTCGACGAGCAACTAGCCCGCCGTCAACACGCTGAAATGGTATCCGCCTATGAGGATGCTGGTACGCAATGTCATTTTCTACCCGTTGATATGCATACGCCTTATCAGGTGTATGCGCGTGACTCATCATTTATGACACCTTACGGTGCGGTATTGTGTCAAATGGCCAGTCCCCGCCGTCGAGGCGAATATGCGCCAGCTCTGCGCTTCTACCTGGAAAACAATATTCCAATTTATGACATGGTCTCTGCCGGCAGTTTTGAAGGCGGGGATTTCAATATCATCAAGCCGGGTGTTGCAATTGTTGGCTATACCGATCAGCGCAGTGAACGCGTAGCCGCAAAGCAGGTTGCAGATTGGTTTATAGCGGAAGGTTGGGATATAAAGCTCGCGCCGATCGATCCTTTTTACGTTCACATAGACTTGATGATATGCATGCTCACAAAAGACTGTGCAGCTGTCTGTCTGGAAACAACGGAAGACGACGTGGTTGATTGGTTAAGGGAACGACAGATAGAGATTGTCCCTGCAACCTTTGCAGAAACAATGGCTTTGGGTTGCAACGTAGTTGCACTTGGCAATGAAAAAGTTTTATCGACTGCCGGTGCTAAGGATTTAAACGAAAAAATGCGTGCCATTGGTTTAACAGTTTACGATCCGGATATGAGCATGTTTACCTGGGCTGGCGGTGGTGTGCATTGTATGTGTCAGCCGCTGCGCCGCGAAGCTGATTGATGCCTCAGTTTATTGGGCTCAGAAATACGGATACAAATCGAGATTGGTTCTGGTTAGATGATGGAGTCTTCGATGAAGTTACAGGTCATTTTCTTTGTACGAGCCATTTGATGTCATGCTCCTGGTTCGCGAATTGAAGCGATTTTCACGCTGTGGAGCTAATTTGATAGTTCGATTTTGCTAGCCAATGCGGATTTATCTCGACACCCCAACCGGGTTTGTCGCTAACGCGCGCATGACCATCTTCGATCGTATAGGGTGACTCGACAAACAGATCCTCCTGCCACGGGTAGTAGTCAGCTCCCTCTATGGAAAACTCAAGATACTTGCCGGCATTAGGAATAGCGCGTAACAAGTGCATGGTAAACAAGGTCACCAGAGACAGGTTGGCACAGTGCGGGGTTACCGGTAACTTGGCGGCTTTAGCCATGTCAACAACCCTGAGTGTGCGACATATTCCGCCGAGATACAAAATATCGGGCTGCACGATATCAACGGCGCGCATATCGATCATGCGCTGCCAGGTAGGTAAATCACAGTCCTGCTCACCGCCGGTGACATCTATTTCAAGCGCATCAGTTACAGCTTTGGTTTGCTCAAGCTCCCAGTAGGGACAAGGTTCTTCATAATGCCCATAACCGTGGTCCTGTAATAGATGACCAATTTCAATTGCACGTTCGGGTGAATAACAGCTGTTGGCGTCTATTAACAGATCAACATCATCACCGAGTTCACGTCTGATTGTCGGAATGATCTCTTCAGTACGACCTGGCCATTCATCCTCACCTCGACCTACCTCCGCGCCTGCTCTGACCTTAAACGCATTAAATCCATATTGATCACGTAACTGTTTCAGGCGTGTTGCTTCATCTGCAGGTGTGATATCGCGTTTCATCGATGATGCGTATGCGCGGATTGTACCGGCTGAACCTCCGAGGAGTTCGGCAACAGGTTTTCCTTTTTGTTTACCACGCATATCCCAGATAGCCGTATCCAGCCCACCCATGGCACGTCGCAGGTAAGAGCCTGGAAACTTGTGCTCACGCTCGGTAACGACATCCAGCAGGTCATCAAGATTGCTTGTATCCTTGCCCAACGCCCAGGGTGCGACCTGACGGTGAAGGATTTGGCAGGTAATGTCGGAATGATAGGTGGACACCTGACCCCATCCCTGCGAGCCGTCTTCAGCTGTGACTCGGACAAAACCAACATCTTCGGTGGTGAAGCTTTCAACGCTATTGAGTTTCATATTTTTGCATAAGCGGGGTCGATGGTGCATTGTATCGTCGAGAATCGAGCGCCGTGCAAGACATTTTATACGTCGACGATCTTTGATACCCTGTATTTAGAATATTGCATAGCGGACAAACACTTTTATGGGTACAAAATACAACGAAAATGAAGGTCAGCTGGTACTGGTGGCAGGCACATTCGACACAAAAGGGGATGAATTGACCTATCTGGCTGATCGCCTAAAGGCCAGAAATGTAACTGTACACACGGTTGATCTTTCAACCTCTGCCAAGGCATCGTCGTCAACCGCAGACGTAAAACCCGCTGATGTTGCGTCCTGGCATCCCAAGGGTGCTTCTGCTGTCGTCAGCGACGACAGAGGGCAAGCCGTCGCCGCCATGTCTGTCGCTTTCGAGCACTGGATGGAAGCGCACAAAAATGTTGCCGGTATTATCAGCGCGGGAGGCTCCGGTGGAACCGCTCTTGTCACACCAGCGATGCGAAGACTCCCCATCGGCACGCCCAAAGTAATGATTTCAACGGTGGCATCCGGAAACGTCGCGCCCTATGTGGGCCCATCAGACATGATGATGATGTATTCGGTCACAGATGTTGAAGGCATACACCAAATTTCTGAACAGGTTTTTGGTAACGGTGCTGATGCGCTAGCAGGTATGTTGGCTCCAAAAATTGCGTCAACACTCCAGGGTAGTCTGCCAACCATTGGACTCACCATGTTTGGTGTCACTACTGTCGCTGTTCAGACGATTACATCATTGCTTGATAGTCAATATGAATGCCTGGTATTCCACGCAACCGGTATTGGTGGTCAGTCGATGGAGAAATTGGCAGACTCCGGGATGTTATCTGGCGTTATAGATCTAACTACAACGGAAGTCTGTGATCTGTTAATGGGTGGCGTTTTCTCAGCAACGGAGGATAGATTCGGTTCGGTCATCCGAACGAAAATTCCTTTTGTCGGTTCGGTCGGCGCATTGGATATGGTTAACTTCGGTGCACCCGATACCGTACCGTCCAAGTACGCTGACAGGAAGTTTTTCGAACACAATCCGCAAGTAACATTGATGCGAACCACAGTCGATGAGAACAAGCAACTTGGTAACTGGATAGGCAACAAACTCAATGCAATGGAAGGCCCGGTGCGTTTTCTTTTACCGGAAGCTGGACTCTCTGCAATCGATGCAGACGGACAGCCGTTTGATGATCCACAAGCACGTAAGGCTTTATATGACGCTTTGGCGAATACAGTGAAAGAGACAGATAATCGTAAGCTGATACATAGCCCACTGCATATAAATGATGCTGAGTTTGCTAAGTTAGCTGTTCAGTCTTTTGAGGAGATTATTGGATAGTTGAGCAAGGATGTTCTGTAATCCAGCAAAAACTATAACGTCATCCCATTTGCGCAGGAAATTGCGAAGGCAGGGATGACGTTTTTAACACCATAAGGATAAGAACAAGAATTATGATAATGAAGCGCGGTTTTACCGCGCCAGGCATTAAAGTGTTTTACACCGAATGTGGCCTAAATACATATCCCTTGCCATCCTTTTCTATCTTCCCTGAATTCGGAAATCCGAAATGATAGCCTGCAATGGTGATGTTATCGGCTACCGCTTCTTCCACAAGGGCTTTGCGTGTCGCCGACGCCATATCCTTATCCGCATCAAATGACAATTGCCAGTCCAGGTTAGGTAAAAATAATGCGGGCACAACGATAGCGTCACCGAGCAACAATAATTGCTGACCACCAGAGCTTAATCTGAAGGTTGTGTGTCCGGCAGTATGACCAAAAGAGTTAACTGCATTAATCCCTGGCAGTATTTCTGACTCATCAGCAAATTGCGATACATTTTTCCAGGTTGGGAAAGTAGCTTGTATGCGTTGCGCCAGTCCTCGGCGACGTTCAGGTAAGGTTTCAATCAACCCCTTTTGTGTCCAGTACGCGTACTCGGTTTCGCCAACTAAAATTTCCGCATTCGGGTAGATCTGAGCGTTAGTCTCTTTTTCCATCAAGCCGAATATATGATCCGGATGCAAGTGGGAGATAATCACTACATCAATATCTTCAGGTGATATGCCAGCAGCAGTCATACCTAAACTCGCTAACCCCGCAGTCGGTGCTAGTTGACTTCCGGTCCCTGCATCTATCAGGATTGTTTTGCCTGCTGTTTTTACAACAGTGAAAGCAAACTCGATGGGTATAAATTCATCTTTCAAATTGCCGTTTCTTAAGGCTTTTTTCGTCTGCTCGACATCTGCACCGACAATAAAGCTTTCATCGTGAGGCTTTTGCCAAACGCCATCATAAATGGAGATAACTTCCAGACCCGGCCCGACCTTAAAAGAGTAAAAACCCTTCTCGCGTACATCTGCCAGAGCATTCGACGGTAAAAATGCTAGCGAGCCACTAAGCCCTAGCGCCGAAACTCCCGCCATGGATGCGAGAAACTCACGTCTATTTTGTGTGATCATGTTTTTTTGTCCTTGGTTCGCTCAGAGGTATATGAGTATTGGAAAATAGCTTAACTGCGTATACGACTCGATTTAAAGCTCCTTGTTCCGCAAATCAGCGCAAATCGACAAATTCGTCCTGTAACTTACCATCCAGAACCTGATGTGCCTGGCAATGGACCTTCAGACCAAAATCGTGGTGTGATCAGAGACATATCGACTATCTGACGGAGGACACCTTCATCGCTTTCAAGTGAGGCAGCCTCCACACCTAATACGAGATACCCAGCTTTGGTTTGCGTCCAAAACCAATCACCAAGCAGTTCAATGTTATCAATATTGTTTTTATGAGTGTAAGCTTCAGTGTAATAAGCAGCTAAATCCTCGACAGCTAACTTAAGTAACGGGATCGGTGGCACACCTTTTCTGGGACTACGTGGTTTCTCACCTCTAACGAAACAAGCTATGTAAGGAGCGAGATCTGCAATAGCGAGTTCACTTGCACCAACGGTGGTGCGTCCTCGCGCGGCCTTTGCTGACTCGTATGCAGGAGCGAGCGCTGATATTTCAGATTCTACTTCCTTCAACAATACGTCGAGGTCACCAATATCATGAAGGGTCAGGACTAAATCAACGGGCAACGCATAACCCATACGTCCATTTTTAACCGGTATGCTTTCGTTGAAATCAACAAGCTGTGGCCCGTTTTCCTGATCAAATAAAGAGAATGCCGAGCGGATTACCTTTTGTTGAAACTCAGGATCGTTTGGTTTGCCCATGGGTCGTCCCATCGGAAAATCGAGAAACAGGGCGCGTGGCGGTGTTAGCGCCTCCATATGTTCACGTACGAAACCAACTAGTACTGTGGAAAGACCGGCTGATTCAAAGTAATGCGCAAGCACGCACACGGCGCGCGTACAAAATGGTCAAACAGGAATCAAAAATACGGTATTTACATTTTCCTGCTTCATGCGTGCAATAACGTCTTGAGCAGATTTTTCCATATCGCGTGGATCAGCGGCACCCATAAAGGCATAGTGTTCATCAGCAACAGAATTGATTTCCCCGGCACCTGCCATTTCCTCAAGACGGTCAAGCGGTATAATCGTGTTTAAATCCTGTTGCCAGGCGGTGCGGTCGTACTCAACGGCAACGTGAGTCATCACCAGATCCCGGTCATTTTTACCAATGACACGATGGTCTTTGGCGAGCCAGCTAAAGGGCTTCTCGCCACGTCGTGATACGGCAGCTGTTGAGACAATGGATACTCTGCGCTGTGTAGCAGGGACGGGGGTGGTCCAGGGTTGGCTTTCAAATTTGGGCATCTCAAGTTCTGAGATAAATCCCCGACCAATTGCAGGCATTTCAGCCACTTTAACCATTATTTTTCTCCATGATTGTTTGATTTGCCGCCAAAAAATTGAGTTATCAATAGCAGGATAGAAGACACAAGAATCATAATTGTCGAGATGGCTGCAATCGTTGGATCGATAAAATCGCGTAAGGCACCAAACATATGTTTGGTTAAAGTCGCGTTCTTGCCACCGGAAACGAATATCGAAATTATGACCTCGTCGAACGAAGTCAGGAAAGACAATAAAGCTGCTGTGGCTACAGAAAATTTAATTTGTGGCAGTGTTATAACGAAAAATGCTTTTAACCGACTAGCTCCCAGACTACGTGCAACACGTTCCTGATCCAGATCATAGTTACGTAAGGCGGAAGTGATGACGATTACGATCAAGGGGATCGCTATAACAGTATGGGCCAACACGAGTCCGGTTATCGTGTTGTTCAAACCGAATCGTCCAAACGCATAGAATGTTCCTATAGCGATGAGAATCACAGGCACAATCATCGGCGTGATCAAAAACGCGAAAATCAATCGAGCGAAACGATGTCCGGAAACAAAGAGCGCGTAGGCTGCCATGGTGCCAATCGGGGTTGCAACCAACATGGTTAACACACCAATTTTTAACGACGTGCTTGTCGCTCTCATCCATTTTTTAGAACCCAGATAGTGATCATACCAACGTGTCGACCAGATATCGGGGGGGAATTCGAGAAATTTAGAATCAGAGAAAGACATCGGTATGACGATAAAACTCGGTATCACAAGTAGCAGCATGATGATTGTGGCGACCACATACAGCCACAATCGTGCACCATGAGTAACCTGGGTATCAGATGCTGGACGCTTTAACCAATGCATGTCATTTTTCACCAAATAGCGCTACATCCAGCTTGAACACACGCGTTGCTATAAACAACACAAGCAAAGTGACTATTAACAAGACCACTCCCAGCGCACTTGCCGCTCCCCAATCAAACTGATTCTCCAGGATTGCCGTTATTTGAGTAGCAACCATGATGACACGTCCCCCGCCAAGGACAGCCGGTGTCACGTAGAAACCAAGACAAAGCACAAACACAATTAGAGACCCTGCAACCATGCCAGCACGCGACAGCGGAAAATACACCTGCCAAAAGGCTTGCACAGGGGTTGCGCCAAGATTGGATGCTGCTTGCATCAAATCACGATCAATTTTGCGCATGGAGCTATAAAGTGGAAGCACCAGAAATGGCAACATGATGTGCGCCATGCCGATAAGCGTGCCGGTCATATTGTGAACCAGCTTTATCGGTGTATCCCAAAATCCCAGAGAAATTGCCATATCATTGATAATACCTTTCTTCTGCAACAGCACCAGCCAGGCATAGGTACGTACCAGCAAAGAAGTCCAGAACGGTAGCAATACCGTTAGCATGAATATACCTGCCAGTCTCGATGGCAGGCTGGCCAGAAAATATGCCAATGGGTAACCAAGAAATATACATATCAAGGTTGTCAGGATGCTGACTTGAAATGTTGTTGTAAATACTCTGACGTATGATTTGTATTTGATCATCTTGTGGTAGTTTTCAAGCGAAAACTGCCCATCACCACCGACGAATGATAAGTAAAATAGCCAGCCGACCGGTATAACAATAACAGCAATAATTGAAACAATCGCAGGAGTTGCAAGACTCAACAGCCAATTTTTTTCT
Organism: uncultured Granulosicoccaceae bacterium; assembly: GCA_964411665.1. GTDB lineage: Bacteria > Pseudomonadota > Gammaproteobacteria > Granulosicoccales > Granulosicoccaceae > CALFCE01. The sequence continues at coordinate 22,842 of CAYPMR010000018.1, read as the reverse complement.
CTGGACGCTTGACGCTTAAGTGCTTGCTCGTTAATGCCGTATTTGCCAGTTACTGGCTCAGCCTCACTCACGGGCTTTCATCCTTCGGAATAACGATGACATTATGTCGCTCCAGACCCACGCTTATCTGCTGACCTGTCTGCAACGATGCGCTCGACGATGATGCGTCTGTGCTGAATCGAAAAGATAAACTATGTTGATCGCTCATTGACATAACAACAAAAGCCGTTTCACCCTGAAATACAAATTCCTTGACCACACCTGAAAAAACTATTGTTTGATCACTATTTACTGTCGAGTCTTTTAACAAATAGAGGCGTTCCGGACGTATAACCAATAAATGATCACCACTGCCATTGGTTGTATGGGATGTAGCGATTAATTGATCCTGATAGATCATATCGCCTGAATCATTGCGCTTTAATGGCAACATGGTGGATTCACCAATAAAGTCCGCAACAAAAGCATTTGCGGGTTTGTTATAGATAACATGCGGTGTATCTATCTGACTGAGCTGTCCATGATTGATTACGACAATTCGATCAGACATCGTCAAGGCTTCTCGTTGGTCATGGGTGACATACACAGTAGTCACGCCAAGCTGTTCATGCAGACTCTTTAACTCTATCTGCATTTGTTCCCTTAGTTTTTTATCCAATGCAGACAGTGGTTCATCCATAAGCAATATACGCGGCTTGAACACGAATGCCCGCGCCAGTGCTACACGTTGACGCTGTCCACCAGAAAGCTGTTCTATACCGCGATCACCCAGACCGTCCAGCTGCACGGTAGCTAATGCCTGATTGACTCTGTCCTTGGACTCATCACGTTTAACACCGCGCAGTTTTAGCGGAAAAGCGATATTTTCAGCCACCGACATATGTGGGAACAATGCATAGCTTTGAAACACCATGCCGACTTCACGCTTATGCGGCGGTTTGAGAATAACCTCTTCATCGCCAAATTTAATACTGCCGGAATCCGGTCGATTGAAACCGGCTATGGCCATCAAAAGGGTAGTTTTGCCTGATCCTGAAGGACCTAACAGTGTCAGAAATTCGCCACTTTGAATATCTAAATCAACTGAATCAAGCGCGTACAGACGACCGTACTTTTTGGTCAATGACTGTATGTGGATGGGCAGAGCCGAAGTGTTAGATGTAGGGTTTTGTGGCAAATTCACGTGAGGAACCCTGAAATTGTATGGAGATGCGTAAAGTCACCGGGGGCGTATAGATCAGGCGCCACCCGGTGACAACAAGAGTTACGATTTTAAGTCGCGTCTACTCGCTTAACAGCTCGATATAAAGTTCCAATGCCTCTGTGCGGTGCTCTGCGTACCAGGCAAGGCTCACCGGCAACATCTTTGGAACATTGTTGGGGTGAGAGGGGAGTGACTCGATTAGCTCTTTAGGTGCGGTAGTCAATTCATAAGCCTTCTGGTTTGTTGGGCCATAGGTTATGTGAAAAGGCAGATTCGCTTGATATTCTGCTTTGGATACTTCAGCCAGGAATTTCATTGCTTCGTCTTTGTTTGGCGCACCTTTGGGCATCGCAAAGCAGTCATAGTCGAGTAAGGCCTGATTGAAGGTATAACCGACAGTTGCACCATCCTTTTTCGCATTATCGAAACGACCGTTCCAGCCGGTTGTCATATCGACTTCACCATCTTTCATCAGTTGCGCCTGCATTGCGCCTGATTCCCAGAAAACCTCTATGTGTGGCTTGAGTTCGCGAATCTTGTTAATGGCGCGCTCTATCCCTTCTTTTGTTGACAGTACGTCGTACACTTTATCTGCCGGTACTCCGTCAGCCATAAGAGCAGGTTCCAATGCTCCGTCTACATTGTTAGCACGATAAGCTCGTGTGCCCGGAAATTTTTCAACATCCCAAAAGTCTGCCCAGGAGCTTGGTGCGCCTTCGCTGCCAGGTTCACCGTATTTTTCAGTATTCCATGACATGACCGTGGCAAATACGTCAGAACCAACGCAGTAGTCTGTGTAAGTATTGGGATAAAAATTTGACACATCAACAACGTCATAGTCAATTTTCTCAAGACATCCCTTAGCTGCAGCTGATGCAGAACCCCCGGAGCCTGTGACGACCAGATCCCAGGTTACAGCGCCGGACTCAACTTGCAGACAAGTCTTGGACATGCTGGCACCGGATTCACGGATAATCTCTATCCCTGAATTTTTCGATGCATCATTAAATAGAGCTGCATCTTGCGCCTCGCCGTAAGAGCCGCCCCAGGACACAACAGTCACGGGATCAGCAGCTGTTGCCACGGTTGCAACTAACGTCATACCCATCGCAATGAAGGTTGACTTAACCGCGGTATGCGTAATCGTTTTCTTTAAAATCATTTTGAACTCTCCTTTTGTGATCAAAGATAATTGTTGTTGTCGTTATATATAAAGCTTAAGCAGAAGCTTTGGCGCACTCCTGTTTGTCACGCCATTGGTACCAGGACACGACCGAAGGTAAAAACCACGGTTTGCCTGTATAAAGAGGGCGACTGGGAAATGGCAGATCATCCAGCGCGGTTTTGCCGGCTGCTTGTTGCAGAATCTTTTGTCCCGAGCGCATGCCCAGATAACTTGCCATAGAGACACCTGAACCGCAAAAACCCATCGCATAATGCATCCCTTCGTGCACACCGGTATGTGCCAGGGTATCAAAGGTATAGCCAACAGTCCCAGTCCAGCTGTGGGAAATTTTCGTTTCCTGCAATTGTGGGAAAATTCGACACATTTGCTGATGCAAGCGAGGTCCACTGATGCCTGGATCAGTTTCATCAGCTGACACTCGCCCACCGAACAAAACCCGGCGGCGATCCGGAGAAGCGCGATAGTAATAAACCACCCGGCACGTATCACTGGCTATTCGTTGTGTGGGGAAAAGCTCGTCCACCAAACCTTGATCAAGAAGTTCGGTGGCAATGACATAGCTACCTATCGGAATGATTCGACGGTGAAACCAGGGCGTTAATTCACTGGTATAGCCATTGGTAGCTATCATCACATTACGTGCGACGGTGACACCAAGGGTTGATTTAATTTCAAATTGTTTATCACCACTGTCGGCAATACGAACAATTGATTCAACCGGGCATTTAGGCACTACAGTGGCACCAGCGGACAATGCCAGTTTCAAAAGCCCGTGATGGTATTTCGCAGCATGTAAGGATGCATGACGGGGAAACACAACACCGCCGTGATAAACATCTGATCCCAATTCTGAACGCTGCTCCTGCTTTGACACGCTAAAGGCCTCCAAGCCCTCATTCTTTCTTAGCTCGTCTGCCTCTCTGGAGATACTGTCAAACTGTGCTGGTGTATGAGCCGCATGAAATCGCCCATTGCGAACGAAATCGCATTCGATCGATTCGGCTGTCAGGAAATCTTCTATCCATTGAAGTGCCGTCTCACCTTCCTGCCGTATTGCTTTCGCCCGGTCAATACCGACCTTCTTGGCTAACTGCTCGGTGGAGGGTTTGATACTGGAGCTGATCTGCCCACCATTGCGAGTACTGCAGCCATGTCCCGGATCACCTGCTTCCAGTATCAGCGTTGAGAGGCCGCCGCGTGCAGTTTGCAAGGCGGTGTGAAGTCCTGTGTAGCCGGAACCAATAACGGCTACATCCACCTGCGATGGTAAATTACTGGTGAGTGGCGGTGGTTTACTCGACGATTCCAGCCAGTAGGACTGCTCTTTATAATCGTTGGAGAAGGGTAGGCTACCGCGTCGGTGGGTTGAATTTTCCGTAGGTTCTCTCCAGAATTTCCATGCATCAGTCGCCTGGTGACAATCTGACTAATGCGTGAACAGCTTTAGACTGACGATTTTTCAACTATGTGTATGTACTTATACCATATAAATATATCGTTAAAAAGATGGCTTTCCAGCCTATTCTGTATAGCCTGCCGTCTCCATTTAGCTTGAAAGACATGGCTCATGCAGGCGAACGCATCCCGGTATATGGTTGTGTGCGCAGAGATCCACAATGGTGGTCTGTCAGTCGGTATGATGTACGAATACGCATTTGCACGTCCGGATATAGCTCAACAACTGGAAAAGACCGTTGAGGTGGTTCTGCAAAGAGGCGTATTGCCCCAGAATCCTGGTGGACATGCGACAACAGTCATGCTCACTAAAGAAATTTGTGCAGCATACGAATCTCCTGATTGATTTGCACGTTCCGTTCTCTGCTGGAGGGGCCCCACAATAGCGTTGTTACCCTGTTTAAATGCTAAAATAGGCGATTAACAGAAAAATTGGTTCGCGAATGCTAATAGCGCGAACTGGTGCAACCCAAAATAGGCCCTATCATTGATTTCCGCTGCAAATATTACCGTTCAGTTCGGCCCTAAACCGCTTTTTGAAAACATCTCTGTGAAATTTGGCGACGGCAATCGTTATGGCGTAATTGGCGCTAACGGTTGTGGGAAATCCACTTTCATGAACGTGCTCTCTGGCGAAATTGAGCCAACATCCGGCAATGTCTCCCTAACGCCGAACGAACGTATCGGCAAACTCAACCAGGATCAATTTGCCTTTGAACAATACTCCGTTATCGACACCGTCATTATGGGGCACAATGAATTGTGGGCGATAAAACAAGAGCGCGAAAGACTATACGCACTGCCTGAAATGACTGAAGAGGAGGGCATGCGTGTTGCCGAACTTGAGATCGAGTTTGCCGAGATGGATGGTTACACCGCAGAGAGCCGCGCTGGCGAATTTTTAAGTGGTGCCGGTATTGATGAGTCGCTGCACTTTGGTCCAATGAGTGATGTCGCGCCCGGCTGGAAACTACGTGTGCTGCTTGCACAGGCATTGTTTGCTGATCCAGATATTTTGTTACTGGACGAACCAACCAACAATCTTGATATCAATGCCATCCGCTGGTTGGAAGGTGTTCTGGCAAACCAGAAAAGCACCATTATTATCATTTCGCACGATCGACACTTTCTAAACAGTGTCTGCACCCATATGGCTGACATTGATTTTGGTGAATTACGTGTCTATCCAGGCAACTACGATGATTTTATGATTGCCTCAACAGCTGCAAGAGAGTTGTTGCAAAATGAAAACTCAAAAAAGAAAGCTCAAATTGCTGATCTTCAGCAATTTGTCAGTCGCTTCTCTGCCAATGCGTCCAAGGCAAAACAAGCCACATCTCGCGCCAAACAGATAGAAAAAATTCAATTGGCAGATATAAAGCGATCAAGCCGTGTGAGTCCCTATATTCGATTTGAACAAAACAAGAAACTGTTTCGACAAGCGCTAACCTTAAAAAATCTGTCAAAAGGGTTTGATGAAGAGCCATTGTTTGAAAATGGCAGTGTGATGTTAGAAGCCGGTTCTCGCCTGGCTATCCTTGGTGAAAACGGTGTTGGTAAAACCACGCTGTTACGTTGCTTGTTAGACGAAATACAACCTGACAAAGGTGAAATACAATGGTCAGAGAACGCCGACATTGGTTATTGCCCGCAAGATAACATCGCGGAGTTCAAAAGCGATATCAATTTATTTGACTGGATGAGTCAATGGCGTAAACCCTCGCATAACGATCAAATCGTGCGTGCTACTCTGGGACAACTGCTGTTTTCGTCAGATGATTTTAACAAAGCCGTTAATGTATGCTCGGGGGGTGAAAAGAATCGTCTATTATTTGGCAAACTGATGATGTCTTCGCCAAATGTATTGATAATGGACGAACCAACCAATCATATGGATATGGAAGCGATCGAAGCGTTGAACCTTGCACTTGATCACTACGAAGGCACCATTATTTTTGTGAGTCACGATAGGGAATTTGTATCATCGCTGGCGACTCAAATTATAGAAATTAAAGATCGAAAAATGATTAACTTCGCAGGCACTTATGATGAATACCTGGCTAGTCAGATCAATCAACAACAAGCTATTAATTCATAACTTTACAGATACCGTGCTTCCAAAGTCACACCCAGGGTAAAGCCATAGCGCTCATAATAAAATGGCATGGCTATCACAATAAGCAATGCTGCAACAGTGAAAATCAACCAGGGACGTGCACCTAACTGCTTCAAAGTGAGATCAAGAATAATATAAACGACCGCTACAATCGGATAGCTAAGTTCTCCAATAATCCAAAACCATGCTTTGGGCCCTGTGATATCACCAATTTTTATAAACCACAGAATTGGCCAAAATACCGCCCATAAGCCAGAGGCCAGTAAAAAACGTCTGAACAGAGTTTGAAAAATAGCCATAATGTTGCTTAGACCAATCATTAAATAACAATATCCAGGTTAACTATAGCTATATTTCTCTACTTTTAGTACGTTGCACGGACTATGGAAAACGCGCCTTCACAATCAAGAATGTCGACCGCAGCCACGAGCACTGCTGAAACAGTCTCTGTTTACAACTCAGGGTTTGGTAATGATTTCGAAACAGAAGCCTTACCCGGTGCATTACCACAAGGTCAAAACAGCCCACAAAAATGTCCGTATAAGTTATATGCAGAACAACTCTCGGGAACTGCTTTCACTGCACCAAGAGGACAAAACGAACGCACCTGGTGTTATCGAATACGTCCATCGGTAAAACATGTCGGTCGTTTTTCGCGGATAGAATTACCCTATTGGAAAACAGCACCTCATGTTATCGATAGCACCTTGCCTCTGGGACAATACCGGTGGGATGCCATCCCGACGACTGAAGAGGAAAATACCTTTATATCCGGTATGCGTACGATCACGACGGCGGGCGATGTCAATACACAGACCGGTATGGCATCGCATGTGTATCTTGCCAACACGTCTATGCAGGATGACTATTTTTACTCAGCAGATAGTGAGTTACTCATTGTTCCACAACAGGGGAGTCTGCGATTTCTGACTGAGCTTGGTGTGATTGACCTGCAACCGCAGGAAATGGCTATCATCCCGCGTGGCCTGGTATACAGAGTAGAGGTTATTGATGGTCCGGCGCGAGGTTTTGTTTGCGAAAACTATGGTCAGAAATTCGATTTACCTAATCGTGGCCCGATAGGCGCCAATTGCCTGGCTAACTCAAGAGACTTTAAAACCCCGGTTGCAGCCTTTGAAGATCGTGAAACAGCTTCGAGTGTAACGATTAAATGGTGTGGTCAATTTCATCGTACAGAAATAGATCACTCACCACTGGATGTTGTTGCCTGGCACGGCAACTATGCGCCTTGCAAATACGACTTACGCTCATTCAGCCCAGTTGGTGCAGTTTTGTTTGATCACCCCGATCCTTCAATTTTTACTGTTTTGTCCGCTCCTTCACAGATGGAAGGTACGGCTAATATCGATTTTGTATTATTCAGAGATCGTTGGAGCGTCGCAGAGAATACATTTCGACCACCGTGGTATCACAAAAATGTGATGTCAGAATTAATGGGCAACATACACGGTGTATATGACGCTAAGCCTGAAGGATTTGTCCCCGGGGGCTTAAGCCTGCATAACATGATGCTGCCTCACGGCCCGGATAAGAATGCATTCGAAAAAGGAAGTAACGAGCCGATGAAGCCTGCCTACCTGGCAAACACCATGTCATTCATGTTTGAAACACGTTTTCCTCAACATGTAACAAAATACGCAGCAGAGGAAGCACCCCTGCAAGATAACTATGCTGACTGTTGGGATGATCTTGTCAAACATTTTGACGGCAACCCTGGCCAAACATAATCGGGCATCAATTACTGCACCCTATGACTCCTGCCGTAAAAATACTGCAAAAACAAAAAATCGAATACCAACTACAGGAATATTCAACCAACGACGATAGCAATAATTACGGCATGCAGGCAGCTATTGCACTTGGGCAGGATCCAGACCGGGTGTTCAAAACGTTATTGGCAGTATTGGACGGTGACAAAAAGCCCGTAGTCGCTATTATTCCTGTCGCAAAACAACTGGACTTGAAAAAACTGGCCAGTCATTTTTCCGCACGTAAAGCCATTATGGCTGACCCTGCTGTTGCGCAACGGGTTACGGGTTATCTGGTAGGCGGTATCAGTCCGATAGGTCAAAAACAAAACCTTCAAACCTGCATTGATCTGAGCGTTGAAAAGTTTGCAACTATTTTTGTCAGCGCCGGAAAACGCGGCTTGGAACTGGAGTTAAAGCCGGAAGACTTAATCAATATTATCAGCGCTACTACCGAAAATATTAGTCGCTAATATTCGTCACTAACAATTCATCAGTTACTTAAAACGACATGCCGTACCCGATCGTTCATTTACTGCTTCTTTCGCAGTGAATGTTATCAGTAGTCTAAGCTTTAGTGTTGTGGAAAACTGGCAAAATTAGCAGTAAAAACGCACACAGTTCATACTCATCATTCAACGTAGGTTGTGGCTGGTTGGAATTTACAGAATCTAGCAAATCGCTAATTTCAGCTAACAAATTGCCATGTATGGGGAGATTTCTGTAAAACATCAACATACAAGCTGAACAACTGAATTCTTATAATACTCCGCATTAAATTTGAATTATCCCGGGAGTAAAAGAATGAGTCTTCCTAATCTGAATATCGTTCCATTTGTCAGTGTGGATTCAATGATGAAGATTGTCATGTCCATGGGAGTACCTGAAACTATTAGTGGCATCGCAGAATACATAGAGGAAGATTTCAAAAGATGGCAGCTATTCGATAAAACCCCTCGTGTTGCGTCACATTCAAAGGTAGGTGTTATTGAACTTATGCCAACGAGTGACGGTGAGCAATATGGATTTAAGTATGTTAACGGCCACCCGAAGAACACCAAACTAGGCTTGCAGACCGTCACAGCTTTTGGTGTGCTTTCCGATGTCGATAGTGGCTATCCAATTCTACTATCGGAAATGACCATACTCACGGCTCTGAGGACGGCTGCTATCAGTGCACTCGCGGGGAGATATCTAGCTCCGACTGGCGCGGATACAATGGCTATGATCGGTAATGGCGCTCAATCTGAATTTCAGGCAGTGGGTTTCAAGGCCTTGTGCGGTATTAACCGACTGAGACTCTACGACGCGGATGAATCGGCCACCTCAAAGTGCGTACACAACTTATCAAATCTAGGATTCGAAATAGAGGTTTTCTCCACACCTGAAGAGGCTTCACAGGGCGCTCAAATCGTAACTACTTGTACCGCCGATAAGCAGAATGCCATGATCTTAACAGACAACATGATTGGGTCTGGTGTCCATATCAATGCGGTTGGTGGGGATTGCCCGGGCAAAACCGAACTGCACACTGACATCCTAAACCGATCAGATATCTTTGTAGAGTATCCACCGCAAACACGCATAGAAGGTGAGATTCAACAGCTAGACGAAAATCACCCGATAACTGAACTTTGGCAAGTTATTAAAGGTCAGGCCCAAGGTCGTCGATCGTCCGATCAAATCACATTATTCGATAGCGTAGGTTTCGCAATCGAGGACTTCTCTGCCCTAAGATATATAAAAGACCAACTGAAGACTTCTCCACACGTCGAGAATCTCGACATGATCGCTGATCCAGACGATCCCCGTGATTTATTCGGAATGCTAATGCGTTCAGTAGCACCGGTAGCCATCCATGCCTAGTAAATCAAAGAGTGTCCAAGCTCCGTCCTCTATCATGATGATTCGACCACACCATTTTCGAACTAATGGTGAAACTGCTGCGGATAACGCATTTCAATCAACCAATAACCTGGATAGTGCCGAGATATCGAAACGCGCTTTTGACGAAGTGACCGATGCAATAGCAGTTTTGGAAGGGGTTGGTATCCAGGTTCACCTCTTTGAAGATGATGGGCAAGAAACGCCCGATTCGGTATTTCCGAACAACTGGTTTTCAACCCATCCGGGTGGGCACATTGCTATCTATCCGATGTATGCGAAAAACCGAAGGCTAGAGCGTCGGTGGGATATCATCGAACTCCTTAAACAGCGTTACCGTGTTCAGGATGTCATAGACTATTCAGGTTTGGAGCCCGATGGATTATTTCTTGAGGGTACTGGAGCTATGGTATTAGATCACATCGATCGTGTCGCTTATGCAATCGAATCTAATCGGACGAACCCGGTTGCACTCGAGCGTTTCTGTACGCACTTTAACTACGAACCAATGGTATTTGATGCGCGAGATCGAGATGGGAAGACCGTCTATCACACCAACGTACTGATGTGCATCGCCACGGATTTCGCAATGATCGGACTAGATATGATCTCAGATAGTTCTCGACGCGACGAAATTGTCGCCAGACTCGAAGATTCTGGCAGACAAGTCATTCCATTAAGTGATTCTCAGATAGCTAGTTTCTCAGGAAACGCTATTGAGTTACAGGGCAAAAATGGCCGAGTACTTGCGATATCGCAAAGTGCGTACGATTCTCTTGATAAAAGACAAATGGAAATCATTGAAACATATTCTCAATTGGTTCCACTGAATGTTTCTACCATTGAGATGTCTGGAGGTTCCATACGTTGCATGATTGCCGGAATTCATCTTACCGCGCGGTAATTTGCCGCTGTGAAGGAGGCTGAGGAAAGACCGCTCATGTCTCAGTACATAAAATCGTATGTGGAGTCTTTTTGCAACACGGTATTTACTTGATTGGCGATGGTCGAATTAACATCACAGGACTAGCAGAGGAGGGCGTAGATCAGGTTACAAAAGTAATAGTTGAGCATTCATAACGTAGCTGTCTTACCGCTTACAGCTTGTTTTATGATGAGCCATTATCCTGTAGTTGAGAATTTGGACATGCCAAACAATTAGGAGTCAAACTGAGCTGAGCAGAATACTGGTCTCGCTGTTTAACACACCGTCAATCATTCTCACATCACGTAGAACACGATCAAAATCAGCTATTGTCGGTGCGACAATTCGCGCTACTAGATCCCATGATCCGTTAGTAGTATGCAGCCTCTGCAGTTCAGGAATTCCTCGCAAACTCTTAATGACTTGTGAAGTTGATTTGCCAATCACTTCAATCGACATAATCGCATGGATGCCGCCCTCATCATAATCTTCACGCGTACGCACTGTGAATCCCAAAAGTGCCCCTGAATCTAACAATTTATCGAGCCTGTTTTGAACAGTGCCTCGAGAAACGCCAAGAATAGTAGCGAGCTTCGAAAGTGGTGCACGACCATCATGTCGCAGGACGGAGATCAGTTTTTTATCCAGCTCGTCGAAAATGTGTTTTGCTTGTTCGTTGGTCATAAACATACTCAAGCATATTTCAAAGTACTGACATAATTATCTTTTACAATATAAATACAAGCAAAATATTGCCCAAAGTAACAAGGTATTGCTAGTAGTAACACGATGCGCCATATATTCAGACTGTAAAAACGACCGTGCATGCGCCCGCGATTGAGCTTCAACCATTAATTGTTAATCCGAAAAAATGCTTAAAAATAGATACAACGTATATCTCGAATACAATGCACCGAGTGCGATACCGAGCAATTGACAAAACCAAAATCATCACCCTTCGTCGTGTATTTGCAGTAATTATTGCGCTGCTAACAGAGCGGCATTTCCACCGGCAGCTGTCGTATCTACACACAGATGGCGTTCTAAAACACATAGATCTTTCATATTATCGGTCGCGATTAGCGGCAGCACTCTACCTGACCGTAGAGACAGAGCTATTCGCGCTGCTCGCAGATCTTGTGTGTTCGACCATAGCGCTACAGCATCAAAATCCGATAACATCGTAAGGGCCGATCGCGGAAGAAAGCCCGTCACTATATTAGGCCCTTCATGTTCTGGTATGACCGTGACAGCCTCACATCCCATTTCCCTCACAATTTCAGCCTGTTCAACGGCATCTTCTATCGTTGGACCAAGGCACAGTATCGTGCCGCGAGCATACGTAGACCAACGATTGGACTCACCTGTGGGTCCTGGCATATCAATGCTCTGGAGGGGTCGATGTTTATTGACCGTTGAATTACTAAGCAACGTTTGCACATCTTCCAGATCAACCTCAGTGTCTTTCGCTACTTCATGTCCTGGTAGAGAGTGTCGTTTAAAACGAGAAACATAGTGTGGTCCGCCAGCTTTAGGTCCCGTTCCGGACATTCCTTCTCCACCGAACGGTTGGGACCCGACCACCGCACCGATCTGATTCCGGTTCACATAAATGTTGCCAACATTGAGACGAGAAGTGATGTGCTCAACACGATCATCGATACGCGTATGTAAACCGAAAGTCAGACCATACCCACTTGCGTTTATGTCGCCTATAATTGTGTCGATCTGTGAAGCATCAAATGTTGTGATGTGAAGAACTGGACCAAATATTTCACGCTCCAACGATAAAACACCATCCACTTTGATTACACTTGGGCCAACAAAGAAACCAGTGTCAGGGACATCAAGCTGTTTTAGCAACTTGCCGCTTAGTTTCGCTTTTTTTACATACTCATTGATCTCCCGGTATGCGCTTTGGTTAATTATGGGTCCTACGTCTGAAGATACATCCCAGGGTTCAGAAATCTCAAGCTCATCCATCGTACCAAAAAGCATGGTCATGAACTCGTCGGCAATGTCCTTCTGCAAGTAAAGCAACCGCAGAGCAGAGCAGCGTTGACCACTGGATCTAAAGGCGGAATCAACGATGTCTTGTATCGCCTGTTCAGGCAGAGCCGTAGAGTCCACAATCATGGTATTAAGACCACCAGTTTCAGCGATAAAGGTTGAATCAGGCTCCATAAATCTCGACGACGTTTGGTAAATCGTCTGAGCGACCATTGTCGAACCTGTAAAACAGATACCGTTAATCTGACGACTGGAGGTAAGCTTTGCACCAACAACAGATCCTCTGCCGGGCAATAGCTGGAGGGCATTTTTAGGCACACCTGCTTCAAGCAACAGGCGTACACCAATGGATGCAATGATCGGTGTGGGATCAGCTGGTTTTGCCAATACGCCGTTTCCTGCAGCCAAACTTGCGGCTATTTGCCCGGTAAAGATTGCTAGAGGGAAGTTCCATGGCGATATGCAGGTGATAATTCCCCGGGCTGGTTCATCAGCGAGGCGTGTCGCTTCAGCAGCATAGAATCTTAGAAAATCGACAGCCTCTCTTACTTCATCAATCGCATCAGGCAAGGTCTTGCCCGCTTCAAGCGACAAAACCGCAAAAAGTTCTCCTGTATTCGCCTCGTAGAGATCGGCTGCTTTATTAAGAATTCTGCAACGCTCTTCTGCAGATGTAGCTGACCAAGGCTGTGCAGCTTTTATTGCCTGATCAACTTGCGGCTCTGTTGCCTTGCTGACGTAGCCGATACGTTTATCCGGCTTACTGGGGCTGTAGACAGGAAGCGGTCTAACCGACCCAGTGTTTCCCGCAAGTATCGGCCTTACAACCCAATGGTTATTTTCGAATAAAGCTCGTTCAAAAGACAATCTTTCTAGATCTTCGTAGTTTCGCAAATTCCAACCATGAGAATTACGTCGCTCCGGCTGATAAATATCGTTCGGGCGCACCACGATGGAGTTTTCTACTGGCCATTGCGATTGAAGTATTTCAAACGGGTCTGCCGCTATCTCAGCTGGATTAACCTCAGTATCTACAATCTGATTAACGAAAGAGGAGTTAGCTCCGTTTTCGAGTAGTCGTCGGACCAGGTACGCCAATAAATCATGATGAGCGCCGACAGGTGCGTAAATACGGCAACGAGAGTTTCCTTTGAAAAGCACGATGTCGTGAAGCGCTTCTCCCATACCATGTAAACGCTGGAATTCGTAAGATTGATCGCGCTGTGCCATATGAATTATGGCACAGACTGTATGAGCATTATGCGTAGCGAATTGAGGATAAATCCGATCCGAATAATCAAGCAACTTGCGGGCGCAGCAAATGTAGGAAACGTCCGTGGCTGCTTTGGTAGTGAAGACAGGAAAATCTTTTACCCCGTCGACTTGAGCCTGCTTAATTTCTGTATCCCAATAGGCCCCCTTTACCAATCGCACCATGATGGTTCGATCAAGTTCATCGGCTAATTCATAAAGCCAATCAATGGTTAACGAAGCTCTTTTTCCGTAGGCCTGAACGACAACACCAAAACCATCCCAACCAGCGAGCTCTGGTGCACGTAAAACAGCCTCAACGACATCTAGTGATAGATCAAGTCTGTCCGCTTCTTCAGCATCAATATTGAAACCCATATCCGCATTTTTGGCCAATATCGCAAGTTTCTTAACTTGTGGTACCAGTTCATGCAGTACTCTTTCTCTTTGACTGACTTCATACCTTGGATGCAGAGCAGAGAGCTTAATTGAGATACCCGGGTTTTCGCTACTGTTGCCAGACACGCAATGTTTTGAAAGAGTATTAATTGCATTGGTATAGCTTTTGTAAAATCCGGCCGCATCATTTGCTGTAAGTGCGGCCTCTCCAAGCATATCGTAAGAGAAAGTGTAGCCATTCTTCTCCTGTGACTTGCCACGCTTTATTGCCTCTTTAATATCACGTCCAAGAACGAACTGATACCCCATTTCCTTCATAGCACGTTTGACAGCGGAACGAATAACAGGCTCTCCTACTCGTCGCACTGCTCCCTGCAAGGTATCGGCTACTCCCTCTGTTGATGCTCCTCTTAGCACTTTACCAGTCAACATTAAAGCCCAGGTAGAAGCATTGACAAGCGGGGAGCTTGACTGGCCAAGATGCTCACTCCAGGACGATGGAGCAATTTTGTCTTCAATTAATTCGTCAATGGTTTGATCATCAGGCACCCGCAACAAGGCCTCTGCAAGACACATCAATGCAACGCCTTCACTAGTTGATAGCCCATACTCTGCGAGAAATGCTTCCATTAAGTAGGGCTTACCGATTCTACGGATTCTCTCAATCAGTGATACCGCATCGATTGAAATGCTCGCTCTTGCAGCGCTATCCAATCCATGCGTGTTCACCAGGCTCTCCAGGACTGTTCGTTCGGATGCCATATACCCGCTTCGCATCATGGCCCTGATTTCCGATAGCTTGCTCATCACACATCCTCATTCCTGTTGAGGAAATGCTAGCATTGTGTTACAAGTCTTTATTCCTTAATATGGTTTCATCTTGTACTTTAGAGCCTGTATTTCACGTCAAAATGGTTATTTGTATGAATAAAACTCTGCAAAAAGGTCATATTGACCATTTAGATCAAAAAATAATCGATGTACTGGCAACCCATGGACGAATGCCGGTGACGGAGCTCGCAAAAATTCTTGGAATGTCCAAAACACCTTGCACGGTCCGCCTCAAAAGGTTGATCAGCGAAGAATATATTCTTGGATTTCGAGCAGTTCTTAATCCAAAGAAATTGGATATGAGTTACGTAGCATTTGTTGAAGTTAAATTGCACGATACAACAGAAAAGGCACTACAAGCGTTTAACAAAACCGTTCAAAAGTTACCTGAGATCGAGGAATGCCACATGATCGCAGGTCGCTTCGATTATCTTTTAAAAGTCCGCACATCTAATATTGCCGACTATAGACGTGTTCTGGGCGAGAAGATTTCTGCACTACCGCATGTAGCAAATACTTCAACCAATGTCACCATGGAATCGATCAAAGAAAACGGTCTATAGTTGAGCGTTTCAAAGGAAGCGATGATCTGACGATCTACTTTTTTACGTTGTTAAGGAGTAAATGTGCTTAGATGCTCGAATATTCGCATTTTACACAGACCGTGACTAACAGATAGGATAGGCATCGGAAGACTGAGAATAAATATCAAACAGGAGGAAATCAAAATGAAAAATCTGCCTGGAAAGAAGTTAGGCATTTTGGCAGTAATCGTAGTATGTCTGGCTGTCACTGGATTATCCAACGCGCAAACGCGCATTACCTACAAATCAGCTAAAACGACATCCTCGTATTATCAAATGGGCGTTCAGATTTCCGAAGCCATGAAATCAGGTTCCGATGGTGACATCATCGTGACTGTTGAGGAGAGTCAGGGTTCGGTACAGAACGTTATGGAGGTCAAGGCACGCGGTGGCGATTACGTGTTTACAACACCTCCTGTGCTGGTAAAACTCGCACAGGGCGGCAAAGCTATGTTCGAAGGAAAAAGCGATCCCAAATTCGATGAAATAAGAGCCCTGTTTCCCATCCCCTCGTTAACCATGCACTTTGTCGTTGCAGCCGATAGTGGCATAAATGATTTTGCCGACATGGAAGGTAAAACCATTTTATTAGGCAAAGGTTCTTTTGGCGCCAGAGAAGGTGAGAAGTATCTGAAACTGTTTGGTTTGGAAGGCAAGGTAAAACTGGCGGAGGTAGAACTCTCGAACGCAGTACCTGCTTTAAAGAACGGACAGATTGACGGGTTCGTTACAGCCGGTTCCTATCCTGCACCGAATGTCATCGAAGCAGCTGCTTCCACTGGCGTGACAGTGTTATCACTCAGTGATGATCAAATTACCCAGTCAAAGCGATCCAGACTGGTTATTCCAGCTGGCACCTATACAGGACAGACATCGGATATCACGACAACCTCATTACCGGTTGCGGCATTTACCACCACTGCGATGAGCGACGATGCGGCCTATGCATTAACCAAAACCTACTGGGAAGGTAAAGCCGGTATGGGCGAAGCCGCTGCCTGGTGGAATGGAGTCGATGAGTCTTTGATGGCTAACATCAGCGGGAAGATACATCCGGGTGCCGTTAAGTATTACACCGAAGCAGGCTTTACACTGACGGAAAATCAAAAATAAGTTGTCGTGGCAAATCCATTGACACCTGCGCAGGCGGATTCTGTTGCGCCTGCGCATGGTCTCTGGATCGTACTCGGTGGCTTGTCGATCTTTTTCCATTTAGGTTTAATCTTCTACGGCCTTGTGCCTAATCTTATTGCCAGGCCCATTCATATGGCTTTGGCACTGCCCTGGGTATTGGTATTTGCCAGCGCGCCGGGTCTGTCACGCATTACCGGTGTTTTATTCACAGCCATTGGTGTTCTGTGTTGTCTGTGGATAGCCTTCAATCAATCCCTGCTTAGCGATCAGTACGGTTTTTTGGACAATCGGTTTCAGATGGTGATTGCCATCAGCTTGCTGGCTATTGTTCTTGAAACTGCGCGTCGAGCCATAGGCTGGCCATTACCGTTGATTGCTGCCATTGCATTAGCCTATGGTCTGTTCGGTCAATATATTCCTGGCGAGTTCGGCCATTCAGGCACACCACTACAGAGCTTTTTGGGCACCTTAACGATTGCAGAGGGTGGTATTTGGGGCAGTCTTACAGGCATATCTGTTGGCATTGTGGCCATTTTTGTCATATTTGGTGTTGTACTGAATGCGGGTGAAGCAGGTAAGGGCTTTATGAACGTCGCAGCAGCGGCAGCTGGAAGACTTAAAGGCGGGGCTGCCAAGGTTTCCGTTATCTCATCTGCCTTGTTCGGCTCTATATCGGGTTCGGCCTCAGCTAATGTGGCATCCACCGGCGCCATTACGCTACCTGCAATGACAAAACTCGGTTACCCGAAAAGATTAGCCGCTGCTGTAGAAGCCGTGGCTTCTTCAGGCGGTCAAATCATGCCACCGCTGATGGGAGCGGGAGCTTTTGTCATGGTTGAGTTAACCGGTGTTCCCTATGTTGCGATCATGTCCGCAGCCTTGTTACCAGCGTTGCTATTTTTCCTGGTAGTTTGGGTAGGGATTAATGCCTATGCCCGTCACTATGATCTGAAAGGGATTGATGAGAGTGAAAAACCGGCGATTTCTGCCGTACTGATCACCTCGGGTTTCTTTGTTATCCCGTTTAGCCTGTTGTTGTGGGCCATGTTCTCTGCTGGTTTTACCTCACAATACGCAGCCTGTATTGCGATGGTAGCCGCTGCATTGCTGTTATTGCTCGACGGTAAACTCACTTTTGACAGACAAAGAACACTGGTTCGATTTCAATCCGTTTGTATAAATGCCGGCAAGCAGGTATCCCTGATTGCATCAATTATTCTCTGTGCATCAATCATCATTGGTGTTTTATCGATAACAGGTTTGGGTGTAAAAATTACGTCACTTATTCTGTCTGGCTCTGGCGGTTTGTTATGGCCATCATTGCTACTCACAGCATTGGCCTGCCTGATCCTTGGTATGGAAGTGCCGACAACAGCTGCTTATGTCATCTGTGTATCAGTGGCAGGGCCTGCGTTGATTCAATTAGGGCTAGAACCATTGCAAGCGCATCTGTTTGTCTTTTGGTACGCACTGCTATCGACAATCACGCCACCCGTGTGCGGTGCAGTGTTTATTTCAGCTGGCATGGTTAACGAGAACTGGTTGAAAGTCGCCCTAACTGCTATGGCGCTGGGTGTGGGTCTGTACTTGATTCCGCTAGGCATGATTGCCAACCCAATGATTATTCAATTGGCGCAAGAGCCTGTATTGGCAATAGCCATGTTTGTAAAAATCGCTATTGGACTCTCTATTGTTTCCTACGGGCTGATCGGCTACAAAAACTGGTGGAAGAAAATACTTTGTATTGCGTCAGGGCTGTTAATTACGTTTTTCTGAAATTTTGTACGTTCTCTGAAGCTTAAAAACAAAAAGGGGCAGCGATAAATTGTCGCTGCCCCTCTTGCGTACTAGCAAATTTTATTTGCCAGTAAGTGGTTACAAATAATTACTCAGCAAACAGCGTTAATCCGCTGCCGTCACCAAATGGATCAGCCACCCCACCAGACATTACAATATTCTGAAAAGCGCCCAGTGTTCCACTAAAAAGGTGATTGTAAGTACCGTCACCATTGTCGCTGGTCACCATTGACGCATTATGCAAGTTCAGATTAGGGATTGAAGAGTATGCAACATTCTCCACCAACGCTTCGAAATTAACCGCAGAGCCAGTGGTGTTTCTGACCTGCAGGTTAAATGGTATAAACCGCTGATCTTGAAAATTGTCGCTTACCACGATTCCTTGTGCAGCACCCAGTGAAGGCTCACCTTCTACAGTGCCACCCTGATAGATCATCGCGTCATCATCTGATACATGACGATACCAGTCCATGTTCTCCTGACCACCACTTTGTACCCAGCCGGCGAAAGTAGGGAAGGCCTCAGAGATGTCAACAAATTCTTCCGGATACTCTATGGCATCTGGTACGTCGATAACCCATGGCAGATTTTCAGTTGACACATAAAAGCGTTCTACACCGTCGCTTGAGTCATCACCGCTGCCGAACATGGTCAAATCTTGTCCTTGAGTCGGTCGTTCATACGGCAGATGAATTTCTATGTCTTTAATTTCACCGTTTTCAAGATAAAGCTCTGAATTTAATGCGTTGTTTCGCGTATATCCCGGTACATCAACAGGTGTTTTATAAGCGAAGAGGAATGGATTATAAGGTGCACTGAGTATTTGATCTCGTTCAACACTATTCGCAAAGGTCAGATTTAGTTCGAACTCAGTGCTATCGTAAGCAGGACAGTCAGACATGGTATTGAAAGTCCAACAGGTTGAATCACCTTCAAAGGTATGCGCCCAGGTGTCGCCAAAAATTTCATAGGCAAGTGCCGAGGTATCCACCAATGGTTGTACAGGACTACCATTTAATTCTGCACTTTCGATATTGTCAGCAAAAACCTGCTCACCCAGTGAAACAGCGAAGCCATTATGAAATGCTGCACCACGCGCCTCCAGACGGTACTGGATATTAAGGTCTTTCATTTGTTTGGAGCTATCATAAACTTCGCGGATACGGTATCGAACCACCATGTCATTCATATCGAAGTCACCCAATGCAGGCCAATTATCCTCTGCCAGTAAGGTGCCCCAGATTTTCTCACCCGGATAGTAACGTTCAAACGCTCTTAACGGATCTTCGTCATCCACATCGTCTGCTGCCAAAACACCGTCATTGTCAAAATCATCTACAGTGTCATCGTCTTGCGTAGTATCAGGAATCTGATCACCAAAAACCAAAGCGTCAGCCGGGAAAACGTCAATCTGCATGATCAGGTCGTTGTAGTCCCTGTCACTTTGGCCTGAATCCAGTCGAATATCTTCAACAGCAACCCACAAACGTCGAGTGTTTGTAGTTTCATCAATCTCATTGGCAATCAGCAGCATATGTTTGCGGTCATTAACATCAGTTTCTGGATTCAAAGAATCCAGTGTGTAGAAGTGTTGACCAGCAGTTCCTTGACCGCGATTGTGGTTCCAGCCGTCTGCGGCCAGGTAAAAACCCATCGCATCGTGTCCATTTGCTGGATCAAACTCACCCAGTGACACAGAGTCGCCGGACCGGAGATAACCGCCACTGCTTCTGTATGATGTATTTGGAAACAGTATTCTTGCTGAATCCACAGTTAAATGATCAGTCGGCTCGTTATTCGAGTTGTAGGTAAAAAAACCAAATGTATTGCGGTACCCAGCTCCTTCATCAAGGAATGTGACGATCACATTGGCTTTCTTGCTAAACACCAGATTACTTTCCGATGAACCCGCATCGAGATATTTTTCAGATGGCTGACTGCCTTCAACAACAATGTTACGCAGCTTTTCGATCTCCTCTTTCTCTACATTGGAGGTACAAAGTGCTCCCGCTACAGCGTTTTGGATATCACACTGTCTTTGCCAGGCAGCAGGCATGTGGCCATAGAACCAGTGGTAGTAGTTATGAAAGGGTTGCAGGTAATAGTTGCCGGAGGTGGCATTGCGATTTTGCACACTGAAATTGCCGTCATTTTGCAGCATATCAGGATCGACTTCGTCCGCAGCTTCGGTTCTGAGTCCGGCTGGACCATAAGTCCATGCGGCCGACCAGCTACCGTCATCAAGCGTAGTTAGTGGAACAACCGAGTTGCTGGGTACACCCAATAAACGTGTTTTAACAAAAACATTTTTTGCACTAATAATATGCCCAGGTGCCTGTATTGTTGCCCGTACCTCACCATTGGCATCAGATACACCGGAAAAAAGTTTTGCTGCAAGCAGAAGTTCTGCGTCTGTAGGCTCTCGATTGCCTTCGTTCATGGCACTGTCAGGCATCGCATAAACCGTAACACCCGTACCAACAGCGATCTGACCTTGTGCATCAAACAAAGTCAGGTCCAACGAGAATTCATTATCACTTGACCAGTCAAATTGAGCTGGTACTACCAATTCTTCTGTATTTACAGTTTGTACCGTATTATCTACTGCTGCACCGTTAGCAGCACCAATTTCAGGTACTTCGCTAGTGTTCGATCCAGTGGCCGAGCTGCCATCACCACCGCCGCTACAAGCTGCCATCAAAACTACTACCGAGCAAAGAGTAAGTCGTGTATGCGCTTTTGTATTAAACATAAATTGCCTAATTATTATTGTTTTATTTTGAGGTCTGGCCTTGTGCCATTCTGGCTATTATTTGGACACGGTTGTCTTCCCGCGATCAAACACGTTATCGGCGCTATAGTTCGCCGAATTCAGATGGAGAGTGTGAATCAAGTCACACGAATGGAAGGCTGGAGAGAGGTTTTTTAAATAGACAGCGTTGCACAATAGTGGGCTACAGCACGAATTTCTCACTCATGCCAGTTGCTTTATTAGTTTGTGCAAACCACAGTCAGTGGTTTACATCAATCTAAAAACCCACGTCTAAAGAGAAGTAATTTAAATCACCAATATTACGCGATAAAGACCAGGCAATCTCATAAGCGGTGGTTACTCCGGCACTGGTTTCTGTGAAGGTGAAAGTGTCCGGGTTACCGTTGCTGGCATCGATATCGTAACTTTCGTTATTGGTGTTTAATTGCAGAATTGCTATAGCACCTGAAACAGGGAAACCATTGTCACCACGCAAAATTGTCTCACGATCGCGAATTCGTGAACTACCTGCTAGCGCTCCAACAACGTTCTCGCTATTCAGGGAAATATCTTCGGGTACTCCACTTGTGACTGCAAGCTGGTATTCCCGCACTTGATAAGCACTGTCAGGTCGCGTAACTGATACATTGTCACCACTGGCGAATCCGCTTCTGCCATCAAAATCGATATTCGTAAACATCCTGCTAGCATCGATGCGCGAATTGTCACGTGCATCAGAAAGACTGACTGTGCCGATGTTGAGGATGCGCGACGGAGTAACGAGGCCGTCAGAAAATCCGTTACTAATTTGGCCACCTCCTGATAGCGTAATAGAGCCAATAGAGCAATTTATTGCTTCTATATTGTGGGTATCTGTTTCGTCTTCCCACGGCGTTACTATCCACGACCCACCATCAGGACAGCTATAGGTAAATTGCGTGGCCCCGTCGACAAATTGATCTGGTTCACTGTTTTGTAGCGTAAGACCGAGTGCAGCAGGGTCATCGAATCTGAAAACAGAGGCAGTCACTTTTTTAAACGGTTCTGCGTTGAGTAGATCAAAGGTTCTATCGAGCGTAGCAGCCAGTTCAGTTGGCAAGCCTGATTCATCTTCAGGTTCGCCTGTGGCGATCGAACCGCTCAAACCTGTGTCCAGGAATACAGCAGAAGCACGCCCAAAACGATTGATAGCAACAATTTCATATCTATAACCACGAGAAGGTTCACGGTTAGTATCGACATAACTATTACCACCACCCGGGATTGTGTCGATCAACTCTCCATCACGCAAAATTTCGTTGGTCTGAATACCATCACCGAAGAACGGTCTTGTCCAGTTAAGCTCAGCGGTATTTGCAGAAAAGATTGAGATAGATATATTGCGCGGCGCTGGCGTATCGGTTGTTTCTGGAAATAGGGGTGTTAATGAGCTAGTAGGCATCTCGGGTGCAACCGGCTCAGTAGGCATCTCGGGTGCAACTGTCTCAGTGGGCATCTCGGGTGCAACTGTCTCAGTGGGCATCTCGGGTGCAACCGGCTCAGTAG
>CAYPMR010000017.1:22774-56671 GCA_964411665.1 uncultured Granulosicoccaceae bacterium | reverse complement strand
ATGAATTTTGGCAACTCACTTTTATCGTAAGTTTTCAGATCCAGTTTTTTTGCGGTGAAATGAACAATCGATAACACGCCAATGTAGTGCATGGCAGCAGGTACCAATGCCGCTATTACAATCGTTGTGTACGGCACCTCGAGATACTCAGCCATCAGAAAGCTGGCAGCCCCCATGATTGGCGGTGTGATCTGTCCACCAGCACTGGCTGCTGCTTCTACACCACCGGCGAAATGTCCTGGATAACCCATCTTTTTCATATTGGGAATGGTCAGTGATCCAGTACTGACCGTATTGGCAATAGATGAACCCGAAATCGTTCCAAAGAAGGCAGAAGAGACAACGCTTACCTTTGCAGGGCCGCCGGTAAAACGTCCGGCTGCAATCATCGCGTTATCGACAAAGAACTGACCCAGCCCCATACGCTGTGCCACTACGCCAAACAATACAAAATGGAATACAACAGTTGAAACAACCCAGAGCGTTATGCCAAAAATCCCTTCAAACGGGAAATACATATTATTAATAAACTGATGCCATTGAACCCCGGGGTGCTTAAGGATTTGTGTTGGCATGTACGGCCCAAACAGAGCAAATACAATAAAGACAAGAATAATCAGCGGGAGGATAAATCCGATTGTGCGACGCGCAATTTCCAAAGACGCCAGGACCAGAATAGTACCGAAAAATACGTCAATACCTGTTGGGTTGCCTTGACGTAACATCTGCTCCGGAACGTCTATTCCCGGTAGTGACAAGCCCCGCCAGCTTAACCACAGAAACAATGCTGCGGCCATCGCCAGCACCATAAATATCCAGTCATACAGCGGTACGTTTCCGGGTTTTAGTATTTTGATTGGATGGTAATCAAGAGCTGCACGGTATTTTAGAAACGGAAAACCGGCAAAGATAAACAAAAACAAGCCTGCCAGATGAACGCCCATGTGTACGTAATCGACAGGCGTGCCGAATCCAGCAGTCCATAAATGATAGGCGGCAAAGACAATAGATGCCCAGTACAAAACCATCGTGACACGTGGTCCCGTGTCTCGTGTGTTTAACGAGGTATCGTACTTTTTTTCCAGTTCTTCAAGCGCTTTCTGATCAAGCGAGTCATCTTGTGCCATAGCAAGCAATACTCAATATTTCTGGCTCTGTTACAAGTTAATTAAGGGTTCATTGAACCTTTAAAAAAGGGCGGCAACATATTGTCAACCGCCCCGGATATCGATAGCA
Organism: uncultured Granulosicoccaceae bacterium; assembly: GCA_964411665.1. Taxonomy (GTDB): domain Bacteria; phylum Pseudomonadota; class Gammaproteobacteria; order Granulosicoccales; family Granulosicoccaceae; genus CALFCE01. The sequence continues at coordinate 55,435 of CAYPMR010000017.1, read as the reverse complement.
AAAATGACTATGATATCAAACACTCATAATGGCTTAGCAATTACAGCATGCCTTGCTCTTTGTAAAAACGCTCTGCACCTGGATGTAGTGGTACACCAATTCCTGCAACACCATCAAGCGCAGTTTCCACTGTAATTACCTTGCCTTTCGCGTGTCCATTATCGAGCAACTTGCGTGCAGTGTTAGACCACATAGCTTTGGTAATTTCGTAAATCAGTTCTTCGTCCTGGTTTGCGTTAGTGACAAGAATTCCGCTTACGGCGACTGTATTGACATCGTAGTCAACGCCTGCATAAGTACCAGCAGGAATAGTTGACGGGATGTAATAAGGGACCGTCTTGTTGGCCATCGCGACTTCTTCATCAGTAAAAGAGTACAGATCCATGCCCTTGGTGTTATCCAGCTGAATCATTGCCGCTACCGGTGTTCCCGCTGCGTAGAAGTACGCATCAAGCTGACCATCAGCGATTCGCTCAGCACTCTGGGAGTTATTTAGCTCGGCTTCTTCGATGTTGTCGCGGTTCACGCCATGATCACCAAGAATCAGTTCAACAGCGATTTGAGTTCCAGATCCTGCCTGAGCAATACCAACACGCTTGCCTTTCAGGTCAGCTATGCCTCCTAGACTTCCGCCCTTGGGCATAACCAAATGCAGATCTTCCGGATAAAGGTTTGCAATGATACGCAGATCTGGTTTTGCGTTTCCTTCGAACTTACCGATACCGTTGTAGGCGAAGTGCAGGGTAGCAGCACCTGAAAGACCCGCTTCCATTTGGCCAGCCTGAATAGCGTTGACATTGTGCGCAGACGCATTGGTTGACTGAGCCATTGCGACCAGACCCGGTACGCCACAGTTACCACCTTCATCACAAGCTCTTGAACCTGGCGGGTTAGAAATCGCGTTAGCGATAATTCCGCCGATAGGGAAGTACGTACCGCCAGCACCACCCGTACCTATACGAAAAAATTTCATTTCCTGAGCAACGGAAGCTGATAACGGTAGAGCTGTAATCAGCGCTGCTGCGAGCACTTTGTAAATGGGTTTCATGAATATCTCCGGAAGATTGTTTTAACTACTAAACCGACATGAGAACTCCTGCAGGTCCTGAAAACCATGCTACACCAATTTTCCACAATGTTTCTTGACGAAAGAACACCTTAAAGAATACATCAACCTAAGTTGGTGTTGTAGAAAAGTATTGCAAGCCATTGATTGTTAGTTAAAAATCACAGATTAAATCTATAAACCAGCACTATCATCACACTGGCAGGTGCTTGTACCTTGCAGGTGTACGATGGATCATCACTTGTGGTGCTTGGCGGCAGAAAAATACCTACAATGCAGTGTTATGACTGATCGAACAAAATTGACCATTCCAGAGCTGGCAGTTTGTAAAGCAGCAGGTAAGCGATTGGTGATGGTTGCCGTTGGTGAAGCCCTGTCTGCAGCCTGGGCACAAAGGGCTGGTGTTGATATTGTTGGTGTTGGCGATAGCCTAGGTATGACACTACACGGCCACGAAAATACCCTCGCAATGACCGTTGAACAAATGATCGATCACTGCAACGCCGTAAGACGCGGTGCGCCGGACACGTTCTGCCTGGTTTCCATGCCCTATGGCTCCTACGCTACACCGGAACTTGCCGTTATCAATGCGGTTAGATTGATGAAGGAGTGCGGTGCAGAAGCGGTCAAGCTACAAGGCGGACGAGAGATGTTCGAAATAATCAAAGCGGTTGCCGACGCAGGCGTGCCGGTAATGAGTCATGTTGGATTGCTTCCACATCGTGTACACACATTAGGCGGTTTCAAGATGCAAGGCCGAACTGCCGAAGATGCCATGAAAATAATCGATAATGCCCGCGCTATTGAAGAAGCAGGTGCCATTGGACTTGAAATTGAAGCCATGCCGTATGAGGTTGGCAAAGCTGTTGACGAAGCGGTGAGTATTTTTACGTTTTCAATTGGAGCAGGTTCTGCGGGCACTTGTCAGTTGTTGAATGGCTATGATCTGATTGGCGCTTTTGACAATTTCAAACCCAAGTTCGCCAAGCGCTATGGGAACATTGCGGAAGTTGCTACAAAAGCGTTTAAGGACTATGCAGCCGACGTTCGCAATGGCACATTTCCGGATGCAGATCACAGCTATTCAATGAAACCCGAAGAAGCTCTGAAACTTGAACAATTTCTTGCACACACAAATTCCACAAGGGACTAGATATGGATGCTGAAACGAATTATCCCACTGGTCAGCGCATCCCAAATGGTATGTTGCAAGACAATTATCCACGTAACATGTGGTGGGTAGCAGCTCTTAGCAGTGAAGTGACTGAAAAGCCCATGGCCCGTTGGATACTGGAAACACCAGTTGTCCTCTACCGAATAGAAGATGGGACAACCGCCGCCATGTATGACCGCTGTCCACACCGTTGGGCGCCGCTCAGTGAAGGGCATGTCGATGGATCCAGAATCATTTGTCCATACCATGGAATGCAATTCGATACATCAGGCACTTGCGTCAAAGCACCAACTCAAGAGATGACTCCGAAATCTGCGCAGATTCCATCCTATGTCACCAAAGAAGCTGGGGCTTACGTTTGGATATGGATGGGTGACAAGGACGCCATAAATTGTGATCCACCGGATGTCAGTTACCAGACTGATCCGGACTGGACTTACATGTCGGGATATTATGACGTGGCGGCTAATTGGGTACTGGTAAGAGAAAACGTACTCGATCTGACCCATATACCGTTTTTGCATGCCAACACATTCAAGCAAAACGATTGGGTTACAGCACCCGATACGTATATGGATGGGGAGACTATTTGCTATGAGCAGGAATTTGATCTTGCCCCCCTCTCGCCACTATTTTGCGCCGGCATGGGACTACCTGAAGACAAACCCATAAAACGCAAGCAGGTGGGCCGCATGCCGACCCTGGCTGTCTCATTTTCGGATTGGATGGTACACGATCCGGAACCTGACAGTGGTAGCCGCAGTGATTTTCTAATGCGCGGTTGCCATATTGTGACGCCGTCTCAGCGAGGTCGGACACACTATTTTTGGGGCGCTGCTTTCGATGTTCCTTATTTAACTGACGATGTCATTGAAAAAACCAGTAACAGTGTTATCGCTGCATTCGATGAAGATAAAAATTTGCTTGAAAAATTACAGTCCCAGGTTAGCAATGATCCTCGTGGACTGGATTATCTTGAAGTAACTTTGGGTGCTGATGGAGCAGGAATAAAGGTTCGTCAAGTGCTCAATAAAAAACTCTCTGAAGAAGGACGATCACTAAGCTAAATTCTAGCTCTTATGCCGGTTATTCACTCCACGTACTTCCACTAATTCCATCACTAATATTTCAAATTCGACTACGGTGGAACAGTCGCACCAATGGATCAGTTGCTTGAGGCGTTACTCAACAGCTCAATTGAGGCTCAAAACGAAAGCGTAATCGTCACAGGTGATAGACATCACATTGCCGGATATTAAAATTATCTGAAAAGGATTTTCTACAATAATAGAAAGCGCAATGGATAACGCACTAACGAGAGAAAAAACAAGAATTAATTCATCTTTTTCTTATTAAGATTGAATTTACACAATACCTCCGTCGTTACTACAGTCACAATCAAAACCCGGCCTCAACGATCGGACATTCGGTACACGGAAGATGAATACAACCTATTTCGCAAAATCTAAACAACTGCTGGTATTGATAGCCCTGTTATTTGTATCAACTGGTACATTAGCCAATTGGAAGGATAATTATCATATTCACGGCTACGACCCCGTTTCCTATTTCCAAAATCTACAACCAAGTATAGGTTCCCCGCAATATTCAACTTCCTATAACGGGCATACTTATGCCTTTGCTAATGCAAGCAATCTGGACACATTTGAGAAGAATCCAGAACGATATGTCCCACAATACAATGGTAATTGTGCCTTTGGCATGGCATACGGAAAGAAATCAGAAATAGACCCTCTGGTTTACACGATAAAAGACGATAGATTGTTTTTTATGATTAATGCCAGCACACAGGATCGCTGGAGCAGAAAATCTGATAAATATATCCGCAAAAGTGACTTTTACTGGGACAAGCTTAGTGGCAAAACGATTGTTGCAGAGAGTGGAAAACGATGACATCTGATGCTTTTGTAAGGCCTGATAGTGATCGATAGCCAGACCTATCATATTGTGAAATAGCCATGTTTCATTCAATAAAAGGTTCGATAACGCAGAAGACGCTGATCATAGTGGGCGTTTGTCTGTTTGTAACACTCACATTATTTATCCTCTTTATTGAACACCAAAGCTATCAATTTCAGCTTGATCAGCTAAAGCATCAACAATCACGTATTACCCAAGGCCAGTCTATTTTACTTTCCGAGCAACTGGAAGAAGGTGAAGAGGACGCAGCCTTCTACACTGTGTCTGGTATTTTGGCTAATCCTGCCATTGTTGGTGTAGAGCTTGATTATCACGACAATACAGAAGACTTGCTAATCGGGGACACCACCTCATCTTTAACCTACAGCGAGAATATTTCGCATCTTGACGATAACTTTAACGTCTCCGATCTGGCTACTATAACCACCTTTGCTACTACCAAAATCATAGACCAAGCTGTACAAAACAGAATCATCTATCTCGCTTGCCTTATCGCTGTTCTTCTACTTACTATTCTTTTAATTACAACTTTTGTACTTAAGCGATTTGTTGGCAACCCCCTTTCTCTTATTGTTGATACCATCGAAAATTCGAAAATTGATGAAACTGCCCAAATATCCTGGCAAAGCTCCGATGAGATTGGTTTGGTTGTACAACGTCTTAATGCGTTGCACAGAAAACACCAGCGCCGCGTGGTAGGGCTAAAACAAGAGCTCAATGACAGCGAACTTCGTGAAGCAGAAAGGCTCAGAAATCTTGCAAACGCTTCATTTGAATCAGTATTAATCTATGTTGATAATTCGATTTTGGATATTAATGATCGAATGCAGAAAATGCTTGATTTACCAAAAAGTGAAATCGTTTCCTCCAAGCTGAATTCAATTTTTGAAGACCAATTACTGAATGCGCTAAAAGAAGACCTAAATGATTCTGAAAATTACTTTTCGAACCTGCCTCTGCACACACGAGCTGGCTGCATCGTGCCTGTAGAAATGCATGTTTCAGATTTTTCCTACGGCACCTTGAATGCCAGGGTCGCGGTAATGAGAGATATAACTGATCGAATAGAGGCTGAAAAAAATATTCGATTTATGGCACATCATGATGGATTAACCAAATTGCTTAATCGCACGTCATTCATGGAAAAGTATTCTCAAGCTTTGAAGCAAGCCGAGAGTGAAAAATACTCACTGGCAATCATGTATATGGATCTGGATAAGTTTAAGGAAGTTAATGACATTTATGGTCATGCAACTGGTGACAAATTACTGAAAAATGTTGCCAACGACATACAGTCCTGTATTAATGAAAATGATTTGGCAGCTCGTCTGGGAGGCGATGAATTTGCCATTGTTGTATCTGGCAAGGATTTTTATGAATTAGACCCAGAACGAACAGCAGAAAAACTACTGGAAGCTGTTAGTACCTGCAAGGGCCGAATTCAAGTTGGCAAAGATTTTGGTGCCAGCATTGGGGTCGCCATTTACAACGGTTCGGGACCTGCAAACTCAGATTTACTAGCTCAGGCAGATTTAGCTCTTTACCATGCCAAGAACAATGGACGCAATAATTACAAACTATATGACGAAAGCCTGGGACAGGAACAAACAAGACATCGTACTTTGATAGATCGTCTTCTGGAAGCCATACAAAATGATCATCTTGAAATGCACTATCAACCGCAGGTATTTACAAGTAATACTGAAATGTTTGGCTTTGAAGCGCTACTCAGATGGCATGATGATGTTTTAGGCAATGTATCACCTATAGAAATCATTGAAGCAACCATTAAGGAACGCATCTCTGAAAAACTTAGCGAGTGGGTATTAAAAGCTGTCGTGAAGGATGCCATTAACTGGCCTGAAAATTACAAAGTATCGGTTAACCTGACACCCGAAGACTTGAAAAACAAAGGTTTATCTGCATATATCAGTGCACTTCTGGTTGAAACAGGCTTTCCTGCCAGTCGACTGGATATAGAAATAACAGAGTCCGCGATAATCAGTGACGTAAAATCTGCAACCAAAATTATTAGCGATCTCAAAGCGTTGGGAGTAAGCGTTGCGCTGGATGATTTTGGGACCGGATATTCCAGCCTGAGCTTCCTGCATCAGTTACCTTTCGATAGAATTAAACTGGACAAATCATTTATCAACACATCTGACGAAAATAGCTTGAAAATTGCCAAAGCCATTATAGATTTAGGTAAAGAAATGAATGTAGAAGTTCTGGCGGAAGGTGTTGAAACACTTGAGCAATTGGAGCGCATGCGTATCCAAGGTTGCCATCTGATACAAGGGTACTATATCAGTAAGCCAATGCCAGCAGATGAGGTTGCAGGCTACTTGCAATTTAAAGATACGGATTTACGTAAGGCCGCGTAACTATAAAATATTCTAGCGGGTTTTGAAGGCAGAACACAAAAAGTAGCAGGACCCCGAGCCGCACCGCCTACGCAGGAATGACCATTTACAGCTGCTCAGCTGCAAGCACGCTCAGCCATCTCCTTGAATTCATCATCCCAACGAGATAGAGGAGGACGGTTCTCAGTAATATCACCTGCAGCCCATAGAACGCGCTTTTTATCCATACTCTCGTTAACATCGTCGTCCGGGCAAATAATATAGAAATACCCGGCATCAACTGAATGAATCATTCGCTCAACAACCTGTTGCGGTATCCAGGCACCTTGTTTATGTTCATTCTTGCCAGTCGTTGTCCATCCTGGGACCAACAAGTGAGAACTCACTGTTGATTCACTCCGGTTTCTCAATTGGTGTTCGAGTTGTTCCGTGTACGTCTTCAATGCAGATTTTGCGATGTTGTATATCGGATGACCAGGGGGATTGGTAATCCCTTGTTTTGAACCGACATTAATAATCTTCGACTTCAGGGCTGGCCGACCCGAACCTTCAAGCAACGGCAGAAGAGCATTCGTTCCCTCAACAACAGACCAAAAGTTGATTTCAAAGGAACGTTGCCATTCATCAATTGATACATCAAAGCCTTTAGCTATCCGTGTCACTGCATTATTCATCAGAACATGGAGTTCACCGAACTCATCGGTCACGGCAGCAGCAATCTGTTGCCAGGTTTGTGTGCGAGAGATATCTGCTGATAGAGCAACGGCTTTACTCTGCATACCAGCAGTTAATGCTGATTGTTGCACCTGTACAAGTGTTTCCTGCAGTTCCTCTTCCAGAATATCAACTAGATATACATTTATCCCTTTCGATGCAAATTCTACTGCTGTAGCACGTCCAATACCCATCGCGGCACCGGTTATTACTGCAGACTTACCTGCATTGAAGATAGAATTATTCATAAAGTTCTTGCCAGTATCAACGAATCAACGAATCAGCGAATCAGCGAATCAGCCAACAGCACGCCAATCCGGATCAAGTTTGTCTAACATACGTAAATAGGCTGGCCACTCAGGCAACAAGGTATCTGCACCGCCCTGCGCTGCACCACTTTCAAATTGTTCGCGTGTCTTTAATACAACGTCAGACCGTGGTTTTTTAAGGGTTGCACCCCCAGCTACAGCGGCCATAGCTTTTAATTGCACGCCCGCGCAATCTTCAAAGTGATATAAACGTGTAAATGCATGCGCGATACTTTGACCGCAAATAAGAATGCCATGGTTGTACAGCAACATAGTATGCTTGTCTTGCCCAAGGTCATTGACAATACTTTCCCGTTCTGCGAGATCAAGTGCTATGCCTTCAAATTCGTGAGTACCGATGCGCTCGTGAAACATACAGCCCATTTGGGTTAACGGTATAAAGCCTTCTTCCAGACAACAGATTGCTGTGGCATTTTGTGAGTGTGTGTGTAAAACACATTGCAAATCTGACCGTGCTGCATGAATAGCTGAATGAATAGTGTAGCCGGCCTGGTTTATCGGATACGGACTATCATCCAGTTTATTGCCTTCTATATCTATTTTAACAAGATTATCCGGGCGTATTTCGTCATAGCCATGGCCAAACGGATTGATTAGCAAATGTTCCGTCCCGGGTATGCGAGCAGTGATGTGGTTATATACCTGCGATGTCCATCCATAAAAATGTACTAAACGATAGGCTGCAGCAAGATCAACGCGAGTTTGCCACTCCATGTCACTGTAATTCTGTTGTTTTCTTTCGAAGTTTTGCACATCGGGTGACTTTTTAGCGTTGCTGAAAGTAGACATGGTGCAAATCCTCTAAATGCCTGGATACATAACAAAAACTAACACAAATTCTATAGATTTTTAAGAAAAACGATCCGGATGGAACGGCCGAAGTAGCGGTGACCGTTCACCATTGATGATTTCATTAGCGACCAGTCTGCCGAGAAGCGGTGCGAGCGTAATCCCGCTATGGGTAGTCACTATATAGGTGCCGGGCAGGGTGGCTGGCGCACCGACCACGGGATACCCATCAAGAGGCACGGGTCGGACACCAAGATGCACACGCTCAATAGCCAGTCCCTCCACATCAGGTAAACGTTTTTTCAGGCGAGAAAGTAATATTTCAGCAAATTGCTCAGGTGATTGCCCCGTTGACACACCTAGCGTACCTCCAGAGAAAATCTCACCCATCACAATGTGACCGTCAGCGCTCTGACGAAAGTGAATGTCTTCAGAATTGATGACCGAGGAGATAACTGGTCTGACGGGGGTCGTATGCACGATCAAACCACGGCGATTGTCCATCGGTATGTTAATACCAGCGCTCTTGCAGAGTTGTTCAGTTGCAGTACCTGTAGCAAGCACAACGTGGTCAGCTGTAAATGTGCCGTGGCTGGTCACAGCGCCTCTCACCTTGCCACTGTCCAGTAGCAGAGATTCGAACTCCACCCCGGTTAATATCGTTGCACCTGCTTTTGCAGCTTTGCGGATAAAGAATCGTGTTAATTCAGGTCCATCAGCGGCGCCGTCTCGTTCGGAGAAAAGACAGCTTTCTGGCGCATTGGCAATATTGGGTTCCAACACGTTAAATTCATCCCGATTAATCAAGCGAACCGAATGACCGTAGTTATGTAGTCGGGAATACAATTCGTTCAACTCACCACCTGGCGTCTCCCACCACAAAGAGCCGGATAGACTAATGGCTTTTTGAAGCTCTGTAATATCGCCGTGGTCTGCAAGTAATTTGTGATAGTCAGCCACAGCTTGCATGCGCAATTCAAAATAACTTGATGACTCTGCCGCAGTAGCGTTAATCCAGCCATAAGAATTCGAACTGGCTTTTGCAGCTGGCGTATGTTGTTCGATCAGTGTGACTTGCGCACCGCTTTTGGAAAGATGCCATGCAATCGACGAACCTATGATACCTGCGCCAATTATCAGCACTGATTTGTCTAGATTTTCTATCATTTACTCAGTCGAGTTAGTTCGTCATCAGAGAAGGGCAGGTGCTCGCGTATCGCTAATCACCCCATCCTTTGTCAAGCTCTTCAAAGCCAGTGTTTGGTCCAGGTGCTGTGCACGCCAGCTTAGTAGTTCCTGCGCACAATCGAGCTGAACAGATTGATATTCAGAACTACCCGCTACGTTTGTAGTCTCTTGTGGGTCATTGACTAAATCGAATAATAAAGGCTCTAGCCCTGTGAAATGTACGTACTTGAAGTCTTCACGCCGCAACACACTGAGATTACACTGCGTGTGAGATAAATTAAATCGCTCTTCAGCTTCTCTATCAACTACAGATCGAAAATCAAATTCCCAATGGGCAGCCTTGCGCCAGTTTGAAGGAGTAACTCCTGTGTTTAGTATAGAGTGAAGCGAGTTACCATCAAGCTGAGGTGGGATAGTTGCACCCATTCGTTCCATCAGTGTCGGGAAAAGATCGATACACTCTGTAAATGATCTTATTTTTGCACCGCGTGTCTTGTTGGCCGACGGGTCCCGAATAATCAACGGTATGTGGTAACTGCTATCAAAAAAGCCGTGCTTACCCAGTAGCGTATGATCACCAAGCTGTTCGCCGTGATCCGATGTAAATATAACCACCGTATTGTCCAGGCAGCCACTGTCTTTAAGTGACTGCATCATGCGGCCAACTTGCGCGTCGACTTCAGCAATCATGCCAAAGTATGTAGCAGCGATTTGCTTTAAATCCCGTTGGATCCAATCTCGTACGAGTCCTTTGGCACCCGGTATAAATTTACTCTTGGCGTTAGACTCTATTATCCATTCCAGCAGCGGATGTATTGCTGCTGTTATTTTAGAATCGCTTGAGCCCGAAAATGTCGGGACATCGCCAGCGCTAACCATTTTGTCGTAAGGTGCTGGCACTGTGAAAGGCGGGTGGGGACGCAGGAAACTGACATGTGCGAACCACCGATGATCTGGTTGCCTGCTTGTGTGCAGCGTTTGCTCACTTAGCCAGCGTTGAAATTCATCAACCAGATATGCCGTTTCAGTGTGCTCTGCAGCATAGCGGGGTACCTGGCCTAATGGCGGATCATCCACACCGGATTCAGGAATATACATACTGGTATCGCTTAGTGCGTCTGCATAACCTTTGGAATCAAGCCAGGATAAAAACGGATACTGATGATCGGGTATGCTAACGCGCCAGCTAAAGCCGGGCAATAAACCCTCGTAGCTAGTCAAAGCTGGATCATTCGGATGTACACTACGTGGGTCCTGAGACTGATCGGTATAACCAAACAATGTCGGATCATATCCAAGGCGTCGAAATGCCAGTGCCAGGGTGTCATGTCTGCTATCAAGCGGGGAGCCGTTTACGCACACACGGTTGGTCATTTGGTACAGCCCAGTGTACAGACAAGCCCGTGCAGGGGAACAAGGGGCAGCACCTGCATAGTGACGTTCAAACAAAACACCTTGCTGCGCCAGCTTATCAAGATTCGGTGTTTTGACCAGTGGGTGGCCCATTGCCGACAAACAGTCACCTCGCCACTGATCTGCTGTGATCAGCAGTACATTCGGCCGATCTACGTCCGGCAGACTAATGTTTTGTGATCCGTTATATTCCTTTGTTGAGTCGTGTGACATTAACTATTCCCGAACCGTCATTGTTTACGTAAGAATAATGACAGATCAAATGTTCAACTTACCGTTGATGCAGCTTGAGCTGCATAATAGAAAGCATCAAAATTGCGCAGCTCTGGTGCATTGGGAAGGGATTCTAATCTTGCGTTGACAATAAACGGTACGACCTGTTCAGACAAACCACCGTGCGAACGCAACGGCTCGTTTAGACCGGAGAGGTCGTGGCGTAATTCTGAAGTGCCTATGGTTTTACGCTCTGTTGATACAAGTACAATATCTCCTAACCTGTCTTCCGGTAGCTCGAAACGGCTGGCAGCATCCTGTTTTGAAATAACCACATCCAATCCATCTATTGCACTGAGTTTGTTGATAGCTTCTTCAATATTTGTATTTTTAGGTAAATAAGCGGTTGCAAAGGACCCTAAGGCTCCGTGGTGCACTACATATGGGTCGGTTATTGGCAGTATCACTCTGGAATTTCCAGCGCCATACCAATCATCGAGAATGTCTTGCAGATAAACCACATCAGGTGAACCGTCACTTAAGTGTTTGGCTTTCATACCATGATCTGCAGTGATTACGATTGATGCACCTGCTGCATGTAATTCGCCCAGATAGCGATCGAACACTTCATAAAAAGAAATGGCCTCGGCATCTGGTGGGGCGTACTTATGCTGGATATAGTCTGTAGTTGTCAGATACATAATATCTGGCTTGAATTCTTGTAACAGTTTTACCCCCGCTGCAAATACGAATTCTGACAGCTCAGCTGAATATACCTCTGGCACCTCTCTATTGAGCCACGCTGACGCTTTGTCGATTCCGTTTTCCGCCAGAGTAGTATCCGCAGATCGCTCTGATGAAAAACAGATTGCCTTGTTATCACTCATGTCGAGCTTGTGTCCGAGTAATGCGCGCAACTTGTCCTTCGCAGTGACAATTGCAATTCGAGCACCAGCGTCCTGATAGGCTTTAAACACTGTTGGCGCACGAAGAAATCGAGGATCATTCATCATGACTTCAGCGTCATTCTCAGGTTCATACAGGTAATTCCCGCAGATGCCGTGTATCGAAGGAGGCCTTCCGGTAGCAATGGACATGTTGTTGGGATTTGTAAAGCTGGGTATAACACTGTGTGCAAGGGAGTCAGAACCGCTTTGCCTAATCCGATCCAGTACCGGTGTCTTTCCAGCTCTGGACGCTTCCTCGAGGTACGCAGGTTCGCATCCGTCCAGACAGATCACAATCGCCGGGTGCGCTGGCATGGGGTAGGTTCGATCGTTAACTGTGATATTCATGAAAAACTGGATTCGAATTGGACTCGGTTAGTGGCACCACTATTTTGGAACAAATATTCTGGAACCAATATTCGCACTACAGATTTGTACACATCAATTGACGCGAAACCCGTTGTGCAGAGCGACGCTATTGAATACTTTTAACTGACTGTAGCTCTAGGCAATTCTTCGTTCGGCTGCCATAAGCTGACCCTATAGAATATTCATATTATCCATTTTACATATAGTATTATGCGATCGGCAATACGCGGATAAATACAATCAGCATCCATCGGGGCTCATAGGGCCCGGTTCTCTAATTGTTACAGCGAGTCAGTATATGGGCGGTACTGTGCTTGATAAACATCAGCTAACCAAGCGCGACGAGGGAATGCGTATTGGCGGTGAAAAAGTGTTTACCGATGACGTGATACAGGTTTTGTATCCATACACCGAGGAGTGCATCGGTACCGTGCCAGCAGGTAAGGCGGAACATGCCGCCAGAGCATTCGAAATCGCCGCCGGATACCAATCAACACTTACTCGATATGAACGCCAGAATATTCTGTTACGAACGGCCGAACTGATAGGCAAGCGGCGTGAAGAGTTGGCTCGCTGGTTAACACTTGAACTGGGTATCAGCCAACAACATGCACTGTATGAAGCTGGACGAGCCTGTGATGTATTTACCTTTGCAGGACAGATGGCGATTGTCGACGATGGTGAGATATTCTCCTGCGACCTCACTCCTCACGGTAAAGCTCGAAAGATCTATACCAAGCGTGAACCGGTACGGGCAATCTCTGCGATCACCCCGTTTAATCATCCGCTAAATATGGTTAGCCATAAAATAGCGCCATCGATCGCAACCAATAATTGCCTGGTATGCAAACCCACTGAACTGACACCACTTACCGCTATCGCGCTCGCTGATATTTTGTATGAGGCAGGCTTACCACCGGAAATGTTTCAGATAGTCACGGGTTGGCCAAAAGACATCGGCGATGAGATGGTTACTAATGAAAACATCGATATAATTACATTCACCGGTGGTGTACCGGTTGGAAAATTAATAGCTGATAAAGCCGGCTACAAAAGAGCAGCGCTTGAATTAGGTGGCAATGATCCGCTAATAGTATGTAATGATCTGAGTGACGATGATCTCGATAAAGCCGCAACCATCGCGGTTGCCGGTGCGACAGGCAATTCCGGGCAACGTTGCACGGCGATAAAGCGAATACTGGTACAAGAATCAGTAGCCGATGCTTTTGTTCCCAAAGTACTGGAGAAGGCAAAAGCGTTGAAATTCGGTGATCCAATGGATCCCGAAACGGTACTTGGCTGTATTATCAGTGCGAAGGCCGCTGAGATTTTCGAACAACGCGTGCTGGATGCAGAAAAACTCGGTGCAAAAATTCTTTACCACCCAAAGCGAGAAGGTGCATTGTTACCACCCATCGTTGTTGATCATGTACCACACGATAGCGAATTGGTGATGCAAGAAACCTTTGCCCCTATCGTACCTATAGTACGCGTACCCGATGATGATATTGCTGTAATGGCTATCTCTAATGGCACTAATTTTGGGCTGTCATCTGGCGTGTGTACAAACAACCTGCATCGTGCAATGGCATACATCGAAGGACTCGACGTCGGCACCTGTAATATCTGGGAACAACCCGGTTATAGAATCGAGATGTCACCCTTTGGTGGTATCAAGGACAGTGGCAATGCAGTTAAAGAGGGTGTATTGGAGGCGATGAAGTTTTTTACTCAGGTGAAGACCTATTCTTTGCCATGGCCTTCCTAGCGGAATGGATCACTGATGACCACGAGCTTGACGCATACCGGGGGCGAATCCTTAGAAATGTCCGATTGCAGTGTTATTATCGCGAAGAAAATACTCAACTGGAGTTACTTTTTGCCAATCGACTATCGAGCAGATCACCACTCTGGCTGAGTATTGGATAGGCCACAGCCGCAAAAAGTGAATTGATTTGTCGCAGTGCCCGTATGGTCTCAAGATGTATGTTGCTGGTTTCTATACTTTCAGCGGAACCGGACTGTAGTCGCTGGTAGTGATGCTCAGCACTTTGCTGTTCCTGATCTCGAATCCTGTCTTTCTCTTCAATAAGCCGTCGTGCGAAGGTTTGATTGCCTGAAACCAGTGTATTGATAGCCAGGTGCATATTGGTGATGACCTGCTTGTGCAATTCAATCAGCTCTTCCCGGCCTTGCTGTGAAAACTTCAGATTTTCGCGATTTTTGGTATCTGCTAAAGGCAACAGGTTTTTGGCAATGACATCCCCGGCCGATTCAAGGTTGACGGAAAAGTTTATCAACGCGATTTTTCGTCTTTTATCGGGCTCCGAAAGACTGTCTTCATTTATATCCGCAACGTAGAGCTTAATGTCGGAATGCATCTTGTTTATCTGCTGTTCAAGATCCAGTATTTTATCGGAAGAGGCTTTATCATTCTTCTCGTACAAACGCATTACTGGCGTCAACATAATGTTGATAACATCCGCCATACGCAAACACTCCCGGCTAGCGTTCGCAAGTGCCAGTTCAGGCGAATTGAGCATGCTCCTATCCAGCGCCGATTTTGGTTGTTGCAAGGAGTTTGAACCCTTTATATCCAATGTATTGTCAGGTATTAGCCATTCGGTTAATTTTTCCATCCATTTGGCGAAAGGGAGGCAGACGACCAGCAGCACTGCGTTGAATCCCACGTGTGCAAGCAGTGTCCATTTTGCTGCATCAGTAACGTTTTGAGGCTGAGCGATTGAGTTGTAGTACAAGTACAGAAGAACGATTAAAGCCAGGCTGAACCGAAATATCAGATTAGCCAGGGGAATGCGACGACCTTTCGCAGACTGCTCTTTTGTCAACGTGTACGCAATAAGCCCACTACCGATGTTTGCGCCTAGCACGTATGCAAGTGCAGCACCGAATGGCGCTACAGACTGTGCGACCAGAGTTGCCATCAACAGCACCGATGCGACACTTGAATGAAGTAGCCAGGTGATCAATACACCAATCAGGAACGAGGTCAGCAGATCAGTGTTCAGGTAGTGCATGATATCTACAAGAAAGGCACTGTCTTTAAGCGGAGTAGTTGCATTACTTAATAGTTGCAGCGAAATCA
Source organism: uncultured Granulosicoccaceae bacterium (assembly GCA_964411665.1). Classification (GTDB taxonomy): domain Bacteria; phylum Pseudomonadota; class Gammaproteobacteria; order Granulosicoccales; family Granulosicoccaceae; genus CALFCE01. Next base: position 39,823 of record CAYPMR010000017.1, on the reverse strand, counting down.
ATATCATCCCGATGCCCAATACGATGCGTCCTAGCTGACGTACGTAACCGCTTCTGCCTTTGAAGAAGAGCAGCCCCCCCACCAATAGAAATACCGGAATGAAACCCTGAACATTAAACGAAAGAATTTGTGCAACTATGGCTGATCCTAAATCAGCGCCTAGCAATAAAGCGATGCCCTGGCCAACGCTAAGGACCTCTGAAGCGGCAAAACCGGCAGCCAGCACTGCCACGGCAGTTGAGCTTTGTAACAACAGCGCCACACCGGTTCCCGTTAGTGCGGCTTTGATCTGACCGCTCACCGAGCGTTTTATGGCTGTCTTGAGCCTGTCGCCGCTGGCTCGTTCGCAGCCGGTTCTGACCATCCGAACAGACCAAAGCAGCAACGTCGCGGCTCCAGCCACGTTGATCAGTAGCAGCAGTATGTCCAAAGTCTTTTTATCCGCGCTTTCCTGGTATGGAATGATTGGGAAATATTACATATCTAACGGTTATTCAAGGAATTAGTTAAGTTAAATTATTCTGATTTGCCATAACCCTTTATTTCTTTCGAAATAGTATATACCATCTAACGAATATATATTACTTTCGTACGAAATATATTGATTGTCCATTAGAACATGAAGCTATCCGATCGTCAGACTCAGATTATTGAATTTCTAACCAGCCGGGGAGGTACTCTGTCCAGCAGTGAGCTGACGGAGAGTTTTGATGTGTCGGTACAAACAATACGCAAAGACTTAAATGATCTGAGCGATCTTGGTGTTGTACGTCGTGTGCACGGCGGCATCACCCTGCCAACGCAAAGCCGCAATCTGTCTTTTACAAACAGACAGGTGATCAATCTCGAAGAAAAGAAGCACATTGCCAGGCTCACGGCGGCCCACATACCAAACGGTTCAAGTTTGTTTTTAGGTATAGGTACCACACCGAGCCAGATTGCAGAGCACTTGGCTTATCACTCGGACTTAAGAATCATCACCAATAATCTGAATGCAGCTTTGACTTTATGCAGCAACACTAACATTGACACTTATGTTGTCGGTGGACGGGTACGGCAAACCGATGAAGACATAGTAGGAGAGGAGGCAACCGCACAGTTCAGAGACTTTCAAGTCAATTACGGCATCTGTGGCGTTGCCGGTATTTCGGAATCCGGACATTTACTAAATTTTTCGAGTGAAGAGTCTCATCTTTTTAAAGCCATCGTCGAGAATTGTGAGAAACGTATTCTGGTCGCAGATCATCATAAGTTCCTGCGCAGCGCACCGGTAAAAAGCGGGCATCTACGTGATTTTGACTTGCTGCTCACTGACTCCATTTCCAGCGAACTTAAATCCCTTTGCAAAGAAGCTGACTTGCAAGTCGTCACACAATTGGATGAAGCGCTCTGATGTCAAGCTTTCTTCGTGTATCAAACCTGAGCCGTAGCTATGACGAGGTGGCAGCCGTCAATAGCATCAATTTCGAAGTGAAAAAAGGCGAATTCCTTGCGCTGCTTGGGCCAAGTGGGTGCGGGAAGTCCACAACACTTAAGATGATAGCAGGACTGGAACAACCCGATAGTGGCAGCATTGAAATAGATGGTCAGAACGTTCTGAATAAAACACCAGGTAAACGTAACCTGTCTATGGTGTTTCAGTCCTATGCACTGTTTCCACATTTGAGTGTGAAAGAGAATATTTTGTTTGGCTTAAAGGCTCGCAAGGTAGCTAAAGCTGAACGCGACAAGCGCCTTAATTCGGCAGTCGATATGGTGGATCTGAGACCGCACATAAACAAGAAACCTGCGCAGCTATCCGGAGGACAATCTCAGCGGGTTGCACTAGCCCGCAGCATTGTCTCTAACGCACCTTTATGTCTAATGGACGAACCACTGTCGAATCTTGATACCAAGCTACGTGCAGACATGCGTTCGCAAATTCGATCCTTGCAAAAACAGCTTGGGCTCACGGTCGTCTATGTGACACACGATCAAATAGAAGCGATGAGTATGGCGGACAAGATCATATTATTAAATGAAGGCTCGATTGAGCAAAACGCCGAACCGGAGGACTTTTACAACAAACCTGAAACTACCTTTGTTGCATCTTTTATTGGCCACCCACCAATGAATCTGATAACTCTCAACGATAAGTTGTTAGGCGTAAGGCCTGAGCACGTGTCGATAGCAGAGGAGGGAGGATACGATGCCATAGTTGAGGAGTGTGATTATCAAGGATCGGAGACTATTGTTACCGGAAGTCTTAACGATTCGATCATCAAAGCCTGTTTATCCGGTAAACACAACATCCCAATTGGTGCGACTGTAAAGGTTCGTTGGGAGTCACAAGCAGAGCATCATTTTGAACGTTCTAGCGGTCTTCGTTTGGATTCTACATCCAACAAAGATCACCCTATGATCAGCAATACCAACCATTAACTTTTCTGGAGGAGAATCCGATGTGGAATAAATGTTTAAAACGAAGCGTTCTCGCAGCTGCGCTGTTTGCGTTCGCGGCACCTGTTCTGTCTAAAACAGAATTGACTATGTTTTATCCGGTTGCGGTTGGTGGCGCGCTAACCAAAATAGTTGATGGCATTGTTGATGATTTTGAACAAGCCAACCCTGATATCAGTGTCAACGCGATATATGCAGGTAACTACAACGATGCACGAGTTAAGGCATTGGCTGCACTAAAAAGCGGTGATCCGGCGCAATTGTCGGTTATGTTTTCAATTGATGTGCACGAATTAATAGATCTGGATGCCATTGTGCCTTTCGATGATGTGGTAACTACTCAGGAAGAGAAGGACTGGCTTGGCAGTTTCTACCCTGCTTTGATGGAAAACGGCAAAGTAGAAGGTAAAACTTACGGTGTACCGTTCCAGCGCTCAACCATTGTTATGTACTACAACAAAGACATGTTTCGCGCAGCTGGGCTAGATCCCGAAAAACCGCCCACGTCATGGGAAGAGCTCACAGAAGTAGGTGCTGCATTGACGAAGAAAAATGCTGATGGGAATGTAGAGCAATGGGGAGCAATGATTCCTTCTACTGGCTACCAGTACTGGATGTTTGGTGCTTTAACCAAACAGCAAGGGCAGGTACTTATGAATCAGGATGGAAACGAAACCTACTTCAATCATCCAAAAGTTATAAACGCACTGGAATTCTGGAAGGACTTGGGCACCAAGCACTCGGTGATGCCAGAAGGCATTATTGAGTGGGGCACGTTACGACAGAACTTTCTTGAACAAAAGACTGCCATCATGTGGCATTCGACCGGCAACCTAACCACGGTAAAGAACAACGCGGACTTTGATTTTGGAGTCGCTATGCTTCCCGCCGGAAGCGAACTTGGCTCTCCAACCGGTGGTGGTAACTTTTATCTTTTCAAGGCAGCAAGTGATGCCGAACGCGCAGCATCGTTGAAGCTTGTGCGATTTATGACCAGCCCTGAACAAGCATCAAGCTGGAGTATTCAAACAGGCTATATGGGCGTAAGTCCCGATGCCTATGAAACCGCGGAGTTGAAAGAGTATGTGAAAACCTTTCCACCTGCAGCGGTAGCACGTGATCAGTTGCAGCATGCAACAGCTGAGCTGTCAACTCATCAGGCTGGACGGGTCAGAAAACTGTTGGACGATGCTATTCAATCGGTACTCTCTGGTCAGAGCACAGCGGAAGAAGCCTTGAATGGAGCACAAAAACAGGCAGAACGTATTTTATCTCGATATAAGTAGAGTACTGATAGGGTTAACAACATAGCGGTGGTGTAGCAACCACCGCTATGTTCATTTCCCGGTTTCTCTCATGCACACATCAAAACAGATTTACGCCTGGTTACTTTTGTTGCCAGCTCTATGTTTGCTAGTAATGTTTACGCATTACCCGGTAATAAAAACCATTGCGCGTAGCTTTTATGGCTTCGGCACCAACTGGGAGACAAAAGCAAGTCTTGCTAATTATCAATATCTGTTGGAAGACGATGTGCTTATGCAAGTGCTTTACAACAGTTTTTTGTATGCACTAATAACTGTTCCTGTGTCAATTGTTCTTGCAATAGCCATGGCGCTTTGGGTCGACGGTAAGTTGACAGGTAAAGGGGTATTGCGAACGGCCTATTTCACGCCCACCGTGTTGCCGATGATTTCAGTAGCCAATATTTGGTTATTTTTTTACAGCCCGGAGATTGGGTTGTTGAATAATTTGTTGAGTATGGTCGGACACAGTGGGGTGAACTGGCTGGGTGATCCTTCGGTAAGTTTATATAGCTTAATGGCTATGACGATTTGGAAGGAAGCCGGTTTTTTTATGATTTTCTATCTGGCAGCACTGCAGACCATCGACAACAACTTATACCATGCGGCCGCCATTGAAAACGCTAATAAATGGACCATATTTCGACGCATCACGTTTCCACTACTCATGCCAACAACTTTGTTTGTTTTAGTCAATGCGTTGCTTAACGCGTTCAAACTGGTCGATCATTTATTCATATTGACTAAAGGTGGTCCTAACAACGCCAGCAACCTGTTGCTTTACTATATTTTCGAAAATGCCTTCAGCTTTTTCGACACCGCTTATGCATCTGCACTTACGGTGCTTCTGTTATCTATTCTAGTACTGTTGGCGTTGTTGCAATTCGGTGTTATTGAAAAAAGAGTTCACTACCGATGACTCGGTTACTGAATTCAGTCTCAGTCATTCTTGCCTGGTTTCTCGGTTTAATTTGGGTGTTTCCACTCATTTATGCGATATGGGCTGCAATACATCCGCCCGAATTTGCCACAAGTTTTTCTTTGTTTGCACCACTGACATTTGAAAACTTTAGAGAGGCGTGGGATCACGCACCCTTTTTGCGATACATGATCAACACTGTCGCTATCACGTCTTTGATACTTGTAGGTCAATTGGTGTTGTGCACGCTCGCAGCCTTCGCATTAGCGCGAATGGAATTTCGCGGACGCGGATTAATCTTTGCTCTGGTATTAATGCAACTCATGGTTGTACCTGAAATTCTAATTGTTGAAAATTACCAAACCCTGGCTGGAATGAGATTAATCGATACCTATTGGGGGGTAGCCTTACCATACTTTGCCAGTGCATTTGGCATCTTTTTGTTGCGTCAAACATTCAAGACCGTACCTGAAGATCTAGAAAATGCAGCGAAGATTGAAGGCTGCTCACTGTTATCAATCATATGGAAAGTTTATGTTCCACTAGCAAAGCCTACTTATCTTGCCTTTGCTCTGGTATCAGTAAGCTATCACTGGAATAACTTTCTATGGCCACTGGTAGTCACTAACACCGAAAAGAGCAGACCCCTGACCGTAGGCATGTCTATCTTCGGGGCACCCGAATCAGGTGTTGACTGGTCGATCATCTCCGCTGGTACGCTTATTTCGGTCGGTCCGTTACTGATTCTGTTTATTTTGTTTCAACGCCAGTTTGTTCAGTCATTCATGCAGGCGGGAATCAAGTAGTGAAAATACTCACCTGGAACATACAGGCAACCAAAGGCTGTGACGATCGATACGATGTCACTCGCATCATCGATATCATCAAACAGTACGGTGATCTGGATGCAATTTGTCTGCAAGAGCTGTCAAAGCATATATCGGATCTCAACAACGATGATCAACCATCGCTTATTCATGATCAGTTTTCAGATTATCACATGCTCTGGGGGCCAGGATTTAGTGCTCCCGACAGGGCAGGTACACGTCGTGAGTTCGGCAACATGACTTTAGTAAAGTCTGATTTGTTAAAAAACTCTCACGTACACAGCTTGCCTAGCCCCTGCGTATCAACACTACAAATGCCGCGTACCATGGTCGAAGCAGTACTTGCTACAGGCGATCAGCAGGTGGCATTGTTCAATACGCATCTTGCGTTTCACTCCAGCGATGAGCGTCTAGCGCAAATACAAATGCTGACGACATTGCGAGATCAGGTTACTCAAAAATCCTGTGTAGACCCAGACCTCGGAACAGCTGGCCCTTATAGATTTACCAACGCCTGCTCAGCTGTGATTTTATGTGGTGACCTGAATGTCGATTCGGATTCGCAGATGTTTAAGGACTACATAAGCGATTGTGGCTGGGTTGACTGCTGGACTGTCCAATCCCGATTTTCAACGGACCCATTTTCGACAAACAATCGACCACAACGCCAACCCACCTGCGGTTGTTTTGATCATATGCAGTGGCCCCAAGGCGCTCATACCCGAGATTACTTTCTAGCCACTGAAAATATTGCCAACAAAACCATACAGGTTGAGGTTGATGTCAATACAAACGCCTCGGATCATCAGCCCGTGTTACTAGAGATAGCCTTGTGAGCGAAACTGTGACCGAAACTGTGAGCAATCATTCGGGTATTCTCCCAATAAGCCAGATGCCAAGCGCGCTATCGTCACGAGCACAGATCATTTTTACGGATGTGGACGACACCCTTACCTGCGATGGAGTCTTGCCGTATGAAACCTATGCGGCTCTATACAAGCTTCAACAGGCCGGTTACCAGGTGATTCCAGTTACCGGTGCCAGTGCCGGCTGGTGTGATTGCCTGATAAAAACATGGCCAGTAAATCACATCATTGGTGAAAATGGTGCGCTGATTATGGAGAAGAGCGACAACGGAATAGTATCGACACATTTTTTTAAGAGCAACAGTGTCGTTAAACATGACATGGAGAAGTTGTTGCAACTAGGCCAGGCTCTTAATAACCGTCACCCGGAAATTCAATACACGCAAGATCAGAGTTTTCGATTAACTGATGTCGCTTTCGATATTGGACAGACCGTAACAGTAGACGAACCCATCGTAGAACAGGCAATCCAGTGGTTGTCTGAGCAGGGGGTTCAGGCGAGACGCAGTTCAATTCACATCAATGTCTGGATTGGTGAGCATGATAAAGCGTCAAGCGCGTTACATTGGTTGAAACAACGTAATCTGACTGAGCAAGATTGCCTGTTTATTGGCGACTCACCCAATGACGAATCCATGTTCAAACAATTTTCTCTCACTGTTGGAGTGGCTAACATTAGTCGTTTTATCGAGGAAATGGAGAATAAACCTGCCTTTGTTACTGAAAACAATGGCGGTTTTGGATTTGTAGACATGGTAAATATGCTACTTAAAGCTCAATGACGCGCTAGCCATGTCTATATGACTTTTTTTTGAGTCTTAAAATATTTGATCGCATAACGGGTTTGCGAACTATGGGGTCAGAGCCCCCCCCTTTAAGCTCGAGCTAATTTTTACTCTGACCCCATACCTGATTTGAGTGTCGGCCTTACCTTAGTCCAAGCCATGGATTAAACTTGGACTAAACTCGGAATCTGACAGGAAAACCCGCCGATGCGTGAAATCGTTACTGCAGCGATGCAGATGGGAGCCATCCAGAAATCTGACGGCCGCGAAGAGGTTGTCGCGCGCATGATCGCGCTGCTGGAAGAGGCTGGCCGGGCAAAGGCCACCTTTGTCATCTTTCCCGAACTCACTCTGACCACATTCTTTCCACGTTGGTATATGGAAGATCAATCCGAGGTTGATCAATGGTTTGAAACTGACATGCCAGGGCCTGCAACCCAGCCACTTTTTACGCGTGCCAAAGAGCTTGGTATTGCAATGAGTCTGGGCTATGCCGAACTGACACCCGAGGGTCAGCATTTCAATACCTCAATTCTTACAGATAACGCAGGCAATATCATTGGCAAATATCGCAAGGTCCATCTGCCGGGACATGCGGAGTTCGATCATGATCGCGCTTTTCAGCACCTCGAGAAACGCTACTTCCAGCCGGGCGACCTGGGCTTCCAGGTCTGGCGTAATCTTGGTGGCATCATGGGTATGATGATTTGCAACGACAGGCGTTGGCCCGAAGCCTATCGCGTCATGGGCTTGCAGGGCGTCGAAATGATTACACTTGGTTTCAACACACCTTCTGTCAATTCGCAAATGGATGATGAAGGACCAGAACAACGGCTGTTTCACCACCGTCTAAGTTGTCAGTCAGGTGCTTATCAAAACGCAACCTGGGTGGTCGCTGTTGCCAAGGCGGGGGTTGAAGATGGCCATCCGCTGATCGGTGGTTCGCTGATCATTGACCCGAATGGCAAGATCATGGCTGAAACCAAAACGGAAGATGATGAAATGATTGTCCATACCTGTGATCTTGACGCTTGCAACTTCGGCAAGTCTACGATCTTCGATTTCAAGCGTCATCGGCGCATCGAGCATTACGGACTGATTACTGAACGCACTGGTGTGGAGATCCCATGAAACTTAACGAAAGCGCCGCCGGCGTTTACATCATCTCGGCCACGCCGTTCACAGAGACCGGTGCCATCGATTACACCAGCATCGATCAGCTGGTGGAGTTTTATCTGGAACATAACGTTACCGGAATGACCATACTCGGGATGATGGGCGAAGCTCCAAAGCTTTCGTCTGAAGAAACAGTGCTATTCATCCAGACCATGCTCAAGCGCGTTGCGGGAAGGGTGCCCGTAATCGTAGGCGTAACCAATGCGGGAATCACCAATATCGCTGCAGTGAGCAAGCATGCGATGGACCAAGGTGCAGCGGGTGTCATGATCGCACCACCAAACGGTCTTGCAACTGATGAGAAACTTTATAATTATTTCGCTCAGTGTTTCGAGGCATTGGGACCAGATATTCCAGTGTGCTATCAGGATTTTCCTCTCGCTACCGGCGTGCATTTATCAGCGGATCTGTTCACGCGTATGGTTCGCGATTTTGACCAACTGGTGATGCTCAAGCACGAAGACTGGCCAGGCTTGAACAAACTGAGCAAAGTGCGTGCAAGCGACGGTCGTAGAGTCTCGATACTCTGTGGCAATGGCGGAATCTTCCTGCCCGAAGAAATGGCACGCGGAGCTGATGGTGCAATGACGGGCTTTGCTTTTCCCGAGATGCTGGTGGAAGTGATACGCCTGTGCAACGAAGGCGCGCACGATTTAGCCAGCGACCTCTTCGACGCATACCTGCCACTTGTCCGGCTTGAGCAGCAGCCCGGCGCCGGTCTCGCTATTCGCAAGGAAATTCTGCACCGCAGGGGAGCACTTACCAGCAATGCGGTGAGGTTACCGGGCCCCGGCTTAAGCCGCGACGATCAAAATGAAATCACACGACTGTTGGCGCGACTGGAACAGCGTTTGAACGAATTGAAAAGGGGTTGAATCATGGCAGCATTTGATACCATCATCACTGGCGGCACTGTTGTCAATACGTGTGCAACGTTCAAAGCGGATGTCGGCATCCGTGATGGCAAGATCGCAGCAATGGGTACCGATCTTGGTGATGCGGCAAAAACGATAGACGCATCCGGTAACTATGTGATGCCAGGTGGCATCGAAACACACTGCCACATTGCGCAGGAATCTGCGACTGGAGCGATGACATCGGATGATTATTACTCCGGGAGCGTGTCTGCCGCCTTCGGTGGTAACACAACCATCGTACCTTTTGCAGCACAGCATCGCGGGCAAACCATATCGGACGTGGTGCGAATTTACGATGAACGTGCCGCACCGAATTCTGTCCTCGACTATTCCTACCATTTAATCGTTACTGACCCGACCGAGACCGCAATCAACGAAGAGTTGCCGGAAGCCTTTGCACGTGGCATCACCTCGTTCAAGGTCTTTATGACCTACGACAAGATGATAGTTTCGGACGAACAATTCCTCGATATTCTGGTTATGGCTCGCAACAATGGTGGTCTGACCATGGTGCATGCTGAAAACAACGCCATGATTAAATGGATGGTTGGACGTTTGCTTGAGCGCGGCTACGACGCACCGAAATACCACGCTGTTAGCCATCCCGCTGCATCAGAAGTCGAAGCCGTCAGGCGCGGTATTGCATTAGCATCTTTTGTTGAGGCACCTTTGTTGTTTGTGCATATCTCAACTGACGCGGGCGCGCGTGCTGTGGCCGAGGCGCGGATGGATGGACGCATGATCTTTGGCGAGACCTGCCCGCAATACATGTTTCTTACGGCAGACGACCTGGACCGTGACGGCGCTGAAGGCGCGAAATTCTGTTGCTCACCACCGTTGCGAGATGCGCAAACACAAGTCGACATGTGGCGACATTTAAATGCGGGAAGCCTGCAGCTTTATTCGTCAGATCATGCGCCTTATCGCTTTGATAAAACCGGCAAGCTCTCTGCTGGCACCAACCCACCGTTTAACCGTATCGCCAATGGGCTGCCGGGCATTGAAATGCGTGCGCCGCTATTGTTTTCAGAAGGTGTTCAAAAAGGACGAATCAGTCTTGGTACCTTTGTGGCGTTAACTGCAGCCAATGCCGCGCGCATATTCGGTATGGATAAACGCAAGGGCTCCATTGCGATTGGTTATGACGCCGATATCGCTATTTGGGATCCAAACAAAACACAACAGGTCACAGCCTCAGGCATGCACGACAACATGGACTACACGCCTTTTGAAGGCTGGGAGTTAAAAGGCTGGCCAGTCACGGTCATCAATCAAGGCCGTATTATTGTCGACAGCGGCGAGCTGAAGGCGAAAGCAGGTGATGGCAGCTTTATAGCCCGCGAGCCATTTGACGCCACCGGATTTATACCACCTCGCGCTCCGGAAATGAACACAGCTACCAATTTTGGTGCGAATCTGTTCTGAGAACAATCGATGAAAAAAATCCTCGTTATCAATCCCAATTCAAATGAAGCTGTGACACAGGGTTTGGCAGAGTGTCTTGCGCCACTGCAGATCAAAGATCAGGTTGATATCGAATGTATGACCCTTGCCGAAGGTCCCTTCGGTATTGAATCGGTACTGGACAATCAAAGTGTTGCACTGCCATTACGCCAGGTAGTGTTGCAGCGTGAAGACGCTGATGCATTCGTCATCGCTTGCTATTCTGATCCGGGTCTGGCGCTGTGTCGCGAGACAACGCAAAAGCCGGTTTTCGGTATGCAGGAGAGTGGATGGTTTAGTGCGCTACAACGAGGCTCGAGAGTAGGTGTAGTGGCGCTTGGACCAAAATCCATTGCACGTCACCTGACATACATCCGGGCGCTTGGCGTCGAAAGTCGTCTTGCAGCAGAAAGACCGCTGATGTTGTCGGTAGCCCAAAGCGAAGAGGAGGCGGCCTATCCCAGGATAGAAGAGGTGGCACGCGCGCTTGTAGAGCAGGACGGAGCAGACACACTACTGATGGGTTGTGCTGGTCTCGCGCGTCATTGTGAGAAACTGGAAAACGCGCTTGGCGTACCCGTTACAGAACCAACACAGGCAGCGGTGACGCAGGCCTTGGGTGCGGTATTGTTGCGTTAATGTTATTTGCACTATTGGAATTGAATAGGGTCGGTGCAGGTGAGTGGGGATCTGAGCATAGCAAGTAACTGAATAGTCATGAACGATCGATAGTGTTCAATTGTAGAGACCCGGACTTGATCCTACAGATAGTCTCTGATTAAGTTGAAACTGACCGCCACTAAAAGCTAACAAAAAAACTATTCCATATCTCTAAGTGGTAATACTAACGCCACAATTGTTTTAGCACTGCCGCAGTTACGGCACAGCAACAGCGTATAATTAACACCAAACAAAACAAGGTAGAATCATGGGCCATTTTAATGACGCTGCTACGCGAACAGCCGCATTACTCTTTATTTGCTCTTTGCTAATGGCAGGTTGCTCAGGTTCGAGCGACACGCCCGCATTATCCGACGACGATAACGTCGTAAGTGCTATCGATTCTAATGCTACGACAGCTCAGTCAGAAGCAGATTCTATTTCTAGCGAAGTGAACGATGACGTCATTGTCAGTGCTAGTGACCCGATCGAAGAAACCAGTGAGCCCGTAGCACCAGCATCCGACAACATCCCAGCAAATACAGTTGCCAACGAGCAGAATTCAGAACCGACAACAGAAGCGGTTCCAGACCCGTTAGTACAAAACAGAGCTCAAGTTGATTTTCGCATTACCGTTCCCGCATACCAATCAAACGCTTTGCAGGTACGCTTGACTTGGGGTGATACAGACGTAACTGCTGATTGGGTTGGTGATGAGCTTTGGACAACATCATTAGATTTACCGACTGATACTGAACATACCCTAATGGTGACATTCTTCGACAACAATGGTGACATTGAATTAGCGTCTTTTGAAGATCAATATAGAACTGGCAGTAACGCCGCTGAAATGTTTAACATTGCTGCTGCACAATTCAACTCTGAACAATGGGATGCCGACAATGACGGCACTAGCAATCTAGATGAATTGATTGCCGGTAGTGACCCGGTTATCGATGAAGATTCACTACTCGAAGTACGAGACTTTTTTATTGTTAACGGCCAATCCAGATTCTCGGTTTCGGCTAACTTTGAGGCTGCTATTGGTGGAGAAAGACCGTTTTTCGATATGTTTGAAGAATTGGAACCCGGTATAGAACGCGACCGGTTCATACAGAGCAGCACTGATATTACCTCCGAAGGTAACGGTACTTACACTTTCCAGGAATCATTTGGCTCAAGTCTGCTTCGTAGCGACAATGGAACACGAACACGTTCGGACAACTCTATTACGTGGGAAGGTAGACACGGGTCTTTTATTGATGGTTTTCAATTTGGCGCTAACTTCACTAATACCGTTACAGTTCTGGATAACGATACAGTTAGTTTTGTTCAAGAAATTGAAGGAAGTAGGGGTGATTCTTACACCACAACATGGATGTCTAGCAGTAACTTTACAGCGACAAAAATTGAAAGTTCGACTCTTTGTAAACCTATTGCTGGAACGTTTACAGAATCGCTTAACAGTAATAGGGGCCCTGTACAAAGAACTTTAACTATCAGTAAAGAAGTCGATGATCGTTATTGGAGAGCCGTAGAAGTAGAAGCCATCACCAATACCACTATGGAGTACTTTATTCGCGAATTGTTCATATTTGGAAATACTGACGATGAACCAATTGATATCTACTTTATCTGCGATTTTGTAGACCTCTAAGAGACCGTTTCGGGCACCTTCCTGTTGTATTCCAAATTCTTTTGAGGGAAGCAAACTGGCTAACAGCGGACGGTCGGCAATTTTCACAAAATCTTTTTAATACAACGGTAAACAATTGACACTGCGCACAATACCCCAGTGACATTTCTGTAAATATTCATGGTTTCGGTAAAAAGTAGTCGGCTGGTTTGTTAAGCTAGGAGACGTTTAGAGTTTAGGTAACGATGACCGTTGCTCCAACTATAGCGAGTACAGTTGTTATACTGGAGAACCAAATGAATATTATTGCAAATAACTCTGACAATTCAGCATTGATGTTCCACGCCCTTTTTGGCATTTTCCTATTAGCAGTCGCCGGTTGTTCTGGTTCGAGCAACTCACAATCACCGGGGGAAACAGATGCTGTCAACACGAGTTCGACAAGCGAAGATCCGGTTAACGAAACTACTGATAGTACCGACGTCACTGTTGATAGCTCCACAAACGACTCGTCAAACGATGTACAGGATAGCGACGCTATTACTGAAACACCGGATTCAGTGGCGTTAGGCCCCATTACCACTGAACCTCCGGTTGCAGCTACGACTCATGTAAGTTTCAACATCAGCGTTCCAGCCTTTCAATCCAACGCCCTACAAGTCCGACTGCAATGGGGAGATAAAGATATTTCTGCTGCATTTGTTGTTGATGAATCGTGGTCTGCAGTCGATGACTTTCCAGTTGACACTGAAAATGAACTTGTCGTTACGTTCAATGACGACAACGGCGCAATTACATTAGGTAGTTTTAATCAACTATTCAGAACCGGCACAAACTCCTCTGAAACATTTCAGATCACCGCTGATCAGTTCAATACTGGCATCTGGGACAATGACAGCGATGGTGTTAGTAACATCAATGAATTGATTGCGGGAACAGACCCCGTCTCTTCAGACACCAATCCGGTACCCACCGGGGCGCTCTTACCAGTGTCGGCAAGTATTGAATTGATAACTGATAAAACGTTTCGGATTCGTTGGCAACCCAGCAGTGCTGCAGATTTTTATCGTGTGCTGGAGAACCCTGACGGGGTATCCGGTTTCACCGCAGTTAGCGGCGAACTAGATGCGTCGACAGAGTTTTATGATCACCGGGTTGCTTTGCATAAACGCGTCAATGCCCGTTATATGGTAGAGGCATGTAACTCGGAAGGTTGTACGCTATCAGAACAACAAATAATAGAAGGTAATCTTGTCGAGGCCATAGGATATTTTAAGGCGAGTAATCCTGGTCGGGGCGATCAATTTGGATTTGCCGTTAGTTTAAGTGGGGATGGCAATATTCTGGCGGTTGGAGCGGCAAGGGAGTCTAGCGCAGCAACGGGAATTAACGGCGATCAGAGTGATGACTCAATGGAAGCTTCTGGTGCGGTTTATATATTTACGCGTAACGATAGTGGCTGGCAACAACAAGCATATATAAAAGCCAGTAACCCGGGTCCTAATGATTTTTTTGGAAATAAAGTCCGTCTTAGTGCAGACGGTAATACACTGGCGGTTGGAGCATTCCTTGAATCCAGTGCAGCGACAGGAATCAACGGTGATCAAAATGATAATTCAGCATGGAGATCCGGGGCGGTCTACGTATTTGTACGAAACGGTGACATCTGGCAACAACAAGCCTATTTGAAGGCTAGCAACACAGACAACGAGGATAAATTTGGCGAGAATGTCAGTTTAAGTGCTGACGGTAACACCCTTGCGGTAGGAGCGATAGGTGAAGCCAGTGCGTTGACCGGCATCAACGGCGATCAAAACAACAATAACGAGTTTGGTTCAGGTGCTGTGTACGTTTTCGAGCGTAGCAATGGTATCTGGTTACAACAGGCCTACATTAAATCCTCAAATGCGGATATCCGACTCTTTGGGCGAGGCGTCAGTCTGAGTGCTGACGGCAATGCTCTGGCGGTTGGTGGCAGCATCCAAAGAGATGATTTTTCGCTTTTCGCCAGCGAAATCTACATGTTCGTGCGCTCGAGTGGAAATTGGCAGGAACAAGAGCTGATCGGGTTCTTGATCGGGCCTCACCCTATTGTCAGTCTAAGTGGGAATGGCAAAACTGTAGCGGTGGGGGTTACAAAGATGGGGGTTTTAGGAAGCGCGACAATATTTGAAAATATAGCTGGCGTCTGGCAAGTACAGGCCACAATCAATACACTTGGCCCTACATCGGGTGGTGCTGGCGAGTCCGATCTTAGCTTGAGTGCCGATGGCAGTACATTGGCGCTTGGAAATCACAAGGACCCTTATAGACAAAGCGGTTTACAAAGTACTTCAGGTCTACGAACGGAACAAAGGTATGGCGAAGTCAATGTCTATACACGTGGCGACGGAACCTGGCAACAGCTAGTACGTGTGAAAGCCAGTAACTTATCTGCTCAAAGCTTTGGCTCCAGTGTTAGTCTCAGCGAGAATGGCGATACTCTGGCGGGGGCGGGGACTGATGAGAGCGGATCGACAGCCGGCTTCAATGGTGACCAGACCCAAACTGGTAGCGAATTCGGAAGTTCTGGAGCTGTCTATCTGTATTGATCCGCTAGAACTGATTTGATCAGAATCAGTCTTTATCAGTACTATGTTGAGAACCTTGCAGCTGCTCCTTCTATTGCGTAATCTGTCGGCTTAACCGACGGAGGCGACGTTCGAAAACGCAAAATTACGATGAACAGAGGATTTGCATTGGGCACGAAACACGCGTTCACTTTTTCTATGATTGATCAGATTTGAACGTCTGTTTTGCAGAAGTTGGCTCGGCTGTTAACGTGTCGCGACAATGTTGCTCGGTAATTTGAACGACAGTTTCCCTTGGTAATGACATTAACGTAATTTACAGCTTCGAACTAACTAGTTACCAGCACTATCGTTCAGAAAAGCCGTCAAGCTATCAATCATTGCTTCACCAGCATCGAAATCCACATCCAGATGAGTAACAACCCGAATACGCTGCGGACCAAATTCACCCACTAATATTCCACTATCTCGAAGTTTATCTACAACTTCAGCAGCTGATGGTCCGTCATCGTGCAGGTCGAAAATAACGATATTGCTTTCAACCGGTAATACTGATTTAACTTGTTCGAGTTGCGAGATTCGTTCTCCCAGTTTTTGAGCCAGTGCATGATCATCTGCTAAACGCTCAACGTGGTGATCAAGGGCGTACAGGCACATCGATGCAATAATTCCGGACTGACGCATCGCGCCACCAAATTGTTGTTTATGACGCCAGGCCTTGGCGATGAAATCCTTGGAACCTGCTAACACTGCACCAACTGGTGCTCCCAATCCTTTGGTGAAATCTATCCACACAGAGTCAAATCCTTCGGCGTAACTGGCAGCTGAAATGCCGGTTTTAACGACTGCATTCATTAATCGTGCACCGTCCATATGCGTATTGATATTGTTATTTTTAGCTGCAGTGGAAACGGCTTGCAATTTTTCCAAAGGCCAGACTGCACCACCGCCCATATTGGCTGTTTGCTCTACACAAATCAGAGCGGTTTTTGGCATATATCGAGAATCAGGGCGTAAGGCCTTGAGCATCTGTTCTGTTTCAAACATGCCATTCTCACCATCAAGTGCACGAATCATCACGCCACTAAGTGCCGAAGGGCCGCCCGTTTCAAAATTAATGATGTGGGACGATTGCTCACAGATAATCTCGTCGCCGGGATTCGTGTGGATCTTTATCGCAATCTCGTTGCACATCGTTCCCGAGGGCAAAAAGACAGCCGCCTCTTTACCCAGTAGCCGGGCTACACGAACACACAATTCAGAGGTTGTAGGGTCTTCGTTTTTTTGTTCATCCCCTACCACACAGTCAAGAACAGCTCTACGCATATCAGGGGTTGGTTTTGTTTTAGTATCGGAGTAAAAATCGTGCACTTTGTATTTATTTAGGGGTCAGATTAAAAATTGTTCGTTTAGGTTATTCCTTGGCCTTCTCAGCCTTAAAGCCTGCGCAAGGCCTGCGCAAGGCCTGCGCGACACCCATCATAGCTAGAATAGGGCACTACAAACA
>CAYPMR010000017.1:0-22674 GCA_964411665.1 uncultured Granulosicoccaceae bacterium | reverse complement strand
GCCTGCGCAAGGCCTGCGCGACACCCATCATAGCTAGAATAGGGCACTACAAACAGTGACAATCTTTGAGCACCCGTCCAAAGTAACGGATAGAATGGACGGTCGTAACATAATGGAATGATCTAAATGGTTCGTTTATCTGATATGCCAGAGGTGGACGCGCAACATTTGCGCGAGAAAGTCTGGCCACCTCTGCCACAGAACGCCTGGGTCAGCCCGGTCCCAGCAGAAAAACGCCGTGTCGCGTTAATCACCACCGCTGGTATTGGTAAGCGTGACGATGCGGGGTTCGGTTTCCATACCAATGACTATCGAGTCATTCCCGATTCCGTTGATGTCGGTGATCTGGTCATGACACATAATTCGGTGAATTTCGATCGATCGGCGTTTCAACAGGACGTCAATATCACGTTTCCCATAGAACGCTTTCATGAATTGGCAAACGACGGTGCCATCGAGAGTGTGGCGACCTACCATTATTCATTCATGGGGGCGACAACAGAACCCATGGCCTTCGAACCAACAGCCCGGCAAGTAGCGAAACACTTACACGCAGACGGTGTGAACTGCGTATTCATGACACCTGTCTGACCAAACTGCACGTGTGCCGTGAGCGCACTGTCGTATTTTCTGGAAGATGAGGGGATCGCCACTACCGGTATCTCATTGATTCGCGAACACACAGTACAAATGCAACCACCGCGCGCTTTGTGGGTACCGTTTCCACTGGGTAGACCGCTTGGCGTGCCAAACAACGCGGCCTTTCAGCACAAAGTTATCGCCGCTGCATGGCGGTTACTGGATGCTACGCAAGGGCCTGTACTTGAAGATTTCGCAACTGATGCACCACCGTCAGCAGAACCGGAACAGAACTGGACTTGTCCCGTCAGCTTTGCCTCTAATGACTCCACCAGCGACTCCATCCACGATAGAGTTGCTGGAGAAATCCAAAGCCTGGCACCGTGGTATGCAGTGTCAGTAGAGCAACGTGGACGAACAAGTGTTGGTGCGAGTAAGCTGGATACCAAGCAAGCATTGGCGCTGGTAGCCAGCGCACTGAATACAGAAGACCTCGATGTTGAACAATTCAAGTATGCCTCAGAAGACCTGAAAGCCTATTACCTTGAAGCAATGGCCAGCACACCGGGCGCAGATATCAATGTCAACGCTTTGTTATGGAAGAGCACAGCACTGGCACAAATGTACCGAGAGATTGCGGCACTACGTGCTGATTCGAAAAACGAAACTCTGGCTACCCTGATGAAGTCCGGGTTTATTCCGCGCGAATTTTCCTCATAGAAGAATGGGGTCTATATTTTGACTTTTATGAAATCTGAAGTTAACAAGCTCCTAAAGAAAAATGAAAAGCTGAATCAGCTGGATTCGATAAAAGTAACCAGCCACGTACAGCGCGAGATTGGAGACTGGTATTTGAATACGTTGATGTTGCAGGGCTACGATGTGCCCTTTAAATATAAAAGAAAAAAGAAGTATCGCGATCTAAAGGGTGCATCTGTCAATCTTACTTACTACCCACAAATCGAACAGGTTGCAGGGATAGACTTCGAATCTATGAAAGTCGTTCGGATTCGTATCGCCTGAAAGGCGCAATACACAGAAGCGTTACCGGGAATCTGGCTGTAGTCTGCGATAAATTCAAGGCAGAGAATCAAGCCTCGACCGGTGTTGCACAGGTATTTAAATCGAGAGGACTACAGATGAATCTTGAATAAATTTGTCTATTGTGGCCCCTAAGCTCATTCAGCCAGCGTAGGCCCTGCACCTCGAACCCGGGTTTGGCGCATATAGCGACGATACTTGTCAGCGTCGTAACCGCAACCGCGGTGAAGAATACATCGGTTATCCCAGATCACCAGATCACCCGCTTGCCATTGATGTCGGTAAACAGACTGCGGACGTGTCGCTTCTTCTAGCAAATTATCCAGCAATGGCCGCGAATCCTTTTCTTGCCAACCAACGATATCGCGTACGTGTGAACCGATAAAATAATTTTTATCGCCAGTGTGCGGATTTGTACGTACCAGCTTTTGTCTAACCGGGTACATGAATTCACGTTGACCACTGGTTACAGCATCCTCACTGACTTTAGTGCGGGAGAAGATGTAGTCGTGAATGCCCACAAGCGGGTCTATCTTGTTTTGCAACGTTTTATCCAGGCGCTTGTATGCCGCTCGGGTGCTAACAAATTCTGTCTCGCCACCTTCTGCCGGCACCTCGTGGGCGAACAGTATTGAAAAACTGCTGGGAACTTCGCGGAAGGAGCTATCGGAGTGCCACATATTGTTGCCGGTTCCTGAACGAACCGAACGACTCTGGCTTTTCAGTTGATTGCCATCTGCGTCAATATTGCCAACTGTACCCAGATACGTTATCTCACCACGGCTGTAATAGGATACGTGCTCTTCCTCGGGCGTACCGATGCGGCAGGTTAAATCCAGTTGTAACTGATCATTGAGTTGTTGCTGGCGCAAAAGTACAAACGAGTGTTGTTCCATGGCGTCTAACACATCTGACCATGTCGTATCGTCCACAGGCTTTGCCAAATCGATGCCGGTTATGGTTGTACCAAATTCTTCGTGCAGTGGGGTGAGTTGCATCAGATTAGTATTAGTAACCATATTTTTGTATCCGATGTGTGATTTCGCAGAGCGTAAGAGCTTTTTACTGTGCCCACATAATCTAGAGAATGCCGGGTAGGCTCAAGCCCTGTTCTCTGGCACATTCAATCGCAGATTCGTAGCCCGCATCTGCATGTCGCATCACACCAGTCGCAGGATCATTCCAGAGTACGCGTTCCAGTCGTCGTGCAGCGTCGTCAGTACCATCAGCGCAAATCACCATGCCAGAGTGCTGTGAAAAACCCATACCCACACCACCGCCATGATGCAGCGATACCCAGGTTGCACCTGAGGCACAGTTTAATAAAGCGTTAAGTAACGGCCAGTCCGATACGGCGTCAGAACCGTCTTTCATAGATTCGGTTTCACGGTTAGGTGATGCTACCGAGCCTGAATCCAGATGATCACGGCCGATCACTACCGGGGCGTCCAACTCGCCCTTTTTTACCATTTCATTGAAAGCCAGACCCAGGCGATGCCGCTGGCCCAGTCCGACCCAGCAGATACGAGCAGGCAAACCCTGAAATTCTATTCGATCTCGTGCCATATCCAGCCACTTGTGCAAGTGTTTGTCGTCAGGGATGAGTTCTTTAACTTTGGCGTCAGTTTTATAAATGTCCTGCGGGTTACCGGACAGTGCGACCCATCGGAATGGTCCGACACCGCGACAGAAAAGGGGCCTTATGTAAGCCGGTACAAAACCTGGAAACGCAAAGGCGTTGTCCAGTCCTTCTTCTTTGGCTACCTGTCTTATATTGTTTCCATAGTCCAGTGTGGGTATACCCTGATTCCAGAACTCGACCATAGCGGCGACATGTGTTTTCATCGACGCACGTGCAGCGTGTTCTACTGACTTCGGATCACTTTCCTGTGCAGCACGCCATTTGCCAATTGTCCAGCCGGTTGGCAGATAACCATGAATAGGGTCATGAGCTGATGTTTGATCAGTAACCATGTCAGGTTTGATTCCGCGTTTTACCAACTCGGGAAATACATCAGCAGCGTTACCCAATAAACCAACAGACTTTACGACACCTGATTCAGTCCAGGTATCGATCATACTCAGCGCTTGTTCAAGCGTATCTGCTTTTTCATCCAGATATCGAGTACGCAGACGCATTCTGATTCGCTCCGGGTCACATTCAACAGCCAGGCAGCATGCACCTGCCATGACTGCGGCTAATGGTTGCGCGCCGCCCATACCACCAAGTCCTGCGGTTAATATCCATCGGCCGGATAGATCTCCGTTATAATGTTGTCTGCCGGCTTCAACAAATGTCTCGTAAGTGCCTTGTACAATGCCCTGGGTACCAATGTATATCCACGACCCCGCAGTCATCTGGCCGTACATCATTAAACCCTGTCGATCGAGATCATTGAAGTGATCCCAGGTAGCCCAGTGCGGAACAAGATTTGAATTGGCAATCAATACACGTGGCGCATCTTTATGCGTGTTAAATACACCGACAGGTTTACCGGATTGCACTAGAAGGGTTTCATCTTCCGATAGTTTTTCAAGGCTTGCGGCTATTGCATCGAAATCGTCCCAACTTCGTGCAGCGCGGCCGATTCCACCGTACACAACCAGCTCGTGAGGGTTTTCTGCGACATCCGGGTGCAGGTTATTCATCAACATGCGCAGGGGTGCTTCGGTAATCCAGCTTTGCGCGGTTATCTCCGTACCCGTGGCCGGGTAAACGTCTCTTGTGTTTTTACGTGAATTTCCGGAGTCAGTCATAAGATCAAAACCTGATATTGTTCAACGGTGAGATGTGGGTTTATGGATAATTACGTCAATGCAGGCATGCTAATGTTTAGCCCTGCACGCGTAGTTAGCCCACTTAGTATTAGTCCTGCTGCATTTGAAATATCGTTTGCCATGTACCGATCCTGCTGCAGTGTCGTTACTTCTTTCCTGAGTGAGGTTATTACTGAAG
This sequence comes from uncultured Granulosicoccaceae bacterium, assembly GCA_964411665.1. Classification (GTDB taxonomy): domain Bacteria; phylum Pseudomonadota; class Gammaproteobacteria; order Granulosicoccales; family Granulosicoccaceae; genus CALFCE01. The sequence goes on along the minus strand of CAYPMR010000017.1, from coordinate 18,098 downwards.
ACAACGGTGCGCTGGTTTTCAACGGGCCACGAAACTCAATACCACGTGCAGCGCAGAGCAGCTCAATAGCCAGAATATTCAACAGATTGTTGTTCATACGTGATAGCCGCAGCGCACCATGTGCAGCCATGGATACGTGATCCTCCTGATTGGCACTGGTCGGTGTGGAATCAGTTGAGCACGGGTTTGCCAGGTGTTTGTTTTCACTCATAAGGGCAGCAGTAGTTATCTCTGCGACCATAAAGCCGGAGTTGAGTCCCGGTTCAGGTGTCAGGAACGGCGGTAAATCAAATGACAAAGCCGGGTCAACCATCAATGCCACACGTCGTTGTGCTATGGCGCCAATTTCAGCAATAGCAATGGCAATCTGGTCTGCTGCAAATGCCACCGGTTCAGCATGGAAATTACCGCCAGACAATACCTTACCCCCATTGATGTGGTTGTCATCGGGTATTACCAACGGATTGTCGGTAACTGCATTGGCTTCTGTTTGTAGTGTTGCAGCGACTTGCCGCAAAATTTCCATACACGCGCCGGTAACCTGTGGTTGGCAACGAATACAGTACGGATCCTGTACCCGAGTATCATCTTCGCGGTGGCTGTCGCGAATTTCGGAGCCTTCCATCAGTGCTCGCATCGCAGTTGCAACATCGATCTGACCCTGATGGCCTCTTAGTTCATGTATCTCCGGTTGTAACGGCGCAGTAGATCCCATGATGGCATCTGTCGACATAGCACTGGTTATGATGGCGGTGTTGGCAAGTTTCCAGCTCGTATTCAGAGCCACCAAAGAGGCGGCGGTAGAAAATTGTGTACCGTTGATCAACGCCAAACCTTCTTTCGCAATGAGCTCTATGGCTTGCACTTTGGCAGCTTTGAGCGCCGTGCGGGTTGCCTGACGTGTATTGTTATAAAACACTTCGCCTTCACCCATTAACACGGCAGCAAAGTGTGCAAGTGGTGCGAGATCACCTGAAGCACCCACAGAGCCCTGGGACGGTACCACCGGAGTAATGCCCGCGTTGAGCAGATTTTCTATCGCTTCAACCAACGCCCATCGCACGCCTGACGCGCCGCGCCCCAAAGACAATAGCTTCAGTGCCATCATCACTCGAACAACACTGGGATTAGTGACTTCACCCACACCGGCACAGTGCGACAAAATAAGGTTGCGTTGCAGGCTGGCAGAATTTTCCGGATCGATACGGACGCTTGATAATTTACCAAAACCGGTGTTCACGCCGTACACGGCAGCGTCTGCGTTAACTACAGCCCTTATCACTGCTGCAGCGCGTTCAACAGCGGATTTACATTTACGGTCAAGTCTTATGGTCAGCTGATCATCGTCAATAATACGATCTAGATCTTTTATTGTTGCAGAACCGGGTTTAAGAATAAGCTCGGACATTATTTAATATTCTGCGAAAAACGTTCTATGAACGGATTAAAACCAATTCGATAGCTCAGCTCAGCCGGGTGTTCAACATTCCAAAGAGTACAATCAGCAACCATACCTGGTGCAATAGTGCCTCGGTCATTTATGCCAAGAGCCTGCGCAGCCGTACGGGTAACACCAGCTAGCGTTTCTTCAGGTGTCAGCCGGAACAAGGTGCAAGCCATATTCATGGTTAACAAAAGTGATGCTAACGGTGAAGAACCCGGATTACAATCAGTGGCGATAGCAATCGGTACTCCATGTTTGCGCAAGAGCTTAACGGGAGGAAGTTGCTCTTCACATAGTGTGTAGAATGCGCCGGGTAGCAGTACCGCGACAGTCTCCGCTTTTGCCATGGCAATAACACCGGGTTCATCAAGATATTCAAGATGATCCGCGGAGAGTGCATTGTATTGTGCAGCCAGTGAAGCGCCGCCCAGCAGAGACAATTGTTCCGCGTGTAGCTTAACGGGGAGATTCAGACGTTGAGCTGCTATGAACACCCGTTCAATCTGCTGTGGTGTAAAAGCAATAGATTCGCAAAACCCATCTACTGCATCCACCAGATTCTCCTCATGAGCCAGCTTCAAGGCAGGAATACAAAGCTTGTCTATATAGTCATCAGAGCTACCTTCATATTCTGCTGGTACAGCGTGCGCACCCAGGAAGCTGGTTTTTACAAGTACCGGGCGCAACGTTTGAATTTTTCGGGCAGCCCGTAACATCTTTAGCTCGGTATCCGTATCCAGGCCATAACCCGATTTAATCTCAATGACCGACACCCCTTCAGCCAGCAATGCGTCAACTCTGGGCAATGCGCTTGCAATCAAAGATTCAACATCAGCAGCACGTGTGGCAGACATGGTCGACACGATGCCACCTCCTGCAGCAGAAATTTCTGCATAGCTCGCGCCTTGCAATCGTTGCTCAAATTCACCGGCACGATGACCGCCGTGGACAATATGGGTATGGCAGTCAATTAGTGAAGGCGTTAGCAATCGCTTATCACAATCACGTTTGCGCAAGGATTGGTATTTTTCCGGCACGGTGTCAGCGGGGCCACACCAACTCACCAATCCATTTTCAATGGCAACCGCTGCGTTGTCGATCAAGCCATATGGACCGGCACAGCTAACACAGGTGGCAACCGTCGCGTTGATCAACAAAAGGTCTGTCATAGTGTGGTTAGTTTGACTTTATGTGCATTCATATTAATAATAATATGTGCATACATTTTAGGAGTCAACAGAATAATGCCTGCTACATCAGCGCCGAAAGCCAGCATCATTTGGGCACAACATGCGCTTACAGAAAGCGGCTGGAAAACCGCTGTTGCAGTAACTATAGACGGGAACGGCAGAATTATTAGCGTTCAGCCAGACCAACCCGAACAAGGGATCAGCACCGCAATACTGCTCCCAGGGGTTGCTAATCTGCATAGCCATGCATTTCAGCGAGCGATGGCCGGCATGACTGAAACACGTGGTCCGGATCCACAGGATTCATTCTGGAGCTGGCGCAAACTGATGTATCGCTTCCTCGAGCACTTGACACCGGACGATGCTGAGTCAATAGCAGCCTACGGCCAAATTGAAATGCTCGAGTCCGGTTATACGTCGGTGGGTGAGTTTCATTATCTTCACCATCAACCAGACGGCACGCGCTATTCACAGAGAGCTGAAATGTGTGAACGAATTATTGCCGCTGCTTGTACGAGTGGTATCGGGCTCACGTTGTTACCGGTGCTCTATGAACAAGGCGGTTGCGATGGTCGCAAGCTTTCAGGCGGTCAAAGACGGTTTGGTAATTCATTTGATGAGTTTGCCAACCTTTTCACCGAAGCTAAACAAATGATAGCTGCTCATCAACACCAAATGTCTATTGGTATTGCGCCACATTCGTTACGTGCCGTTAACCAGGAGTCTCTAAGCAATGCCGTGAATCTAACTGCAGGGCTACCATTACATATCCATATCGCAGAACAGGATGCCGAAGTTAAGGAAGTACAATCAGCATGGAATGCCAGACCAGTGGAATGGTTGCTGGCAAATCAACCGGTTGATGAATCCTGGTGTCTTGTGCATGCCACTCAGATGTTAGATACAGAGACACAAGCGCTGGCAAATACAAAAGCAATAGCAGGTCTTTGTCCAATCACTGAGTCAAACCTTGGTGATGGAATTTTCGCTGGCACAGTTTATCGCAATAACAAGGGCAGACTAGGTATAGGTACTGATTCGAACGTACGAATATCGCTAAGTGAAGAACTGCGAACACTGGAATACTCGCAACGACTGCAAAACAAAGGACGTGCAATCTATGCTGAAGAAAACCGATCAACCGGGCGGGTGTTGTTTGATCATGCGGCATCTGGTGGTGCACAGGCACTACAACGGGAATCGGGTGTTATAGCAGCGGGGAAGGTGGCCGATTTTATAGCACTTGATGCCTGTGCAGTTCCCATGCTGGCGGTAGACGAAGACCGATGGCTGGACGCATGGATTTTTGCCAGTGACGACAGTTTGATCACCGATGTATGGGTCTCTGGACAACACATGGTACACGCGGGCCATCACGTTGATCGCGAACGCATTGAACAGCGCTATCGTAAAACGCTAACATCACTACTTACAAGACTATAAGGACTGCCAATTGAATACACCTCGATCACACACCTGGCAGGACATTCAAAAGCGCATTCGCTCCAATATTGAGGATCGTACCTGGCTTCCGGGAGACTTAATACCCGGTGAAGTAGCACTGGCAGAACACTTCGGCTGTGCACGTACAACAGTTAACCGTGCGTTACGAGAGCTTGCTGCAACCGGTGTCATAGATCGAAAACGAAAAGCCGGAACACGTGTCGCCGTTCAAAATACACGGCGTGTCACCGCTAAAATTCCAGTAATACGTGAACAGGTAGAAAGGCAAAATCAATCGTATCGTTTTAGTATTCTCGAAAACAAAATGATTGTGCCGCCGCGGCTTATCAGTGAAACTCTGAAAACCAACAACAAAACAAAATTATTGCATTTACGCGCCGTACACTTTGCTGACGAAATTCCGTTTATTTATGAAGACCGATGGATTAATACAAAAACCATTAAAGAAGTAAAAAACGTAGATCTATCCCAAACCAGTGCTAATGAATGGCTTGTGCAAAACGTGCCATTCACCAATGGTGAATTTCTTGTTGAAGCAAACGTTGCCAGTCGCACAGTAGCCAAAGCATTGCAACTGACAAAAGACGAATCTGTACTGGGCTCCCGCCGCACTACATGGCTAGAGGATCAATCAGTGACAACTGTATCATTGTACTATGCACCCGGCTATCAAATGCGTTTCGAGATATAAGCTGATAAAACACCCTGATTCGTTTATTGCGGTTGAAATATTTAAAGTTAAACCCTAAAGAAATTACCTACGCTTACACTGTATAGTGCGCAAATTGCCATTCACGTTGTGAATCAAGTTTCAAATGACCCATACCAATGCAGCATCAGGACCCTTGGAGCAACACAAATACGGCGTACTTTTCGTGTTTGCTGCCGGCATACTCTGGTCTACTGTTGGCCTTGGTATCCGGCTCATCGAAGATGCCGTGGTATGGCAGATTCTGTTCTATCGCTCCATCAGTCTGTCGGTTTTTTTATATATAGTCATCCGCCTGCGCTCAGGTGAAAGTGCCTTTGCTCAGATCCGCCGTGTGGGTTTTCCTGCGGTTATCGCGGGCATGGCACTAGTGGCCGCCTATGCAGGTGGCATCTATGCTATTCAAGCAACATCGGTTGCCAATGCCATGCTTGTGTTCGCTACTGCACCGTTTATGGCTGCTGTTCTTGGTTGGGTGGTGCTCAAGGAGCCGGTACGTAAAGCCACCTGGATTGCGATAGTAGTAGCTCTTGCAGGCATCGCAATCATGGTTGCCGACAAATCCGGTGGCACAGCCTTGAAAGGAAATCTTGCGGCTATGGGGTCTGCTTTGGGATTTGCTGTATTCACTGTTGCGCTGCGCTGGGGTAAATCTACCGAAATGCTCTCGTCAGTATTTTTATCCGGACTATTCGGTGTTGTGGTAACTTTTTTGATCTGCCAGTTTCTCAACTTGTCCCTTGTCCTGTCAGTAAGAGATGGTGGTATCGCGCTGGGTATGGGTGTCTTTCAAGTGGGTGCCGGCCTCATTCTGTACACGATCGGTTCACGAAGTCTTCCCGCAGCCGAATTAACACTTTTGTCCCTGGCTGAAGTGCTGCTTGGACCACTGTGGGTTTGGTTGTTTCTTGGCGAGACCGCAACCATTTATACATTGGTTGGTGGGGCGGTTTTGTTGGCTGCCATTACAGGCAATACAATTTCAGGAAAACGTCGAAGACCACCGCCGATAGCCGGGCCTTAAAAGGATGCGAAACGGTGACTACATTCCGCGGTATTTTGACCTGGAAGAAAGCTAGAAACCGACGACAACCCAACCGACAATCTCTGACGTATGCCTAATTTCATCATTCTGTGACTGTTCTTCTTCTATGAAGATCTCTGCCTGTGATGAACTCAGATTCACCAATCTGACAAGCGATGTGTCGCCGCCAAAAGTCTGCTGATCCTGGCCATAAATCAAAGGGTCATTCAGTGATTGGCCAAATTCAAACGTGTATCGGTTATGGGTGACCTGACGATCTGTTTTTCCGGCAATCAGGGTTCTACCCTCGTGACTACCCGTGCCTGCCTCGATTGCTATATAGTGAAATTCTCGCGAATCTCCTGCGGTTCCCAGTGCTTCTTCTGTTTGTAATCTGACTCTGAAACCAGTTTCATCTATGTTTCTGAGGCGTATAGTCGCGACCAGATCACTTTTATCGCTAACCAGATGCGCCAGAACAATGGGAGGAGTGTCAAAGCGGGTGTCGAATTCAATACGTCGATTACTTCCTGTAGCCGTTGCTTTGCCGGCCAATGCTGTGAGCCCACCGAGATCATGCTGTCCCGGCTCTAACATAAACAGGGAAATAGTTTCATCAGCATGCGCCCCATCAAGGTATTCCCACTCGCCTGATTGAACATCTATGCCAGTTTCACTGAGTTCAGATAGCATGATTTCGGCAGGTTCATCATCATTGCTAGTCAACAGCGACGGGATAACCACTGGCGTTTGCGCCCAGCTATCCAAAAAATTCACCCGTGTCCAAACCGTTTCATCTGCTTGACTCACTACTATAGTATCGTGTGAAACCACATTTACACCCGATGCCGGTTCAGGTGGCGCAGCCGTTACTGTAACAACCTGCTGCGCAATTGATGATTGACCAGCAGTATCCTCAACTGTCAGTGTAATGGTGTAACTCCCTGCAGTCGCGTAAGTCACCGACGTGTTTTGTGTTGTGACGGCAGCACTGCCATTACCCAGATTCCAACTGTAAGACGCTATTCCCTGCGCATCTGACGAAGCATTGCCTAATTCCACGGTTAGTGGAGCGTCTCCACTGGTAACGGATGCCTCAATCACAGCAGTTGGCGCGGGGTCATTAACAACAACCTGATCAGCAGCAGTTGAAATCTGCCCGGCTGTGTCTGTGACAGTCAGAATAACGTCGTATGTGCCGTTACCCGCATATACATGATTTACTGTCGCGGTATTAATGGTATTACCATCGCCCAGATCCCAACTATAAGAAGTAATGCCCGTATCATCGCTCGACGTTGATGTAAATGTCACCGCCAACGCATTGCTTGCCCCGGCAGTCAAACTGGCATCAAAGTCAGCAATCGGCGGACTATCCGGCGACGGCTCGACGGAAATAACCTGCTCAGCACTGGATATTTGACCCGCTGTATCCTCCACCGACAAGGTGACTGTGTATTCCCCAGGCGTCGTGTAAGTCACCGATACAGTCTCGGTTGTAACCAAAGAATCGCCGTTACCCAAATCCCAACTGTAGGAAGCAATACCCTGAGCATCTGATGACGTACTGATGAGGTCTACTGTCAACGGCACCAGTCCACTTGTCACTGATGCTACAACCGATGCCGTCGGCGCTGAATCATTTATAGTCACAGGATTTGTGGTAGTGGATGTCTGACCTGCGGTATCAGTAACGGTCAGTGTTACATCATAAATACCATTGCCAGCGTATACATGATCAACCGATGCTGAATTAGCCGTTGCACCATCACCCAAATCCCAACTATAGGCGGCAATGTCCTGGTCATCGCTGGATGTTGACGAAAAAGTTACAGCCAAGGCGTTGATCGCCCCCGCGGTCAATCCGCTCGTAAATGCAGCCACTGGCGGATTATCCGGTAGAGGCAATTCAATGTCACCTACACCAGTGACCATCCAGCCCACACTTTCTCGTGTGTGCCTGGTTTCAATATTTTTAGATTGTTCTTCTTCAATAAAAACCTCGGCTTCTGTCGGTGTCAGGCTCAACAATCTAACCAGTGATGTGTCGCCACCGTAGGTTTGCTGATCTTGCGCGTAGAACAACGGATTTTCAAAGGTATCATCGAATTTAATTACATATGGCATGTGTGTAACACTACGGTTCGTACGCCCTGTCTGCAGAATACGTCCTTGATAGTTACCAAAGCCTTCTTCAATAGCAACATAAAACAACTCGCGCGTGTCGCCAGATGTGCCGAGCGCCTCTTCCGTTTGTAGCCTTACAGAAAATCCTGCTTCATCAATATTACGTAAGCGTACTGTAGCTACAATATCATCGCGGTCGCTAAGCAGATGGGCAAGAACTACCGGTGTTGATGCGAACGATTCGGTAAATTCAACTCTCGTGTAACCCCCGGTTACCGGGGCTCTCCCAGCAAGCGCTGTCAACCCACCCAGATTATGACTGCCAGGTGGCAGAGTAAAGAGACTGACGTTCTCATCGCCATGTGCACCATCAAGATATTCCCATTCGCCGATACGAATATCGACGCCTGTCGCACTGATACTGCTTAATACAATCTCTGCTGGCGCAGAATCATTGCTCGATAAGAGACTGGGTATCACGATTGGAGGTGACTGAAAATTCTCTGCAAATTCGATACGCGTAACGGTATCGCGATCAGGTTGCGACAGACTGAGCTGCGTATCTGACTCGACAACATTTCCAGGCTCTGGCACAGGCGGCTGAACAGCCTCTGGCGGTGTGGATTTGCTTTGATAAATGCGAACGTAGTCAATTTCAAAAGAGGCAGGTAATTGAGCTCCATCCACGCTACCGTTTGCATCGCCACCGACTGCCAGATTTAACACCGCATACATGCTTTGAACTGGCACATCCTCGCTTGTGTGCGTATGTCGCAATTGCCCATCAACGTACCAGGACAATTTACCCGGTTCCCATGACACACCATAGGTGTGGAACGTATCAGCAAAACTGCCTTGTGTGGACCATGTATTGACAGCAAGCGTGCCATCGTCGTTTCGGAAATGATAGGCGTGATCCAGACGGCTGCCATTGGTGATTTCAGCTACCGCAATCTCGGGCTCGCGACCAACAAAATAACTGTTGTGCAACCAAAATGCCGGCCAAAGTCCCGTTGACGATGGCAGCTTCGCACGAATTTCAGCGTAACCGTGTGTAAAGCTGAAACTATCGTTCGTGGTGACAATACCGGACGTATACGTGGGTAAAAAGGCGTTAAGCGGAGCACCAGAATCATGTCCGGCTTCACCGGGAGCAGGATTTGTGAATTGCGGATTATTAAATGCCCGGGAATAACGCCAGTCAGGGTGTTGCAGAAATTCGTCTGATGCAGCAGTTGGCAAGGATGGCAAATCCGTAGCGGCCACTGGCGCTGCTTGTAATATCAAGTTACCGTTTTCCAACGAAACCGGCGGACTAGCAAAGTTCAACCCGTTATGAACACCGGCAACATCCGGATAAAATTGTTGTTCTGCGTTTATCTGCCAATACGGTCCCCATAATGTATGGGTATTCCAACGAGTAATATCGAGTGAACTGCCAGAAAAATCATCTTCGAACATCAAATGGTATTGGGTGTCCAGTACCGACTGAGTCAGTGTCGCAGGAATGTCACGTTGGTATACGCGGATATAATCGATGTCGAATGTTGCTGGAAACGCGGTCGTGCCATCGGTTAAATCTTCGGAACCACCAAGGGCAAGATTAATAACAATATGCATGGCCTGGTTAGGCACAGGATGGGAAGCTGTATCGATTCGACCGATAATCTCGCCATCGATGTACCAGACAATCTCTTTCGGGTCCCAGGCCATACCGAGCGTGTGCCAGTTGCTGCTAAAGTCAATACCACCGGCGAGAAACGGTGGCACCACTACCTCAGCATAATCGTCCTGGGGTTCATAATAGTTGTAGCCTTGGCTTAAAACATCAGAGTCAGCATTTGCGTATTCAAAAAGTGACAGCATCGGCGCACGCTCAACCAGATATCGGCTGCGCAATGAAATCGCAGGCAAAAGACCGCCACCGGCAGGTAACTTGACCCGTGCTTCCACATAACCATGTGCGAAGCTAAATGCGTTTTCGGAACTTAACAGACCAGATAAAAATTTTACTGATGACGGCTCAAAAAATGGTACACCAGCGGCAACGTCGTAGGTTCTGTAGGTAGGGAAGTTCAACCAGATCGCGCTGGCGCTATCCGGCCTTTCCGGAATTTGTGACGAGTTTTCCACGCGTGAAGCATTGAGTTGCAGTGTGTCGCTGGTGAAAGTAAATGGACTGGGTGTGTTACCTCCATTGGCCTGCATCGACGCAGCATTGATACCGAGTTCATCAACATATAACTGATCTTCATCTTCAGCAATGACATAAGGTCCCCAGCGATTAGCGGTTTGCCAACGCGATGCATCGAGTGACTGCTGGTCAAATTCATCGGAAAATACCAGTGAAAAATTACTTAAATCAGGGGCAGCCAGAACTGCCGCAGAAGACAACAGAAAGAGGGCTGTGACCAAGACGGTGAGTAATTTCAGGCTACTCAAAGGCTGCTTATTTTTAATTCCTTGCCGCATGATGCCACTCATAATCTCTATTCTTGTAGTTTTCCTGAACCGTCGATGAGTCTTAGCTGAATAACTGAATCTGACTTTGCCAGTCGCTGCCGAAATTAGCCAGATCGGGGAAAATCTGATTAGTATCCGATTCGCTCAACCCCATCCAGCGAGATAGCGAGCCACCAATCTGATTGATAGACAGTGCTGGAATCACACGCCCTTTATCACCGATGTCATCATCAGCCCCGGTTTCAAAACTCGGCCACTGACCAAACAGTTGCCCACCATTAACACCACCACCCATTACCAGGTAATGTCCGCCCCAACCATGATCCGACCCGTCACCGTTAACAGTCAGCGTTCGACCAAAATCTGACGCTGTGAATGTACAGACCTCTCCAGCACGGCCGATTTCATTCAGCGTCTGGTAGAAATCATACAAATCCTGATCAAGCGAGGGTAGCAATTCATTAAGGCGTAACGTCTGATTGTCATGTGTATCCCATCCGCCAATACCCACGAAAAATATTTGCCTGTTCATGCCAAGCACATTCTGTGATTGAATCAAACGAGCAACCATTTGTAATTGTCCAGCCAGTTTGCTTGAACTGTTGTGCGGCGTTGCAAAATTACCGGCTGCATCCAGTGCACCATCCAGTTCACGCGAGAGGTCTCTGGTACGATCCAGACTGATTGCCGACTCTTGTACCAAGGGATGGCTATAGGCCAACTCCAGTAAACTGGTCAAGCGATCACGTCGTGCGGCGGTAGCTCCTGACGGCGTCGCCGTATCGAGATCAGTAAGCGTACCCAATCCACTTGAACCAATACGCACAGGTTTTGTCAGGTTGCCTGGAGAAAACCAATCAGCGCCGTTAATTGCAAATGTAGGCGGCAGCGGTGCACCCTGATTAGCATCTTGTAGCAAATCTGCCATTCGCCCACCCCAACCAGCATCCACTACGGTTGTCGGTTGACTACTGAAGGCTTTGAGTGCCTGTTCCTGCTGGTGATTATGCGCAAACAGATCTGCCGGAATATCGAGGCTATTGTTCAGATAGTCAGTGCGTGTCACGGGTGCGATAAGGTTACCGGCGTTTCTGACGATAGATATCGCCCCTGACTCATAGAGCGAATGCAGGTTAGGTAGTTGCGCATTGAATTGCACATCACTACTGCCACTGGCACTGAGCAGCGAGGGTGAATCAATGGCAAGAGAGCCGCGGCTAGACTGGTAAGACGAAAACAAGCCGTTGTCTGCTGGCAAAAACATATTGAACGAGTCAGACCCGCCGTATAAAAACACACAAACCAGTGCTTTGTAATCAGTTAGATTTGCATAGTCACTGCTTTGTGCCAACGCAGATCCTACAAGACTCATCTTGCCGTTCATGGCTAAGTGACCCGAACCGAGCAGTGACACAGTTGCGAATTTCTTCAAGAACTGTCGACGCTGATTCTGGCTTTGTAGTTGACGTTGATTCATGCGTTTTTCCTGTTGAAAGACCTCATAGGTTTGTATCGATAAAGGTTTAACAACTAGTGAGAGCCGGGTTTGTGTGCTTAGCGCTGCACTGAGTATTCGGGCGAAACTACTATCAAACTTATCGCATCACGTACCCGTTGCGATAAGCCAGCCGCATTATCAGGCAGACTATCGATATGATCCTTCAGAATAGATCGCATTTCTGTGCTCATCATCTGATTCATCATCAACAAATCCAAATGATCGAGCAACGCATCACTATCGTCAGCAAGCGCAAGCTCCGCTGAGTAATCCAGATAGGACGGATTCAGATCTACCGAATTAGTTGTGGTGGCGAAATGTCGAATAACCTGCCGAGTCAACCGATTGGTTCCGCGAACCAGGTTGTTTTCGGTGAGAATTTCCAATTCCGGGCCAACCAGTCCAGCGTCCCGGACAGGGCCATTGGGCGCAAAATCCGGTTTGAAAAAATTAAATACAGAGGGCGACCTCAAAACAGCTTGGCCAAAGTCTGCTTCCAGATTTTCCAACGACGGTGAAAACGTATTGTATTCGCCTCTGGACGTGGATTGCTGCCCCCGATTCACGTTAAAGGCTCGCCAAAGATGCGCCATCTTGATTACAGGTTCCCGTAATTTTCCAAACTGCTGATCTGCATTTTCACTACGCGCCTCTGTATCCAGCAAAATGGCACGTACCACGGCACCCAAATCACCGCGTACGCCCTCGCCATTGTTATTGAATACCGCTACTACACGCTGTACATAGGCTGGCGTTGGATTACTGGTAACCAGTTTTTGAATCAGTTGCTTCCCAATAAACGGACCGACACTTGAATGGTTAAAAATGTTATCGAGTGCCAGTTCAAGATCATCGCGTGCCGACAACCCCGCAGGTGAAACAAGACCATTTAGTAAATTTTTAGAACCCGTATCATGGAATGATTCAAAGGGTTCCATCGGATTAATCAAATCCGGTGAACTGAAAAACTTGCGGTCCCATTGACCGGCATTATTGTAATTCCATCCGGTAAATACGCGGGCAAATGCTTCTATCTGATCCTGGGTAAATGTGTTGCTGCCTTGTGAACTGCCATCTGTATTCAGATCGTAGAGGCCAATGGAGAAGAGTTGTAAGACTTCTCTTGCATAGTTTTCATCCGCACGAGTATTGGTTGCAGGATCAGCTTTAGCGTTTTGCAACATACTCAGGTACAGACCCATAACCGGGCTTAGGGTGACCGTCTCCAGCAGTTCACGATAGTTACCAAATGCCTGCTGACGCAACTGATCATAGAAATGAGTAATGCCATACTGTCCATTGGACAGGGTTCGTCCGATGTCTGATACAACAAATATCTGGCTTAACGCAAATGCAACGCGCTGCCTGAGTTGATCTTCCCCTTCCACCACATCAGCCCACCAGACTTCGTGTCGTGGCCAACGGTTACTGCCATTTGAATGTTGCAGCACGTAGGGCAAATGGTCTGGACCTTGACGCTGCAATTGCTGATCAACCCAGGCTTCAATTCCAATAGATTGAACAAAATTGATGTCTGACATCGTCGGACCAAAGGTAGCTTGAGTCAGCAATCGGGATGCATCCCTGGCTGACACACCACTGACAGGCTCATGCACTTCAACATCAATTGTCGCCACATCTGATTTACCTTGTATATCAAATGCAGTGAGAGTAACCGTGTATAAACCGGGTGTTTCATAAGTATGCGAAACACCGATTGAGGCCTCTGTTGTAATAGCAGGACTGCCGTCACCAAAATTCCATTCATAGACCACAACGCCGACATCATCGCTTGAATCACTGGCATCAAAACTTAAACTGAACGGCGCTATACCACTAACATCCGCTACGAAGCCATCCGCCACAAACGATGCCTCGGGCGCCTGATTCCCTTCAACAGCAATTTGCACGGAAATCGAATGAGATAATCCTTCGGTGTCGGTTACAGTCAATGTGACATCAAAAGTACCTGCATCGAAACTGTGCATGACACTCTGCAGTGCCGCCCCCTGGTCACTGTCACCATCACCAAAATCCCAACTGTAATCAACAATGCCATTCACTTCGTCATCACTGCTACCTGATGCGTCAAACTCAACCAGAAAGGGTTCTATACCGAAAAGCTCCGATGCGGCGAAAAAGGCGACAGGAGGCTGATTACTTAAGGTATCGACCACTACAATCGGGGTGATAGTGAAGACTGAAGCACCGTTTTCATTGCGTGCTCTGACCTTCCATTGATAATCAAGTGCCGGATCCAGATCCACAGCAAGCTCATAGGAGCATGGACCGGAAGCACAGTGTGTGGCTGTATCGAGCCCTGTGATCACAGCAAAGTTGTTATCGCCGCTATCTTCCAGATCAATTTCGTAGTGCGTCGCATCAATACTTTGCGACCAAACGAAGGTGACATTTGAATTGGCAAGTACTTCGGTACCAGCAGCCGGCGACACAGCCACTGGCGGTTCCGGGGGCTGATCGGTTGCAGGTACGGATTTAAAGAAATGTCGCGTCCGATCAGAAACACCTTGTGAATTTAGTGCGCGTACCTCCCAGCTGTGAGATGTGCCGTTGACAGTCTGAGTGATTACACTACTGTAGGTGCAGACACCCGCTTCACAGATGTCGTTCGGATCGAGATCACGAATAAACTCAAACCTGTCGGTAGGAGCCAGATGATCAAAAAAGACAAAATCGTATCCGACCGCAAGTGGGTCAAGCTCCCATGAGAAATCTACCGTAGAACCGAATACCAGTTCCGCGCCGTTGTCTGGCAAGAGAAACACAGGAGCAGGTCGCTTTTCGGTGGCAACCGGCACAACTTGTACTTCTGCTGTTGCCCAGTCAGAGGTTCCATCTACTGTGGTTACACGGATACGCCAAATATGTGCTGGGGCAACCGTCAGAAAGTCAGCCGATGGGATGGTGTATCGACAGGTACTGGTACCACAAAATGCTATCGCGTTGGTAAGTCCCGAGCTTGCTGTTACTACCCCGCTAACAGCATCGGTAATTTCAAAATCGTAGGACAATGCATCAGCAACGGGTGCCCACTCAAAGCGGATATTGGTATCGTTCTGTTCGATTTCATCCCCACGAACCGGTGTCAATGGCACAGGAGCTGCTACCGCCGCAGGTGCTGGATCAGTAACCGTTATGACTTCAGTGGCTGTGGATAGCTGACCGAATGCATCTGTAACAGTCAGAGTAATGGTATAGGTGCCGGCAGTTGTGTAGGTTACTGACGCGATTTGCGTCGTTACTGGAGTATTTCCATCGTCCAAATCCCAGCTGTATGTTTCTATACCTACATTATCAGTCGACGAACCGCCATCCACCGATATGCTCAGTGGTACAACCCCCACAGAGGAAGTAGCCACGATAACTGCCTTGGGTAACGGGTCTTCAACATTGATCTGCTCGCTAATAGTAGCTGTTTGACCGGCAGTATCAGTCACAGTCAGCACTACATCGTAAGTGCCGCCGCTAGTATAAAGGTGTTCTACAAATTCAGTGTTGGCCAGCGTGCCATCGCCCAGATCCCAGCTAAATGACGTAATGCCGAAATCATCACTTGCGGTTGAACTGAACGTGATCCCCAGAGTGTTGCCCACACCGGGTGTTGCGCCAGAATCGAATGCAGCAATTGGTGGCCTGTCGAGCGGAGGCAGCACTGTGACGATGCTTGATGTACGACTCAACCTGCCAGTCGAATCCATCACTACCAGCGCCACACGATACTCGCCTGGCTCCTGATAGGTCGTGCTGGTTTGCGCCTGGTTGGCGCTCTCGCCATTCCCTAAAAGCCAGTTATAAACCGTTATGCCCGTATCATCTGTCGATGCGCTAGCGTCAAAGTCTATACGTAACGGTGCGGGACCCGTCAGCACAGATGCATTAATTATGGCCTGTGGGGCTTGATTGGTTTGACCATTGCCGCTTCCATTACCATCGCCATCGCCGATACTGCGAATTACGGGTAGGGGCAATTGATCAACAGTGATGGATAAGTTTCCCTGTAAATCCCGAGCACGCGTTCCGTATCTGGCTGCACGGTTGTACCAACGCAATGCTTCCGAAGGATTTTCCACGAAACTGCCACGCGACTCTGATAACCGTACGGACAGTTCCAGCTCAGCCAGTCTGTCGCGCTCGCCAACACTGTTCAATAAACCGCTTTCACTGAGCGGGGGATAAGTATTGAGGAAATCCAGCTGCGCTTGCTCAGAAGCGGAGGAGGCGAGCGAGTATCCAATTAAAAAAAGGGAAAAGAGACCAGAAAAATAGTGTCGGAGCATGAAATTAACGAGTGGCATAAGCATGGAGTACACAGATCATACTGATCTTTTACGCACGCCGATTCCTGTAAATCAAAACACCGTACACAGGCACAGCAGCATTCTAGAAAAATTATTATTGCTGATGTACTCGCTTCCCGACTTAAGCAAAGCGGCGACAGTCAACAAAATCACGAAGGACAATAGTGCGATATTAATCATTTAATCAACCGAAATAAACTGTCTTTGTGACTTTTAACACAATCAAAACACATTATAACGATAATATGACTATCAATACGGATGCGCTATGACAGAGCTTGAGTTCAAATGACCCCTGTGAGTTGCGGGTTGTGGGTCAACCAATGTGAAAAACCTACGCAATTGCCAATGACTCATTCGTCCACTTCTCGGCAATTACATGATCATGGGTCACAAGAAAAACAGCTGTCCCGGTCTCACTGGTCACATCACGCAGAAGCATCATTGTACTTTTCTGGGTAACAGGATCAAGCCGCGATGTGGGTTCATCTGCCAATAGCAACTTTGGCTTTACTATCAACGCTCTTGCAATAGCGATTCTTTGTAACTCACCACCGGAGACCTCACCTGGTTTTCTATCCAGCAATTCCAGACCTATACCCAGACGCTTAAGCATGTCCAAAACAGTCGGCCAGGCTACGCTATGAAGTTTCGCAACATCTGCAAGACTATTCTTTAATGATACTTTCGTGGCGAATGCCGCTGGCGGATCTTGATAGATTTTCTGGATATCAGTAGGACTGAATTGGGTGTGGCGCGTAACGTTGCCTGAAATTGGTTTTAATAGCCCGGCAACTGTATCCAGTAACGTCGACTTACCAACACCACTTGGCCCCGTTAAAGCTACGCGCTTACCTGCGCTGAACGCTAAATCGACGGGAGGGGTAAAGGCGGTTCCATTGCGTCCTGCGACAAGGCTTTCGAGTGAAATCAAATGATCAGAACTTTCATGCAAAGTCGCCGATTCCCAATTTACAGGATCAGCTTCAATCAACGTTTTTGTATAGTCGTGTTGGGGCGCATCAAGTACAGTATGTAACTCACCTGATTCCACGACAGCACCATTTTTTAGAACAAGCAGATTTCCTCCCATGTGCCTGGCAACAGACGCGTCATGTGTAATCACAATGAGCATACCTTCTCTGGCTGGCACCTCCTTTAACAATTGCATAACAGCGTCGGTTCTGTTCGCATCCAAACCTTTGGTTGGTTCATCTGCCAAAAGAATCGGCGCTTCGCCAATTAAGGCCGCCGCAAAAGCCACGCGCTGACCCATACCCCCTGATAGTTGTGATGGGAGTTTACGTTTTGCATCCTGCAAAGATAGCGTTTTAAAGTATTGCTCAGTTATTTTCCTGGATGCGCTTGCTTTTGTTTCTGACACAAATCGATGAGTTTCAAATACCTGATTGAAAGAAGCCATTAATGGATCAAGCGCACGCCAGGGTTCCTGTGGCAGCATCGCCAATTGCCGACCCCATAAGGCTTCTCTGTCCTTCTGATGCAAATCATCGATTCGTCTACCGGCTAACTCGATTCTGCCAGTAGCGACAAGTGCTGGTGGAAGCGTTCCCATAATGGCCTGTGCAATCAGGCTTTTGCCTGCACCGGTTTCCCCCATTATCACTAGTGACTGGCCCGCGGTTATGCTAAAGGACACTGGCCCAATCAGTGTCTTTGCGTTGTGAGTTACGGTTAGGGAGTCAACGACTAGCATTAGTCTTGCAAGGGGCGCGAAATACCAACAGCAACATGGACTGACAGGACGGTTAGTACGAGGCAGGCGACCGGCTGCAGAATTAGCCAGGGTGCTTCTCGCCAATATGGTAACAGTTCGGTCATCATCACACCCCATTCGGC
>CAYPMR010000016.1:0-57176 GCA_964411665.1 uncultured Granulosicoccaceae bacterium | reverse complement strand
CATTCGGCAACACCAAGGTCATTTGCACAGCCAGTCTTGAACGACGGGTTCCACCATTCCTAAAAGGATCCGGCAGTGGCTGGGTTACTGCCGAGTACGGCATGTTGCCCGGATCTACAAATTCACGCATGCGACGCGAAGCGACAGCCGGCAAACAAGGTGGTCGCACGGTAGAAATCCAGCGCCTGATCGGACGCTCACTACGCGCGGCGGTCGATCTCGAAGCATTGGGCGAGAACACCATTACGCTCGATTGTGATGTTATTCAAGCGGATGGTGGCACGCGTACAGCCTCGATCAGCGGTTGTTTCGTTGCCTTGTCCGATGCGGTCAATGAGTTAATGCAATCGGGAGCGATCAAGAAAAATCCAATCCATGGATCGATCGCAGCAGTATCTGTTGGTATCTATAAGGGTGAAGCTGTGCTTGATCTGGACTATCCTGAAGATTCCGACGCAGAAACTGATATGAACGTTGTCATGAACGAAGCCGGCGGATTTATCGAAGTGCAAGGCACTGCAGAAGGACATGCTTTTCGGCGTGACGAACTTGATAGCATGCTGAACCTTGCCGAGAAAGGCATTGGGGAAATTATCACCGCTCAAGCTGCGGCCTTGGCACAGTCATAGTGCCTGGCAGGGATAAGATTTAACGTGTCCGGACAATCAGTAGTTCTCGCCAGCGGCAACAAGGGCAAACTTGCAGAGCTTGAACTATTGCTTGCACCCCTCGGTTTCGAACTCTCTTTACAATCAGAATTTAGCGTACCGGATGCTGATGAAACCGGATTGAGTTTTATCGAAAACGCCATCCTGAAAGCACGACATGCATCCACTATTACCGGGTTGCCAGCCCTGGCTGACGACTCCGGTATCGAAGTAGATGCATTACACGGGATGCCGGGTATTTATTCCGCACGTTTCTCACGCCTTGAAGCAAACAACCAGAACGACGGCAACGATTCTGCCGACAACGTAGATGGTGTCGACATCAATGCCGCCAACAATGCGCTATTGCTGGATAAATTAAAAGGCGTAGCAACACAACAACGAACGGCACGATTCAGATGTGTGCTGGCATTGATGCGTCACGCGCATGATCCTTCACCGTTGATCGCTGAAGGGAGTTGGGAAGGTCGTATACTGGAAGCGCCTGCAGGTACAGGCGGATTTGGCTATGATCCGTTGTTTTTTGCGACCGCGCAACAATGTGCTGCGGCTGAACTTCCACCCGAAAAGAAAGCTGGTCTTAGTCACCGCGGCCAGGCAATGCGCCGTTTACTGGGCATACTGGACAACCAACAAATTTTCTCAAAATCTAATGCCAGTGTCTGAAGACAAGGTTGCTATCTATCGACCTGGCAAACGCCCAGCTTCGCGGGAGTTTCATGAACTTCCCCCATTGTCGCTCTATATTCACTTGCCCTGGTGTCTGCACAAATGCCCCTACTGCGATTTCAATTCCCATGCCCTTGGTTCTGAGCCACTACCTGAGAGTGCCTACATAGATGCTTTACTGGCAGACCTGACCAAAGAGCTCCCAGACGTTTGGGGACGGCAGATACATTCAGTTTTTATTGGTGGTGGAACACCCAGTCTGTTCAGTCCGAATTCGCTCGACAAACTATTAAGCGGCGTTCGTGCACTGACCGCTGTAACGCCCGGCACCGAAATAACCATGGAGGCAAATCCCGGGACCTTCGAGCAAGAAAAGTTCGCTGAATTTAACGACATCGGCATTAATCGTCTGTCTCTTGGCATACAGAGTTTCGATGATAATCACCTCAAAGCGCTGGGACGGGTGCACGGCGCCAAAGAGAGTTTGCAAGCAGCTTTTAAGGCACGCGACGCCGGCTTTGACAATATCAACCTCGATCTCATGTTCGGTTTGCCCGGGCAAACAAAAGAACAGGCCATGAGTGATCTGTCCCTGGCCATCGAGGCGTCACCGAATCATATTTCCTACTATCAGCTAACGCTTGAACCGAACACCTTGTTCCATAAGTATCCACCGATACTGCCCGATCACGATCGGTTGTGGTCGATACAGGAACAGGCGATAGATCACCTGCAGAGCGCGGGATTCTCGCGCTACGAAATATCCGCCTGGGCCAGCGATGGCAAAACATCAGCGCACAATATGAACTACTGGCAGTACGGTGACTATATAGGGATTGGTGCCGGCGCCCACGGCAAGATTAGCCGTGCAGACAAGGGCACCATTACACGGCGTATCAAACAAAAACACCCACAACACTATCTTGCCAATGCGGGCTCTGACGCAGGCGTCGTCGAGGTGAAGCAGGTACCTATCGGCGATACAGCACTGGAGTTCACTTTGAATGCTCTGCGCCTGATCGAAGGTTTCAGACCACCGTTGTTCAACGCCCATACCGGCACAGATCTGATGTTCTGGGAGAAGCAATTTCGCGCTGCTGAGGAAGCCGGATTACTCGAATATAACGCTCTGCAGATCAAACCGACCCCCAAAGGCACTGATTTTCTGAATGAGCTGCTGGAATTCTTCATTCCGGTGAGTGAATAATTTTATTTCCACGGCCAATGACCCAAGCCTGCTGCGGCAGGGTTTCGTCGCTGAAAATGTCGCTTGTAGCCCATAATTTCCCCGGGAAGGGCCCACCAGCAGGCTCACGGATATTGCAATTTACCCAATCAGACACTAATATCCCTTACCGTTTTTCCGCAAGACTGAGCGCTTCAGCCTTGCTGGTAACATCGCTAACAACGTCGCCCGGTGGTTTTGCGCAACCTAAGCCGAAGCGAGTAGAGAATTATCATGAAACCGGAAATCCACCCGAAATATCAGGAAATCACTGTTAGCTGCAGTTGTGGCAACACATTTACCACAGGCTCTACCCACGGTGAAAATTTGAGCATAGAAGTCTGCTCGCAGTGCCATCCTTTTTACACCGGTAAGCAAAAGACGCTCGATACCGCAGGACAGGTTGATAAGTTCAACAAACGCTATGGCGGTGGTTCAAAGAAGTAATCGCCTGCGCCCGCCATATTTCTCAATGGCGGGCCAGTTAGTTCGCTTGGTAACAAACCAAAACCAGCGACCATCCAGTGACTGAGCAATCCAGTCATGATACTGCCTCACTGGAAAATCCCCGAATCGACCCAAACACGCTCTATCTTATAGATTCAAGTATCTATATCTTCAGGGCATGGCATACATTGCCCGACTCCATCCAGTCGTTAAGCGGTGCACCCGTCAACGCACTCTATGGTTTTGTTGATTTCCTGCTACAAATACATCAACAGACTCACGCCGACTATCTGGTTTGTGCGTTCGATAAAAGCCTGGCTACATCTGCAAGAAACGACATCTATCCACCCTACAAAGCCAATCGCGATCCAGCACCACAAGATCTGAAAAACCAATTTGCGCTTTGTCAGCAGGTGGTTACATTAATGGGTTATCACGAGTTTGCGCACCCGCGTTTTGAAGCGGACGATATTATCGGCACTCTGGCTCAGTCAGCTACCAAGCAGAACTTTACTAATTGCATAATTTCTGCTGACAAAGACCTGACTCAGTTTGTTGGCGAACAAGATGTGTACTGGAACTACGCACGCAAACAAAAAATGAATGCATCTGAAGTAGAAAAACGTTTTGGCGTTAAACCTTGGCAGATAGCCGACATGCTCGCTCTCAGCGGTGACAAGGTGGACAATATTCCCGGCATCCCGGGCGTTGGCATGGCAACCGCAGCAAAGCTACTTAAAAAATGGAACACACTGGAGAACCTGTTCAAGCACAGCGACGAAGTTGCACAAATGAAGTTTCGGGGCGCAGCCCGTGTCAGTGAATTGCTGACTAAACACAAAGAAGACGTACTATTAGCACGTCAACTTACCGGCCTACTGACCGTTGATGGACTCCCCACAGATATGGAAGATCTAAAACGCAAGCCGGCAGACGCTGGCGAGCTGGAGCAATTTTTTAACCAACAAGGGTACGGCGCGCAGCGACAACAACAACTGTTGCAAGCTTTCTGCGACTGAATCTGAAGCCATGAAAGGATCTCGCCATAAGCTAATCATATTCAATAAGCCCTATGACGTACTTTGTCAGTTTACCGATGACAACTACGCCAGCAAAAACGCCAACAACAATAACCGACGAAAAACACTTGCTGATTTTATCGATATCCCCGGTGTATACCCCGCCGGCAGACTAGATCGTGACAGTGAAGGGCTATTGGTTTTAACCAACGACGGCAGGCTACAATCGCGCATTTCAGATCCTCGCTATAAATTACCGAAAACCTATTACGCACAGGTAGAAGGTGACGTAACAGTTGATGCAATTCAGCAACTACAACAAGGCGTATTACTTAAAGACGGCCCTGCCAAAGCTCTACATGCAAAGCACCTACCTCAGCCGGAATGGGTAGGCCAAAGAACACCACCGATCAGACAACGCAAAACAATTCCAGATAGCTGGATCTGCCTGACACTGGAAGAGGGGCGCAATCGTCAGGTAAGGCGCATGACTGCAGCAGTCGGCTTTCCAACTTTACGCCTGATCCGCTACTCTGTTGGCCAATGGAACCTTAAAAAGCTGCCCTCCGGTACATGGCAAGAAGTTGCCTCCCCCTGACAAGCCAAAATTCAGCTAGAAGTTGGTGTTTTCTGGCACGCTTTTTTCTTCAATCTACTCCAGCAGATAATTAAAACAGCTTCCGGATATAAGTTGCTGACGTTTTATAACCCGACTTGGTTACTGCTGATTCAACATAGTGCAATACCGGCATTTTTTATTGTGCAGCAGTACGTATTTACGACTGCTTTACGATCAATTTTGTTTAGTTCCTCGAAAAAACTGCCGTTATCAACCTCGTGCAACGGACTACCTTTGCCACTTTTCAGCCACGTATAGACTTCGATGAGTGGCGAACTTAACACAAGCACGAAGTCGACTTTAGAATTGGAAATGAGGATATTCATTTATGAAGATGACTAAACACCTCGGAGCTTTCGCTTCAGTAGCGGTTATGATGACCGTGGCTGCTTGTGGTAGCACCGGAAAAAACGTATCAGGAAGTGCTGACGCAGCTTTACAGCAGCAACTCAGCGCAAGCCAGGCAAAATACAGCGCTCAATCACAGCGTTTAGCTGAAACTGAAGCCCAACTTGCTGCAGCACAGGCTGGTAGTAATGCAGGCAACCACGGAGCTGGTGACCTTCTGCCTCCTGGTGCACAGCCTGGCCAGTGTTTCACTCGCGTATGGTTGCCACCTCAGTACAAAACTGTTTCTGAGCAGCGTTTGGTACAGGAAGCAGGCGAACGTCTGCAGGTTATTCCTGCCAAATACGGTCAGGTAACAAAGAAAGTTTTGGTTGAAGAAGCTTCTACCAAAATCGTTACAGTTCCTGCTACATATAAAACTGTTACAGAACGCGTTCTGGTTCGTCCAGCCCGTACTGTTTCTGAGCAGATCGCACCTGTATACGAAACTGTAAGTGAGCGTATTCTTGACAAGCCAGCACACACAACCTGGAAGAAGGGCACAGGTCCTATCCAGAAGATCGATGCGTCCACTGGTGAAATCATGTGTCTGGTTGAGATCCCAGCGTCTTACAAGACAATTTCCAAGCAGGTTCTCAAGACCCCAGCTTCTACACGTTCACGTGAGATCCCAGCTGAGTACCGTACAGTTCAGAAGCGTGTTGTTGATCGTCAAGCTTCTACAAAGACCATACAGATCCCAGCCAAGTACTCTACAGTTACTGTAACTGAAGAAGTTACTCCTGCATCTTCACGCTCAATCGCTATCCCTGCCAAGTACACAACTGTTACTCGTCAGGAACTGGTTAGCGATGGTCGTATGGATTGGAGAGAAATCCTGTGTGAAACAAATGCAACACCTACACACATCTCTGCGATTCAACGTGCCCTGCAATCTGAAGGTTACAACCCAGGGGCTGTAGACGGTCGAGTTGGTCCTGGCACTCTGTCAGCTGTTTCAGCTTACCAGCGCGCTAACAACTTGCCTGTTGGCAACCTCGACATGCAGACTATCAAAGCTCTGGGTGTTAAGTTCTAAGGATCTTTTACAAATGCCTCTCGCAAACAACGGAATCAAACAATGATTCTGTAGTATTCGAAGGGTAGATCCAGAAACCCTGTTCGTTTCTAACGAGCAGGGTTTTTTTTCGCCTTCTTTTCGCCTTTTCGCTTTCCTGAAATTAGCTGCCAAATCCGGTGTTGGCACGCAGCCGCTTGCGGTAAATAAATGTGACACTGATCTCATAAGTATTTTGTTGCACCAAAACCATTGAAGGGATTGCAACACTTACACATTTTGACACAAGTAACTCCCCTATAATGCGGCTGTGAACTCGACCCAGCCAGCAAATCCGCCGACACGAAAACCTTTCGCCAGTATTCTTCTGGTCATGGTGTTTTTGATCAGCAATGCTCTGGCCGAAGATACATCCAGAGCACTTTCTGCCGCCATTTCTGCAAATCACGCAACAGAAACACTACAGGCGGAACGTCTCCACGAAATCACGTTTAACGTCAATGGCATCTCGTTACAGCTTGTCATGCAGCCAAGTCATGTGTCGAATCAGACACGTTTTTATATCAACGATGAAGTCACACGGCCCACTGGCTGGCAAGCGCCGATCGCTCTACAAGGTAGCGTAACCGGAGACCCTGATTCATGGGCACGTCTACTTCAAATTGATGACGGCGTGTATATGGGACAGATACAAGCATTTGGCCAGCTCTATGAAGCAGTACCAAACATAGCAGACGATTCGGCAAACAAATTACAAAACGATTTTCAACACGATTTGCCAAAGACTCGCCTGACCACACTGCCAGAGCTAAGCGAACAGTACCGACAACTAAACGACAAAATCCAATCAAACGGTCGGCAGAAAAACAATCTTAACGCCATTGATTACTTACTCCACCCGCCTGTCAGAAAGACAATCGATAATCTGCAGACACGCAATTCGATCAACGACCTTAGAAATCTGACAGGCGTTAACGTACCAAGAGCATTACGCATCGGTATAGTCGTTGACAGTCAGTTTAATGAATTCCATAACGGCATGGGAGTGGAGCGGGCATTAGCTTTAATCAACATCGTTGATGGTATCTATCAACAACAACTGGGTGTGGCCTTAATACTTGAATCGGTTATTACCTATACAAATCCGCAAACCGATCCGATACGCACTATTGATGGAACGATCGAGTCGAAGCTCACACAATTCGGCCGCATAAGACAACAGGAAACAGGCCTGTCACGCGATTTGACTTTGGTACATCTATTTAGTGGAGCACCCGATGCAAACGGTGTACTCGGTCTGGGCTGGATAGACACAGCATGTCGTACGGATGGATTTGATGTCAGTCTGTCAACACCATTTGCATTTGATGCACTTCTGGCGGCACACGAGATGGCGCATAACCTGGGTGCAGGACATGACAACTCGACTGCCTGCATCGCAGATTCATCCCGATTAATGTGGCCACGCTTATCCAGTCGTACGCAACCTCTTTTCTCTGCGTGCAGCCTTGATGATATCGCGCCAAGCCTTGCAGCAAGCTGCAATCTGGACAACATAGATTTATCCATCGCAGTACAAAGACTGGTAAATCCAAATCCAGGTGAAGTGACTTTGCGCGTTGAAATCGATAACCTGGATCCGACTCGCTCGACCAATGGTGCTCGCGCACTGATCACCCTGCCCGGCGCTAGCCTGCTGTCGACGACACCACGCAACTGCCGACCGGCAAATGCAGAGGACATCGGGGCAACGCTGTCGCAGAATCAAACACAGCTGATCTGTCTGACAGGGAATATTCCGGCTCGATCACGAGTTGGCTTTGAACTCGGTGTACGATCTTTACGCTCGCCAGTTCAACAGTGGGTATCTGCCCAAGTTGCAGGATTGGCAAGCGCTGACACCCAGCCACAAAATAACCGCGTGCTAGTGGATATCGGTGTAGCAGGATTAACGACTTTATCTAACGATGCGTCTAATCCCGCGGCAGTCGCCGCAATGAGTCCTCAGAGCAGCTCCGCTGAGGCAAATAACGGCAGCACGAGCGCGACAGGGTTGCCAATGGTAGCTAACGCTACGACAGGTAGCGCGTCTGCGATAACGCTGATTTCTCTCTTGAGCCTATTACTGTTGCGCGCTTTGCTATCAACGGCTTTTGCTATTAAAGAAAGCCGCTTGTGCAGCAAAAACCCTTGCGATAGACGCCACAGAGTTTACCGACAACCCTAGCTCAGTCGAGCAACTGAATAATCAGCCAGCACGCCCAATGCTTGTCGGAACTTGTTGTCCGGTAAACCCTCAAGTGCCGAACGAGCAGCACCACTTTCCTCGCGTGCTCTTTGCATGGACGCCTCTATCGCACCAGTGGATGTGATGACACGCAATACGTCATCAATGTTGTCACGCCCACCTTCCCTGATAATATCCGCCAACATCTCCTTCTCCGCCTGACTGGATCGTTGCATTGCCAGAATTAACGGCAGTGTTGGTTTGCCTTCAGCCAGATCATCCCCAACATTTTTTCCAAGTACATCGGCATCACTGGTGTAATCGAGCACATCATCAGCAATCTGGAACGCGGTCCCCAGATGCATGCCGTATGCAGCCAGCGCGTCCTCGGTCGAGCGATCAACTTCAGCAACTACCGCCCCAAGCTGCGCTGCTGCCTCGAACAACTTGGCTGTTTTAGCCTGCACCACTTCGACATACTCCGCTTCGGAGATATCGGGCTCATGCACATTCATCAGCTGCATGACCTCACCTTCAGCTATTCGATTAGTGGTTGCCGCCAGAATTTCCATCACCTGAAATTTACCGACCTCAACCATCATCTCAAATGAACGGGAGTAGAGAAAATCGCCAACCAGTACAGCTGCTTCATTTCCCCACACCGCATTTGCCGTTTCCTGACCCCGTCTCAGCAAGGATTCGTCGACGACATCATCATGCAACAGAGTTGCCGTATGAATAAATTCGACAATCGCCGCCAGGTTGACCGCCATTGAGCCTTGATAGCCACAAGCGCCAGCAGACAGCAGAACAAGCTGGGGGCGCAAGCGCTTGCCACCATTGTTGATGATATAGGCGGCCATTTGGTTAATTAGCGCAACATCAGAGGCTAGTTTTTGGCGAATTTGCTCATCTACACGAGCGAAGTCGTCAGCAATCAGCAGCTGGCCGAGGCGGATCTGCCCGGTCAGATTATCGATAGGGGAAGCGATATTTTTCACACCCTTATAGTGTCAAGTTCATGAAAAGGGATCAATCAATTTCTGGAGGTTCACAACCGCTTGTTTGAGTACCAGCTCTTGCCTGAACCGCTATTAATTTCAAGCCATTGCAAATTGACTTATCCACATGGGAAAGCTACTATTGTCGGCTTTTCACGATTTACATATTAACCTGTCCCATTTTTAGAGGGCAAGGTGCGAAATTCGCGGAGTAGAGCATGTACGCGGTAATAAAAACGGGTGGAAAACAACACCGTGTCAGTCCGGGTGATCGCATCCGGGTCGAAACTTTGGCGGCCGATGAAGGCGCTTCGATTAATCTCGATGAGGTACTAATGATCGGCGAAGGTGCCTCCGTCACTGTCGGTGAGCCCTTGATTGCTGACGCATCGGTTAGCGCCCGCGTCCTGGCACACGGGCGTGGCAAAAAAGTCAGCATTATCAAGTTTCGTCGCCGCAAGCACCACCGCAAACAGATGGGCCATCGACAAAATTACACTGAGCTGGAAATTACCGGTATTTCCGGTGCCGGCATCAATGCGACGCAGTCCGAAAAAGCACCTGAGCCAAAGAAGGCCGAAGCTAAACCCCAGGCTTCAGCCAAGCCAGCTGCAGAAGCAGCAGCAAGTGCTGCTCCGCTCAAATTCCTTGATGGCCCTGACGGTGAACCGGATGATCTGAAGAAAATCCTCGGCATTGGTCAAGTGATCGAAGAGCAGCTCAACGAGATGGGCATTTACCACTACTCACAAATTGCTGCGTTTTCACAAACTGATATAGACAATGTCAATGAAGCTTTGGCTTTCCCCGGTCGCATTGAACGCGACGAATGGATCGAGCAAGCACAGGGGCTTGCAGGCGGCGGCGAAGCTCGCCAACTGCGCTATCTCGATGCGCCTGACGGCGAACCAGATGACCTGAAAGAAATTTCCGGCATCGGCCCGGTAATTGAAGAAAAGCTTAACAGCATGGGTATCTACCATTTCTCGCAAATTGCCGCATTCACGGACCGTGATATCGAGCTTGTGAACAACGGGATAGATTTTCCTGGCCGCATCGAACGCGATAGTTGGTTAGAGCAGGCTGCTGAACTAGCCAAGGGTTAAGGTAGCAATCGGCAAAAACAATCGCAGCCGTTTAAGCAGAACAAAGCAAAACAAGCAAAACAAGCAAAACAAGCAGAACAAGTAAAAAAGGGTAACGACAATGGCACATAAGAAAGCAGGCGGTAGTACGCGTAACGGACGTGATTCGGTATCCAAGCGATTGGGCGTCAAGCGCTTCGGTGGCGAATCAGTGCTTGCCGGCAACATTATTGTTCGCCAGCGTGGCACACGATTCCACCCCGGAGTGAATGTAGGCTGTGGCAAGGATCACACCTTGTTTGCCAAAGTCAGTGGAACCGTAAAATTCGAAATTAAAGGCCCGCAGAAGCGTAAATTTATCAGCATCGAACCTGACGTCGCAGCTTAATTCCTGTGTCGTTCGTTTCAGCCAGAATCACCGGATGATTCTGGCAAACTGAATTTCGACGACGTTGACTGCATGACTTGATGGTCGTGCAACACGCTAAAACAACTTGGCAATTTAGCAAAACGGCAACTCGCAAAAATTCAAGCCTTGCCCATGGACCATGAGTTTCAGCTAAATCGATCAGCTTGGGTTCTGGCAAATTATTCAGGCACTGGCCTGTCAGTCATATCAGCACGTCTGACCTCATCGATTATCGAATCCAGATCATCTCCCTGATACAGCGGTGTGTCGTTGATTACCGTCCGCAAGAGATGCTGTAACCGCTCGTTGAATTCATGTCTGCCATAATCAGAGTCGTTGCTCGAAACACCTGTCAGCGCACCGGCAGCAGTCTGTTGAATTGAACCGAAATTCGCCCTGATAACTGCGGCCCTGTCGCAGGTTTGTGTGCATTGGTCGGCAACCAGTAATATCGCGTTAGCCGCCGCTGCCGGATCAACAGACGCCGGCAGATCCAGAAGCCAGGCAAAGAAAATACTGTCAGCGCGCGATTTCGAATGTGCTCTGGCACTAAATTGAGTAGCAACAACTGCGTTTGATTGCCCTTGTAGCATCCTTGACAGCATGCCACGCGAATCACAAAGCGGAAAGAGCAGCACACGTGCTGAATCAGGAGGCTTTCCGGAATTTCCAAATTTTGTCATTCGCTTACTCATAAGGTAACTTTACCGATAGTTATTCCATTTGCGAACGGAATTTCGTGATAAGTCCTTCACAAATTTGCGCCTGTTTATACTTTGCTACCTATCAACCATCCCAAAATCACCCACATCGTGAACTCACCGGCAACCCATCATGAAGTTTGTTGACGAAGCAACCATTACCGTCACAGCCGGCGATGGTGGAAACGGCGCACTGAGCTTTCGACGCGAAAAATATATCCCGCGCGGTGGGCCAGATGGTGGAGACGGTGGTGATGGCGGTCATGTCTACCTGGAGGCAGATGAAGGCCTGAACACCCTGGCGGACTTTCGGCACAACCGGCGATTCAAAGCCGTGCGTGGGGAAAACGGCAAGGGGCGAAATTGCACCGGCGGCAAAGGTGACGACAAGGTCGTCAGAGTGCCGACCGGCACGATTGCTACGGACACCGGCACAGGTGAGGTTGTCGCTGACCTAACTCAGCACAGTCAGCGAACCAAAGTCGCCCAGGGGGGATTTCATGGCCTTGGCAACACTCGCTTTAAAAGCTCTACCAACCGCGCACCTCGCCAAACGACCGATGGTTCACCCGGGGAGCGACGAGAATTGCTACTGGAATTGCGATTACTCGCCGATGTCGGGCTTCTCGGTTATCCAAACGCCGGCAAATCGAGCCTGGTTGCTCAGGTTTCTGCCGCTACACCAAAAATTGCCGACTACCCGTTTACCACCCTGCATCCGAGCCTGGGTGTGGTGAGTATCGAAACGCATCGCAGCTTCGTCATGGCCGATATACCTGGACTGATAGAAGGGGCAGCTGACGGCGTAGGGCTCGGCAGTTTGTTTTTACGCCACCTTTCCAGAACAGGAATTTTGCTGCACATGATAGATGGTTGCCCGATTGATCAGAGCGATCCGGCTGAAAACGCACTGCGCCTGATCGCCGAGCTTGAGCGACACGACAGCAATCTCGCCAGCGGACGTGAATTACTGACGAAGAAGGAGCGCTGGCTAGTGATAAACAAAATAGACCTGATGGATGCACAAAGCCTTCAAGAGCTGCAGGAGCGTTTGATTAGCACCCTTGACTGGCAAGGCCCTGTGCATTGCCTGTCCGCGGCTACTGGCGAGGGCACACGCGAACTGGTTCAGGCCCTAATGGTGCGGCTGGAAAATCTGTGGTCCGCGGAGGCGGCCGAAAAAAAATCAGGCGAGGCTGAGATTAGTAACCAAAGCGGTAACCAAAGCGGTAACCAAAACGGCAACGCTCAAGCCCCTCTGTCCGAATGACACGGCAACGTTTAACAACAGCAAAGCGCTGGGTCATAAAGATAGGCAGTTCGTTACTGACCGCCGATGGTAACGGACTTGATCACCCGTTGATCGGCTGCTGGTGCGAGCAAATTGCGCAACTGGTCAGCAATGGCAATGAGGTGGTGCTGGTATCCTCTGGTTCAATCGCCGAAGGCATGGCGCGCCTGTCGCTTCAGCACCGACCACGCGACCTACCCACGCTGCAAGCCACCGCTGCAATTGGACAAATGGGATTGATCAAGGCCTACGAACAGGCTTTTACCCAGCACAACCTGGGCACAGCACAGATACTCCTGACCCACGAAGATATGGCAAATCGCCAACGGTATTTGAATGCACGCGCCACGCTGCGGCGTTTGCTGGAGCTGCAGGTCATCCCTGTTGTCAACGAAAACGATACTGTCACCATCGATGAAATACGTTTTGGCGATAACGACACGCTGGGCGCGCTGGTGGCAAACCTGATTGGCGCAGATGTATTAGTGATGCTCACTGATCAGGACGGACTCTTTGATGCCGACCCACGTATCAACCCGACGGCAAAATTGATAGAACGCGGTGACCCCTACGATGCCAACATCATTGAGCTGGCCGGCGATGCAGGCAGTCAATACGGCAGCGGAGGCATGCGCACCAAGGTACTGGCAGCACGTCGAGCTGCTGATTCAGGTACTACCAGCGTCATTGCCAACGGTCGCGCCAACAATATATTGACTGAGCTGCAGCATGGGGCACGTCTGGGCACCATGTTCACCAGCGACCAGCCGCCAAAGCTCGCGCGCAAACGCTGGCTGGCCAGTCAGTTGAAACCCAAGGGCAGATTCATACTCGATGAAGGAGCTAGTGTTGCCTTGAGAAAACGCGGAGTCAGTCTGCTGGCAGTAGGGGTGACACAGGTGGAAGGTCAGTTCCAGCGTGGTGAGCTGGTTGCCTGCCTGACAGATCAGGGCGTAGAAATAGCCCGCGGATTAAGTAACTATGACAGCGACGCGAGTAAACTCATCGCTGGCTGTTCCAGTGAAAAATTTGAACAAATTCTCGGCTACACCAGCGAGGAAGAACTGATCAACCGGGACAACCTGGTATTAACCACAGACGAGACTGGCAAAAACAGCGCGTTCTAAACCAGTGCTGGCGGGTGAATTTCGATTTTGCTTCGATTTTGCATCGAAGTGCGTGTTTCGAAGTGCGCCGAATTAAAGCGCACGAATCTGCGAATTGAATCGGCTTTTATATCGAGCGGCCTTGTTCTTGTGAATAAGACCTTTACGCGCCATATGATCGAGTACCGGAACAGCTGCCTGAAAAGCGGTTTCAGCAGCAGACTTATCGCCTGTTTCGATGGCTGCGAAGACCTGTTTTACGCGCGTACGCATCATGGAACGCTGACTGGCATTGCTGACGCGGCGCTTGGTCGCCTGGCGAATCCTTTTGCGAGCCTGTGGTGAATTGGCCAAACTTCAATCCTCTTAAAATTACGTTACGATTGCTGGACTATTAAAGATAGCCGGTCATTATGCTATTGTGATCCGTTGGCGTCAATCAACAGTTTTACCACCCCGCCCAACTCACACAAAATCAAACCCAATCGGCATTTAAACGCACCTTATCACGGCAAAAATTGACCACAAAACCGTCCGAAAAACCTGTTGAAGATCCTGCCGAGCAGCCGCTTAAGACTGGCGGCCTGATGCGGGCCGGGTTGATTGTCAGCACCATGACACTGCTGTCGCGGGTACTGGGATTTGTACGCGATCAGGTGTTAGCCATTTTCTTTGGTGCGGGAGCCCTGACCGATGTTTTTCTGGTGGCCTGGAAAATTCCTAATTTCCTGCGCAAATTGTTCGCCGAAGGCGCTTTTGCACAGGGGTTTATTCCTGTGTTCACTGAATACAAAGAAAAGCGCACAGCAGCCGAACTCAAAGCTTTGGCCGCCCACGTCTCCGGCGCACTGCTGGTTATCTTGTTGCTGGTCACTACGCTGGGCGTGATGCTCGCGCCCATGCTGGTCATGCTATTCGCGCCTGGCTTCAACGACTCTAAAGAGCAATTCGAATTGGCCAGTCAGATGCTGCGGATTACCTTTCCTTACCTGCTGTTCGTCTCAATCCTTGCCTACTCGGGCAGTATCCTGAATACATTCGGCCAATTTGCTGTGCCATCTCTGACACCCATACTACTGAATGTCTGCATGATTCTGGCGGCCATTTTTCTAGCGCCCCTGATGGCACAGCCGATAGTGGCACTCGCCTGGGGAGTATTAATCGCAGGTGTTGTTCAACTCGCATTTCAGTTGCCGTTTTTGGCACGCATCGGTTTGATACCCAAGCCGAACATGACGCTTCAGAGCTGGCGTGATTCCGGTGTCCGTCGCATTCTGAAACTGATGGGTCCGGTTATCTTCGGATCTTCGGTTGCACAAATTAATATTCTGCTCGACACAGTTATTGCCTCATTCCTTGCCGTTGGCAGCCTGAGCTGGCTGTACTACTCGGATCGTCTTATGCAGTTCCCGCTGGGTATCTTAGGCGTTGCTGTTGCCACGGTGATTTTGCCGCGATTGGCGCTCGGCCATACGCACAGCGCACGCGGCGATTTCACCCACACACTTGATTGGGCAGTCAAACTGACCCTCCTCATCGGTCTGCCAGCCGCCATCGGCCTGCTGTTATTGGCGTCCCCTTTGATAGCCACGCTGTTTGAATTCGGCGAGTTCACTGCGCGCGACACCGTCATGACCAGCCTGAGCTTGATGGCATATGCGATAGGTGTACCCGCATTTATTCTGACCAAGGTGTTGTTACCCGGCTTTTTCTCGCGTCAGGACACTCGCACACCTGTTCGCATAGGCATTATCGCCTTGCTATCCAACATGGCTTATAACCTGATTCTGGTTGTTCCCATGGTCATGACGGGTTTTATTGCCCCGCATATGGGACTCGCGATCGCCTCTGCCATGTCAGCCTGGCAACAAGCGTTTATGCTGTACCGGAAATTATCACTCGACAATGTGTATCGTTTTTCAGCAGATTTAAAACAATTTGCCCGCAAGCTGCTGCCGGCCCTGTTATTGATGAGCCTGACAGTGATTGCCATCTTGCTTAAATTCAATCCAGGTGGCGACTGGAGTCGCATGGAGGCGCCACAGCGAGCGACGCTGTTAGTCGTTATAATTCTGTCAGCAATCGCAAGCTACGCCGTGACACTTGGCCTTATGGGTGTCAGAGCAAAAGACTTGCGCTCCAAATCATCCTAGAAATTCAATAAATTCAAAAGATACTTCCGTGCAGCTGATTAGAGGCATCCAGAACCTGTCATCGGACAACAGCGGTCTTGCTGTCACCATTGGAAATTTCGATGGCGTGCATGTGGGGCACAGGGAAATTTTCTCGCAACTGCGACAATCAGCAGACAAGCACAATATGCAGGCCTGCGTTGTCACTTTTAGCCCGCTGCCACATGAATATTTTCGGCCTGATACCAGCGCTCCTCGACTGAGCTCACTGCGTGACAAGATAGAGGCGATCAGCGCCTGTGGTATAGACAAGCTGGTGTTCCTTCCCTTTGGCCGTAAACTCGCCGCCGTCGAACCCGAAGTCTTTATAGACGAATACCTGATCAAATCACTGCAAGTTCGACATCTGGTTGTGGGTGACGATTTTCGTTTTGGCAATCAACGGCGGGGAGATTTCGAGATGCTGGTCGCTGCCGGCCAAGAAAACGGCTTTACCGTGATCAACACGCCCAGTGTTACCACCCGAATGGATGGAGCATCTGCAGACTCAGAGTTACGAATTTCGAGTAGCGCGATTCGCAAGGCGCTGACAAATAACGACCTGGTGGGTGCCAGCCGATTATTGGGCCACCCCTATCGCATTAGCGGACGGGTCATTCGCGGACAGCAACTGGGCCGAACAATCGGTTTTCCTACAGCCAATGTCTGCCTGAAGTCTTTACGCCCGGCGCTAAGGGGGGTTTATGCAGTAACCGCTACTGTTGCACCTCAGAACGCCGGAAAAATTCCAATACCCACTGTATTTAACGGTGTCGCCAATCTCGGCGAGCGGCCGACTGTCAATGGCCGCCAGTTGCTCCTCGAGGTCAATGTGCTCGAAGGAAACCCTGATCTGTACGAGCAGATTCTCAGGGTATCCTTCCATAAATTTTTACGCGCAGAACAGAAATTCGATTCTTTGGATGATCTTAAGCAAGCGATTGCCAATGATGCCGCCAATGCCAGAGAATATTTTGCAACCAACAACCCGAACGACTCGGGAGATGCCTGAATGCAAAGGCGTTGATGTTATACACTTAAGACAACCTGAAGCTAAACAGAGACTGACACATTTCCCGTGACTGCCGACGTCGAACAGAAAACCGATTACAAGCAAACGCTGAATTTGCCCAAGACTGATTTCCCGATGCGCGGCAATCTGGCCAAGCGCGAGCCAGAAATGCTTAAACGCTGGGAATCGATGGATCTCTACGCAAAAGTGCGTGAAGCGTCAGCTGGACGTGAGCAGTTCATCCTGCATGACGGCCCACCCTACGCCAATGGCGACATCCATATTGGTCATGTGGTCAATAAGGTCATGAAGGACATGATCGTCAAAAGCAAGCAGATGTCAGGATTCGATGCGCCCTATGTTCCAGGCTGGGATTGTCACGGATTACCTATAGAGAACAAAGTCGAAAGCATCGTCGGCAAACCCGGGGACAAAATTGATACCGGTGGGTTCAGAGCCAAGTGCCGTGAATATGCAACCGAGCAAATTGAAAATCAGCGCAAGGAATTTAAACGACTGGGTGTTGTAGGCGACTGGGATGAGCCTTATCTGACCATGGCCTTTCAGAATGAGGCAGATACCATTCGAGCGCTTGGCAAAATTATCGAGGCGGGACACATCTACAAAGGTGTTAAACCCGTGCACTGGAGTTGGGGTGCGCATTCGGCAGTTGCTGAAGCTGAAGTCGACTACGAAGAGAAAACCTCTAAAGCCATCGATGTACGCTTTCAGCCGGCAGACAAAGATGCTTTTCTGAAGTGTTTCGATAAGGTACCTGACGGCGCGCAATCACTTAATTGTGCCGTGGTTATCTGGACTACCACACCGTGGACTATACCGGGTAATCTCGCCGTTGCACTGCATCCGGATTTGGAATACGCACTGGTAAAAACTGATCTTGGTAACGGACCAGAGTTACTGTTGTTGGCGAACGAACTGGTCGATGACTGTATGCAACGCTACGGCGCTGAGAGTCATGAAATTCTTGCTCGTCAAAAAGGTGCAAGCTTTGAACGACAAGTGCTAAGTCACCCGATCTATTCGCGCGACTCTCTAATGGTTGTCGGCAATTACGTAACAACAGAGAGTGGTACTGGCTGTGTACACACAGCACCCGATCACGGTGTCGACGACTTCTATACAGCTCAACGCTATGATCTTGATCTATTGAATCCGGTTGACGAGCATGGTGTTTACAGCCCGAAGGTTGAACTCTTTGCCGGCATTCATGTGATGAAAGTCGACAAACAAATGCTTGAGACACTCACCGACAAAGGTGCTTTGGTGCACTCTGCTAACTATAAACATCAGTATCCTTTTTGCTGGCGCACAAAAACGCCGATTATTTATCGTGCGACACCACAGTGGTTCGTTAGCATGGATAACCAGAACCTGCGCAAGACGGCTCTGCAAGAGATAAGCAAGGTCAAATGGGTACCCGATTGGGGGCAAGCCCGTATCGAGGGCATGATTGCCAATCGTCCCGACTGGTGTATATCCAGACAACGCTTCTGGGGTATCCCGATCCCACTTTTCATCCACAAGGAAAGCGGTGAACTTCACAAGGATACGCTCGCGATCATCGAGCAGGTTGCTTTGCGCGTTGAACAGGGAGGTATCCAGGCGTGGTTTGACACTCCCAGTGAAGAATTACTAGCTGACGACGCTGCATCTTACACACGTGTTAACGATGTGCTGGATGTCTGGTTCGATTCAGGTACCACGTTTCTGCATGTGCTTGAGCGCAGGAACAACCAAACCTATCCGGCGGATATGTATCTGGAAGGATCCGATCAGCACCGCGGATGGTTCCACTCGTCACTACTCGCAAGTGTTGCCATCAATGAAATTGCACCGTATCGGCAAGTACTGACTCATGGATTTACGGTCGATAACAAAGGACGAAAGATGTCCAAGTCACTCGGCAATGTAATAGCACCACAACAAGTATTGAAAACTCTTGGCGCTGACATCATTCGTCTATGGGTATGCTCTGCAGACTATCGTGGTGAGATGACAGTCTCACAAGAGATTCTTGATCGCATGGCGGATTCTTATCGTCGCATTCGCAACACAGCGCGTTACCTGTTAAGTGCCATGCACGACTTTGAGCCTGACGCTCACAGCGTCGCACCTAAAGACATGCTTGCACTCGATCGCTGGGCGGTAGGGCGTGCTCTGGAAACACAAAAAGCAGTCATCGCCTCTTACGACGAATATAATTTTCACGCTGTCTACCAAAAGATCCACAATTTTTGCGCAGTCGACATGAGTAGTTTTTATCTCGACATTGTTAAAGACCGTCAGTACACAACAGCAGCTGACAGTCCTGCCAGACGCTCTGCACAAACGGCCATGTATTTGATTGCTGAAGCGATGGTCAGATGGATTACTCCGGTGCTGAGCTTTACCAGTGATGAAATCTGGCAACACCTACCCGGTGAAAGAGAGGAACTCATCTTCACACAAACCTGGTATGAAGGTTTATTTTCTCTTGATGAAAAGGATGCAATCAGTAATGCCGATTGGGACAGAATGCTTGAGGTTCGCGCAGCAGTGTCCAAAGAACTGGAAAAACTGCGTGTTGACGGAAAAATCGGAGCGGCACTGGATGCACGCGTCGACGTCTATGCTGACGATAGCCTGCATCAATCCTTACTTAAACTAAAAGATGAAATTCGTTTTGTTCTGATTACATCAGAGGCCAGCGTCCTTCCCTTGAAGGACAAACCACAGCAACTTGATACGCTGGAAATTGATGATCAACAACTGGCTATTGATACAAGCGCTGCCAAAGGTAAAAAATGTGTTCGTTGCTGGCATCACCGCACTGACGTAGGTGACTCTGTAGATCACCCTGAATTATGTGGGCGCTGCATTGCAAACGTCGACGGAAGCGGAGAAATTCGCCTCTATGCCTGATGCTTTTTTCGATGAACTCAATTTATCAACGTTAGCGGAATTAGCCAGTCAACAGAGCAATAACGGAAAACCAGAATGCCAGTTTATTTACGTTACGTGATAGTTTCAGTGATCGTTGTACTGGATCAGATCACTAAAATCTTTGCAGACCGGACAATTCAGCTTTACGAGCAAATTGTGGTATTGCCAGTGTTTAACTTAACACTGCATTACAACGAGGGTGCAGCATTTAGTTTTCTGAGCAATGCTGGCGGTTGGCAACGTTATTTTCTGACTGGTATCAGCGCCATTGTCAGCATTGTGCTGATAGTCTGGTTAGCGCGATTGCTTAAAACCGAGAAAATTATGATTTGGGCCTTGTCCTTGATACTCGGTGGGGCGATTGGCAACCTGATAGATCGCGCCATTTATGGGCACGTTATAGATTTCATACAGGTTCACTGGAATGAAGCCTATTTCCCCTCTTTCAATATTGCTGATGCAGCAATCACAGTAGGGACAATCCTACTGCTTTGGTCCACCTTCACCGAAGAACAGGAAAAAACATCCGAGAAAAGCTCTGACTGAAATTGTCAGAGTACTGTCAATTGAGATTAAACAGAACGTTTATCGTCTCATTGATTTAGCTTGCTTTTTTGATCTTGACCTGACTGCCGATAGCAGCCTGCATGATTTTTTCAGGCGATGTCAGATCAATACCTGCCTGCTGCAAACGTCTGGCCAGCAATAGATTGTTAGCGTTAGGTATTGAGCTTTGCTCTGACTCAGGAGTGGCACCATGAATAACCAGCAGCGCTGATGTATGCAGATCGGCCACGTTTATTTCACCTGGATGATTGCGATACCAGTCACGAGAATTAATCGCGCTATCAACAAACATATCAGGGAAATTCCAATCTTTAAGTATCCATTGACTAACGATAGTACGTAAATTTTCAATAGAATTTTTAAATTCCTGCTCGTCAGTGATTTGATCTGAAATTTCGGCAGCACTAGTGATAACCGCAAGCTCACCGATATCAGCCAAAAGCGCGTTAAGCGTCACTTCGTCTGGTTGAAGATGAGACATTTGACTCGAAATTTGAACAGCTATGCGTGAAGACAGCAAAGAACGTTTAACGTATTTACGAAATCTATTCTCAATTATCGGGTTGGAGCAATTTATAGTATTTTCTTTTAGCTGTGATGTTATTGCCTGAACAGTAGCTTCTACTCCAAGGCGTGAAATCGCGCCCCGTATAGTCTGTACAGTGTCATTGCTTGCGCCCTCAGTACGCTGGGCCGCCCGAATAATACTAACCGAAAGGCCAGGATCAGATTGAATGATGTCTGCTAATTCAACTACACCTGGAGTATTTGCAAGCGAGGCCAGAATACGTGAAGCACTTTCATTGTAACTTCCCAGTGTAAGGCTTTTACCAACTATAGCCTGACGAATGTTCTCGAAGATCAAATTGTCCAACTCAGACAATTCTATGTCACAAACAAAAACTGCATGCTTTTGCTGTTCGGAGAGCAATATGTCCATCTGCTCTCTACCAAAACGTGCTATACGCACCAACCCCGATGACTTGATGCTTTGATAGGTTTCTTTATTATCAAACAACGGCTTGAGAGCGTCAGACGAGCCAGCACTGAGAGTGCCAGCTTCTTCTTTACCATTAAGCAGAGTAACAGTTCCTTCTACAAGGAACATCAGGTAGCGGTGAGAATTTTCAGCCTTTAAATGATCATTACGCTGCATATGAGTAATCGCAGCGGTTTTACAAATCGCTGATTGATTAGCCTTATTCAATTCATTTACTGGAGATGCCTTACCAGCAATCGATGTGATCAGAGCCAACTCTTCACTGGTAGCCTGATTACTCTCCTGTTTCGAATTACTTTTATTAAACACGTATGATCACCTTACACAAATCAACTGTTACTGAACCGCACCGATAATTCGTTAGCGGCTGCAATGAAAGATTGTGAAGCATGCCTGCAATATTTCATCGTCATGCCTAGAACCAGGCAACAAACCACATAAGTTGTAATTTGGTGCATGATTATCATCAAGCCCTATCCACTCATAATTCGTTCGCACAATCTACCGCAGGATTTTGCGTGACAGATGTCCCATACGGGCTAGTTTGGTTGGGTAAACTGGTGTTTACGTCATCCAATTCTGCTGCCAACACGCTCAAACTGGTTCTGAATTTTGCTTCCGCTTCAGCCCCAAGGCCCTTCGCACGTGCGGTTATTTCTACTTCTGCCCACAAAGCGTTACTTTGCGGATAGATCACTGCAAAAAATCCAGAGCCGGTGGCATCGGTTGTTATGCTGCCGTTCTCAAGCGTTGGGCTATTAACTGAATCAGGTGCGACAACAGCCGGGTCTTGCGGGTCCAATGAGCCGTTGCCATTAATATCTTCACCTGCGTCAAGCAGTCGATTGCCATTGATATCCTCAGCACCACAGACAGTATGATTCATACTGCGCAATGCCCAACGATCACCAGAGAAATTCTGTCCGGGGTTCAACGCAAGATGCTCTTCGAGCAACAAACCATTGGCATCAACAATCCGGAAGAAACCCTTGCCATAATTTAGCGGTCGAACTGACAACTCAACTGATGCACCTTCCAGTGGAGAGCCGCTACCATCAGCGACTTGCACAACAAACGGAAGACTGTATTGCGTCTCACCATTGATCGCGCGTATAAGACTGGTAGTTCCCACAGTCACGTTCAACACGCGCTCGACAGCCGTCAGACTGACGCTGTCAGCGAAATTCAAGTTAGCAATGTTTGCAAGAATCTGTATGGCTTCAAATTCTGTTGCAAGAGCACCCGCTGTAAATGTAACTGTCGCCAGTCCATCACTATTACTCATTGCAGATGCCGGATTAATCTGTCCACCGCGAAGGTCTGGACTGGAAAATATCACTTCAGCATTTTTCACCGGATTGCCATTCGCATCGACAACCAAGGCTGTTAATCGACTGGTTTCACCTGCAGGTACACGTGTTGCCGAGGCAGAAAGTCTCAGCTCTGACGGTGTGGTGGCTACAAATTCGAACTGGCGTTGTGTTTCAAGGCTTTCACCTTGAACTGCCGCAACTGAAACAGTAGCAGGCCCTGCGCTATTCGATATAAACTGCACACTGGCTTCACCATCAGCATCTGTCGTCACTACCGGGTTACCGATAATCTGACCGGCAGTCAGCGAAAAGCGCAGATCCTCGCCAGCAACAGAGGCTCCTTCTGACTCCCAGCGCACGGCTAGCGTACTGATTACACCAACGACAATCTCAGCATTGGCCGAAGGAGAAATAAATTCAAGTATGTCACTGGCAACTGTCAAGCTGAAGGTAGTGACAGCGGTGCCATCAAGGGCGGTAGCTGTTATGACATCGCTACCGAGACTGCTATCAACCTGCAAGGAAATCTGACCATTGGCATCAGTTGTTGTGCGTGGAGTTGTGATCGAATTACCAGCCATGCTGATAAAATTTATTTCCTGGTTCGCTATCGGCT
The DNA here is from genome assembly GCA_964411665.1 of uncultured Granulosicoccaceae bacterium. Lineage (GTDB taxonomy): Bacteria > Pseudomonadota > Gammaproteobacteria > Granulosicoccales > Granulosicoccaceae > CALFCE01. The sequence continues at coordinate 33,682 of CAYPMR010000016.1, read as the reverse complement.
CGCCATTGCCCGCTACCAGTGTAGCTGAGAGATTGGCCACATCACCGGCGATCAATGTATCCTGACCGGAAATTTCAACCGTTGATCCACGTGCAGTGATCACGACACTTCCCATCGAACCACCGGAGACAGCAGTAACAACGATGTCCTGATTCGTATAATCTCGACCCAGATTTAATAGCGCTGTTGTTTCCCCATTGCCGTCAGTCGCCATGCCGATTTCCTGCAACACGCCGGCGGTAGCTGAAAATTCGATGTCGGCACTATTCGCTGCGCGATTTCCTTCATCTGTAACCAATACCTGGATATTGGCAAAGTCTGAACCACCGGTAGGCAGGCTGTTAACATCGCTGATAACGTGTACGGTTAGCGCACTGGCAAGGGCGGCACCCAGTTCCGGATCACCACCATTGAGAACTTCACCGTTTGGCCCGAATACAATCGCCCCATCAGTGACTTCACTGACAGCACCGTCTTCATCAACCACGACTTCAACAGGATCATCCGGGCGTTGGCCACAAGAGCTAACAAAAAATACTGTCAAAAGGAAAAATCCTGCAATGTATTTTGATTTCAGGAACATCATTAGCGTCCGTGGGTTAGATTCTATATATCAATTTAAAATTACAGTGAGATAGATGCGTAAACGTTTATCGAGAGCCGCCAAAGTAATAGCGAAAACCGATAGAAGCATTAGATAACGCACCATCATCGAGACGCAGGTATTGGAAATTGACTGCAGTTTTCTTATTACCAAAAAGATTCACACCAAACCCAATGGCATTTCCAGAGCGCGAGAAGTTTATTCTGTTGGAGGTATCGAGAAACGTTTGACCGAACAAGGCATACAGACCGACATCATTTATCCGGGTACCAAGACGCACCATAGCTGCCGCATAAACAACTTGCGAGTCACCAAGCAGACTTTGTGCATCGTCAGAACCAGAACCTACCTGCACTTCAACGCCCAGCAAATCAACTAACCGCAAACCTAGTGCGCCACCAAGAATTGCGATTGAGTCGTCATCAGATCCATTTATCTCAGCTGTACCATCACCGATATTCACACCGTAGTAAAAATTACTGAAATCGCGGCTTCCCAGGAAATCTCCCAGCAAATCCGCACGAGCTGATCCGCTGAGTACAATACCCAAAAGAACCAGACTGAAGAGATATAACCGCAGTAGAGGCATTTTAATTTTTACTCTCATATCAAAGTCACAGCATCAAACCCGTTATGCCTGGTTAGAGTTAAAAAACCACACCGTAGCTGCGGGCTATATGGATACAAATCCACTTCTACAAACGTGATGTCGACCAGGAATGAGAACCACTTTAAATTTTCAATGCAACATATTGCTGACTACTTCACGAATAAAACGGTATTGATAGACTTTGTGATGTCACCCACAGTTCTGTCCGGGCAAGCGCACAGCATTCACCCGCGTTGCACTAACGGTGCGTTGACTGAACGCGATCAGGAGGACAGAATCACGCTTTCTATAACGTGTCCCAAGCGGGCAATATTGATGGACGAGGGAATATAATCATGTTGTGGGTCAAGTCGCTGCACATCATATTTATGGTGACATGGTTTGCAGGATTATTTTATTTACCGCGTATCTTCGTCTACCACGCGATGAGCGAATCGCCGGACGAAAAAAGTACTTTCCAGACAATGGAAAGGAAACTGATGGTGATGACTCACCTCGGTGGCTGCCTTACGCTGATCTTCGGTGCCTGGCTGCTGATCGGCTGGTGGGGAGCGATGGCAAGTCAGGCGTGGATGCAGTTGAAGCTCGTACTGGTGCTCGTGCTACTGCTCTACCACTTCGCTTGTTGGTGGCTGGTTAAGGTATTCAGGGAAGGTAGAAACAAGCGATCGCATCGATGGTACCGGTTGTTTAACGAAATTCCGGTTCTGTTTCTGATTGCTATCGTGTTCCTGGTGGTGCTCAAACCGCAATTCTAATCTTGTATTCCTTAGATTGCTTCCAATGGTGCTCGCCAGATCCGGCGGTGCAGGCGATCAAGCCTCTGCCAGCAGCGGCTCCAATTCTGTTAACGCACGCTTATAGACTTTGCGTTTAAAGAAAATGACTTCCTTGCTGGGTTCCCAGTAATCGACCCAACGCCAGTTGTCGAATTCGGGTTTCGGACCGGCACTGAGGTTAAATGCTGTCTCTTTACCTGTCATTCTCAGCATGTACCAGATCTGTTTCTGCCCGACGCATACTGGTTGCTGATTTTTACGTACGAATCTCTTTGGCAACCGGTACTTGAGCCATTCCCGCGTACATCCAAGTAGCTGCACATCCTCAGGCACCAACCCGGTTTCCTCGCGCAGTTCGCGGTACATGGCTTGCTCTGGGGATTCTTCACTATCAATGCCTCCCTGAGGAAATTGCCACGCGTCCTGGCCTATTCGCCTCGCCCAGAAGACCTTGCCTTCGTCGTTACTGAGAATAATCCCGACATTTGCCCTGTATCCATCAGAATCTATCACTCAGTGGTCCCGGTAGTAGTTTCAAAAGTAATCGCTATGACCTGATTCTTCCAGCTTTTGCAGAAAACGGCAACTGCAGTACCTGAAAGGGGTTAATGCTGGGGTTATTGGGCAGTCACCAATTGAACATAACATCAAACTACAGTACAAATCGGCGAATCAATCAAGTCTTGGGCAAGGTGACGCCTGTCTGTCCCTGGTATTTACCGCCGCGATCCGCGTAGGAAGTTTCACACACCTCATCAGATTCAAAGAACAACATTTGCGCTACGCCTTCATTGGCGTATATTTTTGCCGGTAATGGCGTTGTATTGGAAAACTCCAAAGTGACATGGCCCTGCCATTCCGGCTCCAATGGTGTGACGTTCACGATGATGCCACAGCGGGCGTATGTTGATTTGCCCAGACAGATAGTGAGCACATTGCGCGGAATGCGAAAAAATTCAACCGTTCTGGCAAGCGCAAACGAGTTTGGCGGAATAATACATTCTTCCGCTTTGATATCTACAAAACTGTCAGGATCAAAGGCCTTGGGATCGACCACCGCCGAATTAATGTTGGTGAATATCTTGAATTCATCCGCGCAGCGAACATCGTAGCCGTAGCTGGAAGTGCCAAATGACACTATACGCTGGCCAGCATCGTCGACACGCAGTTGACCTGCCTCGAACGGCTCAATCAATCCATCGCTCTCGGCCATACGCCGGATCCACTTGTCAGACTTAATGGTCATCGAACAGTCAGGTAGTTAATTAGTGAGAAAGGAAAACACTCAGGTGTTCTGGATAACGATTTTCGGAAAGCTGGCACTGTAATCCTTCGCTTGTTTGGACAAGCGGGCAGCAGCACGGCGTGCGATTTCACGGTAGATCTCAGCCGTGCGTCCGTCGGGCTCAGCCACAACAGTAGGCCGGCCACTATCAGCCTGCAGGCGGATACCCATCTCCAGCGGCAGACTGCCCAGCAGATTGATGCCAGCCTCTTGAGCTAACGACACACCACCACCAGCACCAAAAATATGTTCTTCGTGGCCGCATTCGCTACATACGTGCAGACTCATGTTCTCCACGATACCGAGTATCGGGACATCGACCTTTTCAAACATTTTTAGTCCTTTACGTGCATCAAGCAGAGCAATGTCCTGTGGCGTTGTGACTATCACAGCACCACTGACAGGGACTTTCTGTGCCAGTGTTAACTGCGTATCACCGGTTCCCGGTGGCAAATCAATAACCAGATAATCCAGATCACGCCAGCGCGTCTGGTTGAGCAATTGCTCGAGCGCCTGAGTGACCATCGGTCCACGCCAAATCATCGGGGTATCCTCTTCCACAATGAATCCGATCGACATGGTCTGCACGCCATAATTTTCCATCGGTTCCAGCGTATTACCATCAGGGGATTCTGGTTGACCGGACAGACCCATCATGCGCGGTTGACTTGGGCCGTAAATATCTGCATCCAGCAAACCGACTCGCGCACCTTCGGCTGCAAGTGCCAGCGCCAGATTTACCGACGTTGTGGATTTACCGACACCACCCTTACCACTGGCAACGGCGATTATATTCTTGATATTCTCAAGACGTGTTACACCACGCTGGACACTATGGGCGGTAATCTCGTGTGAAACACGCACGTCAACATTATCCACACCTGCCTCTTTTGTGATGAGCGAAGTAAGCTCTGCTGCCAGAGCCTTGCCGTAGCGCTCAGCCGGAAACGGCAGTTCAATCTCGACAATCGCGCCGGATGCTTCGCTACGAACGCCTTTAATCACATCAGCCTGTTCAAGCGTCGCCTCCATATGAGGTTCGACGTAAGCACCTGCGACAGATCTTATTTTCGCTTCTATTGTTTCGTTATCAGTTGAATTCATGTTGCTTTCCAGGGGGAGTTGCCGGCCCTGTACCCGTAAAGATTGACTGACGGCCTGCATTTGAACCGATCTTGCCGCGATATCAGTCTGTTATCAGATAGGAACGGAGATACTAATACGCTAATATTCCAACTATAACTGAAATAAGTGCTGCAGATGTAACTGCTGCGCCATTAATCTCACCCTGAACCGACCAGTCGAACACCCGGTACCGGAGAACATGCCACAACACCTAAGCAAACGAGACATTCTGGTCACAGCCGCGCTGCCATATGCCAATGGTGCACTGCACATCGGCCACATGCTTGAGTACGTACAATGCGATATCTGGGTTCGCTATCAGCGTTTGATCGGCAATAACTGTGTCTGGGTCTGGGCAGATGACGCTCATGGCACGCCGATTATGCTGCGTGCTCAGCGCGAAGGCGTAACCCCGCTGGAACTAACCGATCGAATCAAGGTAGAGCATGAACGGGATATCCATGGATTTCTGCTCTCCCCGGACAACTTCCACACCACACATTCTGATGAAAATCGGGAGTTGGCAGAACTTGTTTACGAGAAAAATCGTGACGCAGGTCTGATCGTCAAGCGCACAATCGCCCAGCTTTTCGACGCCGAGGAGGAAATGTTCCTGCCCGATCGTTTTGTAAAAGGTACTTGCCCGAACTGCGGGGCTGCTGATCAATACGGGGATAATTGCGAGAAATGCAGCGCCACTTACGCCGCTACTGAACTACTGGAGCCACGCTCGGTTGTCTCCGGTAGCACGCCCGTGCTCAAAGACTCTGAACAATATTTTTTCGCGCTATCAACTTACACCGAATGGCTGAAAAGCTGGACAACCAGTGGCACGTTGCAGCCCGAGATAGCCAACAAAATTCATGAATGGCTCGACTCAGGTCTACAGGACTGGGACATCTCACGTAACGCACCCTATTGGGGTTTTGAAATACCCGATGCACCAGGTAAATATTTTTACGTCTGGATGGATGCACCCATCGGCTATATCGCGAGTCACAAAAACCTCTCGGACCGTCTGGGCACTGATTTCATGGATGCATGGAAGAAAGATTCCACCACCGAGCTCTACCACTTTATCGGCAAAGACATCGCCAATTTTCATACGCTGTTCTGGCCTGCTATGCTCGATGGCGCGGGCATGCGTAAACCTGATGGCGTTTTCTGCCACGGTTTCGTGATGGTCGATGATGCAAAAATGAGCAAATCACGCGGCACCTTTGTATCTTGTGAGACCTATCTCGAACATCTCGATCCTGAATATCTGCGTTACTACTATGCAGCCAAACTCAATAGCGGAGTAGCGGACTTCAATCTGCAGCTCGATGATTTTCTGCAACGCGTTAATGCTGATTTGGTTGGAAAAGTCGTCAATATTGCCAGTCGGTGTGCAGGCTTTATAACCAAACAGTTCAATGGTGAGCTTGCCAGCGAATTGCCAGCTGATGTAGTGGCAGATTACCAGCATATGCTTGATCGCTGGACTGAAATACAGACCCACTATGAAACAAGGGAATTCGGTAAAGCGATGCGTGAAATCATGTTGCTTGCCGAGAAGGCTAATGGCTACATAGCAGACGCCGAACCCTGGGTAAAAATCAAAGATGAAAACAGCCGACAGGACGTGCAGCAAATTTGCACAGCCGGCATTAATTTCTTTCGTGTCATTGTGACTTATCTGGCGCCGGTTTTACCTTCACTAAAAGATAAGACAGATGAATTTCTAAAGAGCGAGACAACGCTGGATTCTTTGCAACAACCATTGCTCAACCAAACAATCGGTAAATACAAACCGATGATGACCCGTATCGAAGAGAAGAGTATCAACGCTATGATCGAAGCCAGCAAAGAAGACGCCAGTGAAGAAGCTGCTCTAGGCGGCGCCACCACCGGACCACTAGCTGACGAACCTTTAAAGGATGAAATCGAGTATGGAGACTTTGATAAATGTGATTTCCGAATTGCAAAAATCATCGCTGCTCAGCATGTCGAAGGTGCTGACAAACTCTTGCAACTGACTCTTGAAATAGGCGGCGAGACACGCAATGTTTTTGCAGGCATCAAATCAGCTTACCAGCCCGATGACCTGGTAGGGCGATTGACCGTCATGGTGGCAAATCTCAAACCACGCAAAATGCGTTTTGGCATGTCCGAGGGAATGGTGCTCGCAGCCGGACCAGGTGGCAAAGATTTGTTTATCCTTAACCCTGATGATGGCGCGGAGCCAGGCATGCGCGTCAAATAGTTTTACCGATGACTTCCTGGTTCGCCATTGTCTTAAGCACTGCACTCGTCAACAATTTCGTACTGGTACGATTTCTCGGTCTCTGCCCCTTTATGGGTGTATCGCGCAGCATCGATACAGCTCTTGGTATGGGGCTCGCCACCACCTTCGTGTTGACGCTGGCAGCCATATTCAGTTTTCTGCTTGATACTTATGTATTGCAACCACTAAATGCATCTTTTCTGCGCATAATTGCTTTTATTGTTCTGATCGCGGCTTTAGTACAATTCACAGAACTATGGATGCGCATGGCAAGCCCTTTGTTACATCGTCTATTGGGTTTGTATCTACCTTTGATCACTACCAATTGTGCCGTACTGGGTGTTGCACTCCTTACTATAAGAGAACAACGCACACTGGCAGATGCTGCCGCTTCCGGTTTTGGAGCAGCGCTTGGTTTTACACTTGCTTTGGTACTATTCGCTGCCTTGCGAGAGCGGATAGAAACAGCAGATGTACCTGCTCCATTTAAGGGAAGTGCAGTAGCACTGATGACAGCTGGCATCATGTCGCTGGCGTTTATGGGATTTAGTGGCATGGACAGCGGCTTGTAATATTCGTGGCGATCGAATCAGTGCTTACAGCTGTGGTGGCAGCTCTCGTCATAGCTCTCATTGCAACAATAGCTGCCTGGGCTTTGAATATACTGGCAAAACAATTGCCAGCTGACGAACAATCGCTGATCGAACGCGTTAACGCTTTGCTACCTCAAACCCAATGTGCGCAGTGCAATTATCCAGGCTGTCGCCCCTATGCTGAAGCTATAGTCAACAACTCTGCAGACATCAATCAATGCCCACCCGGCGGTGATGAAGGCATCAAGGCACTGGCACAATTACTGGGACGTGATATCAAACCGCTGGATAATTCTTTAACTAGTCACAAACCGCCACAAATCGCCATCATTCGTGAACAAGATTGTATCGGATGCACGCTTTGTATAGCCGCCTGTCCAGTCGATGCTATCATCGGCGCCTCTCGTAAAATGCATACCGTGATCACGGCTAGCTGCACAGGCTGCGAACTTTGTTTGCCACCCTGCCCTGTAGATTGCATAGATTTACTTAAGACAAACACAGAGCTATCCGCAAGCACAAGCGCTACAAACGCTACAAACGCTACAAACGCCAGCCAATGCTCTGCTGACAAGACAGGTTTTCAATCATGAAAAATCTGTCTGCACTGATGCGTGCAAATAAAAAGCACCAGGTAAAACAAAATGCAACACGTCAAATCGCCGGCTTGGACAATCCACTGAACTGGCACTCTGTGTTCAATCCGGTATTGAACCGACTTGCCTCTATTGGTGACGACCCAGGAAGCGACCCGGATAACAAAACAAGCAGCTGCATAACCACCGTAACAACTAAAAAATCAAGTGATCCACGACAGGTCTTTCCGCTGCTGCATATGCCACCACCGGATATTTACCGTCTACCTCTGGTTTACAGAGCAACCAATCTGCATCCTTGTGTCAATACAGGCGACAATGTCTCCAAGGCTCAAGCACTGGTACATCTCGGCTTCGATCCCGTGGATAACACACCACTGCCAGGCCTGACATCACCAGTATCAGGAAAAATCGTTTCCAGTGAAGCCTTCGTGCAGCTTGAAATTGATAAGCCAGCAGTACGCTGCATAGAAATTGAGTCTGAAATAGATAAATCAATCCCGACTAAGGACAATCAAAATGACTCTGTTACAGCAAACTCTCTACCCTGTTATTGGCAGTCGCAGCCGTGGTCATCAGCAGATCGCACAAAGCAACTTGAATTACTCCTGCTTAGTGGTATCAACGGTCATGGTGGCGGCGGCTTTTTACTAGCCAATAAACTCACTCATTCGATCGACACGCTGATAATCAATGCTGTTGAATGCGAACCGCTGATCAGTTGTGATGCAACGCTGATTGCTCACAGTGCTAAAACTGTTGCGCAAGGAATTTTGTCACTGGTGGACACGACCGCTTGTACCAACTGCCACATTGCCATTAAAAAACATAATGACGCACCAGAGACGGGTGACAAAAAGTTTGTAACAAATGATCTCTGGCAACAACATGCTCTGCAAGAGGCGATAGACCAATTGATTCAGCAAGCGCCTGATCAAAGCAGGACCACCCTTCAAGCAATAACGCAACGTATCAGTTTTTTCAACGTAGAAAATGGTTACCCCTCTGGCGCTGAAAAACAGCTAATACCTTTGATAACAGGTGAAGTATATTCTGACCCACCTGTTGGATCTGGCATTGCATGTGTCAACGTCGCTACCTGCAATGCAGTCGATCAACTGACTACCGACGGCAAAGCACCAAGCAAACGAATCGTCACCTTGTGTGGAGATGTAGTTACTGAAAAAACAGGTAGCACAAGCATCAATATCGACATTCATTTCGGCACAACCGTTCGGGATGTTCTTGCTTTTGCCGGTCTACCAACCAAGTCAGTGCGAATTATCCGAGGGGGACCAGTGTGTGGGCAGGAAATGGCGTCTTTGGATGTGCCAATTCAGGCAAATACCAATTGCCTTGTCATCACAAAAACCGCTGCCCGGACAGCGACCGATAATTGCATTCGGTGCGGCGATTGTCGAGACGTATGCCCGGCCAATCTATTGCCACAGGATCTATACAGATTTACGCGAATTGGCGATCTCGAATCAGCATCACAACTTCAGCTTGATCAATGTATGTTATGTGGATGCTGTGATCTTGTATGTCCAAGCCATATCCCGCTGACAGCACAATTTCGTCAAGCGACTCAGCAACAAAAACAATCAGACCGAAATCTGCAAAAAGCAGAACTTGCTGAAAAACACCACGAAAGACACCAACAACGCCTGCAACTTAAAGAACAACGACGCGCAGAGAAAGTTGCTGAGCGTCGCCGGGTAACAGATGACTCAGTTGCGAAAAAGCAGGCTATATCAGAAGCTCTGGCGCGTGCCCGTAAAAGCGGTAACAACAGCAAAATTGACTAGCGTTTGGATGCCATCCGATACAGGTCAGATATCACCAAAATTCTTTATCACGTAATCAGGGATCTGATCCTTGGCCGGAATGGGACGCGCCCTACCATGATCATCAACGGATACAAAGGTGAAAGTCGCCTCCGTCACCTTCTCCCGGATACCGATTCTTTCTCGCCTGACCCAGGCTTCTATCATTATGTCCATAGAAGCTGTGCCGACACGGGTGATTTCCGTGTAGACTCCTAACACATCACCAACCTTGACCGGTTGGATAAAACTCATCGCTTCTATGGACGCGGTGACAACACGACCTTGAGCGCGTTGTCCAGCACAAATTCCACCGGCAAGGTCCATCTGCGATAGCACCCAACCACCGAAGATATCACCCGATGGATTGGTATCTGCAGGCATCGCCATGGCGCGAATCATCGGAGATTTTTCGGGATTGTCGAATTTTGAACTCATAGTGGATATTTGTTTTTAACAATGCCGTGGCAATGTAATAAGTCAGATGTTGACGGAGCAATATACGCACCGACAACAATCGTCAGCCAATTGATGCGCAGCGTGTGCTACGCACTGTTGCCAGGCACTCTTGTCTATGCGATTACAATAAATGCGTCGATTATCATACAAATACTATTGTGTTGCACGTCTGCTTTAATTGTTGAATCAATTGTATTGCACATCCGCAAAAGACCGGTCAAGCCCAGGCTTCTCGATAGTAGTGCTTTACTGACAGGATGGTTACTTGCTTTCGCTATCCCACCTCTAGCACCGTGGTGGATAGCCGTAACGGGCGCTGCGGTTGCGATGTTGCTTGGCAAACATCTTTTCGGTGGATTAGGGCACAACCCGTTCAATCCAGCGATGGTAGCTTATGCCTTTCTACTAATCTCCTTTCCACTTGAAATGACTGCATGGCCAGTAGATCGGCTTGCTCTCGATATAACATCACCAACACTGATTGAATCAGCACAAGCCATATTTACAATAGAAACCCTCTCAAGCAACGACTGGGATGCATTGACACGCCCGACACCACTGGACAGACTGAAACATGCTGTCAATCCAAGCAACGAATTTTTAAATGAACTAAGCGGTACATTTGCATTACAGGCATGGGAGTGGGTTAATCTGGCCTGGCTGGCTGGCGGTATTTGGTTACTATGGCACCGAGTGATTACATACCACATTCCTGTATGTGTACTAGCCGGATTGGCCATTGGCCATGGGGCATACAACTTGGTTAGCGATCAGGCAACACTCGACCCCTTAACCGCGATATTCTCCGGCAGCGCCATGTTAGGTGCTTTTTTTATAGCCACTGATCCGGTTAGTGCAGCTACAACCCGATTGGGTATGATCATTTATGCATTCGGCATTGGTTTATTAACTTTCGTTATACGACAATTCAGTGGCTACCCTGAAGGAATTGCCTTTGCCGTATTGCTTATGAATTGCTGTGCACCGGTTCTCGATCACTATATAAGCAGGCGGGCAACAATTTAAAACAGCTTTGATCAAAACCAAAAACCAGGACAGAATCCATCCCTAACTTGTCGGACCAATAACATCTATCTGTTTTGCCTTTATGCCGATTGCATTCAACATATCATTACCCCCATCTCCTAAAAATCCTGCGTCAATCGTTGCAGTCATCGCGCTGGGTTGTACCGGGCTTTTGGCATTGCTATGGATGACAACCAAGCCAACAATAGATCGCGCCAAAGACCAGCTGTTACAAGATCAGCTACATGCTGTCCTTGAAAATATAGATTACGACAATCAGTTAACTACTGACACAACAGAAATTGATACGCCAGAGGGGATAGTCACCGTGTATCGTGCACGCCTCAATAATTTACCCGTAGCCGCAATCTACGATACGGTCACGCTATCGGGGTATTCAGGCGCAATAAGGCTGGTGGTCGGAATAGACACAGGCGGTAGCATAACCGGTGTCAGGGTGCTGGAGCACCGAGAAACACCCGGTCTCGGTGACGCCATAGATATCGAAAAGTCCGACTGGATTACCAATTTTAAAATGCACTCTCTCGAGACACGGAGCCAGACTCAATGGCAAGTAAAAAAAGACGGTGGGGAATTTGATCAGTTCACAGGTGCAACGATAACGCCACGTGCAGTTGTTAACGCAGTTTTCAATACGCTGGATAGGCACAGAATGTCCGGCGGTAATGTGTTCAAATAAAATTTGCTCAAATACAGCCTGTACAATCAGTAACTGCAATTACAATTTTCTATGTCGACCGGCATGCACTCAACGAAAACACAAATTCACCAAAGCATACAGGAACATCCCCAGTCCTCTGAGATACTGAATACCTGGAAACAGGGGCTGTGGCGAAACAATCCCGGCACTGTGCAGCTGCTGGGTTTGTGCCCCCTGCTTGCCGTTAGCACAACTCTAGAAAACGCGATTGTGTTGGGGCTTGCTACCTGTGTCACGCTCGTCATCTCAAACACACTCATATCATTTTTAAGACAACATCTAAGTACTGAAAATCGAATCTTGATTTACGTTCTGGTGATCGCCACAGCAGTAACGACCGTCGATTTAAGCATGCAGGCGCTGATGCCCTCAATCCACAAGGTATTAGGACTTTTCATTCCACTGATTGTTACCAACTGTATGATTATCGGACGCGCTGAGGTTTACGCCTCCAGACACCCTGTTTTACCGGCGCTGCTTGATGCTCTGGCTATGGGAGCGGGATTCCTGATATTGTTGTGTATTATCGGATTCACAAGAGAGATTGCCGGGCAAAGTGGATTACTGATCGCATTGTTACCCCCCGGAGCCTTTTTCGTTCTCGGATTGATCCTGGCCATAAAAAATCTGATTGATAGCAAATATGTTCCTGTCATCCAATCCACAGAGTGATCGGCGCCAACATCGCCTGCAATTTCGTGACGCCTGGCTGAAACACATCGGCGAACAGACGCTGACTCCGCTCGAAAAACAGATTGTGTCAGTAATTGAGGAGCATCCTGAATATCACGATCAAGTCGCTTCATTGAAGGATGAAGAACCCGTGGAACTTATTGATTTAAGCCTTGGCGCTTCAGTCGAAAATCCTTTTTTACATATGGGTCTGCATTTGGCTCTCAGAGAACAAGTGGGCACCGATCGCCCAGCAGGTATAAAACTCATAACGCGGCAGTTACTGACCAAACTTGCAGGAGAAGGACACCAGGTTGAACATATGATGATGGATGTTCTGGCAGAGTCTCTCTGGAGTGCTCAGCAAAACAATATCATCCCAAATGAACGAGACTACCTGGAATCGCTTAATCGACTGATTTAATAATTACAAATACAACTGACAGCTATTCGTGGCATATACACCTGACAATACTGATATAAATCTATTTGAAGCAGATGGCTTTGTTGTTGTCGATAAATTGATCCATACCGATAATTTACCGCATTTACACCGTGCCTTCGATGCGTTGTTCAATGGCACATTTGAAACCGGAGTACATCCGGATGAAGTGAACTGGCAAAACGGACAAAGCGATCCAACACTGACACGTCAGATATGCAATGGATGGAAAGCCAATAGAGATATAGCGCGAGTCGTACTTGACGAATCACTCGCCAAAGCGATTGCTATGTTTTCCGGCTGGTCAGGTGTACGGATCATGATCGACAACGTTATATGGAAACCAGCGGCAACTAAATCGCTTGGCTTTCATCAAGACAATGCTTTCCTCTCATGGTTTGATCCAGGTGAAATACTGACTTGCTGGATAGCGTTGGATGATACTACTAAAGAAGGTGGCACCGTAGAGTATGCCCGCTCGTCGCATCGCTGGAATCTAGATGCACCCTCTGGCGAATTTCACGCACCCACTGATTATCGGTTACCAGCGCGCCAGGCGGCAGCAAATGCAGACAGCGGACTCGACATTCATTATGTTGAGGTTAAAGCAGGTGGTGGTTCATTCCACCATGGAGCTACCTGGCATGGCTCAGGCGCAAACTTGTCTGACAATCCACGTAGATCTCTTGTGTTACACGCAATGCCAGCTGATGTTCAATACATTCCTGATAATTTTCATCAGGGAATAGGCCCAATCTACAGTCGCTATAAACGTCTTGAAGATAATACGCTGGACGAAAATTACTTTCCGATTCTGTGGCGAGATGACGGCTATAGAACACCAGGCATCACAAACTATCTGGCAGTGGATAGTTGAACTGAAGTCAACATTGACGCACCATAAAAAAAGGCGAACACAAGGTTCGCCTTTTCATCACATTTTACATCTTATCTATCAATTAACCACTAATAGATACGTACCCGATCCAGTCAGAAAATACATCGCTTGATGATTACAGTTCAACACCCAGAGCTTCCAAGGTGTCATAAGTGATACCACCTTGCGCAAGATTTTTTGACTTTTGGTATTCTTCAATCGCATCAAGGGTTCCACGACCTAACACACCATCGATAGTACCTGGATTAAATCCAGCGTCTGCCAACGCCTGTTGAATGGTGGAAACAGTATCTTCTGTTGTGTTTGTTTCACACAGTACCGGACGCCATTCCAAACGCGCATCGCTCACCTTTACACGCTTGATGTAGTCTTTCTTGATTGCAGGTACAGTTGTTTTACTAACTCTGGCATCTGACACTAATTTACGTACCGGTATATTTTCAAAAACAGCTGGAACGGTAGTAGAAGTAAATGAACCAGGTGTTTTAATTACCTTCTGATCAACAGTGGCAAATTTCGCAGCTTGCTCAGTGAAACAAACAACTTCACCCGTGTGCTTACCATTTAAGCCTGTCGTATCAGCAGAACCCGCGATCCATTTAATACTGCTGGAAGAGACGCGCTCTGTCTTGGTGATTGTGTCGAATTTAGCAGGTACTGGCGTTCTTACTTCACGTGTAGGATCGCTTACTGTTGCAATCTTTACTGATTCAAACTCAGCTGGTACTACAACAGTAGTGGTCAAAGGAGGTGCGGCGACTGCTTTACGCTTATATGTCTCATAAACAGCAGGAATATCAATACGACACATGATTTCGCCAGTCGCGTTATCTATTCGCATTATTGGTCCGGTACCTTTCTTCCAAACAGATTTTGCAGGCTCGATCAGCACCTTGTCTTCAACCGTTTTAAATACCGCAGGTACTTCGATCAGTCTCTTCGAAGCGGCTTTTACCATGACTCGCTTTTCCGTTTCAGAAAACTGAGCTTCTTCGATAGACAGTGTTTCGCTCGCAGCAGCTATAAGTACTTTTTCTTCTGTTTCTTTATATTCAGCAGGCTTGTAATGTTCATAAAAGCACTGGCCGGGCGTAACACCGTTCACATTGATACCAGAAGACCTTAAATCAGCCAGAGTACCAGCGCTAACGTCTATTTTTCCGTCCAGACCATCACGCACCCATTTTGTTTCAGCCGCAGCTATCTGTATTTTCTTTTGTTTTGTTTCGAATTGAGGCTGAATCGCAGTCAGGCGATTGAATTCATCTTTTATCTTCACTCGTTCTGTCGAAGTTGTATAGGCTGCAGGAATAATTTCCTGCTTCTCTGTAGCTTCGGTAACGATTACTTCTATTGAATCAGTCTTGTAAACGGGTGGCACCAGTACTTTTGCGTAGCACTCACCAGAATTAGCCTCAGGCAGCACGTCAATATCTTGGGTTGCTAATACCGGTCCTGCACTTATCCCGGTGTAGAAAGTAACCAGCGCGGCTACTACGTTTACTTTCAATTTATCCATTTCGGATTCCTGCCTCAATCGGTTAACAGTGTTTTTGTCGGAGCACATCGGTTACAAATCACCGGCTCGTTCGGATGTGTATTCGGCATTATCGAATATTGATCTCGGGGCCGGGCTATTCCAGCTTGATGCTTGCTGAAATCGTGCCAGCCCTTGTACAGAAGAATATTGCACATTCATCCAATTGAACTGTGCATCTAACTGCAGCGCCCTATCGATTACAACAAGCGATTACCTACACGCATGTTGATTTAAAAAAAATGTCGAAATATTGACAAAATATTTCTATTGCCTTGCCGCTGACAGATTTACATATCAAGTAAAAACACTCTCCTTTTAAAAATTGAAAGTTGATCAGCTAATGTTCTCAGGGCCAGAAATAATTTTACAAATGAAAAGACTTTCACGCACACAGCATGTCTGCGCAGTTTCTTTTGTATTTCTGATTCACGGCACAGCAATAGCTGCAGAAAATAATTTCAGAATAAAGGCAAGCGATAAACCTTCGAATACAGTTTCTGCTGCTGTTACACAACCGTTTCAACATGACACAGGTAATGTTCAATGGTTTGCGAATCAATCCGAATTGAAACTAAACGTTCAAGACGGCAATCGGGAACTCTTCCACGTTAAAGAGCCATCTTTCGGATTCGCTCTACCCAACGATAGTTTGTGTCAGGGATCAGAGGGCAATTCAGGTAATAGCCATACTATTTGCAGTGAGCGACAGCCCATTTGGCACAACAAAGACGGCTTAACTGAACAAGGCCGCGAATTATTGAAACTAGTAGATAGTCTGAACGAAGAAGGAATAAACCCCGTACAATTTTCGGATGAACGATTTCCTCGCTGGCTGGAAAATAACAAATCCTCTGATCCACAACTTGCTGAGTCAATTCTTGATAACACTTTCGATAAGATCGCTCACGCTATAGGCAGTGGTTTGGTAGATCCTCAAATTGCACAAAAAGAATGGGACAGAGAAGCTGATACTATCAATCCACAAGAGCTAAAGAAACAAATACGCTCAACAACAGCAAACGTGGCATCAGCACTAAATGGCATTCGCCCACAACACCCTGCCTATCAAAATTTACAAAACATGCTAAAAGAACTGCAGGCCATCAAACCCGCAGAGCAGTTATTCGTAGAAACTCACAATGATTTTCAGATGGGTGATACTGATCCGGCGGTTGCAAAACTCAAAAAAGTGTTACTCAACACAGGGGATCTTGAAGAACTTAACCTCCCTGACAATGTATTTGACTCTCAATTAAAGTCAGCCCTGATAAATTTCCAGGCTCGTCATGGCCTGGAAAAGAACGGCGTCTTTAACTCTAAAACCCGCAAAGAACTAAACACACCTGTCACTAGCCGTATACAACAGATAAAAGCAAATCTTGAACGATGGCGATGGTTTCCAGCAAAACTGGAAGATACCCACGTGCTGGTTAACATACCGGAATACCGTCTAAGAATGACGTATCAAACGGACGAGTTGTTTGCCATGGACGTAGTAGTCGGAACGCCCAGACACATGACGCCTGTATTTAGCGAAGCAATGAATCACATTGTCTTCGCCCCTACATGGACAGTGCCATCAAGCATTACTAATGAAGAATTGATTCCGTTGGAAAAAAAGTCTCCCGGCTACCTGGAGCGTGAGGAAATAGAGTTTTTCGAACGCACCTCAACAGGTCTTCGTAAAGTGCCTCGTTCAAGTGTTGATGTTGCAAGTTACAGTGACCAGATGTTTCCCTATACATTAAGGCAACGGGCTGGAGATAAAAATGCATTGGGCAAAGTTAAATTTATGATGCCAAATAAACATGCTGTATATATGCATGACACAAAAGCCAAAAAGTTGTTTAACAACTCTCGCCGTGCTTACAGCCACGGCTGCATACGTCTTAGCAACCCGGATATGATGGCTTATGTCATTATGCAACTGGAAGGACACTCACAATCAGTTGCTAGAGACCATATGGCAGCCACCCGTACCAAGCGGGTAGATTTGAACAATGAAATTCCCGTCCATCTTGCATATTTCACAGCCTGGCAAGATGATAAAGGACAGATGCATTTTCGCGAAGATATATACGGGCAGGATAAGCTGCTGATCGAAGCACTGGAAAATCAAGAGCATGATGAATCCAAATCCATCAATGTCGCTAGTATCTCAGACGACTGATTTTATACACCCAGCTGCCCAACATAGCGGGCACCTGGATCCAGTGCGTTTAATACATATTCAGGCGTAATTCCCAGACACCAATCCGTTCCTGAGCAATTGTGTTATTGTCGATAGGCACAACTAGCGACATCAGGAATAGCAATGGGCAGCATCAACAATTACATGAGAAATCTCGTCGAAAGTAACTCGGTAGGATTTTATGCAACCATAGACAAATCCGGATTGCCTCGCGTATCCCCTAAAGGCACGAGCGTTGTGCTGGATGAAGAAACAATCCTTTTTGCCAATATTAGATCTCCAAATACTGTATCCAATATCAAATTGAACCCTGCAATGGAGGTCAACTTTTTAGATGTCTTATCGAGACGTGGGTTTAGAGCCAGAGGTAAAGCACACTATATTGAATGTGATTCTCAAGAATTTAATCAGGTGATTTCATCGTTTTCGAAATGGGACAGTTTGATAGATAGATTCAAAGGAATTGTAGTGCTCAAAGTCTCAAGCGCACAAGAACTCAAGTCACCCGTATACGATATAGGATGCAATGAAGAAGAATTACGGAATCATTGGAAAGAGCATTATCAAGGACAGTAAATTTATCTAGGAACGATTATAGGTAAACTTGAGAGCTGGTAACCTTATTGTGACAAACCTTACTGTGATATGTGAAATACATCCTGACAGTATATGTCAGTTAAAATGATGGCGGCAGAAGAGCTGAATGACTTCCGTTCTTGACCGAACCCTGTCGCACAAAGCTCAGGTGCGAACATCTGCTGTCAGAGATATATTATACCAGCGCCCGCTTCGCCTCATCCCAGGCATCTTCACGCTCACTATCACTGAGCATCGACAGGCTTGTGTCTTTGGCAGCTAGCTGCTGCTCCATTAAACGAAATCGCTGGCTGAATTTCTTATTTGCACGGCGTAGTGCATTTTCAGGATTGACGTCGCAATGCCTGGCAAGATTTACAGCGCTAAACAACAAATCGCCGACTTCATCTTCAATTGCCTGCTGGTCTTTACCGGGTAAAGCGTCCTTGATTTCCTGCAGTTCTTCTACGACCTTGTCCATAACAGACAAAGTCTCTTTCCAGTCAAAACCGACTCTTGATGCACGTTTCTGGATTTTCTGCGCACGTGTTAGCGCGGGAAGGGTCGCAGCTATCCCATCAAGCTCCGAAGGCGTTTCATTGTTATCACTGATACCTGCTTTGCGGGATTTACGTTCATCAGCTTTTTGCTTTTCCCAGGCAGCTTTAAGCTCTTTGTTCGAACTGTAGGTTGGTTGCGTGTCTGCGTCGCCACCTACACCGAATACATGCGGGTGTCGTCTGATCATTTTATCAACGATGGCACATACAACATCAGGGAATGCGAAACTGCCCTCCTCTTGCGCTATACGGGCATGAAAAACTACCTGCAATAACAAATCACCCAGCTCATCTTTGAGATCATGCCTGTCGCCACGCTCTATAGCGTCAGCGACTTCATAAGCTTCTTCGACTGTGTAAGCCGCGATGGATGCAAAGGACTGCTCCACATCCCAGGCGCAACCTGTTTCAGGATCACGAAGGCGCGCCATTACGGCCAGCAGTTCTTCGATGTCGCCTGAGGCTGTAAAATCAGCAGTGAGGTGTTTGCGTATGTTATTCATACGCAAATTATAATGGCCTGGGGAGGGGTGTTGAAGATCAGAAAGTAATATTCATTCCGATATGAACACCTCGATCCAAACGTTGATCACCAAAATCGTTAGTCTCAAATGTGAGACGTCGATAGCCTATATAGGCACGAGCCTGCCCGATAACCTCAATTTGCAGGCGTGCAGCTAGCTCTGTGTAACTCTCTGCATCATTGAAACTCGCAATACCCGGAGCGTAAAACCCCTCAAACGTAAAATCTATCGGACTGGTGTTCGCAAATCCAAGCAGAACAGATGTCTGGAAACCCAGCGCCAATGCACTAACTGTTTCATCTACATCCAGATCACCGCCTACTAGCTTCATGCCAGCACCTAATTTGTATTGGGTGTTTCGGGTTCGATTGACGCCGCGAGCCATCAAGGTGGCATGCAACAGATTGTCGCCTGCTTCATTGACGAAACCACCAAAAGACAGCTCGGATCCGCGTGGTGCCCTGTTGCCCAACTGCTTGCCTGGAAACGAACCACGTGGGCTGAACGGATTAAGGATGACGAAGATATTGGCTGTATCGTCGCTCAGTGCCAGATCAAGGCCTTCCGCATGAGCGGTGTTGTTGACAGCAAAAATTGATAGCAACAGGGCTACAACTGGTGCCGGGCGACGCCACCTGGCTGACCTTCCCTGGCACACAGTTTTAACTGCAAGCCGTCGCCTCAAGCATCGCGCTAACATTCTTAAATTGGAATTGATCATCACCCTCACCCTGCAATACAAATTTGCAAAAAATTGGAAGCCACCGCTTGTGCCGGCCAGCGCCAGCGCAGCATAAGTGCTGCCAAACCCTGGGGGCACGCGCACGGCCCCGCATACCAATTACATTGCGGCTCTATGATGAGTGTAGGCGTTGTTGCAAAGCTTTCAAGGACAGGGGCCGGCTTCACTCAATTACAGTTTCTTAAAACCCGGTCAACCCTTAGCCCAATTGGGCAGATAGTTTTTGGATGCGCTTTTCCAGCCGGGAAACCGAGACTTTCTCGGCTGTTCCGAGATCCTGGGCAAATAACGAAACACGCAGCTCCTCCAACGACCAACGAATCTGATTGTATTCCAGCGCATACCCGGGCGCATCATCTTGCATATCAGGCAATGACTTGAACTTCTCCCACACGGGCAGGAATTCGGCACGCCGGCGTCGGTCCTTGTCAGGTGCTTGATCAATCCCGTCTAGCCGACGATCCATTGCTTTGAAATACACCTGCAGACGAGCAAGACGTTGCAGCCCGGTCGAGGATGCAAAACCAACAAAAATCAAAGCGGCTATTTGATCTCGGACATCGGCAACAGCCTCTACCCAGCTCAGCGGCAAATTACCATCAATACGTCGCGACACCTGGCGGTATTGCTCGAATACCTGTTCCAGATGACTACAGATTTCACCCGCAGTCGGTACCAGCGATTGTCGGTTATCGTTTATTTGTTGCAGAAACTCCTCGCGTTGTCGCGGAAACGGTAAGTTATCAACAAAGGTATGGGATATAGCTGTATCAATAATGTCGTCAATCAGTTCAGTCTTTGTACCAAAAGGGGTAAAGCGTAAACTAAGCGTATCGATACCCGGCAGTTTACGACTTAGGTATTTGATTTCCTCTCGTAACACCTCTTTATATAATGCAATCAGTCCGTCACGCATTTCGAGCTGTGCTCTTTGTGGCGAGGCAAAGAGCTTTAACGCGATACGTGATTCATCAGTTGACGACCTGACCAGCTGGAGCGCCGGATGTCCACGCATTTTAACGCCATCGTTTTCGATCTCGACCGATTCAGGCAAGTCACCAAAATTCCATTCGCGCACATCATCACGCTCGAAGCTGACATCATGGAAAGTGAGTAGCTGTTCTTCGAGTTGCCCTGTAAAAGATTTTTGCAGTTCACTAAGATCTCGCCCCTGGCGCAGCAATTTCCCATTTTCGCCAACGATACGAAAATTCATATGCAGGTGTTGTGGCAAGGATGTCAGGTCCCAGGCAGAGATCGGAACCTCACAGCCGCCGAGTCGCTGTAATATGCGCCCAAGATTTTGTAGCAAACCTTGAGAAGAATTGAGATTTTCCGTATCTCCTTTTTTCAATTCATCCAGACAGGTTTTTGCATAATCGGGAGCCGGAACGAAATTTCTGCGCAGTGCTTTTGGCAACGACTTAATAAGCGCCACCAGCTTCTCTTCAAGCATGCCGGGGACAAGCCATTCGCATTTTTTGCTATCGACACGATTGATCAGGTTCACCGGAACATTGAGCGACACACCATCATCATCTGCACCTGGAGAAAAATGGTAACTCAGCGGTAATGCGACCGCATCGAAGTCCAGCGCTTCAGGAAACTCATCCAAAGTTACGGATTCCTCCTCCCCAGCTACCACCAGATCCCGCGTATAAAAAAGACCTCGCGGCTGCTCTGTCTCGAACCCTTTGCGCCATGTTTCAAAACTACTGGTTGAATTGACGTCATCAGGAATCAGATTGTCGTAAAAACGTTCTAGCTCCTGTGGATCAACCAACAAATCACGGCGACGCGATTTGTCTTCCAGTTGTCCTATCTCGTCGATGAGTCCGAGATTATGTTGCAAGAACTTGCCACGGGTTTTGATCAACCCCTGCACAAGTGCATCACGGATAAACAAGGTACGTGACTCTTCAGGGTTTATCGGACAGTAGTTGACTCGTTTCTTGGCATTAACAATCAAGCCGTATAAGGTTGATTGCTCAAACGCACCCACGTAACCATTATTTTTTTGCCAATGGGGATCACGATAGGATTTTTGTAACAGATGGGCTGCTGCTTGCTCTACCCATTCCGGATTGATACTACCTACCTGACGAGCAAATATACGTGTGGTCTGGCTAATTTCTGCAGCCATGATCCATTTAGGGCTTTTCTTTGCCTGCTTGAACAACCCTGAGCCAGGAAAAATCTGTAATCGTCGATTGCGTGTACCGAGGTATTCATGCGTATCCGTCTTGACTGCTACATTCACCAGCAAACCACTGAGTAAAGCACGGTGTATTTTGTCGTATAGCGCCGTATCATTCGTTTTTGACTCAACATCCTTCGCGCCCGGCAAGGCCGTTAATGTCTCAAGACCATCATCGCCCTGCCCTGTGCGAATCTTCATTGAACGACACAGGGTCATTAGCTGCCGCCTGACCTCCATCCACTCAAACAGCCTTATCGGTGACAGAAAACGTTGCTTGCACATTTTTCTGAATTTTGAATTCGACAGTGCTTTTTTCTGTACCTGTACAAATTGCCAAAGCGCCAACCAGGATAAAAAATCTGATCGTTCGTGATTAAATTCTGCATGTAATTCATCAGCCAGCTGACGATGGTCAAAAGGTCTATCACGTGGGTCCTGTACAGATAAGGCAGCAACAATAGTCAATACCGCATCCACGCAGCCTTCGTGATCAGCTTCAATCAGCATGCGCGCCAATCGCGGATCAATAGGCAGACGAGCCAATCGGCTTCCTATTGGACACAGCTTGCGCTTGCTATCAAGCGCACCAAGCTCCTGCAATGTGCGATAACCATCATTTACAAATTTCGACTCCGGCGGATCAATCAACGGAAAATCCTCAATACGGCCGAGACGCATTGACATCATTTGCAAAATGACAGAGGCAAGATTGGTTCTAAGAATTTCAGGTTCAGTAAATTCAGCCCGCTGCTCAAAATCTTCCTCTTCATACAAACGGATACAAATGCCGGGAGCTTCACGACCACAACGACCCTTTCTTTGATCGGCAGATGCACGCGAAATTTTTTCTATTGGCAATTGCTGCATCTTGCCTCGTACACTGTATCGGGAAATGCGCGCGACGCCGGTATCAATGACTGAGCGAATACCCGGTACAGTCAAGGAGGTTTCAGCAACATTGGTGGAGAGTATGATTCTGGGGCGCTGATGAGTTTGAAAGATGCGGTTCTGCTCAGCATTGGACAGTCGCGCGAACAGTGGCAGCACTTCTGCCCCACGCAAACTCTTTGAGCGCTGCCCATGTTTTTTCAGCGCATCAGCCATCTCACGGATTTCTCGCTCACCAGAGAGAAAAACCAACACATCCCCAGCGCGTTCAGCGAGCAACGTTTCGCAAGCAGGAATAATTGCTTTGGCTAACACATTGCCGTCAAATTCATCGTTGTCATCACTGAGCGCTGCAGAGTTCTCTGCAGATTCATCCACAACTGGAAGATAACGTAGCTCGACTGGGTAACTGCGCCCCTCAGCCAGTAATACCGGCGCATTATCGAAATAGGCTGAAAAGCTGTCGGGGTCGATAGTTGCCGAGGTGATGATAACTTTCAGATCTCGTCGCCGTGTCAGTAATCGTTTAAGGCAACCGAGTAAAAAATCTATATTAAGTGAACGCTCATGAGCCTCATCAACAATGATGGTGTCGTATTGGTTTAGGTAGGGATCCTGTTGAATTTCGGCGAGCAAAATGCCGTCGGTCATCAGCTTGATGTGCGATACATCAGCTACCTGATCAGAAAACCGTATTTTGAAACCAACGCCTTCGCCAACAGTTGTACCCAGTTCTTCTGCGATACGCGCAGCAACACTGCGCGCCGCTATTCGCCGTGGCTGGGTATGACCAATAAACCCTGCCACACCTCGACCAGCCTCAAGACACATTTTAGGTAGTTGGGTGGTTTTACCAGAGCCGGTCTCGCCGCAAAGAATGACCACCTGATGGTCGTGTATCGCGGAAATGATCTTTTCGCGCGCAGCCACAACAGGCAGAGACGAGTCATAGGTCGGATTGGGTACACAGGACGCACGTAGACCGCGCAGCTCGCTCGACGTAACAGCCTTTGCCAGCCAGGCTTCGCGAGCTGACTCAAGCTTGGAAGAATCTGTGTCTTTTGCCGGTTTTTCAAGGCGACTGAGCTGTTGCTTCAGTCGAAAATGATCTCGCCCCATACAAGAGCCAAGAAGATCACGACAGGTTGATCGCTGCCAGGGAGGGCTTGGGCTTGCAGGCATCGCTGCGTTAGCTGGTCACTCTGACAATTTCATAGCGGATTCCTCCACGTTTCAGGCGCTTTTTGGCCTCTGTCAGCAATCCCAGTTCCGTATAGGGTCCAACGCGCACACGGTGGCGGGTTCTGCCGTCAGGTTCTTCACGCTCAATCACGAAGGCCTGCAAGCCAAGCATCAAGACTTTGGCGCGCATCGATTGCGCTTCCTGATGTGACTTAAATTTACCTGCCTGCAGAAAAAAAGATTGGTTATCACCCTGAAAGCTTGCCTCGACCACACGATAACCATCACTTAGATTCTGGGCATTCGGCGGCACGGTTCGGGTCGCTGGTGGTATGACTCGAGTGCTATTGATAGTGGGTTTAGCTATGGCCGCAGGTTCTCGCTCGACAATCTTGACGACTGCTTGTGAGCTCTCGGCGCGGCGACTATTGCGCGGCTCTGCCTGTTTGGGCAGCAAATCATAAAAGCGAAAGCCATCCGCTTGCCCGGCAGGTTCGCGGGATGTCTCGCGAGCCTGGAAATCACCTAATGAATCATCAACCGGCAGACGTGACAGCAACATCACAAACCCAATGACAAAACCTATTAACAGGCCCAGGAACAGCACCAGAAATTTCTGGCTGGCCGGTTCCTTTGTACTACTTTTGCTTGTGCTGCTTGAAGCCATATGACTCGCTGAAGATGACTCTTCCCGGTTTAAAAGCAAATTCAATAAAAAGCAAATTCGATAACTAAATCGTTAACAAAATTGCTGACAAAAACGATCGTCGTGATGTCAGATTTTAGTAGAAATCCAGCGGGTCGACATCAATTGACCAGCGAATCCGTCTGCCTTCGGGCTTTTCGTGGAAGTTGTCGATAATTGTACCTAGTGTCTGATTCAATATCGAACGTTTGTCAGCCATTATTAATAATTGCGCGCGATAGCGACCGGCAAGCCTTTCTAGTGGCGCGGGCACCGGACCGTACCATTCAAGCGGACTTTCAGCCTGCGTAGACAAGGTTCTAACGTGCAGGCGTAAATGATGTGCAATCAGATCAAGAAAGGCTCTTGGCTCTGCTTTTGAAACAGCTTCTGCCCTGATAAGACAGACATGTACGAACGGTGGCAAGCGCGCGGCTTTGCGCTCGTCTATTAATGCATTTGCAAATGGGCGATAGCCATCGAAAACCAGGGTTTGCAATAAGGGATTTTCCGGATTACGCGTTTGTATTAACACACTGCCAGACCTATTCTCGCGTCCAGCTCGTCCGGCAACCTGCACGATCAATTGCCCCATCTGTTCTATGGAGCGAAAGTCAGTGCCGTAGAGCCCTCGATCCGCATCAAGAATACCGACCAGCGTGACATTCGGAAAATGATGCCCTTTGGCAAGCATCTGTGTACCAATCAGAATACGCGCTTCACCCTCTGTTGCGGCTTGCAGGTGTTCTTGTAATGCACCTTTACGTCGGGTGCTATCGCGATCTATACGAAGCGCACTTATCTCGGGGAACAGCACCTTGACCGCAGCCTCCACGCGCTCCGTGCCACAGCCCAATAAATCCAGATTTTCAGATTGGCAGCTTTCACAGGTCGTTTGCAACGCGCGTTCAGAGCCGCAATGATGACAACGTAGCAGGCTCAATCGGGCGTGAACCGTCATATGTGCATCACAGCGATTGCAGTGCGCCGGCTCACCACAATCATTACAGATTAGCGTGGGCGCGAAACCGCGGCGATTAAGAAAGAGCAGAATCTGACCGTCTTTTTCCAAATGCTCTCGCATCACAGAGATCAGATGATCAGACAGGCCCTCCTGCAATCGCCGGCGACGAATATCCAGAATAGCTATGTCAGGTGGTGATGCACCACCGGCACGAACAGTCAGCTTCAGTTCCGTAAAACGACCCGCCAAGGCATTGCGCAAACTTTCCAATGATGGAGTTGCCGAACCCAGCAATACGGGCAACTGCCTGTCTCGCGCTCGCATCAACGCAAGATCACGAGCGTGATATCTAAAACCGTCCTGCTGTTTTAACGATGCATCGTGCTCTTCATCAATAATGATGAGTCCCAGGGACGGCATCGGCGTGAAAACCGCCGATCGCGTTCCAATGACAACATTTGCCTTACCACCGGCGGCCAGTAACCAGTTTTGTAATCTTTCGCGGTCACTCATCGCTGAATGCAAACAGACAAGACAACCATTGAGGCGGCGACGGAAACGATTCAGCAATTGCGGGGTAAGACTGATTTCCGGCACCAACACCAATACCTGCTGTTTTCTCTCAAGTACTTTGTCGATCAGTTGCAGATAGACTTCCGTCTTGCCACTACCGGTCACGCCATTAAGAAGAAAGGTATGAAAGCTCTCCAAAGATGCATGCACGGCTGAGAATGCCTGTTGCTGCTCATCCGACATTGATTTAGCACTTTCAGTAGAGCGGTTAAAGGGCAGCTCTTCTATCAGTTCGGTTTCAACCAGCCCCTTGTCCATCAATTGAGCAAGTGGTCGTCGCCACGAACGCGTAACGCTGGAAAGCTCGGCAGCATGTACGCCGGTTTGGCCAACAGTGGTAAGCATTTGCATCAATGCCAGTTGCACAGGGGCTCGCAGCAGTTGCTTTTTATCGAATTCAGTGCTGGTTGCCCGAAATATTTCTACCTTCTCGGCAATCGCAGGAGCACCATTTCGCAGAGCAGCTGGCAAAGCTGTCGCAAAGACTTCTCCTGGTGGGTGGCGATAGTAACGACTCGACCACTCAAGCAAGGCAACCAAATCGGATGGCAATAAAGCGTCAGACTCCAGCAACTGCGATACGCTACGTAGTTTGTTTGCAGGAACATCGCTGTGCTGTTTTCCGGACAAAACAATAGCTATTACCGAACGTTTGCCAAAGGGCACTTTTATACGCTGACCATGTCGAGGCGCAGTGTCGAATGGCCACTTGTAATCGAATGTTCTGTACAGCGGTGAGGGTATGGCGACTTCGACGAAAGCCGGGATCGTGTCAGCCCCGCTTGCCAATTGACGAGTTGCATCCGAGCTGCAGGGCACTGGCCGATTGGCAGTTACATCAGCTTGCGTCATACGGATTCAACTGGACAATTTTGCTGTGAGCCGGGCACAGATTCGATAGTCTGCAATTGCACAGCCGGTTGTGCAGCAAGCTCTGCATTGAGGTAGTAGCGACCAATTTTCGACGCCATCTCAAAAAATGGCAAAAGCCGGAGTGTCTTATCCACATATTCTGTGGATAACCTTGTGGACAAGCGGATAAATTACGCGTAATACTCGGTAAATTCAATGATATTGGTAATTTGGTCAATTATTGGACAATATCTATATATTTATATTTTTCAATGAGTTACGTGTTTAATTTAAATTACCTTTCCAGCCACTACATGAAAATGTGCTGTTGTTCAAACTTTTATTGTCCGTGTGCATAACAAGAAAAAAATTCGAGAAAAAGCCTTTTTAAGCCAGTCAGCTTATTGACAAAATTGGATGTTTTAAGGTTTGAATTTCATTGAAACTGCTCATTTCAGACGACAAATTCATCAGCCTGTAATATCTCGCACCTCAGCGATTAGAGACTGCACCATCTTTTGCGCATCGCCATAAAGCAAGCGACAGTTACCGGCATGAAACAGGCTATTGTCAATGCCGGAAAATCCGGGTCCTTGCCCACGCTTAACAACAATGACGTGCTTGGCTTTGTCTACATCGAGTATCGGCATGCCATAGATGGGGCTTTCAGCGTCTTCGCGAGCCGCCGGATTAATTATATCGTTCGCACCAACCACCAATACAACGTCTACGGACGAGAGCTCGGCATTGATATCATCGATATCAACAATCTTCTCGTAAGGAACACCCGCTTCTGCCAACAGTACATTCATATGGCCCGGCATACGCCCCGCTACAGGATGAATAGCAAAACTGACGCGCACGCCCCTACGCTCTAGCTGCTCTGTTAATTCCCATAGTTTTTGCTGTGCATGAGACAAGGCCATACCGTAGCCAGGTACTATGACCACGCGTTCTGCATAAGCCAGGTCTGCTGCGGCATCATGCGCATCAATACTGAGCGCTTCCTCGCTTTCCTCATCCCAGACAGACTTGTGAGCCAGAGTCGATTCAGAGGTAGCAGCAGTAGTAGCCGATGCTTTGAAAAATGCGGAATCACTGAACAAAATATTACCCACTGGTCGATTCATTGCTTTGGCCATCAACCGGGTCAGCATCCATCCGGAAGCACCAACAACGACACCTGCCACCATCATCGCCGGATTCTCTAGTGCAACACCTTCGAGGCCAACTGCCATACCGGCGATTGCATTAAACAAGGAAATGATAACCGGCATGTCTGCACTTCCCACAGGGATGGTTATCAACACCCCGATTGTTAGTGCAAACACAAAAAAGATAAACAGCAATACCGGATGAGGGTCGGTTGAGAAACTTAAAATCAGAGCGATCAGCAGAGCAAACACAAACAAACCGAAAATAACGACTTGCAGATTACTAAAGCGTGGCACACGTTTAACCGTGCCCTTGAGCTTCCAGTAAGCCAGCAGCGAGCCGGTGAAGGCGATACAACCCAACAGGCCACCAATAACGGCCAGTGCCTGCAATAAATCACCCACCAAAGTAACGCGAGTCAGCTCAATGACAGCGATACAGGCAGCAGCGCCACCACCCATAGCGTTGTACAGGGCAATCATCTGCGGCATGTCGTTGATTTCGACGCGTCGCGCATAAAACCACGAAATCGAACCACCAATTAACAAGGCCAGAACTATCAGCAGGTAGTTAGCATCTACAGCCGGGTGAAAGAACGTAACAAGCGTGGCCAGCACCATACCGAAGCCCGACCACACAATGCCGCGCTTGGCGCGCGCAGGCGCACTCATCGCCTTCAGGCCAAACATAAAAAGCACTGCGGCGGAGAAATACGCAAGGTTGATTAATGACATCAACCCTGGGGCGGGAAGATCACTCATGCGTCATCCGGGAATTCGTCAACATCAACATTGGCGCGAAACATCTCGAGCATTCTCTCGGTGACAACATATCCGCCAACAGCATTGGCAGCAGCCATCACCACAGCAACAAAGCCCACAGTAATTTGCATGGGGCCCTCGGCTTGTCCCAGTACAACCATCGAGCCCACTACCACTATGCCATGTATAAAATTGGATCCTGACATCAACGGCGTGTGCAGTACTGTAGGCACTCTCGAAATTACCTCGTAGCCGGCAAAAGCCGCTAGTAGTAAAACATAACAAGCAAACAGACTTTCCATCAGTGACGTTACCTACTTGGCTGAAGGTTTTGTGG
Source organism: uncultured Granulosicoccaceae bacterium (assembly GCA_964411665.1). Classification (GTDB taxonomy): domain Bacteria; phylum Pseudomonadota; class Gammaproteobacteria; order Granulosicoccales; family Granulosicoccaceae; genus CALFCE01. Next base: position 4,050 of record CAYPMR010000016.1, on the reverse strand, counting down.
TTTTACCCACTGGCGAATCATCATCGGTTTCAACCCAATCGGCAGAGGTGTCCAACGACATATCTGCGCGTTTGTTTGTATTACTAGAAGGCTTGGTTGCCTGACCGGAACGTGCCTCTGTGCCATCTGCGGCAACACTGGCTGAATCGTCCGGCTTTGCCAGTGTAGCGGCATCGACACGCTCCACGCCCATATGCGCAGCCGTTGATTCATGAATCACATGCCCGTCATGGGTCAATACGATCTCAGCCAGAATTCGATCCTTGAGATTCAGATTCAGCCCTTGTTCGTTTGTCAGAAATTTGAGCATATGAAACATGTTACGTGCATAGAGTTCGCTCGAGTGCACTGACGCGGCTCCGGCCAGATCGACCGAACCGACAATCCGTTTGTCTCCATGCCAAACCGTTCTACCGGCCTCGGTTAACTCACAGTTACCACCACTACGTGCGGCGATATCAATGACTATCCCACCACGAGGCATACCCTCGACCATATCAGTCGTGACAATTAGTGGAGCCGAGCGACCCGGCAAGGCGGCTGTACAGATCACGGCATGCGCACGTGTAAGAACATCTGCCAGTACGTCGCGTTGCGTCTCCTTTTCATCCTCTGTTAAAGCCCGTCCGTGACCGCCTGTGCCTTGAACATCAATACCGGTTTCAATCATGCTGGCACCAAGAGATTCAACCTGCTCACTTGCATTGGGACGTATATCGTAGGCTTCCACGCGAGCCCCTAATCGCCGCGCGGTTGCAATAGCTTGCAATCCGGCTATACCAGCGCCAATTACCACGACCGTACTCGGTTTGATGGTGCCTGCAGGTGTTGTGACCATGGGCCAGAGTCGAGGTGAAAGTTCTGCCGCCAATAGTGCGGCTTTGTATCCGGCTATTGTTCCCTGCGAGGACGTGATATTCATCGCCTGCGCGCGCGAGATTCGTGGCATTAATTCCAGCGCTAAACCTGAGATGCGTCTGTCCACCAGTACCTGCATCAGGTCCAGGTTGGCGTGAGGCAGCAGACTGGTGGCTAACAGGCTACCAACCGGTAACAGATTAGCCTCTTCAATCTTCGGCGGATTAACCAACAGCACTATGTCACTGCCAGCCACCGTAGATTCAAAGTCGGAAAACACCTCAACATCTTCGTATTCATTATCCGGAAACCCGGCACCTGCGCCCGCATCCTGCTGAAGTCGGAATGTGAATCCTCCATGCGCTTGCAGCTTTTGGACGATCTCGGGTACCAGCGCAACACGGCGCTCGCCGGGCAGGTTTTCTTTTAGAATGGCGACCGAAACTGGCATGAGACGAGAACGTAAGTTGGGTGTTTGATTAGTGTGTCCAGGCTACGAAAATCGGATCAACATTTTACTCAAGGCGACAGGATCGTCTCCCGAGATCAGTGCTTAGTTGTAGTATTATGGAATAGGAAGAGGGAATTTCACAGCTCGCCGGCATGTTACGCCAGTTTCAGCCAGTTAGCCACAGCATGGCTTAAAACCATAGGCTAAAAAGCAATGCCATTGGTATCACCACTATGGCTGGAAATGCGCGATACAATTGCATAAACGAACCTAAACCTTCACAAACGCAGATCGCACACCAAAGCTGACCGGTTGTAACCTGTCAGTCGCCTGCTATCGATAGTGCAATCAACCCTTGGAGGAATGATTCGCAATGGTATCGTCTCTAACGGCGATACTGGCAAAAAGTCGTTTATAACCACCTGAAATGATGAAATTAACGTGAAATATCTGGGACAACCGCAATTCGATCATGCCAACCCCGAGCGTATCGGTATATTGATGGCCAACCTCGGCACACCCGATGCCCCGCAAACCAAAGAGGTCAGACGCTACCTGGCCCAATTCCTCAGCGATCCACGCATCATTGAATTACCCCGATGGCTGTGGCGAATCATATTACACGGCATTATCCTCAGAACCCGCCCGGCCAAGAGTGCTGAGGCCTATCGTACAGTCTGGTCGGACACGGAAGGTTCTCCGCTGCTATCGATCTCTCAAAAACAATGCAAAGCGTTACATGAGGCATTGCAGCAGCGCTTCGGTGACAACGTGGTGACCGCTCTGGGTATGCGTTATGGCAGTCCCTCTATCGATGATGCGATCTCGGAACTGGAAGAACAACATGCGCGACGTGTAATCGTACTGCCGATGTACCCACAGTATTCAGGCACAACAACGGCTTCAGTCTTTGATGCAGTCACACAACGCTTTCAAAAAACACGCTGGCTGCCCGAGCTACGTTTTATCAACCAATACATCGACGAAGACAAATACATTGCAGCCCTTGCACAGAGCGTACAAAAGAGCTGGCAGGAAAACGGACAGGGCGAATTGCTGGTGACCTCTTATCACGGCATCCCGCGACGCTACTTAACAAACGGAGACCCCTACCATTGCCAATGCCACAAAACCACTCGCATGCTAAGAGAAAAACTTGGCCTGGCCGAAGACAAGGTAAAAGTGGTATTTCAATCACGCGTCGGGCGTGAACCCTGGCTGCGACCTTACTGTGATGAAACCATGAAAAGTCTCCCCGGCGATGGCTACAAGTCAATTGACATCATATGTCCCGGCTTCTCAGCAGATTGTCTTGAGACTATCGAAGAGATCAATGAGGAAAACAGGGAATATTTCGAACATGCTGGCGGTGAGAGATTCAACTACATCCCTTGCCTGAATGACGACCCGTTGATCATTGAAGCCCTGGCAGATCTGATTGAACGCCACACAGGTGGCTGGCCCGAAGCTTACTCGCCCGCTGGTGCAAGAGATGATGAATACCGGGACAGAAAAACCCGTGAAGAGAAATTGCGTGAAGCCGTACCGGCCAATACCTGACATACGCAGGTCACTGTGGGTGGATGTGTGGAGGGATGAAATTGCCAACGCCCAAGCGATTGATTAGAATTCCGCCCTGTCGGGGTGTAGCTCAGCCTGGTAGAGCACTGTCTTCGGGAGGCAGGGGCCAGAGGTTCAAATCCTCTCATCCCGACCAATCTTTGTGATCAGGTACATTTGTTTAATCGATTCTTCCCAATTGAACAAACTTCTCACTTATATACACTTCCCACCCATTCAAACTAGTGCAACTCCACACGTTTTCCTGTACGTGCCGCGTCGAGTACCGCCAATGTTGCATCAAGCGTTTTAGCTGCATCTTCAGCATCAACACGTACCGGTGTTTTACCTTCGATAACATCACAGAAGTGCTCACACTGAACAATAAAAGGATCCACAGTGGGTGTGCTTATTTCTTGTGCGAGCATGGGTACATGCCAAGTATGTATGTAAGTACTTGACTGTTGAAATAGCTAGTTAGGAAGTATGCTGCTCTTTGATTGTTTAAAACTGGGTATAAAAATGTCTTAGTTCCAAGATCTGCATATAGAACGTGATAAGTAGTTTCGGACTGCCCCCCCACTCACCTACTGGATGTACAAACCTTCCTGTCCATAATCTATAGATTAGTTAATCACACCATTACTAACCGAACGTTTAGTTAAATAAACTTTAGATTGGTAAAGCGCCACAGATTGCCCATTGCTTGCCAACTGGACAGCTACCTACACTCTTGAAAGCGATATCTAGCGCTTTTCATACCGGCAACATTGATCACAACTCATAGTTGGATAGTTTCCCGCTACGATCAAGGTCAGCAACAAATGGAGCAGGATTATTAGATGAATGATTTTGTATTTTTAAATAACACTTAATTATCAATTCAGTTAACTCCCCTCCCGTAAGATTTTTTGCACGAATCACAACAACCCTGGCGCGATAGGTTTTGACGGCTGCAAATTCAGCGTACCGATATCGAATATGTTTATCTTTAGTGATCGCAATCCATCCTTTGCGGCCTACCAAATCAATCCATTCTTGGTCGGGTGCATCCATGGGTAAATGATCATCGTGCACCTCCACGCCGTATCCGGCAGCACGCAATGCATTAGCGAATTGGTGTTAGCCAGGTTGCGATCAAGATAGAGTGAGCGATGCTCAGGCGGCTGTCTTGAGCTCGC
>CAYPMR010000015.1:0-57934 GCA_964411665.1 uncultured Granulosicoccaceae bacterium | reverse complement strand
AATGATTCAGGCGAAAAACTGCACCATGATGCAACCGACTTCATCACGACTGTTATTCCCACTGCTAATCTTGCTGATGCTAATCAGCGGGTGCGTTACCACATCAAATGAATGCGGTAATGAAGATCGTGATTGGAGTAGCCTGCAATTTCCAAAAAGTCGCTACTGTTCAGTGCCTGAGAATGTGCCTTTTAGCGGTATTTACGAGGCAGCTAATAAAGCGGTCTGCAAAGTACACGATAACAACAGTGGCATACACGCTCAAATTTCACAACGCGAAGCCGATCGGCGTTTTCTGTGTGACTACATCAAACGAAGCAATCTACCCTGGGGTGTACGGCACATAACCGGTTATCTCAGCTACTACACCTTACGCGTTACAAATTCGGGAATCGAAAATCCGGAGCAAAGAGACGACAGCTCATTGCCTACCTCCTCTGCAGCAACAGACGCAAATTCCTACAACGATAAACACGATACAAGCGATATTGAAACCGGGCAGAGCCGGACTTTACTCGATTCCAATAACAAACCAGTCACTCACTCGCCGGTTGCAGAATAGCGTCAATCTGATCAACGATAAAATCATAGTCCGGATTATAGGTTGTACGCGCCACGGCTACACCATCAGGTGACGGTGTATGCTGCGCGCCGTACCAGTGTTGCGATGATCTCAAGCAACCAAAGAAAATTTCCGGCTTGTTACCGTTGCACACCAGTACACCTCGCGATTCGCCAAACAGTGGATTCGACGCATTGTTAATCAGACTCTGATGAGACTGATTAAGAATTCGACGTTGCAAGTGTTTACTGCTGCGATGCAGTTCTGTTTCTTTTGACTCTATCGATGTGTCATTGGTATAGAGAATGAACCGCTTTTGCTCAGACTTGAAGCGGTTACGGTAAATAGAGCGCATGTAATCAACATCAACCACTGAATCATTGGAAGTCGCAATCATGACCACCGGTATCTGCAGCTTACGACGACGCCATTGGTGTTTCAGGTAACGGCTGGTATTGAAATACTGCGTGACTGAATTAATCGGTATTGAATTGTACTTCGCCGGGTTGTCCTCGATGATCATGCCCCCGAACATCCAGGGATTAAACCTCTGATAGAGCCACGACCAACGCAATAGATGATTCAATTTGCTGTGATAGGCAGGGGAAATCAGCAATAAACCATCAACCGATGGATTTTCCAACGCAAGAATAGTTGCCAGAACCCCACCGAGTGAAAAGCCACCCAGATAAATAGGAGTGTCATCGCTCTCCCAGTTAGCCAGATGTTGACGCACATCCTGAAGCCAATCACGGTAGGAAATATCAAGCATGGCTCGGGGCGTGGTGCCGGATCCTTGCAGCAGAATTGCCCGAACATCAAAGCCCAGGGATGAAAGCGATTGCGCGATATCACTCCAGACAAAGGGCGAATCATTGAGGCCATGGATAAGCAAAAATCGACCACGATAAGGAACATCTTTTTGGGCGGATATTTCAAACGGTGAGTTAATGTCCACAGACACCTCTGAACGGTGCTGCATTTGATGGCGTGCTATATACACTTGAGACTCATCAATATAGCGAGAAAAATCTGTTTGCGGCGGTGGAAAAATATCGGGCTTTTGCTCTGTTGCCGCATCAGCTAGCGACAGCTGTAACAGTGCCAAAAACAGTGCACCTAGCAAAGCAGGTACGTTTTTTCGAGTCACTGTAATAAAACCAGAGCGAAAATCATGGCAACGAAAATCATGGCAACAATAGCGATGGGCAGAAGTCGGGCTTACGTTCATGGGGTTATAAAGTCTGCACTTGCGAAGTCTATCTTCTATCCACCGGGTTTTAATGATTAAAACACAAATTTCTACGCCGTATATACGACATCGTTATTAAATAATACGCTAAACAAAACAGGATCAAACACACCCATGAGCAGCATGAAAGCACTGGTAAAGACGGCCGCAGAACCGGGTTTGGAGATGCAACAGGTACCCATTCCCGAACCCGGACCTGATGAGGTACTGATCAAGGTTGCCAAAACGGCGATCTGCGGCACAGACGTACATATCTGGAATTGGGACAAGTGGTCCGCCGAGACAGTTCCAGTGCCAATGGTTGTCGGTCATGAATTTTGCGGTGAAATAGTCGATACCGGGGTTGCGGTGAAAAAGTTTCATACCGGTCAACGTGTCTCCGGTGAAGGACATATTGTCTGTGGCACCTGTCGGAACTGCCGTGCCGGCCGTAACCATCTGTGCCGTAATACGCTCGGTGTCGGTGTTAATCGCCAGGGCGCTTTTGCCGAGTACCTATGTCTTCCGCAAGATAATATTGTCGCCATTCCGGACGACATTCCCGACGAAATAGCCGCCATATTCGACCCCCTCGGCAACGCTATTCACACCGCCCTGAGCTTTGACCTGATTGGTGAAGATGTGTTGGTTACCGGTGCAGGCCCGATAGGCATTATGGGTGCCCTCATTGCACAACGGGTAGGCGCGCGTAAAGTTGTTATCACCGACATATCCGAATATCGCATTCAGCTGGCGAGAGAAATGGGAGTGATGCATGTTGTCAATGCAGCCAGTGAGAATCTGGGAGACGTGATGCAAGAGATTGGCATGACGGAAGGGTTCGACGTCGGGCTGGAAATGTCAGGTGCAGCACCTGCCATGCGCGACATGATTGACAAGATGAACAATGGCGGCAAGATCGCACTGCTCGGTATTGCGCCGACCGAATTTGCAGTCGATTGGAATCAGATAATTTTTAAAATGCTGCAAGTCAAAGGGATCTATGGTCGCGAAATTTTCGAAACCTGGTACAAAATGATCGCACTGGTACAAAGCGGACTTGACCTTGCCGGCCTGATAACCCACCACATTGAAGCCGATGAATTCGCCACCGGGTTTTCACATATGCAAAGCGGAGAGGCTGGCAAAGTCGTTATGAATTGGGGTTAGTGGTTTGCCTAGACTTGATTTTTTGACGTTGCTTTTGTTTCAATGAATAAGCAAAATCAAACACTGATGTCGTCATCCTCGCGCAGGCGGGGATCCATGTTTGAGACTACTATACATGCATAAAATGGATCCCCGCCTTCGCGAGGATGACGGCTTTTTTGTACATTTTTCCACCGATCAAGTAAGGATTTTTGCACATCAGACAGGTTGACGGCGGTAATGCAATAGTCGTCCGATAGTGTTCATCAGGATCTGCGCGGCTAGCGTTGTTGTTGACGTGGTTGGATCATAGTCGGGAGCCACCTCCACCAGATCCAGCCCTACAATATCACCGCGTTTGCACAGCCCATCGAGTAATTCAAGAATTTCATAATAGTAGAACCCGCCATGACTCGGTGTACCTGTGCCGGCTGCGATGGACGGATCAAATGCATCGATATCAATCGTGACATAGTAGCGCTTACCCTCCGGTATGCGGGCCAGCATGCCATCGACGCCAAGCTTTCTGAATTGCCTGACCGACTGAATATCCGATCCCATACGGCGTGCATCCTCGTATCCATCACGGGCAGTCGAGGATACATTTCTGATGCCCACCTGACTTAATCCGGTGACGTAATCTTTCTCGGCTGCCCGGCGCATGGGATTGCCGTGCCCGTATCTCACGCCATGACGTTCATCGACAAAATCAAGATGCGCATCTATCTGTACCAGATGAACCGGATCCTGATCAGAAAATGCGTTGATGCAGGGAATGTTAATGGAATGATCACCACCCATGACAACCGGAATAGCGCCGGCGGTGAGAATCTTACGTACAGCGAATTCAATATTCGCATGACTTTTGAGCGTATCAGTGTGGACGATGTCAGCGTCACCGATGTCAACAATACGGGTAGTTTCAGCAGGCAGGTAGACAATGTCATCTTCGTGATCATATGCACCCGCATGTCCAAACGAAAACAATGTTGATGCCTCACGTATACCGCGCGGCCCCATGCGCGCACCGGAGCGCCACTGGCAACCAAAATCATACGGCGCCCCAAGCACAGCCACATCGGCATCTATGGCGTCCCAATCACTCACATAGGGATACTTGCCGAAGGTACAAATACCAACGAAAGGCAGATCGAGCCTGCCGTCTTCATAACCATGATTTGCCATACCAGAGCACCTGTATAAAATTGAGCACTACACTAACGCTCTACGCGACCCGGGACAACCATATATCACTATGCCAACTAGCAAATCACGACACATTGTCATCACAGGCGCCAGCCGCGGATTGGGTCGAGCGCTGAGCGAGAAATTCATCGCCAAGGGCCATCATGTCAGCGCCTGTGCCAGAGACGCATCAACCATGGCAGCGATGGCCGAGCAATTTGGCCGGGCACACAGTTTCGATGCGGTTGATCTGTCACAACCAAAACAGATTGCTCAATGGTGTGAGGCCGTGCTTGAAAACAAAGGCGCACCGCAACTGCTGATCAACAACGCTGGCGTCATCAATCGCAACGCGCCTTTATGGGAAATTGACAGCGAAGAATTTCAAAAAGTTATCGATATCAATATCGCTGGTGTCTTTAATGTCACACGAGGCCTGCTGCCAGCCATGATTGACCAGGATGAAGGCGTTGTTGTTAATTTGAGCAGCGGCTGGGGACGTTCGGTATCACCTGAGGTTGCGCCCTACTGCGCCAGCAAATGGGCAATTGAAGGCATGACCAAAGCACTGGCTGCAGAACTGCCGGGCACGATGGCAGCAGTGCCGCTAAACCCCGGTATGATCAATACGGACATGCTGCAAAGTTGCTTTGGTGCTGCGGCTGACAATCATGCGCAGGCTGAAGCATGGGCCGAGACTGCTGCGCCTTTTTTACTGGGTCTGAGTGCCAGTGACAATGGTCAATCGTTAAGTGCGCCGTGATGTCTTTTAAAAATTGTTGGAGCTCAGGGCTGGAGTAAAGCTATTGCGTGCCATTAACCGTTGAATTAATCGCACGCAGTTGAGCCCTTTCATCATCAGTCAGACTGATTCGCGAGAGCGCTTGTAAAGCGCCGCGGCGGGTACGTACAGATTCAGCCGAGTTGTCAGCAACACGGATCAACTCACGTTTGACAGCGCCATCTGTGTAGTTGTAATCAACCAGTGAGTAAGTAACGCTTTGGCGTACGCGCGGATCCGGATCATTCAAGCCTTCCAGAATGCGCGGTGTTAGCTGATCAGTATCGGTCCAATCGGCAAGCACTGAAAAACTACGTGCTCTGACAATAGCATCCTGATGGGAAGACAAGTCAGCAGCTCCCGAGAGTATGCGCTGACGATGATCCGTGCTCACAACCGTCGGTGACGCTATCGCGTTAAGTGCACTGGACAACACCTGAGTGTCTATGTCCGTGTCGATAATGTCGAGAATAACTTCACGTGCTTCAGGGTTGCTAGCATGCACCTGACGCAACAGATCAAGGGCAGCTAGACGGTTAGGTGTATCGCCCGATACGGCAATCTCACTAGCGACATCAGCGACACGGGCGCTATCGAATCTACCAAGTAATTGCGTCAAGCGGGTCAATTGGCCTGCATCTGTGGTTTGTCGAAACTGCTCAAGCACAGCACCGAGAAGCTCAGGATTGGCATCAATTTGAGCGATTATTTCATCGAACTCTGCTGTCGATGTCCAGCGATTGATACCGAGTTCACCAAGCGGTATTCCCGCGAGTATGGGCTCACCAAGCACTTGGGTTTCATTGAGCAGCGCAGAGTTTGTTGAGGTGGCAGTGTTGGGATTAGCAATGACAGGTGAGGCACTTTCATCACCCGCAAGCTCTGTTGATTCGTCGCTAATTGTTGCGAAGGGATTATCTGTGTTACTCGTACTACCAGGCGAGGTCAGCGTGTCTCCTGACTGCGTTTGACCGTTGGCTAATCTCGCGGCATCAACCACGTTAGAGGATTCGCCATCGGCCGAGCGTTGCGTCGTGGAAGGCGAACTGGAATAAGGATCCTTCAGATAAATGAAAATCACCGCCAGGGTCGCGACTGTAAATACAGCTAGCAGTAGTTTTCTAAACATGATCTTCGACTGACGATGTATTAGAAAATACACATGCCCCAACCAGATAAAACTCTGGCCGGGAGCATGCTTTTATAACAAGGCGTTTAGAAGCCAGTTGAAAATGGAACCATCACAGTACTGGCTGGCTCTTCTGCCATTAACCAGCTACCGTCATTGACATTCCGATAGAACAGAATAGATCCTTCACAACCCGGTGTGCGGTTATCAATACCGTCGAGATCAGGGTCATAAGGACCAACTGAAAACGCATCGAAATTCGCATCAAACTGCAGTTGCTCCAGTACATCCTGCAGCGCACCCCAAGTTCCAGGACCCACAACACCATCAGCTGTTAAAGGTGGATTTTCTGCCTGAAAGGCCTGTACGGCAGATTCTGTGTTCGGGCCAAAATCAGCATCATCAATGACTGGATGACCGAGACAATTCAGCACACGCTGTACACCGCGAGTGTAGCTGCTCTCTTCATGGCTTCCACCAACAAACAACTGACAGTTATCACCCCAATCAGATGTTGAAGAGTCTGTATCAGTACTGCCGTTAGTTGAGCCGTCACAGACAGCATCTACTGGCGCAGCGACATCGCCCTCAAAGGCATCATCGATACCATTGAAATTCGCATCAGTACCGCCTGTTTGATCAACATCTTCAAAATCCAGGATGCCGTCGTTATCTAGGTCGCCGTTATCAACCACTGCGCCCTGGAATGCGTCATCAACACCATCGAAATCAGCATCTGCACCACCGGTCAAATCCACATCCTCAAAGTTCGGTATGCCATCACCATCGGCGTCACCATTGGGATCAGTCGTCAACACATCAAGATCATCACCATCAAGGTCCCCATCACCACCAGTACCGCCACCACAGGCAACCAGTGCCATTGCGAAGGCAGGGATTAAAAGCAAGCGCAAGCCGCGCAGTTTGGATTTTTTAAATTTCATGAATCACCTCTGTCTCCATCGATATATTTTTATCGAAGGTTCGTTATGATGTCCCGGTTGATTTCTGCAGGTAAAAGCCCACAAATCACTCACTCAGGGAGCCGCACAGCCCTACGCTAAAATTGCTGTCAAATCGCCTTAAAGCGAGATGCTGTCAATCGTCCAGATCTACTCCTTTACCGACAACGCCCGATTACGAACGTAGGTGGATCCGATTGTAGTTCACTATTTGCATGGCCAATGCCCAAAGTTAACCCGTGATTACACTTCCAGAACTATAATTCTGGAAAATGACGTTTATCGCGGGTTATTGAGACATATCAGGCACTATAGGAAGGTCATTCTGGATTGTCTGACAGGATGGATAGAGTGGCTAAATCAGAGCCAGACAGTCATCGGCAAGCCAGGCAATGGGAACAGGGTTGCGACGGAAAGTTGCTCTGGAGCCTTTATTCAACAATCACCAGGAATTTATTCTTTTTTCCTTTTTGCACAAGGATAAACTCATCGTTCAAAAAGTCGTTAGTGGTGATGGCTTTATCGAGCGCGACTTTCTCATGATTGATGCTGATGCTGTTTTGCTCAACGCTGCGTTTCGCTTCACTTTTCGACGGCAAAATACCCGTCTCTGAAGACAGGAAACTCAGGATATCGCAAGCACTTTCAACCGAATTGCGGGTCAGGGTATGAGTTGGAACGCCTTCAAGCACTTCCAGCAAGGAGCGTTTATCGAGCTGCATCAATTGCTCGCGTGTGCCTTTGAACATGATGTTCGAGGCATTAACGGCATGCTCCCAGTCAGCTTCACTGTGCACAGCCACCGTTACCTCTCGCGCCAGTGTTTTTTGCAACAAACGCTCATGCGGTGCCTCACTGTGACGCTGAATCAGCTGCTCTACCTCATCGAGTGGCAACAAGGTAAATCTTTTAATCAGCATACCGGCATCTTCATCTGATGCGTTCAACCAAAACTGATAGAACTTATAGGGACTGGTTTTCTCAGGGTCCAGCCAGACATTACCAGACTCGCTCTTGCCGAATTTTGTACCGTCAGCTTTGGTGATCAGTGGACAGGTAAATGCAAAAGCCTCGCCGCCACCCATGCGCCGAATGAGCTCCGCACCTGCAGTGATATTGCCCCACTGATCCGAGCCACCCATCTGTACTTTTACATTGTGATGGTTATACAAGTAGTGAAAATCGTAGCCTTGTATTAGCTGATAGGAAAACTCGGTGAAAGAGATCCCCGTTTCAATACGGTTTTTAACTGAGTCTTTGGCCAGCATGTAATTGACCGTCAGATGCTTGCCTACCTGACGCAGAAAATCCAGCGTATTGAAATCCTTGAACCAATCATAATTGTTCAGAATCTTCGCAGGATTATCCGGGGTATCAAAATCAAGCGCCTTTTTAAACTGTGCCAGTACACCATCGATGTTATGACGCAGGGTGTCCTCATCCAAAAGGTTACGTTCGGCACTTTTACCTGACGGATCACCGATCATGCCGGTTGCACCACCGATCAACGCGATCGGCTTGTGACCATGCTTTTGCAGGTAAACCAGCAACATCATGGAACCAAGATTACCGACATGCAGCGAATCAGCAGTAGGATCAAACCCTATGTAGGCAGACACGCATTCTTTGTCGAAAAGTTCCTCGGTGCCAGGCATGATATCTTGCACCAGGCCGCGCGCGCGTAGTTCGTCAAACAGTTTCATCACAGATCGGTGGATTCGGGCCGGTGAATTCAGACAACAAGGGATTGTAGCCCGAATCGGCCACTATTTTCGCGGGATATGCTGAAGTAACCAATTAGCCCGCATTTTCAGGCAAGGTGGAGGATCCTTGATGAAAATGCAGGCCAGGTGCCCCGAGACACTCGATTAGTGCAACGGGGCTTTTTGCGCTAGCTAGTAACTGAACAACACTTAAGAGCGAGAACCCGAGGACGTGAATTCAGGATAGGCTTCAAGACCGCATTCGGACAGATCCACACCGTTGTACTCTTCTTCTTCCGACACACGGATACCGACTATGCCTTTAAGCAGGGCCCAAAGAATAATACTGGCAAAGAAGGTCCAGCCAAAGATAACGGCTATACCAAGGGCTTGAGCCTGAAAATTCGCATCGGTATTTGTCAAAGGCACAAGCAACAAGCCAAGAATACCGACCACACCGTGGACCGATATCGCTCCAACCGGATCATCAATTTTCATCCGATCAAGTGCGATGATGGAGAAGACAACCAACACACCACCAGCGCTACCGATCAGCGTCGCCTGCAAGGGCGTGGGAGCCAGAGGCTCGGCGGTTACAGCTACCAGTCCTGCCAGGGCGCCGTTCAATGTCATAGTCAAATCTGCTTTGCCCCATAGGAGCCGTACTGTCAGCAAGGCTGCCACTACACCACCAGCTGCTGCCAGATTGGTGTTAACGAATACCAGAGCAACCGCATTGGCTTCCCCAACATCAGAAACTTTAAGTTCCGAACCGCCATTAAAGCCGAACCAGCCCATCCATAAAATAAAAGTACCCAGAGTCGCCAGTGGCATATTCGCACCCTGCATAGGGTTTATCGTACCGTCTGCATTGTACTTGCCCTTGCGCGAACCGAGCAGTAAAACACCCGCAAGTGCCGCTGCTGCACCGCACATATGAACAACGCCACTTCCGGCAAAATCTGAAAATCCTGCAGCGTCGAGAAAACCGCCACCCCATTTCCAATATCCTTGTAAGGGGTAGATAAATGATGTGAACACAACGGCGAAAAACAGGAATACCCAGAGTTTCATACGCTCGGCAACAGCTCCCGACACAATCGACATGGCAGTTGCAACAAATACCACCTGAAAGAAGAAATCAGACATGGTTGAGTAATAAGGCGCATCATCGCTATCAGCAATCACTGCAGCAACCTCATTGTCTGCACCCAGTAGAAAATTGATACCAGGCCAGTATTCACTGATGCCAGTACCCGGGTACATGATGTTGTAACCGACTAACATGTACATAATGCATGCAATGGCAAACAAACTGATATTTTTTGTCAGTATCTCTGCTGTGTTTTTTGCTCGCACCATACCGGCTTCGAGCATGGCAAAACCGGCAGCCATCCACATCACCAATACGCCAGACATTAGAAAGTAAAACGTGTCTAACGCATAGCTAAGTTCCAGAACCTTTTCCATTGTTGTATCCCCCGTGATTAAAGCGCTGTGGCGCCGGTTTCAGCAGTACGGATACGCACTGCGTTGACAAGCTCGGTAACAAAGATCTTTCCATCACCAATCTTGCCGGTCTGGGCAGTGGTAATGAGCGTTTCCAGAATTTGCTCGACCTGGCCGTCATCAACACCAATTTCTATTTTGGTTTTGGGGAGAAAATCGACTACGTATTCAGCACCACGATAGAGTTCGGTATGACCTTTTTGACGACCAAAGCCTTTGACTTCGGTCACGGTTATTCCCTGAACGCCTATGGCTGAAAGGGCTTCTCGAATTTCATCGAGTTTGAAGGGTTTGACAATCGCGGTTATCAATTTCATAAACGTTCCTGCTAATGGCTCCGAGATGGATGACCGGAATAAGAGCGCAGCAACTGTGCCTTCAATATAATTCCTTTTTTTTCAATAAGTTGAAGATCTTTTGCAAATAAATCTGCAACCTGGATGTATTTAAACGGTGCAAACGAGGGGAGCTATTGCACCAGGTTGATGCAATAGCGAGGGGTTCTAGGGGAATACTTTCTACGAGATGAAGGGGTTTTGGAAGCTATCGTGATGTCTATCGTTTGAAGTGATAGCGGTAGTTAACACCAAAGCCTGTAGAGTTGGCATCGCCTCGTCCGAGTTCGCTCGCCAGACTGTCGTGAGAGAAAGACAGGCTCAACTCATCACTACCCACGACTCGCATACCGACCCCTCCTTCAAACAGAACACCAAATGATCGTTCAGGCCAAGCATGAGCGACCGTGCCGTTAAGAAAATAACGTGGCGATGATACTTGCGGAAAATCACTGCCGATCCCGCCACGCGATAACGATGCACCGAATGCCAGCGAGGTAAAATTATCAGCCAGAATACTATCGAAATTACTTGTCGGGTTTAACTGCAATTCAGCAGGTAATGTGTCTTCTCTACTGTAGCGACTACTGGCAAGAGATACACTGGATGACCAATTGTTACTACCGATGTTACCGCGCGTACCCAATTCACCACGCGCTTCGATACCACGGGCAATTTTTGCCTCGTCAACACGCGTGAAAAGTTCCTGGGCATCAGCGCGCAAGCGCAGGTACTCGCGCGAGCCAAAACTTGTCTCGTACTCAACGCTTGCTCTATTTTGCAGCGCTGCAACTTGTAAGGCGGGCGATTGAACGGCTGATTCATTAACACCAAATTCAATCGCTATCTGGCTATCACCACTTTTGTTTCGACGATAGTATCGTCCTTGTGTGTAGGAGACATCAGTATCGTCGGCATTAACGATACCTGCTGTCAGAGATCCACCTCGGCTTCTACCACCGAACCCGAGAGTTAATATCAGCTCATCACGTTGATCAGAGTCAGCAATATCAAACTCGTCAGAACTAAGCTCACTGCGTCTAACTTCAACGTTCACACCCAAATTACGATTCAAAAAAGAATGGCGTAAAGCCAGGCCAGCGCGCTGGATATCCAGAGTATTGGTTCGTGAGGTATTGGTGTTTGCGTTGGTATAGCTCGGTAGAGAGCCTCGCAAATACACATATTGTTGTTCGGCAAGCCGACGTTCTGACAGACCAACACGTGATCTGAGCGTACGCGTAGCCACTTTCATTGCACGCCTGTCCTTGCCCAAGGCAGACAGAGCAAGTATCCGATTACCGGCGCTGATAGACTCACCACTTGCAAGGACAGCCTTGATTTGTGAATGATTATTATCGTGCAACGCCATAGCCAGTTGTTGCCAGGCGGGTTGACGTACGCGCTCCTCATGTAATCTGGCCATAATAACGCGAGCTTGTTCATGCCGTTGCGTTGACATCAACCAGGAAATTCCAACATCCTCGCGCCAGAATTTCTCAGCAGGGTTTGCGTTCAAATCACTTGCCAGCAGATAGTTAGTCCATTCCTCACCGCCCGCAACACCGCCATAACGGGTGATCTGTGCAGCATACTGACGCAGTATGTCAGCATTGCCATCACGAACAGCTGCCGCCAGTAATGGTCGCAACTGCGTCAAGGTAAAGCGTCTCACTCTAAAAGCGGTATCGATTTGTCCAGCCGCTTCAAGTGCGTCGGCAAAAGTCAGCATCATGCCATAGTCAGATTCCATTCCTTCTATTTGTCGGCTAAACCATTGCAGGCTGGTTGTCGCATCACCCACACGCAAATAACCAACCGCATAAGCCGACCACAAGGATGGTTGTGCATCTGCCAAATCAGCATATTTCTCCAACGACGCTAGTAGTTTTTCGTCGCTAGCGTTACCAATCTGCTGCCACAGCATACCGCCGATAACGTCGGTATTTTGTGGTTCGATTTGCATAGCTTTTCTATAGGCATTTGTAGCTTCACTTGATTTCCCCAATTGCGTCAACCGGTTAGCTGCAAACACCCAATAACGCGCCTCACCGTGAAGGCGCGAATTTTCGACGGAATCGACGAGAAAAGTATCGATTGCCGACCGATCTTCCATAAGGCCGGCCGCTTCCATCGCAATCAGCCCTTTGGATATTTCACCCGTCTCGCGCCACAACCTCTCGGCAATTGTAAAAGCCTGTTCGTATTGTTTAGCTTCCATGGCAGCCCGAATACGACGCTCACGCAAGAATCTTTTAATACCCGGGTCTTCCAGTTCACGCAGCGATGGTTCAATAAGGGCTCCCAATTCAGGTTCGTCATATCGCCAGGCAAGTTCCGCCAACATACGAATGTGATAGTCAGTAGCATCACCAAAATTGTCAGAGCTATTTAACTCGCGTGCGACGCGTGAAGCTTCTTCAGGCTTATTCAAGCGCCAGTTTAATTCACTGCGAGCGAGTCGAGATTCAGTGGTCGGTGCGTATTTCTCTTCGAATTCGTTCCAGACAGACAGCGATTCTGTAAATTTAGAGTGATACTGATACAGCCTGCCCAATCGCGACAGCAAAAACGCGCTAGAACCTTTGGTTTTAATGACATTTCTGATTGCTTTGGCCGCATCCCCTGATCGACCATCCAGCTCATGAAGTTCAATTAGTTTTTCAATGCTCTCTTCGCTTGGTTTTTCTAATTTTGAAAGCATTGATGCTGCATCTGCCGCTGCTGCAGATCGAAAATTCATCTCCGCCAAACGTATTATCTGCTGGTAAGATTCTTTATCAGCTGACTTGCGCGCCACCCACGTCCAATGTTGCTCCGCCTCGACTGGACGTCCAGCCCACTCGGACACTTGAGCAAGTGTGCGACGTGAATCTATGTTGTCAGGTTCAATAACGACAGCAATGTTTGCCCATCGTGACGCCTCCTCCAGATCACCAGCGGCAAGTGACAAGCTGGTTTGATTTATTATTCCATCGATATCATCAGGGTCTTGCTCCAGTAGCTGCTCGTTCCAAAGTTTCGCTTGAGCCAATAAGTTAAGCCCTTGTGCTAAAGCCACCCCTTGACGCAGGGCCGACAGGTCGCGAGGATTAAGATCGAGGCGTGTATATACTTGCTCAAGCGCCTTCTCATTCTCACCAGATGCAATCCAGAGATCGCGCACTTGACGCTCATCTTCTGCCTGATTTTTAGATAAATTTTGATCCAGAATTTGCTGCAAAAAGCCAGCTGCAATAGCCGGTTCAGCCGATGCTTCAGCCCATTTCGCAGCCTGCTTCAACCATTTATAGCGATTACCGCCATCATTGGTCGCAAGCTCTGCATATAAGGGATAAGCCATATCCGCACGACCTGTTGCCAAAAACACCTTGGCTGTCTGTTGTAACTGCAAAACAGATTTCGGCTGATGGCTAGTGATCTGCTTAATAAGTGATTCCAACTTCAAGGGATTTCCAACGGAGTTGACTGCGCTCATCAAAAGTAGCCTAAGGCTCAGCTGTTGATCGCGATCATCTGTAATCGCGATCGCATTTTGCAAGCAATCTATCGCCGTTGTATATCGTTGATGCGCGGCGAAATATTCACCACAATCTCTCATCAACTCTGCCTTTTCCCGTTCTTCAAATAAAATTTTGTTTTCACTAAAAGCTATCTGGTACCAGGACTTGACCAGGTCATGTTGTAGAAGGCCCTTTGATAAAGCCAATGCACGACGCACCAATTTTGATGTGTGCATATCAGGCTCTTGCGCTACTTTTGCCAAAGAATTTCGTAGCGCAATAGTTTCAAGATTGTCAGCAGGTTTGCTCCCTGCTTTATAGAAAGCAGCAACCGCTTGTTCCAATTCAAATCTGTAAAGTTGCTTACGGTTGAGCTTTATACCTGGAAAATCCTTTCGCAGGATATCCAGCCTATCGGTATGCCCTGCTTCAAGCATGGCATCAATAGACGATGAAAATTCACCATCTTGTTCATCGATGGATAATTCGCCCGACGATATTCGAGCCTTTAAGTAGGCGTAATCCAGATCATCGAATACAGGTTTTTCAGCCTGCTGATCGACCTCAGTCTGATCAAAACGATTCGACTGCGTGTTCTGCAACAACAACCACATCGCAACCGCAAAGGCCAGCCCAATCAGGACTAACCCAAGCGGATTGACCAGTTTTTCACGCTTGACAGTTGATTCGGACATCACCGGTATCCTGTGTGCTGAACTTGTATAGATAGTTGCCGCTAGCAGTGCGACTACCCGTGATAGTTTTACCACCCGCGCGCAAACCGCAGGCTTGTACGGACGATCCACCCAGTTCAATCTGAACAGGAACCCGGCCTTTCACTCGAAAACGTATAGCATTGCCAGTTCGCGACCAGTGCGCGATGGCACCATTGGCAGATACAAGATGGGGCAGTGTGATGGCTTTTTCGGTTGTCCGAAAGGTCACGACGTTAGAACCATCTGTATGTACATAAACACCATCGTGTAATTTGGTAGCACCAATAATGTGTTTACTGGTTGCGAGATCTGGTAGAAGGTCGGTGTTCAGCATGCGCAGACTGCGTACAGACCCCATACCTGTCGCTTTCCACGTTCCGTCCAGATAACGCCCCATGACAACTTGCCGGAAATCCGGCACCTTGACCGCAAACTCACTGACGTAAACTGGAAAGATGTCCTGACTTAATGACCAGTCATAGACTTCGTGTAGTGAGCGTAAAGCCGCGGTTTTCGTTCCAATATAAAAGTGATAATAAATGTTAATTGGCTTAAGTCTACGTGGATGTTCCGTCATCTCCAGCGTTTCTACCACTCTTCTGAATCCGTCGAACGGTCCCAGCCAATCATTGGTGTAAACGTTTTCGTTCATTATCGGGGCATATATCTGCAGATGGTCTCCTACGGATCTAGCCATGGGACTTACCAAACTCAAAGCAGGTGCCGATCGGGTAATTCTAGTGTTACCACCGTTGAGATTTATCAACCCACTTTTTTTAACTGCAGCCAGCATACGTTCCGTAGGCAACGCATCACCACTCCATAAAAAGACTTCGGTTTTTTTCCCCTCTGGAGCAAGATTTCTATTGATAAAATCTGCCGAACCAGCGGCTTCCCTCTCGGGAGAGAATTGATAGCCCTCAAGCTTTAGATTATATTTTCCACTTCCTTTATGATTAGCCACTTTTTGCCATTTGAACGGATGGCTGTAGGTATGAGTAGCAATTTCCACGCTTGGCATTGCAAAGATATCGCGTGCTGCTTGATACATACGTGGCAATCGATCGATATACTGGGGGAATCCAGTCATCTCACCTTCAACAATCGATACTGTATGAGGCAGTTGATATTTCTCGAGCACTTCATCCCTGATAATTTCCGCGCCCAATCTACGTCCAGGCATCTCGGCCCATGACGGCAAAGCATCTCCATCGATATGAGCAAGAAACAAGCGTTTGCCATTTTCAGTAGTTACATCCGGCATCGGTATCGGATTCTTTCCGAGTGCCCTACCTAAAAATTCAAACGGATCAATTAACCAATAGGTTATTCCGTCGTGATCAGATGTATAAGCAGCAGGATGCAAGGCCATTGCACCCCATGGACCCGTAATAACCGGATCGACAGTATTTGCATTGGCATCTGTATAAGTAAGGTGCACTTCATTTTTATCGCTGCGATTTTTTATATTCGCCACGAACCCCTCTACACGCGGCGACAAACTCTTCTCGTATTCGATCATTGGGCTCAAATAGGAAACCTTGGCAGTCGCTACATCAAGATTATTTACACTGCTAATGCCCAACTTTTCCGCTATTGATTGATCAATGGTAAAGCCAGGACTTCCCACCACTATTAAGGGCAGACCGTCTGTAATTTGAGTGTCAACCCATTGTTGTAATCCTGGAATATCTACGGCTCCCAGATCAGAGGTAGCAAATGCAGCGTAAGTGCCTATTAGATGAGTAGCTGGCAGACCCTCTGTGCCGACATCGTGATAAATCGGAACATAACCCATATATTCAAGCGGAGTTGCAACCATTGTATGGATTGTGGAAAAGTACAAATCGCCAACTTTGTTTGAGTCATACAACATCAAAACCTTGCGCGGCATCGGCTCTAGCAATCCAATGCCAACATGGTCAAGCTCCGGTGTGCTTACCCAGGGTATAAATCCATGCGCTGCAATGACCTTTGCGACCGCTTTTGCCTCTTTTCGTCGTGATGGAGGCACATAATCAATCACGATTACGTCCAGATTATAATGATCTCTGGCTTCGTTCAGCTTTCCAAGCAGCCACTGTCGATCACTTTCTTTGACTTCGATATATTTTTGCGCATTGTTATCCCACGACGCATAAAGAGATTCAGCTGCCACAGCCTCAAGATATTGCGCGCCTTCATCCAGTACTTCAAATCCTCGATTGGCTATAAGCCGGATATCCGGATATCGCTCCTTTATCTGGCGCAGTAACATGACCAGGCCTTGCTCTTGAGCTTGACGAGCCTCTGGAGTCGTAGCAAATAACTGATAACTGTCCATTGTGTCGAGAAACAAACCCCGATAACCAGCCTCGTACAGAGCATCAACACGTTGCAACAGAAATTGTCGCCAGTCACTGTTCGCTATATCAAGTACCTTACTATCCCAGGTATTGTTTTTTCCAAGTATCCATTTAGGTGGAATTCTTGATGCATAACGTCGATGTGGACCCACCTCGCCAACACTAAGATAGGCATAAGGCACTGCACCGTGTTTAGTCAACTCCTTCAGTTCATCGTCATTAATTGCGTCTGCTTCCAGAACTAACTTATCAAACTGCGAAAGCTGGTCAACCGGTGGATTATCAGCATAATAAACGGCGACACTTCGTCCCTGTATCTCACGTTGTGCGACATCAGAGCGGAGATTCGTTTTGACCAATGTTGCCTGCCTGGATAACTTGGCGAGACTATCTTCTGAATCAGCTCTATGGGCAGCTTGTAAAATGGGTGAACTTGAATTATCAAAACCAACATTTGTCGAACCTGCGATCAGATCCTGAACTGGCATTCGTTCGACCAGTTTTGCGACAACTCCCGCAGCTATTGCAGTAACAGCATTATCCAGAGTTCCTACATCTGATTCTTTCGAATTCCAGATTATTGTCGATTGTTGTAGATCATGTACATTTAATTCCAATGTCACTTTAGGTCTGGCACCCAATTGATCCTGCGCACGCCAAACCAGTACATCAGCACTCACTGCGTAGCGTAATCCGGCATCCCTCGCATTATTCAATTGATTTTCATTGTCAGTTCCTTCGATGGCGCGGGGGTTAATACCTTCAGCACGTAATTTCGTCTCTAGTAATAGCTCAACTGATCGAGCCGAATGATCGATCGAAGAGTCCATATCGATAGTGAACATCCCTACAGAAGCAGATGGCTTTGCAGCGGCTAAATCATTGGAAACAGGTGGATGCAGAGAGCTTGATGATGAACAGGCGCTTATCAACAGTATGCACATTATTGTGCATATTGCAGGAAATAACTTACCTTTAAACGAAGCAGATAACATTGTAGTTTTTATCAAAGGTTATACGGCGTGTCAGGGGTAGCTACAGGAATCCCATGCCACTACCAATTTCTGATGTTTAAACAACGAAGCAGTTTGTATTCCATTACTTGTGAACAAGGAAGGTGATGTTGCAAGAGTAACGAAGAGCGGAACGTTACAGGACTAATAATGCAGTACAGGTTCTATGTAGATGGTTTCTAGTCTTCGAGCACTAACTTCTGAGTTTGCCGATCTCGCCTATCTGCCATAAATGTCTGATATTCAAGATCTTCCATTACCGATGACAAACGGATAATGCCAATAAATGCTGTTAAAGTCATTGAGACACCAAACCCGTAACCGTAATAGTCAGATCCCATTTGAATACTGATAAATGTAAACAATGAATTGGAAATCAGAAGGGTCATGGTCAGCAATAGAGCGTCTTTTAATCGATCAAGGTAAAAAAGTACATTAAGCACTGCCAACATCAATACTTGTGCAGCAACACCCACCAAATCGATATAATATAAATGCACATAGGCAGGTGAAATTTCCAACCAACGGATGATATTCGGCCCCAACAGAAACAATATCAGTACAGTAATCCCCTGCACTCTCATGATCTGAAAAATACCTTCACGAACAGCAATAACCATCTCGTTACCCAATTTTTCTATTTCCTGCAAACTTGCCTTACCTCTGACTGCTCGAAAAAACCCCTCATAGGCTTCTGCGAAATCTGTCTCTATACGAAGCAGGAAAACCGCCATACCCGGAATGATGCTGAGGTAGGCAAGAAAAATGGGCAAATCATAAATGGTTGAATTCCTTAAAGGACCTATAACCTGATCAGAAGTTGAACTGTTTAACCAGAACATCAATTTGTCAGACCAAATACCTAAATTATAGGTAAATCCAATAAACATAAGTATTGGAAAAACCTGAGTTCGGTCGAGAAAGTCCATGTCGAGTGTGCGCTTTACCTTGTACTCAGGAATTACCACTCCTAACATCAGAAAAAGCAAAGCAGCATGACCGGCCAACAATCCAAATAGCAAACCATTCAGACCTTGAGGAATCAATAAAATGGAAAATAAAAAAGTCAGACCGTAACCAATCGCAAATGCACAGAGGATTAATTTGAATCGTTTCAGACCAGCGACAAAGATTACAACTATCCAGATATTGGACAAAGCGACAAAGTTCGCCAACATTAGAAACTCATAAAAGAAATTTTCCTCGAAAAGAAATATTGCACACAGACCGCCAACAACAGCTGCTACTGTTGTGGTTAACACAAGTGCGCCAAATAAATTCGGATTAATATCATCTTCACGATCACTGAATAATTTATCAGCAATAAAGCGTGTAAAGAGTAATTGAAAAAGTCCTGTTAATACGAGTGAACTACCCATTACCCAGGTAACTGATGTTGTAAATTGGCGAATATCCTGACCGCCAACCTTTTGCGATACTGCAACGATACCTATAAGCATCACACCCAGTATCGACAACACCCAGGGTCCGGCACTAATTAAGCCTGCAAAGCCATAAGCTTTGAACGAACCGGTAAATGAATCGTCCTTTAGATATTTTCTGAGTTCAAAGCCAATACCTGCCATAGTTCCTAGTCTCCGCTTTGACCACTCAAGAAGCTTTACGCTTTACAGCAGATGTTTCTCGCACATAGCTGAGGTAGATCTGTCGATATCGACCAATCATATCCTTGTCCGAGTAAAACGTCTCTACACGTTTAATGGCAGCATCTCGGGCTTCACACCACTTTTTTCGATCTGTCAAAAGCTCAAGTGCCGCTTCGGCAAACAAAGTAGGATTAGAAATCGAAACTACGGCACCGGATGAGCCAATTGCCTGATCATCCTCTGTTACCCCATGAACCAATTCACTACAACTACCAACATCTGTCGTGACTGCTGGTATACCAGCAGCATAGCCTTCGAGCGTTGTTAACGGTTGCCCCTCCGAAACGGAAGTAAGCACGTTCAATCCCAATTTAGGAAACATTTCGGCAGGCTTTTGAAATCCAAGAAACAACACTGTGTTTTGCAGATCCAGACTTTCGACCAGAAGTTTACATTCTTCAAAATAGTCTTCATCTTCATCCTGCGGACCGATAAGCCAGCCCTGCGCATCGGGTAAAGTTTCGCGTATCACCCTCATGGCACGGATAAAGTTCTTGATATCCTTGATCGGCACAACGCGTCCGATTAATCCCAACACCGGTGGTATCTCAGCGTCAGGACTACGACGTACTGCCTTGAACATCTCAACATTAACCCCATTTGGGATGATTTCGAGTTTTTCCTCAGGGCAACCATCAGTTATTTGTCTAAGTCTATTACCGTTATAAAGGGTGTATACACGATCAGCAGAACTATATGACATACGACCAAGGGATTTAAAAAAACGGATCCAGATACTTCTCAGATACCCCATTTCTTCATTTAAACCAACTTGAAAGTGATTGAATTCATCAGGTATCCAATCCACCTGCGCTATATCCAGTTCACGTTCCTTACTGTAAATTCCATGTTCTGTAATGATGTATGGTTTTCCGCTTTTACTCTGTAGCATTGCGCCGAGAAAACCTGCATAGCCTGTGGAAACGGAATGATAAAGATCAGCAGACGGCGCATTTTCAGCCACTTTTCCAATAGTAAAAAGTGGTGCATGCATACCGCGAACACTCCAAAAGTAATGATTGAAATCCAGTCCGGGTGGTGCTTTAAGGTATTTTCGACGGATGGTCTCCCAGGACGCTTTGGCATAGTGAAGGTCTTCTTCCTTCAGGCGCAAATCACCTGAAAGAATACGCGTGAAATTTCTTATTATCTGATTAGAATTCGATGTATCAGTTGCAGCTGTATCAATGGGCGAAACATCTTGCTCAGCAAGTAAAGTATGCATATCTTCATTAACCACGTACTTTTCTTTATCTACTCGACTGCTCAGCTTGAGCTTATTCAATACAGAGAAGGATGCTTGTTCTTCTTCCACCGCATCAAGCAGGAAGCACATTTCTATATGAATAAGGTTATCTGGTAGTTCATAGGCCGAATCTTCATAATCATCTTCTTGGGTTCCAAGAAATATAATGGAAAATGAAAGGTCGGGCATTCCCTCTATGAGTTGTTTAACCCATGTTGATACGCCGCCTCTTACATAGGGGTAGGTACCTTCCAGAAGCAGACAAATATCTGCATGGGCGTCCGGGTTATATCGTATAGATGAAGTCACAGGTATTGCCACTCTTAACGCCAATAGGCCGCCACATGACTCAACGGTGGATACAATTTGAATGCATCATCGATATCATCAAGATGCGCTGCGACTTGCTCGAACTCTTTATTCTCAAAAGCAGCTTCTGCGAGGTAAGGTTTAACTTTTTCCGCAGCCATACCCAATTTTAGCGCCATGTTGAATGATGAAATAGCTGTTTCAGTATCTCTTGCCATCAGGCTGGTACGAGCAAGAGTAAAGTGAGCATTACGGTTATTCGGCTGAATTGATATAGCTTTTTCTGAAGCAGCTTTAGCTTTTTTCAGTAACTCCTTTTGAGCAACAGGTTCACCTTTTTCCAACGTCAGCAGTTCCCAGTAATTACTGGCAATCTGCAGCCATGTGTTACATTTATTGCCACCCTGCTGAGTTTGAGCTTGATTTTCAAGTCTTTGTATTTCTCTATTCAGGCCAGTCACTTTGCTATCAAGAGTTTGATAAGCAGTAAGGCGTATTTTATCGTCAGAATGCTCAACGGCTTTTTTCAACAACGATATAGAAAGAGCAGCCTTAACATTAGATGCTGCCAGCACTTTTTTATACAGATCGTCATTGTCTTTCGAGTACATGAGTTGCTCAACAAATCCACGACTATCATATTTGGATATTTTTCGACCAACAGGTATGACGAATGGCAGCTCAATATTATCTGTTTCCTCCCAGTAAATATCTTCTTCAACACGTTGATTGGCAATGTAGCTACCCACTAGAATGACTGCGCCTGCAATCCAGCCAACCACAGGGATAAAAAGACTTAACAGCAACGTCAGCACACCTAAGCCAAGAACAGGATGTGAAAGAATATTGGTACTACCTGTAGATTCCTTATTATCAATAACACACAACGATAAAAGAATAACAGCCGTACTAACAACAAATGATGTAACAATATGAACGAATACCCAGGACTTCAAATTCGGGTACGCAGAATCTGGTAAAAATATATTCTTAAACAGGAATATTTGAGAAATGATACTCAAGCATAAAAGTACTATGCCAAATACAATAAAAGGCAGCTTACCGGATTGCTTTATCTGATTGATCAGATCAGAGCCACTAGTGGTTAGCCCATCCATCAGGCGGCTTTCTCGCCAGACGGATTACTACCACTTTTATCCTGCTCGGGGATTACATCATTATCTGCAGAATCGATTGATATTCTATTGTAGACTTGCTTTGCAGCAGCGCCGCGCTTTTGCTTACCTTTTGATTTGTTCTGCATAAATGCAACGCAATCTTCACGCGTCACGCCACGCTCAATCTGCAGGACACGACAACTATTCGTTGCCTTATCCAGATCGATCTGGAATTTCTTGCTTATATTGTCCATCAATCTGACTAAATATCCCTCTGATTTTTTTCGATTTATCAGGGGCAGCAGAATCATAACAATTTGAGTACCATCTTTTGATTGCAATTGCCAGGATGCAT
The DNA here is from genome assembly GCA_964411665.1 of uncultured Granulosicoccaceae bacterium. GTDB lineage: Bacteria > Pseudomonadota > Gammaproteobacteria > Granulosicoccales > Granulosicoccaceae > CALFCE01. The sequence goes on along the minus strand of CAYPMR010000015.1, from coordinate 35,116 downwards.
CGAGACTTCGGAGATTTTCACTAATATGTTCCGCAACTTGCTGTTCGCCATCGAACCTTTTTAGCTTAAGAGCGATAAGCGATGTTTCAACACTATTGGTCCGCGCAAATCGTAATGCTGTTTCCAGTTCAGCCATAAACCAGGCGCCTTGAGAATCGGCATGTCCCTTTGAACGACTTAACATATCGCCAACATAGCCGCCCAGTAGCGATAGTAAATTAAGATTCTCCTGTTGGAATGCCATGAAATGCATATCACGGATAGCAAGAACCCCATGAATTTTTCCACTCGAGTCAACAATAGGAACTACTGCTAGCAATCCATTTTGATGTTTGTCCTCAGCAAGCGAATCCAATTTGATACTAATAACTTTTCGCTGTTTTATAGCAAGTTTGAGAAGCCGATCGAAGACAGGTAACTTGCCCATATCACCATGTATAGCAACCGGTTCAGGGTTAATCACTTGCTCGTTTTTCATGCTATACAACCCTGCTACCTGTAGAGAGCAAAATTGTGAAAATATCGCCATCAACTCAGACCCTGCTTCAAGGCCATCTTTACGCGTATCAAGCACCGGCTTGAGTTGTTGCATTGCCTGACGCAAGCTTAACTTTTGCCCTGCCATATATTCTTCCAATTGACCATGCGACACTTTAAGCACATGATAATCATTGGAAAATTCTTTTAGACGGTGACGTAGATACGTGTTCTCAGCACTTGCGTTTCCAGATCGCTTACGCCACTGGCTATTGGCATCACCGACGATGATGGAGACAACTACTGTACCTATAGCCAGAGCAATAGTCAGCGCAACTACTCCTTCAGCTTGATACGCCGCGTGCGGATAAAACATCACCAATACCGCTGCCAGCGCACAACCTGCCCCCCATGCAACGCCATAACGCGCAGCAAACACTATTGGCCCAACAGCAGCCCACGCAAATCCTGCATGAAGGCCCACAGGGTCGGATGGGAACAGAAGATATCCGATTACTGGAGCAGCGAAAGCAAACACAGCAAGTTCAATCAGACGCTTGCTCTCAGAAAGATAAGCACGCACCCCCACTGGCTCGGGCGTCGCGTCATGATCCTGATCGTCATCTTGCTTGAAGAGCGTCGATACAATCTTGTTCTTCAGATTTTTGATAGTATTGAACACTGTTTCGAATAGAATTTCGTTACTGGCGTGAATTACCAGGTCTTTACAGGAGTTGTAATTTCAGTAGCAGGTGTTACCAACAGCCCGGAGGCTTGATCAGTAGCAGTGTCCTGGAAAATGTTCTTAACACCAGTCGATTCTGACAAAGGCGCATCATCATATTCAATCATCAAACCATGGTGAGACTCCTCCGCCATTGCAGCCCCAAGACCAGGAATTGTCAGATGGTTGGAAGGGTCAGTCACTTCGATGTAAGTACTTGTTGAATAAGTACTTGTTGAATCGCCGATGCGTTGTGTCTTGACGGTATCCGAATTAACAAAAGAATCATTGGTTGACGTTTCTGTCAATTGCTGCTCTTCGATGAGCGCGCCGTAAGAGCTTGTTGCAGCAGATTCTGCAGGCGTTGAAACGATCGGTGAATAAGCAGGAGTGCTCAGTGTTTGTATAGTAGAGGTTACCGTAGTGTCGACTGTGGTGTCTGCAATAGTGTCAACTGCGGCTGTTACTGCAAAATTATTCTGAGCCGTTGATGCGACAAATGGTACAGGCACACTCTGTCGCCTGATATTCATCTGCGCCACCAAATCAGCTACAACTTTATTGGCAGTTCGTGACAGATTGGTAAAACCCAGGCCGATACGTGAACCTGTAGCCTGCCATAACACTTGCCCTGTAGGAATGTCTATCAGTTTAAGATTTAGTCCAACAACAGGTTCTTTGTCAGCACCTGTTTTGTAATGCCATTCAGTAACAGCACCGGTTATCGCATAGCGGAAACCGGTGTCACGAGCCCATTTATTGGCTTTTCTGAAACGTGCTTTGCCATCGAGCAAGGCGGCCAGTGTTGCAGGCTCGCTATCAGGATAAATCTGTAAAGTACTGACACCACGACGCCTTAATCGCGTCTCTAGAAACGTGGCTGCTTTTTCACCTGCCAGAGGTGTGGTTGACAGATTTTCAATCGGCAGTAACGCCCACCGCTGCCCTGAATCTGCAGTCACAGTAGGAGTAGATGTAATTGAGCTACAGCTGGCCAACAGCATCAGGGTAACTATCGCAAGTGCGTAGATAACGCGATAGCCATGGCACAACCTGTTTAGAAGGAACCTGATTGTCATCCGATTTCCAGTTATTTATTCTCTATCCTCGCCTTGACGGAGCTCAAGCCTCGCACAACGCGCCTTTGTTATATTTCTAAAGCAACGGTTAAGCCAGTCGACACCTCAACGGTGACGCGAGCCCTCCTGATAAAATCTGTACAACCCGTTACCAACGGGGTAACTTAGATCGCTGAAAATATGCAGGAAATATTTCTTTTAAATAATCGTGGCCGACTAGAACCTAAGCCGCATCTCTTGCGTCAGATTCACGTTGAATCAGCGTTTTTTCCCAAGCCAGAGACGTTTTGACAATGGTGTCCAGATCATCAAATTTTGGTGTCCAGTCCAGTCTCTGGTGGATCTTGTCCACCGCTGCTGTCAATGAGGGAGGGTCTCCAGCCCGGCGAGGTTGTTCCTCGACGTTAATGTCATTGCCGTTATGCCTGTTAACAGCATCAATTACCTGTCTAACGCTATAGCCTCGACCATATCCACAGTTAACCAGGGTGGATTCTCCACCTTGACGTAAATAATCCAGGGCTGACAAGTGTGCTGCGGCAAGATCAGACACGTGTATGTAATCGCGTACACCGGTGCCATCATCCGTTGGATAATCTGTACCAAATACTGTCAGCTTTTCGCGTTTTCCCACGGCTACTTCGGACGCCACTTTAATTAGCAATGTCGCATTTTTGGTTGATTGACCAATCACACCATCTGGATCACAACCTGCTACATTGAAGTAACGCAGAATCACATGGCGCAGATCACAAGCAGCACTCAAATCCTTCAACATATGCTCGGACATCAGCTTGGACATACCGTAAGGATTGATCGGAGCGGTTGGCAGTTCCTCGTGACACGGCTTCGATGCGTCTTCAGGTATGCCGTAGGTCGCAGCTGTCGAAGAGAAAATAAAATGATCGACACCGGCATTTTGGCAACACTCGAGCAACGTGCGCGTAGCAGCAGTATTGTTGCGATAGTACTTAAGCGGGTTCTCTACACTTTCAGGCACTATGGTATGGGCGGCAAAATGCATCACTGTGGTTATGCTGTGCTTTTCAAGCACGCTTGCCACTAATTTTTCATCTCCGGTATTGCCTTCGACGAACTCGCCATACAGAACAGCTTCCCTGTTGCCCTTGGACAGATCATCAAGGACCACAACGTTCTCACCTCGCTCGCCTAGCAATTTAACAACGTGGCTACCTATATACCCCGCACCACCGGTGACTAGAATAGTACCGCCTGAATTCGACATCGTATAACGCACTCCTGCACCTGCCAGGCTTTTAGAGGCTGGCATCCAAAGTATGGGCTTAACAACCACAGCGAGGATGCAGAATCGGTGCCAGTGCTTTTTGGCTCTGTTACAGGTGCTTAAGAGACAGACAGGTTTGCCTGGTTTGAGCAATTGCCTGCACATTGAGAAAGCATGCAGGCTGAGGAAACTATAGTTACATAGTGTGGCGGCAGGTCAACCTTCGCTGGCACCTGTAACCACCGAGGCGACTGTCAGACGACCATCTACCCCATGCCGGGTGATAGCTGATGCCACCAAACCGTCTGTAATACAGCGCCGAACAAAATCATTAATAAATGTGGCAGCTTCAGGCATACCCTGTTTACAGCCAATTGATTGTTGAATGGCGGTAAAACTACCATCGAGAATGACACTACCTGCAAAATTTTCCTGCTGACTTGATAAAGCGGGGCGAAGTCCGGCCAGCACGTCGAGTTTGTGTTCAACAAACAGATCAAACGACCCGTCTATGCTTTCGGCACGAACCAGTTGCGCATGCTGCAAGTTCTCGCGTAACCATAAATCGTAAGCAGCACGGTCTTTCACGGCGATTCGCACTCCTTCGCGATCAACATCTTCGATTGTTCTTATGGGGCTATTCGGCGGCACCATGTAAGTTGCCTGAATCTCGCAATAGGCTTGCGAAAATCGGATGGTTTTCGCACGCTCTGCTTCGTTGGCAATATTGCCTATATCCCACGCATCAGATGCAACAGCATCTGCCAGCTCGCCTGGGCCTTTGAATGGAACCATACGGGCTTCAACACCAAGTTCCTTCGCCAAAGCACGGGCGATATCAGGTGACACGCCATCGGGCGACCCATCGGAGAGCTCTCCGGTGACCAACAGGAAATTGGCCATGTTAATACCTACCCGCAACACGCCCTGCGGTACCAGCTGTTGTTTCACTTTCTGTAGATCTACCACCACGCTCTCCAACTATTCTTGTTGTTCCGGGCTTTGTTCTTCCGGCAATTGCCGGACCCGGTTATAGTTTATCGCCATTTCAAGCCGATTGTTATCTGATTAGAGAGTAAAGGACAGATCGATAATGTGATAACTTCAAGTTGGCGCATCGCAAAATGGCTCGTTCCGGGAAATTCTGTCGCTATTGACCATAACTGCCGAATCAGCACAAATAGAATAAAAACGGTGTATTTAACGGTATATTTAATAAAGCGCTGTAATCAATATTCTGACACACCCGCGATGGGCATAGAGAGGTTATTAGAGTGAATAATCAACTTGAAAAAAACATTCAGCAACTGGTCAATAGCCGTGACAAGGAGGAGACCAAGGAAATATACGCCGAATGGCAAAGTTATGATTCCGACCTTGATGGCTATGGCTACGTTGCACCGGATACAGCTGCTGCTCTATTGATGGATCAATTACCAGACAAAAATGCACGTATATTAGATGCAGGATGCGGTACCGGCAAAGTCGGCACAGTACTCCATGCAGCGGGCTTCCAACAATTGGAAGGGGCGGATTTTTCAGAATCCATGTTGGAAAGGGCCAAAGCACTGTGTATATACAACCAGCTCTCTGTCGCTGATTTTTCTACATCGCTTGATCAACAGGATACAAGTTTCGATGCTATCATCGCGGTAGGTGTCTGGAAGGATAGCTTCGGTGAGAAATTTACACGGGAAATGGTTCGACTGACCAAAAAAGGCGGATTTATAGTTTTCTCAATTCGTCCACAGTTTATGTTCGCCCTGGAGCCAATATTGGAATCATTAACTGATAGCGGTTTGATCCGAGTTGTATCAAATCAGGAAAAAGATTATATAAAAGGGCAAGACTCCACTGCACACTACATCGTGTTGCAAAAAACAGCCTAAGAAACCTTTGCGATGAAAGATCAGGATCTGGAAACAATCGATGCAGCTGACTTCGGGCGCAGTCTGCAAGGTTTGGGATTAAATCTGTTGGTTCGCGACGTCATCGCTCTACAGACTTTTTTATCAGATGTATTCGGCATGAAATCCTCAAGAGTCTCCAAAGACTTTGCGATCATGCATTACCATGATCAGCTCTTCCAATTACATGTCGATGCCACATTCCACGAAAATCCACTACTCTCGTTGCTACCTGAAAACGGGGCTCGTGGTGCTGGCATTGAAATACGCCTTTATCACACAGATCCTGATCAGGCAGCTGCCCGTGCACAGGCACATGCGCACGAAACCACACTGTTGCAAGCACCTGCTAACAAACCACATGGATTAAGAGAGTGCATCATTTTGTGCGAAAACGGTTATGCCTGGGTACCAAGCAGGCCTTTAACTGAATCAGAAAGCAGCACGTGACTTAACCATGCGGTCATACAAATAGCCACACCGTAAAACTCAGTTATGAACAACGACGAGACTCGTATAAACAAACCCATTGATCTAATTCATGCAAAGATAGATGCCGGTGACATAGTCTGGCTGGATGCAGGTAACGGGACCGAACTACAGGCACGAGGTGCCGCCATGCACCCTGATGTTTGGTGCGGCGTAGCTCATGTAGAGCACCCGCAAATCATGCAACAGATACATCTTGATTACATCCATGCTGGCGCTGACATAATCACCACCAATACCTTCTCCTGTAATCGCAATATGATGGGACCGGCAGGCCTTGGCGATCAGGTGCCTGATTCAGTCACCACAGGTGTCACTCTTGCCAGACAGGCTCGCACTCTGGCAGATGCTGAGGCACGAGTCGCCATCGCAGGATCAATGTCACATCAAATTCCGGTTTTAAAAGGCACGAGCAAACGTATTGCTGAAGCCGCACCACAGGCAGATGTTGCCATCGCTAACTTCAATGAAATGGCGGAGTTGTTCAAGGTTGCTGGAGTAGATCTGATATTACTCGAGATGATGTCAGACCCGGCACTAGTCATACATGCAAAGGCAGCTGCGAAAAAGACCGGCCTGCCCGTTTGGATGGGTACGTGCTGTAAACGCGCAGAATCAGGCGAACTAATAAACTATACAGTACCGGAAATTTCTTTTGATGAAACCTGTAAACAGCTGATAGACGCAGAGCTGGACATCGTCGGTATCATGCATACCAATATCGATTATATAGATGAAGCTATCAGCACTATTCGACGGTATTGGCACGGGCCAATCATGGCATACCCCGATAGCGGGCACTTCACCATGCCTGATTGGCAATTCGAAGCAGTGATACAACCAAAGGATTATGCGTCTCGCGTGCAGAAATGGGCAGACGATGGCGTGAGTGTCATTGGTGCCTGCTGTGGTATGGGTGTTGACCACTTACAGGCTTGCACTAGTTTTGTGACGAGAAAGTGAGTTTCCGCCATCTAGAGATGTGCGATACAAAGATGTGCAATACAAAGATGTGCGGCGGAAAGAAATTTATCAGCACATCGAAAATTGATTAGAACATTTATCTTTTGCCGCCAGTCCAATTCAACAGCCCCATAAGCTGAAGGAGGTCGTTGAATCGGACTGGTAGCTTCTAATTTAAATCATCTAAACTAGATTGGAAAGTGGCTACCAGGTAGCTTCGCCGAAACTTGCAAAGAAAGGCACACACCAGACACTTAAGCTATTGAAGTCATCCAGAGTCAGTCCATCAGGCAGGGTTAACACAATGGTTTCGTTGACGTAGGGAGTAGCACGAAGCAGTTGTTGACCTATCTCCTGTGAGTTTGGCTGGAAAAAATTTCCGTCCACACCATTATAGAAAAACACGCTGATGCCAGTGCCGTCGTAATTAAAGTTGGTAATTTCAATTGTACGATCATCAATAATCGTCATCGTGCCGCTCACATCATGGGCGAACGTACTGAACTCTGCTACTGTGCCAACGCTTGGGTGTGTAGATGTTGCATTACTGGTGGTATCTACCGTTGCTGGATTATCAGGCGGAAGCACAGCCAGCCCTTCGATCAGTAACGTTTCCTGTAAATGTTCAAGTGCCATCTGACCGCCCACCAGATTGACACTGGAAGAACCGCTATTAGCAACAAGATTACCGACCTGCGTTTCAAACTGCGGCGAATTAAAATCGACGCTCAAACCAGTGGCACTGGCGTTAGCATCCTCAGCCAGATCTATACCGTTATCTGGATCAGCATCAGTGTCGAGAGTTTGTAGCAGTCGCGCGAGATTCATGACACGCAAATCCAGAAGATCATCGGTAGAGAATACGGTCAATGGGGTCACTACATCAGCACCAACGACTGCTGGTAGTTCAATATCTCCAATTGAAAAGGTCACCGACTCTCCTTCAGCATAGGTAAAAGTACCATTAGCATCAGTTACCCCACTTTGAGTGGCTGTTTGGTATTGCAATCCGGCGACCGCCGAATCTACAAATCGACCAGTCAACAAAGTTGCAGGCACAGCTGGGCTTGGCGCATTCGCGGTTTGGGTTGGTTGGCTGTTTGTAGGAGTGGTAGCTGCGACAGGAGTGGTAGCTGCGATAGGAGTATCGCTGGCAGCGCCAGAATCTCCACCACCGCAGGCTGAAACCAGAATTGACAAGGCGAATGGAATCGCTAGATGGGTATATTTCATAATTGTTGCCTTACTTGTATTTTAGTTTGCGACCGAATACCTATATGGAAAAGGTCAATTCAATGTTATTTGGGCAGTTCAGTTTTCCCCAACTAATTAGTAGGTTTTACTGAGACTAAAGTTGACTACATCTGTATCGGCAATGTTGCGGCCATTTATAAGTGCGGTATAGGAAACACCAACGCCAATACCGTTATTAAAGCTATAGTTCACACCGCCAACAAGGAAATCGCTGTCCTTGTTGGTTTCTGATAGTCTCTCGAAAATAACTCCGTCATCGCCGATATCCAAATCACTGTCAGTGCGAATACCTGCTAACGCTAATTGAAAGCCTAAACCTCTAATGGGAGATGTGTAATACCCGCTCAAGAGATACTTCACGCCGTCAGCCACACCATCGCCTCGCTGCCTGTATGTAAGGTCACCGAAGATTGCCACAGATGAAGTTATGGATTTTCCTGCCAGCAGGCTAAGGTCGAATCCGGAAGCACCATCACCAATAGCAACAACCACATTGGGATCATAGTCTCCGCCAAAGGTATAGGCGATTCTTCCAGCAACTGTCGGAAAACCATTATCAAGCTCAAACTCATTAGCAAACTGATAACTGACACCTATAGTTGTGTCAGCAATCTCGTCCTGGCCATCCAGATTGTCTCCTCCAAAATCAGAATCAAAATTGGTTGATGCAAAACCGGTACGAATATCGAAAGCCCAGATATCATCGTATCCGTAGCTTGCATTGAACCAGAGGTAAGTACCCTCAAGCTCACCGAACAGATCAATGCTGTCGTCACCGCGGAAAAAATCCGAGGTGGAGCCGGTAGTCAGATTAACACCGAGTGTTGTCGTACCGTCAGCGGGTAGCCAGGGTGAGCCATCGGCCATTGCCAGCGGAGAAACCGCCACTACGCCAATCATCAAAATTGCATTTTTTATTAATTTCATGTTTTAGGCTATCTCGCCATTGAACCAGAGTTTATTGAAAATTCGTTACTCACCACAGGACCCTTCTTCACTGCAATAGCCGTTAAGTGACCAATCGTAAGCGTAAGTGGGTGATCCGCTATACTGGGTAAGGCCAGCCAGTACTTCCTCGTCAGTATGTTTACCCAGTGATTGTAGAACTTCTTGCTGAGTGTCTCCGAAATCGCTCGCATACCATTCGAACAGCGTAGACAAATGCAGTATGTCACCTTCAAAGCGCAATCCACGAGGATGCTCAAGGTAGTTGGCAGCTGCCTCATCGAGTTGATCATCAAGCTGTTCGGCATTGAACGCTTCTTCCGCCAGATCCGGACAACCTATACTTGCACAATTAACCGCAAAGTGAATTCGGTAGTCATCATAAAGTGGTCGGATAATCTGATGCTCTATCGCGTTTAAACTCAGGGCAATACCATTAACGACAGTCGCATCATCATTCCAGGGGCCAAAATCGAGTGGGTTGGAACCCAGGGTTGTAATAGAGGCTAACGGGTAATTGTCGATGATCAACTGTACCGTCAATGCGTTGTACAGATTTATCCAATATGCCTTCTGTTCTACACGGTTGAGAGTCAGCGGATCCAGCGCAACCAGTTGGGCTATATACTCATCGAGCGGTTCGCGCCCATCATCAAGCAGGCCTTCGTAATCAAATAGATTGACCCCGGAATCCGTATCGGTAACAAGATAATCATCGAGTACGCTTTGCCACAGTTCGTTATCTACGGAAACAACGCTGGAGCTATCAAACGCTGACCAACGCTCGTCCAGATTTGCATCGGTTGAACTCGTAATGTGGTAAATGTAAAACCCTACCGCGGCGGCGATTATAACGACCGATAGAAGAGTCGCTGCTATCCATCCCTTACGCATTAAATGCCTCGTCTCCAAACTGTATGAAGGTGATATGCAAGTAAAATACCTTGTAGCTTCGTTTAAGGCTGTTTTCTAGAACGTTGTAGTACGGGAACACCAGACTTATTTAGGGATTGTGTTAGCTGTCTTATATACAACTTAAATATTGTGCCGAGTATCCCCTGCGATGCACCAATCACACCCTTTACGGTACCGCCAATTTTTGACTTTCCTATTCGCTTACGAGTTGCAACCGGAATTTCCACGACATGTTGATTCAGTTGATAGGCCCGCACCTGCATTTCGACAGTCCAGCCAAACCGGCGATCAGTCATACCAATGGCCGACAATGCTTCGTTGCTCACTGCACGAAAGGGCCCCAAATCAGTTACGTTGGCTCGCCATAAAAGGCGCATCATACTGCTTGCCAATCGATTGCCTAAACGCTGCGGTATCGACAGTGCGCCCTTTTCACAAGTACCCAGAGTCCGTGATCCGATAACCAGATCAGCACCATCGATCAGCGGCTGTATAAGTGCCGGTAATTCGGTAGCCTCAACCGAATGATCTCCATCCACAAACACAACAATATCCTTGTCTCTGGCAGCGGCAAGAGCCGCCAGACAGGCAGCGCCATAACCGGGCTCAGGCTCTTTAACAACCAAAGCACCCTTGCCGATTGCTATAGCCGCCGTATCATCGGTAGAACCATTATCACAGAGCACAATCTCATCTACCAATGTGCCCGCACCTTCTGGCAGCAGATCCCCACTTTCTGAAGGCTCGCTCCCATCGGCTTCAAGCGCCCACAAACCATCCAGAACAAGACCAATCGAAGGGGCCTCGTTCAGAGCCGGTATAATGATGGTTACTTTTCGATTTCTGTACATGCGTCTTCAGAGTGTCCGTTAGTTCAATGGTTCACCAGGAAAATAGTGATTTGTCGGGATTCAGGCTGATTTCGCGCCGTTTCTTTCGGGTATCACCCAAATCTGTTCTGATTGCTACCAGCTTCACTGCAGTGTTGTGCTGGTTGGCCATTTGTATGATTTCCCGCAACCCGGGCACTCATGCCCTGTTGCAGGTTTTATTCTGCGCCTTTGTGATGATCTCAAGCGCATTGGCAGCTCTGGCACGATTTCATCGCGACAAGCTCACCATTCCTCTGGGCTGTATTTTCACAACCGCTATCATACTGCGCCTGCTATCACTGACAGGGGAGCCGCTATTCGAGGACGACTATTTCCGCTACATGTGGGATGGATATCAAACCGTCACCACAAAGGACCCCTACTCGCTGGCACCGGAAGCATTTTTCGATCGGGAGGTGCCCGAACAGTTCGAACCGATTCTGTCCCTGATCAACTACCCTGAGATTGCAACCGTTTACGGGCCGGTCACACAATGGATCTTTGCTTCTGGCTATCTGCTGGAGCCCGCATCCGTGCGTCCTTTGCAAGCACTAGCCGCTATCGCTGATCTATTGATCATGTTCATTCTGGTAAAGCTCGGAGCACGCAATGCCTTGCTTCTTTATGCCTGGTCGCCGCTAATGCTGAAGGAGTTTTCGCTGACAGCGCATCCGGATATCTTTGCCATATTATTCATGCTTGTCAGCGTCCACGCTATGCATAGCCGACGCGCGGCTCTGGCAGGTATCGCTCTCGCTCTGGCCTTTGGGGCCAAGGTATTTGCAATTCTCGTCTTACCCTTCCTACTGACATCGGGCTGGCAGCGGGATCTGTCCCTCAAACGCCTGGCCGGGACGACCTGTACTCTTGCCACTACATTTTTGATAACCCTGGGCGCGATCACACTGTGGTACGGCACGGTTACCATATGGCTCCCGGAAGGCTTACGCGCTATGGCTGACAGTTGGCTATTCAATGCTCCGCTTTACTTGCTTCTACTTCACCTATTCGATTTCCATTCGATCAAGCTCATGTTATTGACAGTATTTTCACTCTACATAATAACTGTGTTTATCAAGCGCCTGATTAAAAACCATGTTCGCACACAATCCGGGACTGGAGAAGCTGCCATTACAAGCGTTGAATCTACTCAGTGGCGTAGTTCCAATTCAGCTTTCAGAGGGGACTGGCTGTATCTATTATTCCTGCTTTCCTTACCCGTTATCAATCCGTGGTACGTCGCCTGGTTGATTCCGTTCGCAACACTCTACCCTTCATGGTGGTCATGGACGGCGAGCTTGATGATTTTTTTATCTTACTGGTATGGCAGCTACGTTGCGGCTACGGGTATTGAGTCATTGCAGATTCCCACTGCAGTTATCGCAATCGAATATGCGGTTGCTATTACTGTACCGATTATCGCGTGGGGGGTTGGTCGATATTGCAAGTCCAAACATCTGCGCGACCCAACTAGCAGTTAGGTAACGCAGATGAATGACTTGCTTGTGAGGGCTGGTTGTTTCCAGATTGTCACTTAGTCAAAAACGCAGTTGTTGCTCTATTGTTGCTCAGTTGTAATCAACTTAGCTATTAGCTAATCGCAATTTGAAACGCTTGTTTAAATAATGAAGAACCGCGTCACCCTGATCAGCAGGTAATGCATCTGCAATTTTTAGAGAAGGATCATTGCAACTGTAGAGACTGTTAACAAACTGTGATGCCGCACCACGCTTGAATGGTTTTACAGAACGACGTGACAGTTTTGCCAGACCAGATTCTGTCTTGATACAGTATTCGAGACGAGTACCATTAGCCTGAGGTGACTTGTAATAGGATTTGCCCAACTCATAAAGCTGGTCGATTCGGCTTTGGGAGAAACTACCCGTGTCGAAACCGCCACCGCCCGACGCGTTAACTACAGGGCTTAGTACAATTGCGGATGCAGCAATTGCTGCCAGTAAATGTTTTCGCATGATAAATTCCATTCGTTACTAGTTCATTGCATGCTCTATGGCGTTCCCACTGAGCTTTCGCCTGCATGCATTATGTTACAGATTGTAAATTAAACGGGACTATTCGTTGTCCACTATCAGCCGTCTGCCCACTGTTGTCATCTGACATTGACAGACTTGAAAAGTAGACTCTGAACAAACGCTGTAGTTCCCTCAGTTACACCGGGTTTTTCGCAATTGTGTGTATCGACTTAGCCAGACCCGACTGAGCACGACCTACCCGCAAGCGACCCGCAGTAAATTTCCCGATAAAGTATCCTCTGGGCACTATCGGGAATCTCCGCTGCAAGAGTCCGACCAGCCTGTACCTTTGATCAACCACAAAAATCAGGCGATCCAGGCTCTGAGAATAGCTCTTAAATCACTGAGAGTATCGGCAGGTAACAAGAGTAAAATTACAAAATTACGGGCAAACTAGCTGGAAACGTTAACTGCTACCCATGCTCGCAAGCTGATGGGCTACTGCCAGCGGGTTTGCAGCAGACCGAATTACTGCACAATAGCAGGTTGGTATATAGAATCTGTATTACGAGTTTGCAGGCAGAAAATGCTACTAGAAAAATTCATAGTCATAGCCATAGTCATAGCCATAGTCATAGCCATAGTCATAGTCATAGCCATAGCCATAGCCATAGCCATATCGGTATCACAGTCGTTGTCCGGATAGTTACAATTACCCATGCCCAACCAAAAACACCTGGTGATATTCGCACGTGCTCCTCGTTATGGGCGGGTCAAAACCCGCCTTGCAAAAGATATAGGCAAACAGCCCGCACTGCGTTTCTACCAACGCAATCTTGAGCGACTGATCAACAGGATGCGTCAAGGTCCCTGGCAACTACATATTGCAGTGGCATCCCCACAAGATATTGATCATGCCGCATTTCAGAATCTGTCAGTCATCGCTCAGCCACAAGGCAATCTCGGTGCCCGGATGCGATACGTCTTGCACCATTTCAGATCCTGCCGCTGCGTGATTATCGGCAGCGATATACCGGACATATCGCGTGGGCATATAAATGCAGCGTTCAATACATTGGTTAAGAATGATGTAGTTCTGGGGCCTTCTGAAGATGGTGGATATTGGTTGATCGGCAGCGGGACATCGTTTGTTGCACAGGGTCGGTTTTTGCGCAACGTGCGTTGGTCAAGTAAAGATACTCTAACAGATACACTGGCAAGTGTTGATCCACGCTACAAAGTAGAAAAAATCGCACAATTACAGGATGTAGATAATGGAGCGACACATGCCATCTATAAAAAAGCACTAAGAGCAAGACAGCAAAAAACAAAGCTGGCAAACGCCGAATGACTACCGAGCATCTAAATGAACGATTACCCAATTGATCAAGGCATAAGCGCAGAAAACAATTTGCCAAGCGCGGCAGAATTGACCTACTCGGGCGTTCTTAGCCTTTTCCGCAGGCGGTACACGAAGGATGTCAGTGGCGCAGATATTGTGACACTGGGTATCCCTTATGACCTGTCTGTCACCAACCGGCCCGGCACACGCTTCGGGCCTCGCGCCATTCGCGAAATGTCTACCAACCTCTCATGGGCAGGCGGGCCCTGGCCATGGGGCTTTGATCCATTCGAGACGCTGTCGATGGTGGATTATGGGGACATATTTTTTGATCACGGCCACCCACAACATATCGCCGATGCTATCGAGAAAGAGGCACGCTCGATTCTCGACACTGCCCCATTTTTAATATCGATGGGTGGTGATCACTCAGTTTCCTATCCTCTGCTCAAAGCGCATGCTGATGTACATGGGCCGTTGGCACTGGTACAGGTAGACGCACATTCTGATACCTGGGCCGAGTCAGAGAAACGTATTGATCATGGCACCATGTTCTATCACGCTATACAGGAGGGTTTGATCGATGCCAGTCGATCTGTGCAGGTAGGCATCAGGACTCTCAATGATCAAACGCACGGCTGCACAATTCTGGATGCAGCAGCCGTACACGAAGCCGGGCCCAAAGCTACCGCACAACGAATAAAAGAAATCACCGGCGATGCGAAAACCTATCTGACCTTTGATATAGATGCGCTGGATCCAGCCTTTGCGCCCGGCACGGGAACACCGGTTTGCGGTGGCCTCTCTACCTGGCAGGCACAATCAATCATCAGAGAGCTGGTGGATGTGAATATCGTTGGCATGGATCTAGTCGAAGTATCGCCACCCTACGATCATGCAGGCATCACGGCATTAGCTGCCGCAAGTTTGTTAATGGACTTTATCTGTCTGCGTAAAAAACGTCTTGATTTTGTTTCGCCTACTTTTGTTTCGCCTACCTAACCCACAGGACCTAACCAACACCACTAGAGGGTGGTAATCTGATTTTCCAGACGCTACTGTTCAACACCGGTTGACTTTAAGGTTAGCTATCGCTATCAAAAACGATAACGCTACGCGCAACGCTGCCGTTTAGCATTTCATCGAAAGCCTGATTGACGTCTTGCAACTGGATACGTTTGGATATCAACTCATCGAGATGTAAACGCCCTTGCAAGTAAAGATCTACCAGTACCGGCATATCAATGCGAAAAGCATTTGAACCCATGTTACAACCAATTAATTTACGGTCATTAATTAATGAGGGTCCACTGATTTCGATTTTTTCATGCTCAGGCACCATGCCGATCACACAAGCCGTGCCCGATGAACGCAACATATTGAAAGCCTGCTCAGCTGTTAGTTTTTTTCCCAATGCCTCAAAACTGTAATCCACCCCACCATCAGTCATATCAAGTACTGCTTCAACCACATCACCATCAGCCGCGGAAATGGTATCTGTGGCTCCAAAGGCAAGGGCCATATCCAGTTTTTCAGGTTTAATATCTATTGCGATTATTTGCCGGGCACCAGCAATCGCGGCACCGTTGATCGTAGATAAGCCGATACCTCCACAACCGATAACCGCGACTACGCTGCCAGCCTGTACTTTCGCTGTTTTGAAAACTGCTCCAACCCCGGTCGTCACGGCACAACCAATCAAGGCGGCACGATCCATAGGCATATCGTCTCGAATCTTGACGATCGCCCGCTCAGGTAACAGCATCATCTCGGCAAAGGATCCGAGCTCATAACCCAAGTGCATCAGACTCCCTTGCTGGCTGGCACGGGGCGTTTGATCGCTGGTCCTAAGAAGGGTATCTGTACGTTCGCAACTGTATGATTCACCGCTGAGACAATACCGGCATGAACCACAGAACATGGACATGCAACTGATGACGTGATCGCCAGGGCGAACATAGGTCACACCAGGTCCTACCTGTTCAACCACACCAGCCGACTCATGACCCATTACACTTGGCAAGGGTGTCTTGTAACTGCCATTCATAAAGTGGAAATCACTATGACAAACGCCAGCCACAGCAGTACGTACCAGTACTTCACCCGCAGCAGGCTTATCGAGAGTGATTGTCTCTATCGATAATGGCTGATTTATCTCCCGCAGGATAGCCGCTTTAACCCCAGTAGCCATAGTTGCAAATTCCGGTCATACAATGTAGTCAGGAATAATAATACGGGCAAAAAAAAACCGCGGCAATCGCCACGGTTCTTTTCGATGATTCTTATTTACTCTATCAGTAATGACTGACAGCGAAATGCTGAATCATCAGAGACATACAGATTACGATCAGATCGTCGCGCCGCCCCAAAGTACCGAGTATTGCTCACAGTGTATAAGGAGTGACTGGTAATCTTCGATAGAAATATCAGCGGGGAGCACATACTCCTGAGTGCCTTTATTACTATTCAGAGGACTGACCATAACCGAATCAGATCCCACTACAGTCCGGCCGGTGACCTCATCGATTGATTTTTTCGACAGAAAAATCTTTAAATCAGGACCACTTTTGGTTTTGAAGTCATCCTTAAAACGGATAACCGTCTGACCATCAACCTTTTTGATTTCCCATCCGCCGTTTATCGAGTATTGCTTGTTTACCCAACCACCTTCGCTAACAAGATCAGCAAACGCATTCTGAGCTGTGAACAACATGGAAAAAGCCAGCAACAGCATGAAAGCAGCGTATTTGACCAGCCCGGCACGTTGTAAGGCATTTGTGTTCATGGATGTACTCCTTATCGTATTGATTGCGACAATTACTTGTCATTTCTGTTAGTTGTTAATTCAGTCTAAATAGAGGTGACAGCTGCATTTAAAGTCCCAGCAAACCTTCTACAAATTCTTCATGCACGATTAGTACACACTGATAAAAAATGGTTCCTTCCTTGTAGACAAATTTCCAGATTATTGAGGTGAAGTTAACAATAATCCACGCTGGATAGCGGAAATTAACGCAATTGCTCCACACTTATATCTCAACCGTCGACCAAAAAAACTGAAAATGAGCAATCACTCGGCTTCTACCAATTTAAAGAAAATGCAGTGTTCAGCAAGGGTTCAGGTTGCCACCTACGTGCAAGGCAGATAGCCTGCATTTATAAATCAGATAAATGCCCTCAAAATCATCATAGCAGTCAGGCAGCAAACAGATGACAAATAAAAAACGAACAGGCTTGGTCGGTGTCGGATTAATGGGCCACGGCATCGCACTAAATATACTCAACAAGGGCTGGAGGCTGGACTTTCTGACCCATGCCGGTAATCAACCCGTAGACGATTTGCTTGAGGCAGGAGCCACCTCTCATTCAACAATTAATTCCCTGGCTGCAGCTTGCGACACCATTATTTTGTGTGTCACAGGTAGCCCGCAGGTGGAAAGCATACTCCTTGGGGATGACGCACTATTATCAACAATAAAACCCGCCAGCACATTGATTGACTGTACAACGGCTATGCCGGATTCCACACGACAATTGGCCATCGAGGCCGAAAAAGCAGGTGTGCATTTCATAGATGCACCGATGACGCGTACACCAAAAGAAGCGGCAGTCGGTCGCTTGAACCTGCTTGTTGGTGGCGACACAGCAATCGTCGATCAACAGTTACCATTACTGCAGACATTTGCTGAAAACATTACGCACGTGGGACCCGTTGGTAGCGGGCACGCGATGAAACTCATTCATAACTACGTGTCACTTGGGTTTTCGGCAGTATTGGCAGAAGCGTCAGCAACGGCCAGCAGAGCGGGTATCAATTCCACGGAATTAATGCATGTGCTCTCGACAGGGGGTGGAAAGAGTGTTGTCCTTGACAGAATATCACCTTACCTGACAGACAAAGATACATCAGGGCTGGAATTTACTCTGGCTAATAGTTTCAAGGATATTGGGTATTACACATCGATGTGTAACAACATAGGCGCGACTTCCACTATCGCCGGCTCGATTAAAGACACGTACCAGGGGGCGGTAGACGATGGCAAAGGTGATCAATTTGTACCCATCCTGATCGACCTATTGGCAAATCCGTGAAACTGCAGTGCTTTTTCGTTTCCCGGGGTTTCCATTTTCTCGCCTATCGATCGAAAAAAACGGATAAAAAGCCCTCTGGTTTCCATCAATAACGTAAAATGCCCGTCATATCAGATAGCTTCACAAGAGACCCACATGCTTGCGTTGATTTCACCAGCAAAGACACTTGATTACGACACACCTATCGCGCTGAAAGATTTTTCTCAGCCTCGCTTCCTGAAAGATTCTGGCGAGCTCATTGACACCTTATCGCCCTACACACCTAAACGTGTGGGCAATTTGATGAATCTCAGCGACAAGCTTTCCAAATTGAACGCTGAGCGTTTTAAGAGTTGGCAAACACCCTTCACGCCTGATAATGCCCGCCAATCCATTCTGGCGTTCAAGGGTGATGTCTATCTTGGCCTCGATGCACAAACACTGACAAAAAGGGATTTGAATTTTGCGCAGAAAAATCTGCGCATTCTGTCAGGCCTGTACGGCGTATTGCGACCATTGGACTTAATGCAGCCCTATCGCCTGGAAATGGGTACAAAACTTAAAACAAAACGTGGTAAAAATCTGTACGACTTCTGGGGCGATCAGATTACAGAATCACTCAATGAAGAGTGTGCGCAAAACAAACACAAAACTGTGGTCAATCTTGCGTCTATTGAATATTTCAGTGCTGTCGATTCACAGAGTCTGGAGGCATCGCTCATCACTCCCGCTTTTCTTGATGAAAAAAACGGCGAGTTCAAAATGATCAGCTTCTTTGCCAAAAAAGCGCGTGGGGCAATGGCCCGTTATCTGATACAGGAACGAATCAAAACAGCCAAAGGTGTGATCGGCTTTGACAGGGACGGTTACCGTTACGACTCGTCACTGTCTACTGAAACCAAACCGGTATTTACCCGTACTGAAAATTGGCAGCAATAATTTGTTATGAAACCAATCACTACCATAGAAGAGCTGGAGGCTATCTACGGTCAGGCGAATCCCAAATCCATTGACAAGGTTGTACGGCAACTTACGCCACTCTATCAACAGTGGATCAACGCAGCAAAATTTGTAATCCTGTCAACTGTCGGTCCCGAGGGCACTGATGCCAGCCCAAGAGGGGACATCGACCCCGTTGTCCATATTGCAAACCCAAAGACACTGTGGTTACCCGACTGGACGGGAAATAACCGTATTGATTCATTGCGCAACATCATCCGGGACGGTCGAGCATCCTTAATGTTCATGGTGCCAGGCTGCGACAATGTTGTACGCAGTAATGGCACCGCGACAGTAAGCTGCGACAAGCAACTATGCAAACATTTCGAGAAAAACGCCAAGCTGCCCAGAAGCGTTATTGTTTTCACTATCGAGGAAGCGTATTTTCAATGCGCAAAAGCACTGATGCGATCAGCACTCTGGTCATCAAACAATGCCGATCCAAAGCTTCCAACCGCTGGTGATTTTCTCAAGGAATTTAATAGCAAATTCGATGGCGCTAGTTACGACAAGGACTATCCGGCATACGCAAAACCGAAAATGTGGTGATTTTTATTCGCGACTTTTAACCCTGCTGACTTGTAGAGAAACCCCATGCACTACGATCCTAGACATGACCAGAATCCTCTACCCTGGGACCCTTTTAAAAGTTGTACAGTGCCACGTCCGATAGGCTGGCTATCTACTATCTCCCAGACTGGTATCGCCAACCTTGCCCCCTACAGTCAGTGGCAAAATCTCACCTTCGATCCACCGCTGGTCATGTTCGCCGCAAACGGCTATCCGGATGGACGCCGCAAAGATACCGTCATCAATGCAGAGGAAACCGGCTGGTTTGTCTGGAATATGGCAACCTGGGATCTGCGTGATGCTGTCAATCGCTCTGCACAGGATTTTGAATCGTCTATTGATGAATTCGATCACGCAGGCATCAGCAAAGCGGATTGTATAGATGCACCAGCGCCCAGGGTTGCAGAGTCGCCATGCCACTTTGAGTGCCGTTATTTATCAACCCAAAGCTTTGCTGGCAATAGCCCTGTTGGTAATGTCGATGTTGTTTTTGGCGAAGTTGTTCGAATTCACATCAAAGACGAGGTAGTCACCGACGAGGGGAAATTAAACATACCGCAAATTAAACCGATTGCCCGTATGGGGTATTACGATTACACGGTCATTGAGTCTGTATTCGAAATGAAAATACCTGGCAACACACATGCACCTGCAGGATTGGAAGGAAAATCCATTCTGTGACAGCGTGAGCGGCCAAGAAAAAAGTGGCATATGCAAATGCCAAAACACCAGCGCCTCAGCGCAAACGACTATTGCCGGGATCGTACACAGCTTGCTCGATTATGTTGCAGGGATATCGTCGACCCAGTACTTCAACCTCCAGCTCCACATCCTGCTTGCCTGCATGATTGGTAGCCAGAACATCGTCCAGAACTTCGTCCAGAAAATCGCGATCACGTACTAAAGCAAGCGCCACCGTTTTACCAGTGCGGTGGCCATAGTCTGCTGACGTCACAATACCAATCGGTTTACCAAAGTACAGTAAAGGATGGGCATAGAATGGGTCGGTTATATTATCTTCTGAATCTGCTGCGTTCACACTTGAGTGAAATTCAAGCATAACCATTTGCCAGCGCTCAGTTGAATCAGCACGCTTTAAAAGAGCCTCCCGGCCTTTGAACGCTCTGCCATCTGTTGTGACGAGATGCTGCAAACCACATTCAAGTGGCGTGCGCTCAGTACCAAGATCCATACCCCAGGCTCTATAACCCTTCTCTAAACGCATACTGTTAGCAGCCAGCGCACCGAAAAATCCAAGATCATATTTCCTACCTACCTCGACCAATGCGTTGAATACAGTCATGGCTTGCGCTGCAGATACATGAAGCTCCCAACCAAATTCACCCACATAGGACAACCGCAGAGCGCGCACCTTGCTGCCTGCGATATTAATTTCTCTGCATTGAAACCACGGGAAATCGAGTACGCCTGCATCGACCACCGAGCCCAGTAAATCAGCTGCGTGTGGCCCCATCAACGCGATAACTGCCCATTGATCAGTGACATTGTTCACTGTCACATCAAAACCGGTTGCCACTTCTTTTAGCAAATCAAGATCAGCGGTTTCCGTGGCCGCAGCACTAACCAGATACGCATGATCAGGTGCAAAACATGACACGGTGAACTCTGCACAACAGCCGCCTGCCGGTGTCAGGGCATGTGTGATAGCTATCCTGCCAGCAGCAGGTGGCGTATTAGTCCCTAATACATTCAACAGATCATGCGTGCCCGGCCCCTGAATTTCAAACTTCGAAAATGCCGACATATCAGCTATGGCCACTCTTTCTGCTACGGCTTCAACTTCACGCGCAATAGCATCAAAACGATGGGTGCGTGTAAACGCATTTGTGTCCTTGTCACCGATCTTGTCGGAGAACCATTGAGGGCGTTCATGACCATTAACAGCACCCATAACCGCACCAGAGGCCAGCATCGCATCATGCATGGGTGACAACCGGCGATTACGTGCTGCAGGTCGTTGTTCATAGGGATAGTGAATACCGAACTGCAGTCCAAAACATTCAGTGGCTTTTTCTATTCGGTAAGAGCGATCGATCCAGGGACCGAATCTTCGACTATCTATGGCAGAGGCATCCATCGGTGGTGCACCGTGTGTCATCCAGTGAGCGAGAAACCAGCCAGCACCGCCCCCTTCCATAATGCCCATCGATGAGCCGGTCAGTAACCAGGCATTAGCCAGACCATGTGCAGGTCCGACCAATGGATTAGCATCCGGGGTGAAGGTAATCGGTCCATTAACAACACTCTTGATGCCGCACTCCGCCAGCATGGGTATTCTTGCCATGGCTTTTTCCATGATGTGTTCGACACGATCCAGATCCGGTGGTAACAATTCGGCACCAAATTCGACGGGGACTCGATCAGGTGACCAGATCTGAGCATCCTTCTCATAGGGTCCCAGAATCAACCCTTCCCCTTCCTGTCGCACATACCAGCTCTCTTCAGGGTCTCGAATGATGGGTAATTCAAATTCACCCGACTCACGCCGTTGTCGTATGGGCTTTACTGAATCTGTCACCATGTACTGATGCAAAACCGGAACTGACGGAATATCTATCCCCATCATCTGTCCCACTTCAAAACCCCATGTGCCTGCCGCATTGACAATATGGGTTGAACGTATGTCGCGCACCGGCGCACGGCTGTTGGCTGTATCTTGTATCTGCAAATGCCAGTAACTGCCATCATGATGAATACCTGCAACAGTTGACCGCCGCATAAATGTCACGCCACGATTACCTGCAACTTTCGCCATGCCCTGCGTGACCAGGGTCGGATCAACATGACCATCCTGTGGCTCGTAAATACCACCGATGATGCCGTCGACAGACACCAGCGGAAAAAGCTCAACAATTCGTTGTGGATCAACTATCTCTAATGGATAACCTGTAAACGAAGATAAGCCGGCAACGTGCGCGAACTCCTGCATGCGATCAGGACAACGGGTGATACGCATTGCACCACTGGCATGAAAACCACAACTCTCACCCAGCTCTTGTGGCAGGCGCTCACTATAGAGACGTACCGAATGGGCACGTAATTCCTGCACTGTTGGATTATGAGCGAAATGAGTACACAGCCCGGCGGCATGCCAGGTGGAGCCGTGGGTTAAATCATTTTTTTCAATCAGCACAACATCATGCCAACCGCTGTCGGCTAAATGATAGGCCAGCGAGACGCCCATCACGCCACCACCAATAATTACGACAGACGCTTGCATAAGTTGTGTTAACTGCCCTTTAGTTTGACGCGAGGTTACGCATTCGCCTGCCCTGCGGATCGAAAGGTGCGTGCTCTAAAACTCTAGCCACATGAAAGCTGCCAGCAACTTCAATGCTAAATGGCTCAGTCAATGACCACTTGCGATCATTATCAAGCAATACAAAGGACAAATATTTACCGGTCCGTGCACCTATGCCGCCCGATGTCGTCAAACCCACCCGGCGCTTACCCTGCCATACAGGTTCGTCGTGCAATAACAGTAATTGACCTGCAGGATGAGGCTCAACTTCACACAAAAACAGACGCATGCCGTTCGTCAATTGCGTAGATCGAGAGGTGTCTACTGACACTGAATCACGAAACGTCTCCAACGCGTCCGAGGCTATAGTCTTTTTGTTCCAATCTATTGTAAAACCTATACCTGCTTCAATTGGATTTATCTGTGGACCCAGTTCGTGCCCCCAATGACGATAGCCTTTCTCCAGGCGGCAACTCTCTATTGCATAAAGCCCTGCAGGCTGTCCTCCGGCTTTTTGCAAATGCGTAAGCAACTCACCGGCACGGGCGGCTTCCACCTCAAGCTCATACCCAAACTCCCCAATGAAACTTAACCGTGAGAGACGACAAGGGATACCCATCAGCGTCGTGCTAACTGTACCAAACAATGGCAATACAGGAGACTGCTGTTGTTTGTTTTGCCTATCTTCTGCTAGCGATGACGCCAGCATGGAAAGCAACAATGATTCGGCTGTTACTCCCATGACGCCGATCACCGCAAAATCTTCAGTCACATCATTGATAACAACAGAACGGTTATTGTGGCAAAGGTAGCGTCGCAAGTAAGCATAATCCCGCCAACGGGTAGCAGCACCTGAAATAACGCGAAAGTGATCAGTATCGATATGCGCTATGGTGACATCGGCTTCTATACCCGCATGACTGTTAAGCAGTTGTGTATAGATGATCCGACCACAGGCAACGTCAAGCGACGCACTACTGAGAAAGTCCAATGCAGGTAAAGCATCAGGGCCAGTAATATCAAACTTGCTAAAAGGTGACAGTTCAAGCAGACACACACCTTCATCAAGGGCCGACACTTCATGTTCGATAATTGTTTGCCATGGCTGAGCCGATACCGAGTAAGGCAGCCTGGATTCAGCAGGTGTTCGAGCGAACCACAATGGGCGCTCCCACCCGGCAGTGACACCGAAAACAGCACCCTGTTCTTGCCACTGTTGATGCAACTCTGAACGCCGTAAATCACGCCCGGCCACTGCTTGTTTAAAAGGCCAGTGCATGGCGAACTGATCCGCTACGGCTTCACGCATGCGCTCTTTCAAGTGCGACTCCTGGCTTGCCAACAGGTCGGCCCTGGCTAAATCTATCTCCCAGACATCTTCACCGGGTTGGCCATCAACCATCCAGTCACCCAGCAAGCGACCAATACCCGCTGATGACATAACACCCACGGAGTTCATGCCAGCGGCGACATAGAGGCCATCAACCATCGGTGTTTCACCGACTAAGGGACGTGTGTCAACCGTAAAACTCTCAGGTCCATTCATGAAATGTTGAATACCGACGTCTGCCAGATCCGGAATTAACTCAAGGGCTGCCTGCATAAACGGTTCAAACTGTTGCCAGTCTTCCGGGTACTCAACAAACGGTTGATCAATAACAGGGTCCGTTACATCGACACATTTGGCATTCGGTTCAAACCCGCCTATCACTAGCTTGCCGGCATCACCTTTTATATAAACGCCGCAATCAAGGTCACGCACCACCGGAAAATCGGCAAAGCGAGGGTCAAGCTCAGTCACAACATACATATGTTCCACAGCCTGCAATGGCAAAGCCACTGGAACCGACAGCGATTCGAGCAACTGCCGTGACCATGCACCTGCACACAACGCAACTTTTTCTGCGTGGATAACTGAACCATCTGCCAAACACACACCGGTTATACGACTGTCTTTATGCAGCAGTTGTGCGACTTGTGTGTTTTCACGAATTTGTACGCCACTCTCACGCGCAGCTGCGGCATAGGCCATACACAAGTCAACAGGATTAACACTGGCATCTTCCGGTACTGCCATAACACCACAGACACCCTGCCCATCAATCACAGGTAATTTACTTTCAAGCTCTGACACGTTAATCATGTGTGGTTGCAGGCCCACACATTTACCTAATGAAGCGATGCGATACAGTTCATCCATACGCTCATCTTTTCGCGCCAACCAGTAACCACCCGTTTGGCGATAGCCAATGGAACGACCAGTTTCTTCTTCAAGACGTGGAAATAGCTCACCCGCTGCCATAGCCAGACGGGTCATCGAATAACTGGCCCGCAGCGGACCCACTATACCGGCGGCATGCCAGCTGGTTCCGGAAGTCAGCTGATGACGCTCAAGCAAAACCACATCACTAACACCGTGGCGTGCGAGATGATAGGCCAGGCTCAAACCTACAGCGCCACCGCCAACAATAATGGTGTTAACCGCTGTGGTGGTACTTGCGGGTGTGCTTTTGGTAGACAAAGGTTTGGAGTTACTACTCATGACTTATTGGCGTCAGAAATAATCCTGATCCGGTTTTTCAGCTTTTCGTTTCTGTACATAATCAAGCAAAGCTTCGTCGATGGCGGGATCAAGCCCCGGATCTTCATAGTTGGCAAGACGTTCCTGCCAAGCACTGTGCGCCCGTTGTGCTGCATCTTTAGAACCGTCGATTGACCACTGCTCAAAAGAATTGTTATCAGCCAGTGCCGGGCGATGCAGCGCTGTCAGGAAATTGTTTTGGGTATGTTCAGCCCCCAGAAAATGACCACCCGGACCCGTCGCTGCTATGGCATCCATGGCTTGTGCATTTTCACTGGTATCAATACCGTCAAAGAAGCGCGCAAGCTTGCCACACAGATCAGCATCTATCAGTGTTTTCTCAAAGCTCGTTACCAAACCGCCTTCCAGCCAGCCGGTTGCATGGTTAATCAGATTAGCACCAGCGAAAAGAGACATCATCAATCCCCAAGTGCCTTCCTGCTGACTTTGAGCATCGGGTAACTTCGATGCTGACAGCGTGCCTACAGTATGCAAAGGCACGCCCAAACGACGAGCTAACTGACCGGCTGCAAGCACCAGCAAACCCGCCTCCGGCGTGCCGAATGTCGGAGCCCCGGATTGCATTGACAGCGTTGATGCAAAACTGCCCATCAAGCACGGTGCGCCCGGCTTGATCAGTTGCACCAGAGTCAATGTTGCCAATGCTTCTGCTAAAACCTGAGCAAGTGTTCCGGCAACTGTGGTCGGACTCATGGCACCAGTTAGTGTCCAGGGTGTGCAGGCAACAGGCTGACCTGCGCGTGCATAGGTTTTAAGTGCACCAGACATGTTGGCATCAAGTACCAGTGGCGCATTGGTGTTGGAGACGCAGTACAACACGGCATGATCACGAATAAAATCTTCGCCGAATAATAGTGTTGCCATGTCGATGGCATGGCCGGCTCGTTCTG
The DNA here is from genome assembly GCA_964411665.1 of uncultured Granulosicoccaceae bacterium. GTDB lineage: Bacteria > Pseudomonadota > Gammaproteobacteria > Granulosicoccales > Granulosicoccaceae > CALFCE01. Next base: position 8,536 of record CAYPMR010000015.1, on the reverse strand, counting down.
CACCGATAAAGGCGCCCATAAAAGCCCGATCAGACCAGCGCATGTGTGCGTAAAGCATATCCAGATGGCGTTTGTTGGCAGGCAGATCAACAGGTTCACAAACCACCCCACCCGAATGATGTAACCACGGCACGGTCTGATGCAGTTTTACCAGATCGATAAAATCGGCATGCGTTGCATAGCGTCGACCACGTTTGATGTCATGTACGAACGGCGGCCCCCAGGAAGGACACAACACACTCGCATTGCCACCGAGTAGCACTGAATTGTCTGGATTGCGTGCATGTTGCGTAAAGCTTGATGGAGCACTTGCCTGAATAGTACGGCGACAAAAACCCGGCTCAAAACGCACCCGCAGGCCATCTACGTCGCAGCCTGCATCGCGGAAGATATGCAGAATTTCAGGATCATCGTGAAATTCCATCCCGGTTTGCTGCAATATCAGATCGGCATTTGCCTCGATAAGCTCGAGACCTTCATCGCTAAGTACGGACATAGGAGCCAGCTTACGGTCAATGTAAGCGCTGCGCTGAACCGGTGGACGCACACCGGCACGTCCCTGACCTCTATTGCGATGACTTCTACTGCGACGGGTCAAGAGGGGTGGCGCTCAATCGTTAAGATTCTGTACAGTGTCTTGATCATCCTATTATTATCTAGTGATATTGATGAGAAAGCTGTGAACCCTGAAGTTACCCACTGCCATGCATAATATCATTGCACTTTGGTCCCACCCGCGTTCAATGTCTACTGCCATGGAACGCGCCATGCGTGAACGCGGTGATCTGACCTGTTTCCATGAGCCTTTTATGTACGACTACTATGCGCATAGAAAGGTACGCACGATGCCCTACTTCACGGTGATGCCGGGACACCCTGTCAGCTATGATGATATCAGTAGTATGCTGCTTAACGAAGCTCACACTGCGCCAGTCTTTTTTAAAGACATGTGCTATTACGTGGTGCCTCAAATTCTGGACGACGCACCGTTACTCTCACGTTTGACCCATTGTTTTCTGATTAGGGATCTCAAGGCTGCCATTTTGTCTTATTACAAGCTCGACGCCGATGTAACACAAGAAGAGATCGGTCTCGAAGCACAGGCCATGATGATCGATAAGTTGCACGAACGGGGAAATAAAACATTGGTTATACAAGCAGAGGATATGCGCACTAATCCGCCAGCCACACTGAACAAACTGTGGCAATTCACAGGCCTGAAACCCATGACTGATAGCCATCAGTGGCATGACAAACCCGTCGACGACTGGCAACAAGTGAGCGGCTGGCATAAAAGTGTCATCGAATCCAAAGGCATAGAGACAATTTCAACCAGTCAGTTGGTTGCCGAGCGCGAAAAATCACACCACGATTTTGACAAGGCCTGCCTTGACGCACCGCAACTGCAAACTTATTTTGAACACCATCAACCCTTTTATCAAAAGCTGCGTAAGCATGCAGAGGACACAGTATGAGCTCACCTGTTGACTGGGCACTCGAAGAGACAGCTAAACGACGCGATACGTATTACGCCGCGTCGCAACGCAAGTTTGTTCCCTTCAAGGATCCGATGGTGTTTCGTCGTGGCTCAATGCAATACTTGTGGGATGTTGACGAACGTAAATACATTGATCTACTCGGTATGAACGTTTGTATTTCAGTAGGCCATAGCCATCCAAAAGTCGTTGAAGCTGCTACTCAACAAGCCCAGGAACTCACCCACTGCACAACCATGTTCTACCATCCGGTACCCGCGCACCTTGCAGAGGAACTGGCGGCACGAATGCCAAAGGGTTATGAATGGGTTGTGCATTTCACCAATTCAGGTTCGGAAGCGATAGAGCTGGCGCTTGCAATGGCACGCACCAAAACAGGCAACCTTGATGTATTGGCTTTAAGGAATGCCTATCATGGCCCAACTTCAGGCGCACAGTCGGTGACTGGTATTAGCAGCTGGCGCCACCCCGGCATGCCGGGAAACGTCGCGTTTGTTGCAGAGCCCAATCAGTATCGCGGAATATTCGGGCGCAATGCTGGCAGTGAGCCTTATCTCACGGAAATTGAACAGACCATACACAATGCAACCAACGGTCGACTCGCGGGCATGATTATCGAAAGTGTACAGGGCTACGGTGGCATTATAGAAATGCCGCCGGGCTATCTGTCAGGTGCCGCTGAACGTGTACGTGCCCATGGTGGTCTGTTAATCGCCGATGAAGTACAAGCAGGCTTTGGTCGTACCGGATCAAACTACTGGGGTTTCGAGGCTGACGATGTTGTGCCGGATATTGTGGTCATGGCAAAAGGCATTGGCAACGGATTTCCACTGGGAGCTGTCGTTGCGCGCAAAGAAGTTGCAGCGCCGATGGGCGACAGATTCCTGTTCCACACTTACGGCGCAAATCCAATGTGCTGTGCAGCAGCTCGTGCCGTGCTGCAAGTACTGGATGACGAAAAATTACAAAGCAATGCTGCCACTGTCGGCGGTGCGCTGCTTAAGGAACTTCAAGCCTTGCAACAACGTTACGATGCTATCGGTGATGTACGCGGTAAAGGGCTGATGCTGGCTATAGAAATGGTAAAAGACCGCGAAACCATGGAACCCGACCCTGAAACAACCGCACATGTATTTGAAAGTTGTCGTGACAGCGGCTTGATACTATCAAAATCAGGTGCCCATCAATCCTGCCTGCGTATGGTTCCACCCTTGTGTTTATCCATGGATGATATACCGGCCATTGCCAAAGGTCTTGATCAAGCATTTGCCACCGTGAGTGACCGTTAGCGATCATTAACAGTGTAAACAGCCAACAGATCCTATGAATACCAATCAAACGAATAACGATCAAACAAATAACGATCAAACAAAACGCTGTGCAGTAGTCACCGGTGGTTTAACCGGTATCGGCTTGGCCATTGCAAAAGCTTTACTTGCCACGGGTACTGACGTGATTGTAGGGTCGCGCAGCGCTAGCGAAGCTCAAAGCTATCACGAATCAGGCAATCTTTACTCGGCCATACTCGATGTTAGCGACAGTGACAGTGTTAACCAATTTGTAGAATTTGCCCTTTCCAAATCGCCGCAAGGGTCTATCGACATACTTGTCAATGCTGCCGGAATTGGCACATCACAAACCGTCTGTGAACACGACGAAGCCATGTGGTCATCAATCATTAACACAAATCTTACCGGCGCATTCAGAATGACCAAAGCCTTGCTGCCCGGTATGATTAAACGCAATTGGGGGCGAGTAATAAACATCGGCTCAACCGCTGCAACCGTTGGCGAAATTCATAGCCCGGCTTACTGCGCCTCCAAAGCAGGCTTACTCGGACTAACACGCTGCGTAGCGCTCGAAGGTGCAGCACATGGCGTCACCTGTACTATGGTCAGTCCAACATGGGTCGATACACCGATGATGCGTAGAAGCATGGCAAGGCAAGTCGAAAGCGATGACACACTGACATCGGTTGAAGAGGCAATGCAACGCGTAGCTAATGAAAACCCGCAGCAAAGAGTTGTACAGAGTGATGAAATTGCAGCTTTGGTCAGATATCTGTGTAGTGAGGACGCCAAGGGTCTGACAATGGAAAATATACAGGTCACTGGTGGTGCGCAGTGGTGAGAAGAGACGAGATTGCTAAAAAAACTCACGTGAGTTTTTTAAAAACACCACGTACCGGCCCTATAGTTGCATACGCGTTACGTAATGTGTAATATACACTATGATTCAGAGCTTCGCAGATAAACGCACAGCGGCTTTTTACAATGGGAAGCAAGTAAGACAATTTCGAAGCTTTGCGGCACAAGCTGAGCGTCGACTAAACGTATTGGATGCAGCAACAACGCTTCAAGATTTGGCAGGGCTATCAAGTAATCGACTTGAATCACTTTCTGGCGATAGAGCTGGACAACGAAGCATCAGAATCAACCAGCAATGGCGTATTTGCTTTGTCTGGAAAAATGACGGGCCACATGATGTGGAAATAGTTGATTACCACTGAATGGAAGAGAACTATGACAAAACGAAATAAGATGCGACCAGTACATCCTGGTGAAGTGCTTCAGGATGAAATTAGCGCACTAGATATGTCAGCATCTGCATTTGCTGCTGCATTGGATGTGCCCCCTAACAGAATTACTTCGGTGCTCAATGGTGATCGCGCTATTACCGCTGACACTGCATTGAGGTTATCTCGCTATATGGGTACAACGGCAGAATTTTGGATGAATCTGCAAAAAACCTATGAATTGCGTGTTGCTGAAATCGAGTTAGGCGCCAGCATCGAGAAAGCTGTAAAACCACGTGCAGCATGAATTTTATGGCATAACGATCAATCTACACTTGAATGTAGAAGCTAAAACTCGTACCACTGAAGTCGGACAGATATGGCAGCAGAAAAACTCATATGGTTTTTTACGACAGTCCAAGTGTTGTAACAGATAATCTTTAGTTTAGTTTGTGCGAAACGCTCATCCCCCTTATTTACACTGTTGTAACGATCAATTACCGCCAACACAGTACATTCCTATATAACCAGGTTGCAACTGGATCGGAAATATAACGCGCCAAATTCATGTAATACTTGGTGGTAGCTTCGATCGATACAGGGATGCACGTATGAAAAGACTTATCTTTTTTTTTCTTGCTGGGATAACAGGGACATGCGTTGGCTGCTCTTCTGGTAGCAATTCCAACGACATAGTCCAAGCAGATATAGGGAATCCAGTCCCGTCAGAGACTAATCAATCATTTTTGCTTGGTCGTAGCTGGCTCCTGGAATCTTATACCTCCGAATCTGGCGAACTTACAATTGCTGCTGCCGATGTCCCCTATACATTTCGCTTTACATTTATTGACCAAGGGACGTTAGATGGATTCGGTGGATTTGATGATTGCAACGCCTTTGGTACAGCCGGGATCTTGCTACAAGAAAATCTGATCACACCAGTTAATGGAATAAATGTTGATACTGGTTCATGCGATAACCGTTTATTAGGTGTAAACGCAAATCAAGGACAATTCTTTTTCTCTGTAATTTCAAACACATTCAGTTATCAGACTGCTAATAGCCAGCTTGTCCTCAAATCGCAGTCAGGAAAATTGCTGACATTTAGCCAATGTGAACTGATTGACACCGTATCCATAGATTCGATCTGTGTTGCTAGTGTAACCAATAATCAAATCGCAGCCCCTCAAAGACCGCCTGACGGTGAAGCTATTCTTTTCAACGAACTTGAGTCGGGTGACTCACCACCTGTAGCCGAGCTTGACGAAGCTGCGACAAGGCGGCTAGTGGTTTACAAAGATGTAGATTCATTCCAGTCTGATTACGAAGAACTATATGCGTTAGCCGACAGCCAAAGTATGACTGCACCAGCAGTAGATTTCAGTGATACAGACGTTATTGGCTTGTTTAATGGTTTCGAAGAAGCTGTTGGTTTCAAAATTGAGGTCATCGATATAGAACAGCGTGGAGATCAGCGAGTTGTTTCTGTACGAGTAACCGAACCAGGGCGCGGTTGTGGATTTCAACCGTTCAGGAATGATCACTACCAATTTGTCACTCTCCCAGCGAGCAATGACGACACGATATTCACAGTTGTCGAGCAGCAGAGCCTGGCATGTCTGAGTGATTTTTCTGTAGGACTCGCCATGGGTATAAACGTAGTGTCTGACACTGTTGTTGAACTAGACTGGACAAATTTTATCGCTGATGCGCCTGTGACGGAATTTTCCGTTTCCGGCGATCCTCTAAGTCAGACAGTGGTTAGCGAACCTCGTATTACAATTACCGATATGCTTCCTGGCGCTTATCAACAGATTAGCATAGCTGCTGTCCTGCCTGATGGATCAAGTACTTCGCCGGTAACAATACGTGTTAATACCAATGCAAAAAGTGGCCTTCGAACAAGAGATATTAATTTCCAAAACTTGCCGATAGTTGCCAGAGGATTCGCAAATCCCATGGCGCGAGATTGTCCAGTTACGATCTCTTTTGTCGATACAACTGCTACAGACCAGTGCGTTACTTCCTCGTATGAAACAAGTACGCCATTTACCGCCAGCTATATCTTTTCAGGGGTTGATTCTTACCTGGCAACAGCCATAGCGATTACGGAAAAGGAGGAAACAGTACTAATGTCTGCTTCTAACACCTTAGGATTGACAGAGTACAGTGTATTTCGATGTCCAACTCCAATATTCCAGAACGGAAGATTGGTTTGCTCGGAATGTCGTGATTCGATCGAATCGCGTTGCAACGGTTTCACACCATGATTAAAACAGCAGCGTATTTGATGGTGGGATACACATTAAAAATTAGACAGCTAGCAATTTTTTTTCGACCACTTGCACTGACAGCTACACTTGGGCTTGTGATTACAAACATCCTCGGTTGTGGTGGTCCATCATCAGAGCCAGAAAGTGTCGAAAACACATCGCAAGAAATGCCAATCGGTTTTTCGGGTCCAGTATTGACAGGTTCGACACCACAGAACGACAGCGAACTCAGCCCCATGCAAGTTCTAGAAGCTGGAAACCCAGCAGCAAGCAACCCGGTATTTCCGGACATGGCGATACCTGACTCTCCACAAGCGCTGCAATCGATAGGCACTAGTGACGACTGTGTGGGTCTTAGCGCGAATGGCAGACTTTATTGTTTTGGTGTGACAAGTCGCCAATTGCTAATTTTTAATCCACAAGACAATTCAGAACAGCGATTTGATTTACCACCTGAGATCTCAGGACAAAGCATTCAGTTTGCTGTTGAATATCTCGGCACAGTTTATCTGATCACTGGAGACTCAGTTTCAGAAAATATAACCGGTTTTCATTTGAATCGTTTTACGGAAACAGGTCAATTTATCAATACAACAGAATTTATGCGTTTAGGGCGCGGTGATCGTGAACTGAACCCCGACGGGTTTCGATTGGCTGCAACTGTCGAGCAAGGTTTCATTGTTGTTGCTGGTCGATATAAATATAGAACACAAATACCCAATACAACAGGAATATTCGCAGCGCTGGCACAACTTCAGGATAACTTCACGGCGCAAGTCGGTTTTAGCTACCAAGAATTTGGCTTGGCGAGTGCACCTGCACGTATCGAGTTGGATGAGCGAGGCATCTCGGTTAATCTGAACAATCAAAGTTGGCGATTGAGTCTAGACAGTATCAACATCCCCGAATTGATCGCACTTAACGATATAGGATCTGCATTAACTTTTCAGCACAGTCGTTCCAGTGAACAATTGTCTACGGTTTTATCGCTTGGAAGTTCTCAAGTGTTATCAGACGTTCGTACAGCATCAGATCAACTTCGTGGTTTCAGTATACAAAACGCGCTGCAAACACTAGGGACAAGTGACAATTTTGAGCAGTCACAGGATTGTCCGGGTGGCGGAGTCATCACCGCTTCGCAAGTTACTGACGCTTCCCGTACTGTATGGACAGCACAATTTAACAATTGCAGTCTCAACGCAAACATACATCGTGGTGGAGTAGTATTCGAAAACGAAATACTAAACAATGATTTGTACCATCAGCGACTTGAAAATATCAGCTACAACGCATTTTCAGTTGATTTTGCTAACGGTGAAACGTTATTTGCAGATTGTAGCTCCGAGAGGTTTCTAAAATTGCTCAACGCAGCCGGGCTGCAGGCCACCGGTGATAACTTCAATCCCTTTTCCAGAGAAGTACGTAACGGTTATGCTTGCGAGCTATTCATCAGCACAATACAGGATGGCCTACAATTAATCGAATCATCTTCACTTGATTTGCGCAACGAAGCCAATAGGGCAGGAAGCTCTTCAAGTTCTTCACATAGCAGTGCCAATATTACAGCTATTCCCGATCAATCCGAAGGTGTTGTTATTCGTATCGAGAATAGTATTGAATCAGAAGCCACTGATGGCGTACAACGATTTTTCGGTAACGTGACCGCAATTGCAGATGATGGCAGCCAGCTTCGACAAGTCCCACTGCCCGACTATCCATTGCTCGTTATTGAAACCTTATCGAATGGGCAAACAACAGCGAGGATCCAATGAACATTAAGTGTGCAATGCTTAATTTTATGTAAGAGGCAATGGGGTTGCATGTCGCAGGATCATATCAAGAAATATTACCTATACCGGACCCTTCATTAAACGTTGTTTCCAGAATTTCACATTTTAAAAACTCACGTGAGTTTTTAAAATTACCAAAGACTTGTAACCTGGAACAGATAACGGAGAATAAAATTTTCTAACTGGCTCTCTAGGTAGAAGACCGCAAAAATTCACCCAATTCACGCGCCGACAAGTTATCGAAGCGTTCATACAAAGACAACAACATTTCACTTTTCGGCCCAAGCACAGTTTGCGCTTTCTCTTTTAGACGCGACTCCAGTGCTTCACTGTCCTGCCTACCCTCAAGGTCATGTGAAAAGGAAAAATCTTCACCCTTTTTTAAACAAACCTTACCCTGCACTTGCTGATCAGTAAGTGAGTCATCACCTGTTACCGACACCTTGCTGGCAAGTTCAGCAA